>CALPMT020000004.1 GCA_943324745.2 Chitinophaga pinensis | reverse complement strand
TAACAACTAAAAATGTGAATGGGTGTGATTCAACAGCAACGTTGAATTTAACGATCAATCCATTTCCAACGAAAGATCTATTAATTGCGAATTCAACGATTACAGTGAATCAAGCAAATGCGGGTTACCAATGGTTAAACTGTGATGCTAATAAAGCTACAATTGCGAATGCTACATCACAAGCGTTTAAACCTACTCAACAAGGTAATTATGCAGTGAAAATTAATTTGAATGGATGTGTGGATACTTCGTCTTGTGTTAAATTTGAAGTCCAAACAACAGGTTTAGCAAGTGCTAAGAACATTGAATTTAGAATCTATCCAAATCCAAACAATGGTTCGTTCAATATTGCAGGTTTACCAAACGGAACTTACAAATTGGTTGACATGGTAGGTGCTGAAGTTCATAGATTTACAATTGTATCGGACGAGATCAAACAATTAAACTTAACGAATCTAGCGAGAGGTGTCTACCATATCGTAGATGAAGAGCGACAAATCATGAATAATAAAGTGGTGATTACAGATTAATAGTTCCATTCTACCTATTAAGAGAAAGGCTGATTCCCATTGTGGAGTCAGCCTTTTTGCTTAGGAAGCGCATGCATATTTTTTATATAATAGATTTTAGACGCCTAGGTATGTATCAGAAAATCTATGAATCCAAGTGAATAAGATAGTACTGCAATAAACTAAATAACAAGACATTAAAGACTGCTAGAAATCGTGGTCTTTTTTGTTTTTAGTTGGAAATAGCTTATTTTTGTCAACAAATAAATTTTTAAATCATGAAAAAATATTACTTCGTACTTGTGCTGATATTTGTAGTAAACCTTTTGTCTGCACAAAACATTCCAAATTATGTCCCAAAAGATGGATTAGTTGGTTATTGGCCATTTAATGGGAATGCGAATGATGAATCTGGAAATGGAAACCATGGAACGGTGAATGGGGCTACGTTAACTTCGGATCGTAATGGAACGGCAAATAGTGCTTATAGTTTTAATGGGGTAAGTAATTATATTGAAATACCTAATAATTCTAAATTTAGAGGTTTAGATAATATTAGTATAGTAGCTTGGATAAATATAAATCATTGGTTTAACCAACCTGGTTATGGTGATTTTTTCCCTATAATAACACAATCTAATAATCAATTTAATTGGGGTAGTTTCGAATTAGGATTCGGCTATACTAATAAAATAGTAAGTCATTTATTTAAACAAGAATCTTTTTTTGATGTAAATGTTAATTTAAAACAATGGAATTTTATAACTGTAACTATTTCGAATGATAGTACATCATATTTTATTAATGGAATAAAAATTTTTAGTGCTTTATCAGGTGTTTTCACACAAATACCAAATGATAATATGCCGATTCAAATTGGTAGAAATATTCAAGGTCTCGGTGAGTATTCTAATGGCTACATTGATGACATCTCCATCTACAACCGCGCTTTATCCGACAACGAAGTTCAAACCTTATACACGGGTTCTCCTTGTGCAGCTCAAATAAACCGAGTACTTCAACCAACTTGTTTTTTTAAAACAGGTCAAATAGACCTTAAAGCACATATAGGTAATTATTATAGCTACTCTCTGGATGGAAAAAACTATACAGCAGACACCACATTTAGAGATCTAGCACCAGGTGCCTACACGGTATTTGTCAAGCATACTTCTGGATGTATGGATTCAACCTCTGTCACCATTCAACCTGTTCCAACCTCATTAACTGCAACTACAACTCCAGCTGGACCACTTAAAATTTGTGAAGGAAGTTCCATTAAATTAGCTTCCAATACAGGTAAAAATTACACGTATCAATGGTTTAAAGATAAAGTGGCTATACAAGGAGCTACTGCTTCTACCTATGAAGCTAAAAAAGCAGGACAATATACAGTTTTCGTGAATGACGGAGCTTGTAGTAATACGAGTACGGCTCTAACCGTTGATACCATTCTTTTACCAGATGGACCTAAAATTAATAATAATTATTTACAGGTTTGTGATATGATGCCTCTAGAGGAAGTATGTAGAAAAAATCAGATCGATCGAAATTATAAATGGTATCGTTCTGAAACAGGAACAGATTCGCTTCAAAAATATGAACAACTTAAGCTTTTTGGATCTATGCAATACTACCTTTCTCAGTTTAGCGCAACAAATCCAGCATGTGAAAGTAAAAAAAGAACAATGATTCAAGTTGAAATGTTGGAGTCTCCTAAAATAAGTTATCCAGGTACATCAACGTTTTGTCAAGGAGACTCTATAAAATTAGAAACGAATTCGTATTTTAATAATCCATGGGATTATGTTTGGATGAAAGACTATTCAACAATACCTGGTACAAATGGCAAAACATCTCTTGTAGTTAAAGAAACTGGTAATTATTCTGTAAGCAATCAAATGTGTATGTATCAAGGAAACAATCAAAACATGTACATCACCTTCAATCCTGCACCTGATACTAAAATCACCTATACTGGTTCAACGATTTTACCAGTAGGAGGAAGTTTAACTTTGACGGTAACAGATAAAGCAGGAAACAACTATGAATGGTATAAGAACGGAACGTTAATACAAGGTGCTTCTGCGAATAGTTATTTAGTAAAAGAAATAGGAAAGTATAGTGTAAAGGTAACGAATGGTACCTGTTCATCGTCGAGTATTCCTGTTGACGTAACTGGAACTATAGATCCAAAGCCAGTACTAACTAACACTGGGAAGAAAACGTTTTGTTCAGGTGATTCTACTACTTTGAAGGTAGATGCTATAAATGCTGTATTTGAGTGGTTGAAAGATGGACAAACAATAAAAGGAGCTGTTAATGCAAGTTTTGTAGCGAAGCAAACAGGTATTTATTCTGTCAAAGTGACTAAAAACAATGTAGCACAAACTACAGATACGTTGCATATTACTGTTTTTGATAATCCAAAAGTAGATATCAAGGATATTTCAACAAACATCCAACAGGAAATACCAACCTTTGTATTAAAAAATCAGAAATCCATACAATTGTTAGGAATCCCTTCTGGAGGTAAATTTTCAGGTCAAGGAATAACAAATTCAGTATTTAATCCATCGACACTTACATTAGGTAAAAAACTCATAACATACAGTTTTACGTCTTTGCAAGGTTGTAATGGAACCGCTTCTCGCGCAACGATTGTAGTTGATTCAGTAGGTAATGTATGTAATGTAACAAATACAATTTACGACACCATCTTAAAACTGAAATTCAAATTAACGACTGGTCTCCAAGCAAACAAAATGGCAAGTATTTCGGTGTATCCAAACCCAACTTCGGATGTACTGCAGATTGAAGTTGGAGATGCAAAATCCTTAGATGGTTACCGCTACCGAATCGTGGATGCACTAGGAAAAGAAGTGTACAACGAACTCGTGAAAACCGCGATTACGGGAATACCAATGAAGACTTTAGGAGCAGCGGGAATGTATCAGTTTGAAGTGTTGGATCAGAAAAACGTACGCATCCAAACAAATAAGATTCTACTGCAATAAACTCAATAACAAGACATTAAAGACCGTTAGAAATAGCGGTCTTTTTTTTAGATGGAAATAGTCTACTTTTTGTTCGTTACACCCAAAGTTTTCTTAACTGGAATAAAATCGTTCAAGAGTTGAATATTTCAGAAAAGTCGATAGATTATATCGCTGAAAAATTAAAAACCATTCCTTAAAAACTTAAGGGGACTTCTGTTAAATAAATTTTTTACGTAATTTAATCGCTTAATTTCAACAACTTATCAATTATCAATTAACAATTTTTACGTATTTTAGTCTCTTAATTACAACAACAAGCCTATGAAAAAAACAATATTAACCACAAGTTGCCTTGTATTCTGCGGTTTTGTCTTCGGACAAACATCTGTAAACGCATCAGGTGGCGGAACTTCTAATGCTTCAGGATCGATAAGTTATTCCATCGGACAAGTGGCTTATCAAAGTGTTTCAAACACTTCTGGCTCGGTGAGTCAAGGGGTGCAACATGCTTTTGAAATTTCTACCTTGAGTTTAGAGGAAAACAAATTTAACTTTACGTTGAATGCTTTTCCAAATCCTACAACTGAAAACTTAAACCTGCGCGTTGGTAATTACAAGCAAGAAAAGTTAGCTTATAAGCTAATTGATTTGGAAGGAAAAGTAATTTCGGAAGCATCGATGCTTTCAGAAGAAACTACCATCGACATGAAACAATTGCCAGTAGCAACTTATTTCGTTGAAGTACACAACGAGGGTAAAAAAGTACAAACGTTTAAAATCATTAAAAATCAGTAAGTATGAAGAAAATTTTTACAGTTTTATCAGCGGTATTATTATCTATAAGTCTATGGGCGCAAGCTCCACAAAGTTTTAGCTACCAAGCAGTAGTGCGAGGAGTCAATAATGCACTTGTTGTTAACAAACAAGTTGGAATGAAAATCAGTTTGTTGCAAGGTTCTGAAACTGGAAAGGCAGTATATGTAGAAACACATACAGCAACTTCCAATACCAATGGATTGGTGAGCATCGCTATCGGTGGCGGAACAAAAGACGCTTCTTCTAACGCTTTTACAAGTATTGATTGGTCAAAAGGACCATACTTTGTAAAAACAGAAACAGATCCATCAGGTGGAACAAGTTATTCGTTAATAACTACAAGCCAGTTATTGAGTATGCCTTATGCTTTACATGCAAAAACAGCTGAAAGTATTGTTGGTGGAAGTGTTTTACCAAGTGGTGGTACAAATGGTCAAATCATAACTAATTGTGATGGCTTACCAACATGGACAACTGGAGGTATTTGTCCTGGAAAAATTGCTTCTTTAAATTGTGCCGGGGTTTCAGTGAATGGTTCATTGAATAATGGTGAATTAGCATCTAATGTTTCTTTTGTGATAACGTATACTGGTGGAAACGGTGGCGGTTATTCATCACAAAGTACTAGTTCTACTGGAGTTGTTGGTTTAACAGCAACTTTGGAAGCAGGTTCTTTTGAGACTGGTAACGGAAGTTTAACATTTACTGTTTCTGGTACGCCTTCTTCAGTAGGAAATGCTTTGTTTTCGTTCACTATCGCTGGGCAGGTTTGTTCTATCTCAATGGCAGTAGTTCAAGCAGAAGATACGGATTTTCAATTTACAGCAACCTTTAATGGTACTACGTATTCCTTTAAAGACAAAACATTTAATGAGCAAGGATTATTGGATAACTTAAATTATGGTGCTTTATGTAAAACGTTTCAAGACACTACAGCAATGTTGTTGAGAGGAATAAACGCAGCGAAAGATGATACATTAACGATTTATTTTATAGATAAATCAGGTGCTTCTAAATCTTCTTTCGTAATTGGAAACACTACTTTTCCTTTAGTTGATCTAAATGCAGGTGAACCATCTAAATATGTTATACTTAAGACGAGTAAAAATTCAGACGATTTTACATGTCTTCAATCAGGAGATAACTGTACACTTACTGTTACGAAATCCGATGTTTATTCTGCAACAAGCGCAGTCAAAGGTACTTTTATAGGGAAAGTTTCTTCGCTTAATGATGAAAAACAATATACTTTGTCTGGTAGTTTTAGAGCTAGAAAGGTCAAAGATTAATTCCAATAAATGACTAGTCCTAAATAAGCGATACAGATTATTAAAGACTAAAATACATAATTATATCCCAGTAAACACGTGTTTACTGGGATATTTGTTTTTTATAAGTTTTTATTTTGATTCTATTTTGTAAATGCATTTGATTAGGTGTCATATAAAAACAGGAATAATGAGGACGCTGTTCATTATATATATCAATACTATTCTTTACTAATTTCTCCATCGTTTCTATTGACTCTTTGTTTTTATATCCAATAAATTCTGCTTTTAAAATTCCATTTACCCTTTCCGCTATAGCATTTGCATATGGGTCAATACAAAAGTTAAACGCTCTTGTAACTATTAATTTATAGTACGTTCACTTATTTTAGAGTAACAATAGTCATTACCTTCCAAATGGTAACATAAATTATTTTCATTTAATACATATTCTACTTCATTATCATCCATCAGAAATTTATTGTTACTATACGTACCTTTGATCATTCTAACCAATTCATCATTCTGATAAAATTCCATCGAAACATCTTTTCCATCTATTACTAATTCAATGGTTTCATTTGGATTTTCATCAAATTTAAATTTCATCGTTTTCTTTTCATTTTCAGTTTTATAAGTCTCTTCTGTTTCTGATAATAAATCTGACTTTGTTTGGAAGATATTCCCTTTGAATAGGATTTTAGAATCAACCAATCCTTGAATTTCTAACATTTCCATATAAACGAGAACGTTTTGGTTTTTTTGGTAAATGTAAATCATATTATATCTACCTCTACTTGTCTTAGCGTAGGAGGTATTTACTAAATGAAATGAAGTGTCACCATCTAGAAAATTGAGACCTCCAAATGGCGTGTCTGTTGTGTATGAACATTTTTTACCCGATTCAAATATATGTTCATCAAATTTGTGAATTATTTTACTTCCACCATTTGGTAAATTTAATCGAACTTCATTTGATCCGTTATTTTCAACGTAAGAAATAGAAGAGACGAAATTCTCATAAGTTTCAGCATTTTTTTTTGAATTACAAGCAATTATTGAGATACTTGATATTAATAAAAAGATTATTTTTTTCATGTTTTTGGTTTAATTAAGGATTCCTATAATTTCATCTAATCGAACAGATTCAAATTTTTTCTCTTTTTCATTCCAATTCCAAATACCAGTAGAATTCGTTTGCATATCTTTTGACCAAGCCCCATCAGCTTGAACAACTATAATAGAATTGTTTTTGCAACATAGTACGCCAACATTTCCATTTCCTTCCCAATTATCTAATCTAGGAAATTCAAAAGCCTCTCCAGTTCTTGTATCAATGATATATCTTAACATACATCCTGTACCACAAGAAGTTGACACTTTAATGTAATAATTTGCAAAATTCACATCGGATTTTTCATATTGCTCTCTCAATTCTGAATTCTTTTCATCGTGCATATAATCTAGAGGAATCTCTTTAAAAGTCGCTTTAATAACTTTCTCTTTTGTTTCTGGTAATTGAAACTTGTTAAACTCTATTTTTAAAGATTCTTCTTCGCTTTTAGGATTGTTTGAACAGCCGAACAAAGAAATGGTAGTTAATAGTAGTAAAATTTTTTTCATATTTTATTTTCACTAGTTTCCCATAAAACTTTTAAAAGCCGGTTTTCCTAGTTGTATTTCCCGTTTTAGTTTAATTAGGTTTTACCTAACTAAATTACATGATTAAAAATAGTTACTTTTTTGAAAAATCTGTTTTCGTACAACTGATTTTTTTAAATGACAACAAAAAAATATAATTTTTTATTAAGAAACATATTTCATATTCCTATTTATCGAAAGTACCTTCCCAATTATTAAAAGAATTAAATTCCATGGGGTTTACATTCGCTGGAATTATTCCTTTTTCGTGACGAACGATTTCTTTAAGTAGTTGTATTGCTGTTTTAGCTTTAAGATCATATAAATTTCGGGTTGTGCCTAAGTATTCTTTCCTATAGCATTGATTGTATGCTTTGTAGCAGAATATTTTTTGTTTATGCGCTGAAAAATGGCTTTCTCCTTCTCCTTTTTCGTTCCAGCCGCTCATATTCCAGATTCCTTGAATTATAAAAATATCGCTCGTATTTTTATGCATTAGAATTGTAGATAATTCATTGGATTGCATGATTTCTTTAGTTTGTAGTTTCTTATTTGCAAAAACAAATTGATGGGTCCAAGCTGTAAATCCGGATCCTCCACCTGAACTAATAAGATGCATAAGTAACGTTCCATTTTTCGAAAAACCATCTTGCTTTACCAAGTTAATTTTGAAACCTTCAAGTTTTTTATGAAATAGCATTTTACAATTGGAATTATCATAGATAAGTATCGTTTTAGGAGATTCATCTAACCACCATTCCTCTTGATTCACTTCTTCATATTTCTTACCATTTTCATCGAATTTAGTACGTACTATTTTTATGGTACAATTCGTATGTTCAATGTTCACATTTCGATAGATACTATCTACTTTATATAATTGTGTGTTGGAATATGGATCATGTATATTTTCACAGTTGTTTTCTGTGCTGCAATGAACGGATACAAGTAGAAGGATAACGAGGGAAAAATGTATACAAGTTTTCATACAAAGGCGATGATGATTTTTATCCGTTTGGCACGCAGAAAGGGTGAATCTAATGTTGATAAAATCAAAAAAGGAACCTATTTCTAGATTCCTTTTGTTTTGGTAGCGGGGGCCCGACTCGAACGGACGACCTTCGGGTTATGAGCCCGACGAGCTACCAACTGCTCCACCCCGCACTATATTCAAATAAAGTAGTAAACTTTAATTGCGGTACAAAGATATAATTTGTTTCTTTGTACTCCAAACTTTATTTAATAAATAATTCACAATAATGTCACATAAAGCAGGATTTGTAAACATTGTAGGAAGTCCAAACGTAGGTAAGTCTACGTTAATGAACCAGTTAGTGGGTGAAAAACTTTCTATTGTTACTTCCAAAGCACAAACTACAAGACACAGAATTCATGGTATTGTTAACGAAGAAGACTACCAAATCGTCTTTTCTGACACTCCTGGAGTGGTAAATGCATCGTATAAATTGCATGAACAGATGATGAGTTACGTAGAATCTTCGTTCAAAGACGCAGATATTTTACTTTTTATCACCGATATTTACGAAAGTGAAATGAATCACGCTGCAACTTTAGAGCGTGTTAAAAAATTAAAAATTCCAGTACTTTGTATTGTCAACAAAGTGGATCTTGGAAAACAAGAACAAGTAGAAACGCGTTTGGCCTATTGGAAAGAAAAAGTTCCGAATGCGGAAGTTATCGCTGTTTCTGCCTTACATGGTTTTGGGAAAGACTGGGTATGGCAACGTATTTTGGAGTTATTACCAGTTTCTCCACCCTATTTCGATAAAGATGATTTATCCGATCGGCCAGTTCGTTTCTTCGTTTCGGAGATGATACGCGAGAAAATCTTCTTACATTGCGACAAAGAGGTTCCATATTCTTGTCAAGTGGAAGTGGATACCTACGAAGTGGAAGAAAAAATCATTCGTATTCGTGCAGTGATCGTTGTGGAACGTGATTCTCAAAAAGGAATCATCATCGGTAAAGGCGGTGAAATGCTAAAGCGAATAGGTCGTGAAGCACGTAAAGACATCGAAGGTTTTGTAGGGAAACAAGTTTTTCTAGAAACCTTTGTGAAAGTGGATAAGGATTGGAGAGAATCGGAAGTGAAGTTGAAGAAGTACGGGTATTAGTCCTTCGACAAGCTCAGGAACCAAGTGACGAAGTGACGTGTGAAGAGAGACGTTGTGAGGCGCATTTCGGCAGGCTCAATGGGGCAGCTCAGGAACCAAGTGACGATCCTTCGGCAGGCTCAGGAACCGAGAGATGTTGTGAGGCGAGAGTAAAATATACATAGTAATTAAATAGATTGAAAGGAAAATAGATTAGGGTTTTTTGAGGAAAATAAAAAGTTTACTGGAGTAAATGATAACGTAAATTTTGAAGTTGAACGAAGAAAAAGTAATTCATTTTGCCTTCAACAAATAAAGATAATGAGTAATATAATAGCAATCGTAGGTAGACCAAATGTAGGAAAATCTACAATTTTCAATCGATTAACGGAATCGCAAAATGCGATCGTGAAAGAGGTGAGTGGGGTAACACGTGACCGTATTTACGGACGTGGTGAGTGGAATGGCGTACCTTTCTCGGTAATCGATACAGGAGGATATGTACATGGTTCGGAAGATATTTTCGAAGGGGAAATCCGTAAACAAGTAAAATTAGCGATTGAAGAAGCAAACGTGATTTTATTTGTGTTGGACGTTACAACCGGAATTGTAGATTTAGACGAGACTGTTGCTGCGATGCTTCGTAAGTCTAAAAAGAAAGTATTTATCGTTGCAAACAAAGTAGATAGCGCATTACGTTTCGGAATGTCGGCTGAATTCTGGTCTTTAGGATTAGGAGAAGTATATGATCTTTCTGCAGCCAATGGTAGTGGAACAGGCGAATTATTAGACGATTTAGTAAAAGTATTTGATAAAAACGCTCCTTTTGAAGACGATACCGATACTCCGCGTATCGCAATTGTCGGAAAACCAAATGTGGGTAAATCCTCGTTTGTAAACGCGATTACGGGTCAAGACCGAAACATTGTAACCGATATCTCTGGAACGACGCGTGACGCGATTAATACGCGTTATAAAGCCTTTGGATTCGACTTTATCTTGGTAGATACTGCAGGAATTCGTAAAAAAGCGAAAGTAACTGAAGATATTGAATATTATTCTACGCTTCGAGCGGTACGTACCATCGAAAATTCGGACGTTTGTATCTTAATGATCGATGCAACGGAAGGAATTCAAAAGCAAGACTTGGTTATTTATTATATGATTGAGAAAAATCACAAAGGAGTGGTTGTTTTAGTCAACAAATGGGATTTAGTGGAAAAAGACCACATGACCATGAATGAGTATGAGGAGAGAATACGTGAACAATTGGCACCATACAACGATGTTCCGATCATCTTTACCTCTACAGTAACCAAACAACGTATTCACAAAGCATTGGAAACAGCGATGGAAGTTTATTCCAACCGTATCAAGAAAGTTTCTACTTCGGATTTGAACGACTTGTTATTGCCAATCATTGACGCAACCCCACCACCATCTGTAAAAAGTAAATACGTACAAATTAAGTATGTGACGCAATTGCCAACACATGCACCAGCATTTGCATTTTTCTGTAATTTACCACAATATGTAGCGGAGAGTTACAAGCGTTTCTTGGAGAATAAAATTCGTGAAAACTTTAACTTTTCAGGGATACCAATTCGTATATTCTTTAGAAAAAAATAATGAACCATTTCGGCCATAACAACGATACAATCTGTGCGCTTTCCACTGCAAACGGCATGGGGGCAATAGCTGTCATCCGAGTATCTGGTTCACAAGCATTGGAGATTGTTTCGGCAATTTTTTCGAAGGATTTAAGTGAGGTAGTTTCACATACTGCGCATTTTGGTCGCATCCGAAATGGGGAAGAAATTATAGATGAAGTATTGTTGACCGTGTTGCATGGTGGTAAGAGTTTTACAGGTGAACCAACCGTAGAGATTGCTTGTCATGGTTCGACCTACATCCAACAGCAAATTTTACAATTACTGATAGCACAGGGATGTCGTACGGCCCAACCAGGTGAATTCACGATGCGTGCGTTTATGAATGGAAAAATGGATTTGTCGCAAGCAGAAGCAGTGGCTGATTTGATTTCGTCCCAAAGCAAGCGTGCACACCAAGTCGCGATGAACCAATTACGCGGTTCGTTTTCGAATGAGCTACGCGATTTACGTGAGAAGTTAATCCACTTTGCGAGTTTGGTAGAGTTGGAGTTGGATTTCGCGGAAGAAGATGTAGAATTTGCAGATCGTACAGAATTAAAAGCCTTGGTAAAAGAGGTGTTGACCTATATTCAAAAATTAATTCGCTCGTTTGATTTAGGGAATGCATTGAAAAATGGTGTTCCAGTAGCCATTGTTGGCGCACCAAATACGGGTAAAAGTACCTTGTTGAACCAATTATTGGGCGAAGAACGTGCAATCGTAAGTGATATCGCAGGAACAACCCGCGATGTGATTGAAGAAACCTTAAACATCGATGGGATTTTATTCCGTTTGATAGATACCGCAGGAATTCGTGAGGGATTAAGTGATTCTGACAGCGACAAAATTGAAGCGATTGGTATTGAACGTTCCAAACAAAAAATACAACAAGCCCAATTGGTGTTGGTCTTAGCTGATGCAACGCGTGACGATGTGCAAGAAGTCGCGCATTGGGCGGGTGAAATTCAAGCAAACAATCCCGATAAACACGTGTTGTTAGTCCTCAATAAAACGGATGTACAGCAAATTACCTTAACTGAAAATGTTCCATCCTTGTCCTTATCTGCCTTAACAGGCGCAGGGATTTCTGAATTATCGACGTGGATGGTAGCGCAAATTACGCAAGGCGTGGATATCCAACAAGAGGTGATTGTAACTAATGCACGTCACGTGGAGGAGTTACAAAAAACCGCGGTGGCTTTACAAGCAGCTTCGGAAGGACTAGAAAATGGCACGACAGGTGATTTTATCGCGATGGATATTCGTCAAGGGATGTATCATTTGGGGAATATTACGGGGGATATTAGTACCGATGACTTGTTGGGGAATATCTTTAGTAAGTTTTGCATCGGCAAATAGGAGCGATGAAACCCTTGTAAATACTGATAAAATTACTTTCCATTTAAGAATGTTACGTATTTTATATCGTTCGGTTTTTTGGAAAATAGAAGAATACTAGTTACCTTTTTATTGAATAAGTGAGTTTTCCAATTTTATGGAGTGATGAGTGAAATTATATTGTACACAACTGAGGATGGTTTAACGAAGGTTGATGTTAAACTAGAGAATGAAACCGTATGGCTAACACAAGAGCAAATGGCTCAACTTTTTGGCAAAAGTAGAAGCACTATTACAGAACATATTTCAAATATATATAAAGAAGAAGAATTAGAACAAAATTCAACTCGTCGGAATTTCCGACAAGTTCGAATGGAAGGAAATCGAGAGGTAGAAAGAGAGATAGAATATTACAACCTCGATGTAATCATTTCTGTTGGTTACCGAGTGAAATCTATTCAAGGTACTCGTTTTCGTCAATGGGCAACCCAACGACTGAAAGAATACATTGTAAAAGGGTTTACAATGGACGATGAACGCCTAAAAAATCTTGGCGGTGGTGTGTTTTGGAAAGAGTTATTGGATAGAATTCGTGAAATTCGTTCCAGTGAAAAAGTAATGTACAGGCAGGTATTGGAGATATTTAATAGTGTTATTGGAAACAAAAAAGCCCTGAGCTAGTCAAGGCTTATTAATTCTTATTTTAGAGTGCAGCAATAATGCTTGTTCATTGGGGCACTTTGTATTTACAAATGTACAACACAAGATTGATATAAAAAAGAGTATATATAAATTATATATATGAGTAACCAATTTTTTCTTCTATAATCGTTTTAATATCATTGTTTTCTCTATGAGAATTAAAGAGTGATTCAATTTCTTTATCTAATTCATTTTTTCGATTATTGGAAATTTGATTTAGAAAAAAAGAGATTACACGAATTGTGGAATCTAAACTATGTCTATTTCCGTTATTGAATTTAAAATGAGGTAGTTGTGAAATACCCTTTGGTGTTTTTAAATCGAAAATTACTCCTCCATGTGCACATGCATTTCTTACATAAATAATTGTATTAATAAGATTTTTGAATTTATCTATCTTTTTCACTCCATATTTTGAACTTATTTTGTTTTGTAAATCTTCATTTTTTAAAGAGGAGTATAATTTTAAAATAGAGCCGAATGTAAAAAATTCAAGTGTTTTCCATGCTGGAGCAAATTTATCATTGATGTATTTATTATGATGAGATTGAATTACTTTATTTTGTTTTTTAAACTTATCATTGTACTGCGCGCCAATGTTATTAATGAAGTCTTGTTCAACAACTGAAGAATCAATAAACCATGTTGGTGAATGCTTATATGTATTAGAAACATAGTAAACAACATTAGTTCTAAAGTTGATTTCAATTCGATTTAATGCTCTAATAAGTAGATATCTTAAGTCAACGTCTAAATAATATAAGTCAACAATACTTGAAAATTTTGTACCCTCAATAAAATTATGATTTTTATCTTTTTCAAAAGGATGCCAGTAAAATCCCAATCGATAGTAGCCGATGTCATGTAAAATTTCTTTTACTTTCTCCACTTCCATATCTAGTATCATCCCACGATTTTTTAACAAATCAATCTGTTCGATAGTGGTAGTAGCAGTCCTTCCCATTTTTAATGTTTCTTAAATAATTATCCTTAATTTAAGAAATATTTCTTTTATTATACTAATAGAAAATTCAATTTCCCTCAACTTAGCGTAAAAAACCCTATAAAAACAGGGGTGTTGTTTTTATGTTCTTCGTTCTTTATTTATCTTATCCCCTCAAACAATTCCCCAATTTCAACTTCCAAAGCGCGCGCGATTTTTATCATCGTGCTTATTTTCATTTCTTGTTTACCTTTTATGTATTTGCGAAGAATTTAGACGTCTAAATCTTAATCGTGAGCTACGGGTCTAATTTTTAATCTTTGTTCGATGAGGTAAATAAAACCCCTATATTGAATTTGATTACAAATGCAACCAATAACCCATAAAGTACAGGTCGCAAATAGTATCAACGCTTTCTTTCAGGCAAAGTGGTTATTTGGTATTTCGTTTGCCCGCGTTCTGGTAAGCGATGCCGAAAGTTATATTGAGCTGACACCTATTTTTACCACCGTTCAGCGTTCAGGGGTTGTATGTACGAAAAGCAAACCCAAAGTAAAAAGAGCAGGTATTTAGATAAAACGCTGGGGGTATATTTCCAAACCGACCAACTATTTGAACAGCTTTACAAAAAGCATTTTAAAAAACAGTATGCAGGAAAGCCAACCAAAAAGTATTTGAAACTTACCCAGCAAATACAAAGAGCCGAAAGCATACCATACCACGAAATTGAACGGGCTTTGATAAGATAATCATATTTTTGCGGATGTTTTTGGGAGTTCAAATAATACAAATAAATAGGTTGCAATTGATATCATTAATAATATTCAATCATTCGTTCGCTTAAGTAACTTGGTTTACCATCAATTATAGTCGTTTGTTTTATCCAGTTGCCCATTGTATCAAACTCGTACTTGTAAGTTTGTTTAGAACTCAAACTCCCATCAGTTTTGTAAAAATTCAACTCAATCTTATTTCCCTTCTCATCGTACTTGTAAGTTCGTTTAGAACTCAAACTCCCATCAGTTTTGTAAAAATTCAACTCAATATTATTTCCCTTCTCATCGTATTTGTAAGTGTCTTTAGAATACAAACTCCCCTCAGCATTGTAAAAATTCAACTCAATATTATTTCCCTTCTCATCGTACTTGTAAGTTTGTTTAGAACTCGAACCATCAGCGTCGTAAACATTCAACTCAATCTTATTTCCCTTCTCATCGTACTTGTAAGTTTGTTTAGAACTCAAACTCCCCTCAGCGTCGTAAACATTCAACTCAATCTTATTTCCCTTCTCATCGTACTTGTAAGTTTGTTTAGAATACAAACTCCCCTCAGCGTCGTAAAAATTCAACTCAATATTATTTCCCTTCTCATCGTATTGGTAAGTGTCTTTAGAATACAAACTCCCCTCAGCATTGTAAATATTAAACTCAATCTTATTTCCCTTCTCATCGTATTTGTAAGTGTCTTTTAAATTCAAACTCCCCTTCTCAATTTCACCAAACTTCTCAACTAAACTGTATTCCGAGCAAGACATAAAACTCACTTTCCCTTTTAACCCAGTTTTTGTTAAATCGGTTTTAGATTGAGCAAAAGAAAAATTAAAAATTAAAAAAAGTATTAATGTAAATAGTAGGTTTTTCATCATTTGTTATTGTTAATGAATATCAAATGTAATTAAATTTGAAGAATAAATAATGTTATTTCCCCGAACTGGAAAGTAACTGTTTTTCCAAAACAACAATCAAAAATACTTTTATTTCCATTAAAATACCTATTTTTCCATATTAATTCAAGTTGTGGAATATGGAGGGTCAACATTATTTTTTAAACATTTCTGTTTTTCGAGGAAAAAAAGCACCTGAAGAAGGTATACTTGTAGGTTATAGTGCATTAATCAACGGTTTAAAACTGACAATTCCATATCCTGTTCAAATCTCTATCATTAGCCATAAACGAAGAAGTTATGCAAATGAAGAGTGGAAGGTTTTTTCGTCAAGAAATATTTTTGAGGATACTTTGTATAAACATCTTGTGTTTGCTTTAAAATATGAAGGGATTAATCTATTATTTTTTAAATCTCTGTTTCTTAAAATTTCTGAAGAAGAAATTTGTAAATTACTACAATTAGAACCAACTGGTCAGTATTCTCGTAAAATTTGGTTTTTGTATGAATGGTTAATGAAAAAGAAATTAAACATTCCAGATTTAACAATCAAAGAAGCTATTCCATTAATTGATGAAAAGATACAATATGCTATAAAAGGGGTAAGCTCTCCACGTCACCGTATCATCAACAATTTACCAGGAACCGTTGATTTTTGTCCACTGATATTTAAAACTGAAAAATTAGAAAATTACATCCATTCCAATATATCGGCAGCAAATACCACATATTTGAATTCCGTGTTAAAGAGTGTTTTGCAACGAGCTTCTGCTTTTTTATTATTGAAAGACTCGAAAGCATCTTTTACCATCGAGGGAGAAACGCCACCTACGAATCGTGCTGTTCGATGGGGAAAAGCGATTGGTCAGGCGGGGATGAATACATTGAGTAATGAAGAATTGTTACGACTTCAACAAATTATTTTAGAAGGAAACCGTTTTGTAACCTTCGGATATCGAAAAAAGGGAGGTTTTGTTGGGGAACATGATCGAGAAACGGGAGTTCCTATGCCTGAACATATTTCTGCGAAATGGCAGGATATCGATTTATTGGTGAATGGATTACTTACAACCAATAATTTATTAGAAAACAACCATGATCCTGTTCTTTCAGCGGTTGTGATAGCCTTTGGTTTTGTTTTTATTCACCCATTTGAAGATGGTAATGGACGTTTGCATCGTTACCTTATTCATCATGTGCTTGCGAAACAAAATTTTTCCCAACAAGGTATCATCTTTCCAATTTCTGCATCAATTTTAGACCACATAGATGATTATAGAAAAGTATTGGAAGCATACTCACACTCCATTATAGAGTTTATTGATTGGAAGGAAACAGAGGATCATAATGTAGAAGTTATCAATGAAACAATCGACTTTTACCGTTATTTTGATGCTACCAAGCAAGCAGAGTTCTTATATGATTGTGTGCAAGATACACTAGTACGTGTCATTCCGGAAGAAATCAATTTTTTACAAGCGTTTGATCAATTTAAAAAACAGCTTGAACAAGTAGTAGAAATGTCTGACAGCATGATTGCTTTGTTAGTTAATTTCTTAGAACAAAATAATGGTCAACTCTCTAATCGCGCAAAAGAAAAAGAGTTTCAAAAATTGACTGTGGAGGAAATTGTTTTTATTGAGAATCTTTACAAAGATATTTTCTAAAATTATATTTATAAGCATATAATTATATTACAATTACATTTTTATATGCAAATAGATATATTTTTATAATATTACTTATATTTGTATGTAAATGCATATAAAATGAATCAACTAGCTGATTTTGTAAAGAACCGTAGGAAAAAGTTAAGCCTTACCCAAGAAGAATTTGCGGAAAAAGCAGGGGTAGCACTTACTGTGATACGTAAGATTGAGCAAGGGAAAGAAAATCTTAGTTTATCTAAAGTAAATCAAGTACTTCTTATGTTTGGTCATGAGGTAGGTCCAATAAGTATAAACTATGAGACAAGCAATCATTAAATATAATTTGGTAAAAGCTGGAATATTAACCGAAAGTGATTCCGGTGAGTATGTGTTTACGTATGAGAATGAATATATAAAAAATTACCCAAATCAGTTTATTACGTTCAACATGCCTGTATCGAATAGGTCGTATACAAGTAAGCGTTTGTTTCCGTTTTTTGATGGTTTGATTCCAGAGGGTTGGTTGTTAAACATTGCTGCGGAGAGTTGGCGAATTAATAAAAATGATCGTATGGGACTATTAATGGCGTGTTGTCAGAATGCCATTGGTGCAGTGAGTGTTCATCCTTTAAATTTCATCGATAATGAATAAGTGTTTATCCTGCTATCAAGTGTTAGGTGAAAATGAAGTAGATTATCATTCAACCTGTGCAAAAGCGTTTTTTGGAACGAAGGATATCCCGGTTTTGCCTTATCAACTCTCAGACATAGAACAATTGGCAAAAGAAGCCGCTGCATTATCAATTACAATAACAGGTGTTCAACCCAAATTATCTCTAGGTTGGACAAAGAAAAAATTGACGGATGGACATCGTAATAGGCTAACCATTTTGGATGCGCTTGACGGACATTTTATTTTAAAGCCTCAAAATAACGATTACGTTCAGATGCCTGAAAATGAACATGTATCTATGAAATTGGCTGAATTATTTACATTGTCTATCGTGCCTGTGAATTTAATTCGTTTAGTATCTGGAGAATTATGTTACATCACAAAACGTATTGATCGTAATTCAGATGGATCTAAAAACCACATGATTGATTTCCTACAAATTTTAGAATTAAGTGATAAATACAAGGGTACTACAGAAACCTTAGGAAAAACAATCGGAGAACTTTCAGTGAATACTTTGTACGATAAATTGCGGTTTTTTGAGATAACAGTTTTTAATTACGTAATAGGGAATAACGATATGCATTTGAAAAACTATTCTATGTTTTTATCAAACTCTGGATGGGTACTTTCTCCTTTTTATGATTTATTAAATGTAAAATTGCTATTACCAAAAGACAAAGAAGATAGCGCATTGTTGTTAGGAGGAAAAAAATCCAATTTTACGAAAGGGTATTTCGATCGTTTGGGAACTGATCTTATATTGAACACGAAACAAATAAAAACAGTCTATAAACGATTTGAGAGTTGGTTGCCAAAAGCCACTGAATTAATAAATGATTCTTTTCTTTCTAATGATTTAAAAACGAAATATATTCAGTTAATACAAGATCGAACTGCAATCTTCTTAGCATGAAAGTAACTACCCAAGTTTTTTGATTTTTTGCATTAATATTTTTAAATAAATCATAAATAATTTTTAAAATTGATTAAATCATTAGTTAAAATCATGAAAACACTTTCTTTATTGTTCATTTTAATAATTTATTCTGTTGGATATTCGCAAGATATTAAAAGTTTAAATGAACGAAATAGTAAATTAATGGATAGTTTATCTTATTTAACTTTGGAGTTAAACCAATGTTCTACTAGATTTGAAATGAATGTTTTGGAATTAGAAAAATCCAAATCTAGCATTATTGACAAAATAAAAAATATAGAATTAAGAAAACTTCAAATTATAGATAATATTGAAAAATATAATGTTTCTATAGCTAATAAATTGGTATATGAAAACATAAAAAATCATGAAATATATATAGTAAGACATGAATATGATAAAAAAATAAAAAAATTAAGAAAACATTTAATTAAATCTGAATTTATCAGTAGTACAGATAGCTTATTGTTTACAATAGATAATATTTATAAATATAGTATTGATAATAACAACCTAATAAATTACTTACAAAATCTTATTATTGATAATGAAATCAGTAATATTTTACAAATTAAAGAGAGGGATAAAACATTTTTGATAAAACTACATTCAAAAAACTCATTTTTAGAATTAAAAACAGGGGTTAATGAACAATATCTTAGCCTTAATGATAAATTAAAATTAGTTAATGATTCTATTCTATTTTATTCAATAGCGCTAAATAATACAAAACATAAGGTAGACTCATTATTATTAGAAATAGTAAATATTGATTATTCAAAAATAAAAAACACCACTAATCACTTTGATGAAAATATTGAAAATAATTCGATTGACATAAAATATGAAAATAGAGAAGAAATACAAGATTTTATATGTTCTGATCTTGAATATCCTGGAGGATTAGACAAGCTTTATAGTTGGATAAATAAAAATTTAGAATTTCCAGATGGTTCAGACGGGGGATTTTTAAGAGTTCAATTAAATATTTCGAAAAGAGGAAAGGTTTCAGGTATTGAATTTTTAAATTCTTCGCCAGAAGAATTATTAGAATTAAAAAATCAAATTAAAAGAGTTTTTAAAAATATGCCTACTTGGGAGCCAGCTACTTGTAATGGTAATCCTATTGATGAAATAATTATTATACCAATAAATTTTGAGTTATAGATATTGCGATTGTTCGCTTTTAGAAAAATTATTTCACCCCAGCATTCACTTCCCGCATCACCTCCGCAAAAAGCTCCACCGATTTTATACGGTCGTTCACATCAAATACATGTGTAGCAACGATTAGTTCATCCAAATCTGAATATTAAAAATATTCCATTAAAAAATTATTTCTGAATGTTCTTGAAACATTAAAATACAAATCTCTAAAATATTTAAATTTTAATCATTAAATTAGATTAATAAATAATTAAATTGCGATTAATTTAATTAAATATGACCATGAATAAATCGAATAAAGTAAACGTTCAAGGGACTGAAATTACCATTTTAAATGAAAATTCTGGAGAATTCATCTCTTTGACAGATATGCTAAAAGCAAAAGACGGTGATTTTTTTATTTCTGATTGGTTGCGTAATAGAAATACCGTTGAATTTTTGGGTGTTTGCGAAACTGTCAACATCCCCAATTTTAATTATGGCGAATTCGCCACAATTAGAAGTCATGTTGGTTTGAATAGTTATAATTAACTAATAATCATACAGATAAATTCATCTCCCGCATCACCTCCGCAAAAAGCTCCACCGATGTAATACGATCTTTCACATCAAATACATGTGTAGCAGCGATTAATTCATCGACTCCTGTATTTTCAACAAAGGCATTCACTTGTTTTTTACCGTTTCTTTGCTGCCAATAAATGCATATTTGGACATCTGTTGCACTGCGGGATGTTGGATCATGTTTCGAAATTCGTTTGTTATTTTAAAAGGCGGTTCTAATGGACTTCTGTCTCCTGTTAAAATCCCGATTACTCTAGAGTAGTAAGAAGAGGAAAGAAATTCCGCTTCTTCATCCGTATCAGCAATAATGATGGAAATTCCGGCTATGGTATACGATTTAGCTAATGTAGTTGAAGGTTGAAATTGCGTTTGATAAATCTTTAGTGCGTCCAATAATTGTGCACTCGAAAAATGACTTGCAAAAGCGTACGGCAATCCTTTTTCTGCCGCTAAATAGGCACTTGTTGTACTTGAACCTAGTATGTAAAGTGGTACATCCACTCCTTCTGCCACGTTTGCACGTACAGATTCATGCTTATTATCCACCGAAAAATAGTCTTGAATTTTTTGAACCTCCGCGGGAAATTGCATCGCTGCTTCGTAAAAATCAGAACGTATGGCACTTGCAGTAGCTTGATCTGTTCCAGGTGCTCTTCCCAAACCTAAATCGATTCGGTTGGGATAAAGCGTGCCTAAGGTGCCAAATTGTTCGGCTACAATAAGCGGAGAATGATTTGGTAACATGATTCCACCCGAACCTACTCGAATGTGTTGTGTTTCCTCTGCAATTTTTCCGATTAAAATAGAAGTAGCACTACTGCCAATAGCATCCATATTATGGTGTTCGGCCAACCAATATCTATTGTAACCACTACGTTCAGCAAGTTTCGCAATCGCCACAGAATCATCAAAGGTTTGACGAAACGAATTCCCTTGTGAAACGACTGCAAGGTCAAGCATGGAATAAGCAATTTCTTTTTTTACCATAATTCAGAACAATCTAGTGCAAAAGTAATCTATTTGATGAGGATTTATTTTAATTAAAAAATAGTATTTCCTTCATCAGTGATAGAAAATCTGATATTGTTTTTAGTTTTACTTTAAGAATTTTACCAAAGAATACTTTTTAATACGTTAAAGCTTAAAATTATTAATTTTTAATCGTATATTAGATTAATAAGTAGTCAAATTAAATTTTATGGAGCAACAAATTCTATTTTATCAAAGTGAATCAGGTAATGTAAATCTGAATGTCACATTTTTTAATGAAAGTTTTTGGCTTACACAAAAGAATATAGCAAAACTTTTTGGAGTTGAGGTTCCTGCAATTAGTAAGCATTTAGCAAAGATCTATGAAAGTTACGAATTAAAGAAAGAAGCAACTATTTCCATTTTGGAAATAGTTCAATTAGAAGGAAAACGTAATGTAAAACGTAATGTTGAATTTTACAACCTCGATGCAATTATTGCTGTGGGTTATAGAGTAAATTCAAAACAAGCAACGCAATTCAGAATTTGGGCAACCAATACATTAAAGGAATTCATCATCAAAGGCTTTGTATTAAATGATGAAATGCTTAAAAATGGAAAACCATTTGGGAAAGACTATTTCAAGGAATTATTGCAACGAATTCGTTCAATAAGAGCAAGTGAAAGAAGGATTTACCAACAAATTACAGATATTTTTTCTGAATGTTCTATCGACTATGATAAAAACTCGGAGATTACTAAAAATTTCTATGCCTTTGTTCAAAACAAATTTCATTTTGCAATAACAGGAAAAACAGCCGCTGAAATAATTTATAAATCCGTTGATAAATCGAAAGAAAATTTAGGTTTAACTACTTGGAAAAATTCTCCTGATGGTAGAATATTAAAATCGGATGTATTGATTGCTAAAAACTATTTACAAGAAAAAGAGATAAAGCAGTTAGAACGAACTGTTTCAAGTTATTTCGATTATATAGAAGGTTTAATTGAGCGAGAAAACACGTTTACGATGGAGCAATTGGCAGAAAGTGTCAATAAATTTTTGACATTCAATGAATACAAAGTTTTAGAAAGCAAAGGTTCAATTTCTAAATTAGAAGCGGATAATAAAGCAATCCAAGAATATGATGCATTTAACAAAACGCAAAAAATAATCTCTGACTTTGATAAATACATCAAAAAGTTAAGCAATTAAAACCAGTCTCTAATCCAATCCTAGAACTTTGTGTAACTTTGCCGATAGATAAATAAATCGATTGGGTTATGTCGAAAGCTACTATTATGGAACAAACTAAAATGCTAAGCTACGTTAAAAATGTATTGGAAAATATGCCATCGGATTGGTTAAATCTTACCACACACCGTTTAGATATTTATGATGAGAAGTTAGCTAAAACTGAATTTTTAGACCAATTTGAACGTTTATTTAGCGCGAATAATGCAAATACTGATGCTCTGAAGGAATTACGTACTGCCTATGATTACATCCGTTTGGGTCATCCTTTATCGTGTGTGTTAGAATGGGCAATAGCAAATTTACATGCAATCAAAACAGAAAATGTGATCAGTTTTTCTTCTAAAACAACGCCAATTTTAGCTGTTTTAAGAAAGAACTTATTAGCGCATAAAAAGACACAGATTGCCTATGTTGGAGAATTGCCTGCGTTTTTTGATGCGGAAATAGTTAAAAACGTATATGGGTATCATTTTGACTTAGTACAAGTGAACAATGTTCAGGAAGTTACTCCGATAGACGGATCTACCATTTTTATTTCTCAACCAGCATCGATGTGTCATTTTGAGTTAGTTCCAACGGTTGATTTTTATATCCATATCGATAATCAATTCGGAAGTATTCTACTTGTAAACGGAGACAAAAACGACTACTACGTTTCAGAAATTCAACACGTACGAAGAAGAGAGACGATTGCCATGACTCCGGCAAATACCTTGAAAGTGCTTCAATTTTTAACGAATACAAACGCAAATCAACTAGAAGAAAGCAATTTTGAACAGAATAAATCGATTGTTTTAAATTCCATTAAAGAAATTACCAATACGAATATCAAAGCATTGGTCGCTTCTAGTGGGCTTTCAACGCAATATGCAATTGTGATGGGACTGATTCACGATGCAGTTGTTAATCATCCTGGAAAAGCCATCAAAATTGTCGTTCCGCCGAATTGCTATGGAGGTACCAATGACCAAGCAAGAAGAATTGCGGCTTGTTTGGACAATGTGGAGGTGTTAGATTTACCAGTGGATGGTGGAAATAACATGGTAGCTTGTATCGATGAATTATTAGAAATCATCGCGCAGGAAGATGCTATACCATACATTATCGCGGAGATCCCAACCAATCCGCGTGTTGAAGTTCCAGACTTACTCCAATTAAGAGATGTATTAAGCAAAGAACGTAAAACTACAACAGGTGAATTGGCTATTGACCCAGTGTTTATTTTAGACCAAACATTTTGTCCAAATGTTCACTTCTTAGGTGAAAATAATATCCTTTCAACGGTTCGGACGATTGCCTATGTCAGTGGATCTAAATTTCCGAGTGGCGGAAAATGTACCGCAGGATATTGCGTATCCAACGAGAAAGCAAAAGATTTGATGGAGAAAATCGAAGTTCATTTACACTTATGTGATAACGAAGCGACGCCCCTACAAATGGAAATCTTAGCAAAACAATTGCCTTCGATGAATCAACGAATTCAAGATGCGTATATAAATACACGTGAATTTGTAAACTTTATCAGCGAAACATTGCCAGCAGCGAAAATCAATTTTGTTTCGGAAGAGTTAGCGCAGCAAGGATTCACACCTTCCGTTTTTTCCTTAGACCTTCCTACAAAAGGAACTACGCACGAAGAAAAAGAGGCGTACAAAAGGGAATTGAATTTGAAGTTGATTAATCGAATGATTACTGAAATTCCAACAGAAAGTAAGTACTGTGTAAGTTATGGACAATTAAAGGGTTGTTATTGGACTATTCCTGCAACTTCCACCCAAGGAACTACAAAGGAAGGCGATAAAGATTATATCGCGCGCGTAGCGCTTTCTCCTTCCTTGGATTTGGAATTACATAAGAAAGTGTTTTTAGATTTTGTGAAGGGTATTTAATACTCGTGGAAAAACCTCAAAAAGTAAAAACCGCCTGGCCTACCAAAGCCGCCATGTCACAGATCTATGAAAATAATCTGTGGGGTGGAAATCCTGCTGAATTTTATTCGGGGGAAGGTTCGCATGATCCTGTTTTAGTCTCTCCATACATCGATGTTATTTCTAATTTCTTACAGTCCTTTGAAACACCAATCACCGTTTGCGATTTTGGGTGTGGTGATTTTAACGTTGGAAAGGAGTTGGTTGAATTTGCAGAACATTATCACGCAATAGATATCGTTCCTTCCTTGATAGAACATAACCAAGCAACATTTCAATTTCCAAATTTAACTTTTCACTGCTTAGATGTGGCGGTGGATGAACTACCTTCGGGTGATTGCGCTTTGGTACGACAAGTTCTGCAACATTTATCCAATCAAGAAGTACAGCAGATTTTGGAGAAGTTATCGCACTATCGTTATGTCATCATTACCGAACATATCCCTTCTGGAGATTTTGAACCAAATAAAGATAAAATTTCGGGGCAGGGGATACGCTTAAAACAAAACAGCGGGATAGATGTGTTGGCAGCTCCTTTTTATTTGAAGGTAAAAGTAGCGAAAGAATTGTTGTCTTTGGAATTAGGTAATGGAAAAGGTAGGATTGTAACTACTTTATATGAAAATCACTAATCTCATAATTAATACGATTTTCAAAGGGTTTTAGTGTGTAATGGAAAAAAAACATAGTTTATTTTACGTTATAGTGGAAAAAATACATAGTTTATTTTCTTTTGTAATGGAAAAAGTACTACTTTTGAATAAAATGATTCAGCATGACTCCTATCAACCGCGTATTAAAAGACAAGTTACATTATTGGTTAAACAAGCGTAAAGTACTTGTGTTGACCGGTGCGCGACAAGTAGGTAAAACGACTTTATTACACGATTTGTTTGATGGTCAGGAGATGTTGTGGTTAAATGGGGATGATCCGGCGGTACGTTCCCGCTTGGATATGATAACTCTTGCCGGAATTAAAGATTTGATAGGCGGATATAAAATTGTGGTCATCGATGAGGTGCAACGGATATTAAATCCAGGTCTTCTGTTAAAAATGATGATCGATAATTTTCCAGAGGTGCAATTTGTTGCAACTGGTTCGTCGGCATTAGAAATTTCAGATAAGGTGTTTGAACCTTTGACAGGGAGACATATTTTATTTCATTTGTATCCGTTTGCACAAGCGGAGATTTACCCAACAAAATCTTCTTTCGAATTGGAGCAACAACTTCCTTTTCATTTGCGTTATGGTTCGTACCCGGATGTTGTCTTAAATCCTAATGATGCTGAAGTATTATTGAAAAATTTAGCGGGACAATATTTATACAAAGACGTATTGGTTTGGAAAGATATTCGTAAACCAGAATTATTGGATAAATTATTGAAGTTACTTGCCTATCAAGTGAGTTCAGAAGTTTCTATCCATGAATTAGCGAATACCTTAAAAGTGAAATCTGAAACGGTTGAAAATTACATTGATTTACTAGAGAAGTCTTTTGTTATCTTTCGATTGAATTCCTATAGTACCAACGATCGAAAAGAGGTCACAAAGATGCGTAAAATTTACTTTTGGGACAATGGGATACGCAACGCAATTATCGATGATTTTAGACCCTTGGAATTACGAAACGACATTGGAGCACTCTGGGAAAACTTCTTGGTTTCAGAACGACTGAAAATGAAAGCGTGGAAGGATTTAACTGCCAAAAGTTATTTTTGGAGAAATAAACAACAACGTGAGGTGGATTATATTGAAGAACAATATGGAGAATTAACGGCTTTTGAAATGAAGTGGAATGCCGAGAAAAAGCATAAAGTGACGTTGGCTTTTACGAATGCATATCCAACGGCGAAAACGGATATTATTACACCGATGAATTTCAAAGGGTTTGTTTTTGTGTGATTTATAAACCCAGAAGAGCCGCAATGCATTGCGGCTCTTCTGGGTTTACCGCATTGCGGTCGAACATTTTTATTATTCTAATATCACTTTATGATATAAAAAATGATTATCATTTTCTAGTTTTAATAAATAGATTCCTTTCGGATAATTACTAAGGTCTACATCTGTTTTAGTTTGAATAAGTTGTTGCGTAAACACAGTTTGTCCAAGTGGATTGATAACGGTAAGTGTCGAATTGTTTGCACTAGTTTTATCCGTTAGTTGAACACTTACTAAGCCTTTAGTAGGATTAGGATAAATTGCTGCGTCTAAAGTTTGCAGATTATCTAAGCCCATCGTTTCAGCAGTGTAATACGCGTTATTGGAACGAATTCTTCCAGCTACTATTGGTCCTTGGGTTTCCTCACAATCCTCTCCGGTAACAGCCTCCACACTGTAATATACAGTACCACTTGGGCTATCAATATCCGTGTACATAAGCATTTCACCTACATCCCAACCGGAGATAGAATCAATCAACACTTTATTTGTAGGCGTTGTACCTCGGTAAATTCGATAATAAGGATCATCGGATGCAGTATATGCGCTCCAAATCAATTGCCATTTTTTGTTAGGACCTGAATATATCATTAAATGCATGGTTTTATGTCTATCAGAATACCCAGATTTATTACCGCAAACATCAAGCAAACTAATAGCATATGTTTCCAATTTTTTCTCCGGTGAAATTGCATTATCAATGAAATAATTATTTCCAGCATAATTTTGATAGCCAATCGAATCAAACTCTCCTAAAGTATTCATTCTATAGATAATGTACTTGTCAATGTTTTTAGAATCCGGTTTTTTCCAAACTAATTTGTTCTTATTGGTTGTAGGATCTAATGTTACCATACACAATTCAGGGGAAGAGGTAGCATCCAAATCAGCTAAGGAACTTAATTTACAAATAAAGAAATCTTCTAACCCTTTACTAATTAGTTTTTTGGAGCTGAAGCTGTTATAGTCTCCTTGAAAATTACCAGTTCCCATGATACCAGTATTAGTAACAGAGATATTATTTAAGTTAGCATTTGTGAATTTGATGTCTTGAAAATTTCCTGATGTATTGCATTTTAAAATAAACCCACCATAAAAATAATCAGATGAATACACCGAGTTCCCATTAAATTTGAAAGGTGAACTACTACTACCATTAGCATAACCTGTGGTATACACAGTATTATTGTTATCTACAAATAGACTTGGTGAGTTGCTATAACCGGAAAAATTAGCTGTACCATAACTATTTACCCAAGCAAGATTACCGGTATTGGAATATTTTGCCATAAAATATCCGTCGTTACCAGTTGTATTTATAGTTATCCCAGAAAAAGTAGCAGAACTTTGAACCGTACCTAATACATATACATTTCCACTCGCATCCGTTGTTATGTCTTTGGCATAGTCATACCCTGATCCTCCTCCAGTTTTATACCAATTTAAAGTTAGAGAAGGAGAATAATTAATCACGATTAAATCATCTCCACCGATGGATGAAATAGTATCGTTATTCAGAAAAATTTTCCCATAAAATACAGTAAAAATCGAGATATTACTGGAATTATCAATGGTCATTTTTTTATAGGAGGAACTATTTTTAATACCGATTGCGCTGTTGATTTTACCATCAATCGTATACTTAGCTAAATATGAGGAATAATATTCATAGTCTGTCCCTAATTTTATAGATTCAAACGTATTTCCACCATTCATATTTCCTGTTAGGTAAAGAAAACCTCCATTTAAGGTAATATCGTCAATGGAGGAAGCAGATGTTACGTTTTTTACCCAACCAAATGTTCCACTCGTAGAATAATTTAATAGAAAAGAGGATGCGTTGTTAATTGTATTTCCATTAAACGTAGCTGAAGTGCTATATTTTCCTCCAACATATACATTTCCGGAAGCATCGAGTGTTAATGCAGTAGCTTGGTCTTCATAAATGCCTCCCCCTTGTTTTGCCCATAAAACGGTACCACTACTGTTTAGTTTTGCTACAAAAACATCTTTATCTCCAGCAGATGTTAAAGTTACATTATCTAAATTGATGGTTCCGCTAAAGGATCCACACACATAGATATTCCCTGTAATATCTGTTTTCATGTCGGTAACATTGTCTGCAAATACACCACCAAAGGACTTCACCCACCAATTACATTGTGCATTTAATGCGTTAAAACTTGTTGTACTTAGTAGTACTATAAACGTTGTTAATTTGTAAAATTGTTTCATTTTTTTATGATTTTAGAATGAATTTTTATGATTTACTTCGCATACCACGCTTCCACCTCTTCAATCAACAAGGCTGGAATTTCCAATTTATTTTTCTTTCTGTAGCCGTTCAATTTTTGGTGCACTGCCGTAGGTTTTGCTTCTAACAATTCTTCTACGCTAGCGAAACCTGCTTTTGTCATGTGTTCCGCCCAAGTACCAGGAACTCCAAGCGATTGGAATGCTTTCAAGTCTGGTCCTGTTTGAAATTTTTCTGGACGCATTTGTGGGAAGAACAATACTTCTTGAATCGATGAATTGTTAGTTAACAACATCACCAAACGATCGATACCAATTCCCATACCGGATGTTGGTGGCATACCGTACTCTAAGGCACGTAAGAAGTCTTGATCGATAAACATGGCTTCGTCGTCGCCTTTTTCAGACAAACGCAATTGCTCTTCAAAACGCTCGCGTTGGTCGATTGGATCGTTCAACTCAGAATATGCATTAGCAACTTCTTTTCCATTGATCATCAACTCAAAACGCTCCGTTAATTCTGGGTTATCGCGGTGTTTTTTACACAATGGAGACATTTCGATTGGGTAATCCGTAATGAACGTTGGTTGGATGTAGTTTCCTTCACATTTTTCCCCAAAGATTTCATCGATTAATTTTCCTTTCCCCATCGATTCTGTTACCTCGATGCCCATACCTTTTGCAGCAGCACGTAATTCATCTTCGTCTTTTCCGTAAATGTCAAATCCGGTGAATTCCAAAATAGAATCACGCATGGAGATACGTTTGAATGGTGCTTTTAAGGATATTTTATTTGGTCCAACCGTGATTTCTGTGCTTCCACAAACATCCGTTGCTACTTTCTCAATCATTTGTTCAGTGAAATCCATCATCCAGTTGTAGTCTTTGTAGGCTACATAAATTTCCATTACGGTAAATTCTGGATTATGCGTTCTGTCCATTCCTTCGTTACGGAAATCTTTCGCGAATTCATACACACCATCAAATCCACCAACGATCAAACGTTTTAAGTATAATTCATTGGCAATACGTAAGTATAATGGAATGTCTAATGCATTGTGGTGACTCATAAATGGTCGAGCAGATGCTCCACCTGGAATTGGCTGTAAAATAGGAGTTTCCACTTCTAAATACCCTTTTTCATTGAAGAAATTACGCATCGAAGTCATTGCTTTCGTACGTTTGATGAACGTATCTTTTACATGTGGGTTTACCACTAAATCTACATAACGTTGTCTGTAACGCAATTCAGGATCGGTAAATGCATCGTGTGTATTTCCTTCTGCATCTGTTTTAGGTAACGGAAGTGGTTTTAATGCTTTCGATAACAAGGTAAATTCTTGTACGTGTATCGAAATTTCACCTACTTGTGTTTTGAATACATATCCTTTTACCCCTACGAAATCTCCTAGGTCTAACAATTTTTTGAAAACCTCGTTGTATAATGTTTTATCTTCGCCAGGACACAATTCATCGCGGTTGAAGTATACTTGTACACGACCAGTACTATCCAATAATTCCGCAAACGATGCTTTTCCCATGATGCGTTGACTCATCAAACGACCTGCAATGCAAACCGTTTTACCGTCTTCGAAGTTTTCAGAAATAGCACTTGCTGTGTCTGTTACCGGATATAAATCTGCAGGGTACGGATTGATTCCTAACGCGCGTAATTTGTCTAATTTATCTCTACGTTGAATTTCTTGTTCTGAAAGTTCGATTGCACTCATGGTTTTTTTGCTAAAAATTTACCGTAAAGATAGGTTTTTTTTGATTTTAATGTCTATCCGTAAACCTTTTAGGACCTAACAAAATAGGAAAACCACTACTTTTTGTAGATCAGTAAATACGCATCGCTTGAAAAGTTAGTTTTTTCCATCAATGAAAAAATATACTTATTGATTTCACAAGTCCTTGTCTAGGGATAAATCATTCGATAGTAGGGTATATATTGATAAACCTATCGAATGATATTTACGTGTCCAGTCTTCAGATGGTTATAGTTTTGTAATTTTTCCTTGAATTCTACTTTCCAAGTATAGGTGTCATTTTCAACGATATGATCACCGTAGGTTCCGTCCCAACCAATTTGGGAGTTATGTGATTCAAAAATAAGTTCACCCCATCTGTTATAGATGTAGAACGAGTAATTCTGAGGATCATATCCAGAGGTGAAAATGGGCAGAAAAACATTATTTATTTCATCTCCATTTGGTGTAAAAGAATTTGGAATGAAATAGATTAAAGGTTCAGGCATAAAAATCGAATGTTTCACCGAAGCACTACAGTGGTTTTTCTCCATATTGGAAGCAGTTAATTCGATGATGTAATTTCCTGGAACTTCTGGGAATTTATGAGATGGGTTGTTGCTAGTAGAAAAAGTTTCGTCTCCAAAATTCCAATAAACGTATTTACCATTTGTAGTTGAAGTAAACTGAATATCTGGATTATAAAAGTCAATTTCAGTTGCGCTTTGGGAAAAATTTACGTACGAAGGTTTAGGAATGATGTGGATATAATTTTTCATTGTTTTACTTACTTTACAATTAGCAAGTTTAGCTTCTAGCTTAATTGTAAAATCACCATCATTTGTATAAAGGTAATTGAAAGGGTGATCATGGTTGAGCATAGTTCCATTCCCTAAATCCCATGTATAATTCACATGCGTCATCGGATTGTTGACGATTAAATGCAGGGTATCATCGATACATAGTATTGTTTTAGTTGCGTAAAAATTACTATCGGGAATGGGGTTTATAATGACTTCTTTCGTTTTAGAGCTAGGACATTTCCTTGGAGGGAAGATCGTCGCTGTTGTATATGAAATTTCAACCTTATTGTTAGGGTCAGGTGTTGATTTGGATGGTGCAAAAAGTCCAGTGGTCGGGTTAAGGATACTGGTATTATCTTTAGAACTCCAAGTTCCACCAGTAATATTAGTGATAGGTAATATGAAGGGATTATCATTTATACATTTTGGAGGAATATCTAAAATATGTATGGTATCGATTCGATTAACTGTTGCATGGATCGATTTTACAGTTGAACATAAGTTGTTGTCCTTCAAATTAAAAGTATAATAACCGGTATCTATTAATCCAGCATTTGGAATCGTGGGTGTGAGCGAAGTGGAGGTGAAATTATTTGGACCTTTCCAATCCGACGACAAGATACCGGCCGTCGATGGATTACCGGTTAGGTCTACCTTAAAAATAAGGTCTTGTTTTTCACAAGGTTCATTAACACTCAGCATAAAGTCAGGGAGTGGATTTACATTAATGTTTATTTGATCTGTATTTTTACATCCATTCGCATCTTCACCGATGACTTTAAACGTTTTATTGGAGTTGAGAAGAAAGGTAATTCCATCTTCCACTGAATTATCCCACGTATATTTTACGCCCCCTGATCCTTTTAGCGTGACAGCTTCATTATTACAGATGCTAAAATTTGTACCAGCATCAATTACTGGGAGTTGATTAATACTAACATTCATAGTCTTAGTATTTTCACATCCATTTAAATCTTTTGCTACTACCGTATAAAGTCCTTGATGTGAACTTGAAGCAAGATTAGAGACTAAAATTTCATTGTCATTCGTTTCGGTTTTTGTAAAGGAAGCAGGACCATTCCATACTAATGAGGATACCGATGCAAGATTTGCTTTCACATACAACGGTTCGTTAATACACTTACTTCGTGCGGAAGGCGTGAACTCTGGTAAAGGATAAAGGTTCACATTCACGTTAAAATCAGAGGTACATGTTCCGTTGTGTGCAGTGACGGTATATGAAATCGTTTCGGCACTAGCACTGCCATTTGTTAAGGTTCCTGAAATTTTATTTTGAGCAACTGGTTGATTACTTGCGCCAGATATGTTTATTGGTGTAGATGTTGTCCACGTATAGTTCGTTGCACTAGGGACAATTTGTCCATTGATAATATCCAACGGAGCGATTTCGAAAGGAATTCCCGAACAAACGTTTAGGTTAACGATATTGATACTAGGAGTTGGGTTTACAACGATCTGTACTTGATCTGTATTTGAACATTTATTAAGATCTATTCCAGTTACCGTATACAGATTTGTGATAGTGGGTTTGAAAGCAATGCCATTCACTACAGATTGATCCCAACTATAATTTATTCCACCACTTCCTGAAAGTGTGATTGAATTACCGCTACACATTATTTGATCATTTCCAGCATTAATAGTCGGTAATGCATAGATTACTAAGCTTGTTGAAGCAGTGTTTATACAATTATTTGCATCTCTTGCTTCAACGGTAACAACATCTCCATGTGTTGCATTACTTATGGTGGGATTATTTATGGTAGTTGAAGATAGGATGCCGCTACCGGTTTTAGTCCAAGACCAACTTATCCCGTTTCCACTATTTTCATTTAATTGGATGGGACGTACACCACTACATATAGGTCCATCATTGGTAATATTTAAAGTAGGTAGGGGGTTGATGATGACTTTAAAATTCATAGTTGGACCAGTACAGGTTGCGTTTGCAGCATTTACTGAAAATGTTGCGATGATTGGAGTGGTAGTCGTAGGAGCTGTAAATGAAGGCGGAATACTGTTACTTATGCTGACGTATGGGACACTTTGGGTACCGGATGTACCGATTGAAAATCCAGGGTAATTGACTCTCCAGGTATAGGAGGTTGCGGCATCACTTAGTGGACTTGTGAATGGAGGTATGTTTATTGATCCACCAGAGCAAACGTTGATTTCTGTAAGTTGATTTGTTCTTGGTGTAGGACATGTTTTAGAAATACAATTTTTTGTTTCCGGTTGAGCACATGTAGCACCAGTAGGTGTTAATGTTATTTCTACAGTTTGTCCGTCTGCTGTAACAGGAATAGTCACCGAGGTGGCATTACTATTAGCGTGGCCTGTGAGACTAGATCCACCTGCAATCGAGTAAGTGTAATCGTAAGATGTTTCGTTGGTGATATCTGTCCAGGTAAATTCTACATCAGTGGTTGAGCTCAGTCCACAACTAACATTTAATTTTTCCAATGCAAGGATAGAGATGGTTGCAGGTAGCGCGTATGCTTCTGGACAAACACCATTTTGAATAACTGCTCTATATTTTGTGTTGCTTGTTAATTTTGGTGGTGTATACGTCGTTGTAGAGTTTGAAATATCCAACCATATTGAAAAAGGAGTTGTACTAAATTGCCATTTTTTCAGTTGTCCGGTGTTTCCTGAAAGTGTTAGTGTAGCTGGTGTTGCCGTTTCACAAATCGTTTGATCTGAAGAAATCGTTCCGCCTATAGATTTTTCATCTACCGTGATGGTTATTTCATTGGAGTATTCTGGACTACAGATGTCATTTTTCACCTCAACTCTAAACTTAGTCGTTTTTGTTAGTGTGCTTGGAGTATAACTTGCGGTAGTATTCGTAATGTCGGTCCAGGTTGTATTTGGTACTTCACAGGATTGCCATTTTGTAACTGATCCAACATTTCCAGTTAGTGTGAGCAGCGTAGGAGTACTTCCTGCGCATATCGTTTGATCTTTACTGAGTGTTCCACCTACCGAAATTGGAAGGATTTTATAAGTCAGAGTGCTGGTAAGTGCTTGTGAACAAGTTAGTGAAGATCCTTCTTTGACAGAAATTAGTTTATATGTCGATTCACCAACTGTGGTGGTTGGAATAGCTAAAGTGGCAATGTTTCCTGTACTTGTGATTGTTTTGTTTGCACCGCCATTGATGGAGTAGGTGAATATATAGGGAGCTGTCCCGTTACTACCCGTAAAAGTTAGTGTTGGTGAGGCATCATTTTTACATACAGTATTTGCCCCAGTAATTTGGGCAATTGGTAGTGGTATTTCGTTAACAATAAATTCTTTGGAAGTGTTTGCGCAAGTGGATGTTTTGATGGAGATTGCGTCTAGGAAATTGCCACAAGATAAAGGGTTTGAAGCACAACCACTTCCTGCTAATGTGGTAGTTGAAACAGCTGTGAATTTTAGTCTATATTTCTCGGTTGTAGGTAGGGTGAAATTTGTGGTGTAATATCCCCAAGCTTTACCATCGGAGTAATTTCCTAAAGAGACAAAAGGACCTGTAGGAGGCCCTATTTCAACTTTAATAACATCTACACCTTCTCTACCTCGGTGTGCAAAAGAGATTGCTAGCTGGGTGCCTGCAATGCCTGAAAAATCTTGGTATATGGATGCTGCTTGTGTAGCATTTATTTCGATGAATTGTTTTCCACTATAAGAAGAAACACCTTGAAACCCATTATTCCAGACCTCGATTTTATTATCTGTTGCAGTAGTTGTCCAGCATGAGATATCTCCATTTTTAGCAATTGCAGAATTAGCAGTACTAGTAACCTGATTATCTTCAAAATCAGCATTACAAATCAAATTATTTGGTGCGAATACATTTACGGTATAGGTTCCTGGAAATGAAGTGTTAAAGGTATTTACATTGCCAGGCAAGGGGACTCCTGCTGGAACCTGCCAAATGTAGGAGTAATTAGCAAGTGGACTAGTTGTAGCAGTTAATGTTGTTGAGCCTCCTTTGCATATAGAAATAGTGTTGGTAGTTGTTGTTTGGACAGGGGTTATTGTAACCGAAGCAGTATTTGAACTATCGATGCAATTTGAGGTACTTAAAAAGAAACATTTATAGATATATCCGTTGTAATTATCCGTAATTCCATTAATGTTTAGTGTGCTGGATTGAGCACCGCTATATACCCCGCCATTGTTAATGGATGTAAATGTTACGCCATTGTCTCGACTTTCTTTCCATTGAAATTTAGAAGCATTAGCATTCGCTATAAAACTGACGTAGCTTCCAGCGCAGCCAGTTTGATTGTTAGGTTGTGTGGAAGTGGTGATTCCGGAGCTTGCGCATGAAGGGGAGCAGGTACTTGGGTCGCTCCATTTTTGGCATGGACAAGGGTCTGTTAAATCGGGTATTCCGTCTTGGTCTAAGTCTGTAGTTGCTGATTTTACAGGGTCTGCAACTAGCAATAAGCCATAAGGATTTGAAGCAGAGCCATTGTCTGGCGGATTGTTTTTAACTAAAATATCGATGTAATTGACTCCCACCTTCCAAGAGTCTTTTAATGCAAAATCAATTTTAGAAGCACTGGAATAACTCCCTCCCTTAATGTTTTTAGCGATACCATTTACATATACATTTTCAATATTATCATCCACGTAGCCTGTGAAATATAGGGTGTAGTTATTACTTAGAGTGATCCCATTACATAAATCAGGAAGATTTAAAGGAAGTCTAAAGAATCTGTAGCCTCCAGGTATTCCTGTTGTTGTACAGCTTTCTCCCTGTGAAGAGATCCAGTTTCCATTATTTACAGGAGCGGACAATGATGAAGGGTTCACCCAAGCGTTTGGAGCGCAATTTGCATTTATTAACGCTTTTTTATATGTATAGCTATCCGGATTTGTTGGAATTGTCGTAAGAGGAATATATTCAGAAATAAGCCAAACAGGATCTAACCCCCCAATGCTTCCTTTTCCTGTACTTAATTCTTTCAGACTTGGAAATTTTTGTGAAAAGGAGTAAAAAGAAATAAAAAATATTAAGAATATATAGTTATTTCGAATAAACATTTAATTATAAAAGAGTTTATATAAAAAATTGAAAAACAAAAACTTACGTCAAAACCGTATTCAATAAGTTGTAAATTAACAAGTTACAATGTAAATATATTAAAAAAAATTATGTAGTCCAAAAATAACCTTTAGTTGTCTGTTGGAAGCACGAACAAATGCTACTTTCGGATGAACCATTGTTTTAAACCTCTAAAATTTCAAAGGATTGGTTCTAGCTATTAATCATTCAATAATACAAGAAATTTAAAATCCAATTTAAAATTAGGTCTAATGGACATTTATTAGGCTATTTTTCCATTATTAAAATACGTTTTAAGTACGAATGTTAATGTGTAAATCAATAGTTAATTTTCCATTCCCTTTGTGTCATTACAGCGTGAAAAGTAAGTAATTCTGTAGCATTGGATATGGTAGCATAAATTGAATCAAATTTTACGTGTTGAGCATTGAGTTCAAATGCTTGTAATCCATAAGGAAATATGAATTTTTCTTCAGTGTAAAGTTGTTCGGCATCGTGTAAATATAACCGCAATAATTGCATGGATTCATTGTCAGAAATAGGGAAGTCTTGTGCTTTTACAGATGTAAATAAATGGATGTTTTGTTGTGCACGGGTAAACAATACGTTGAGCCTGCGATGCCCATTCCGACGATTGAGAGGCCCCATTCGTAACTGAAATTTGCCCTTCGCATTTTTTCCATAGCCAATGGAAATGAAAAGCTGTTCACACTCCTCGCCTTGAACATGCTCCAATGTTTTAAAGAATCCAATACCCTGTTCCAACTGCGCTGTGATTTTTTCTTGTACTTCAATCGTTAGCTGCTCCCAAATACAAGTCAGCTGCTCCTGCGAAAACGCAACCACTCCAACTGATTTATCCGAGTTTTTTAATTGATTTTCTAAAGTAAAAGCAAGCGTTTGAGCTTCGATCAGATTTTTTCGGTCCACAAATACTCCTTCTTCACAATAATGCAAACGAATGGGATGTGTTTGTTGGTGTGCTGTCGGATAGGCACGTAATTTGTTTTGATAAAAATGTTTGTTTGAAAATTCAATCAATGCTGGGTGTTGACTGCGATAATGGTGTGTTAATGTCGTTGATTTCCAATAGTAGGAAGCATGATGTAATACATCTATTTGTTCCGTTTTTTTAGAGAAATAACTACCGGGAGACATCTGTTTGCTATCCCCACAAACCAATGCGCGTGCACTTCGTTGTAACGCGCCTAGTGCATGTGTCAAAGGCAATTGGCTCGCTTCATCAAAAATAACTAATTCAAAAAAGGATGTAGCCATAGGGAAGGAGGTAGCTACTTGTCCGGGTGTACATAACCATATTGGAATGAGGAGTTCTATCCATTCTTTAGCATCCGAATTCAGCAATTCACGGATAGATTTAGTGTGTCTCGTTTTAGCAAATTCCTTGACCAACAATGATTTTCCTTTTTTTAATCGTGCTTTTAATTCCTTCTCAGTAACAGCTAATTTATTGTTAGGTGTTTGTAGAATACGATGAAAAGCATGAAAACGTGCAGCCCGTTGTGCATGAATAAATGTCACAAATGCTTGTTGATCAACATGTTCAATTTGGATGATGTCAGCTAATTTGCGACCTAGTTCTTCCCCTGAAAAGTGACGTAACATGGGAAATAAATTCTCCAATTGAACTAGATGTGATTTCAATACTAGCTGCTCTAATTCATCAAACGTAGTTGCTTGTTGCATGATGCCATACATCGAAGTAGAAAGCTGATTCAAATAGGTTGAAAAAGGAAGTGAATGGGTATATGTCGCACGGATGTTTTGACCAAAATCGAGGTAGGATTCATGGGGAGAAATGATGAAAAACGTACGTACATTTTCTATAAATTGCTTGATTCGGTGATTATTCTCAATCAATTGGATGCGATCTTCCACCGAACGTTTGGAGGCCTCTTTTAATTTTGAAAGTTCGTTACTTTCCCATTGGATGACCCATGAATAAATACTTTCTAATTCTGAACTTACGGGTTGAACGCCTAAATTCAAACTATCAATTTCAAGTTTTGAAAATTCTGTTTTTACTAGAAGAAATTCGCGTGCTTGTTGAATTACATCAAGGAGGGGTAAGTTCGTATCATTTAGGTATTGTGAAATTTGCTTGTGTGTTTTTTTGCGCGTCCACCATGAACCATTCGTTAAATTGGATTCCCAAGTTTTTAATTGGATGTCTGTCGGAAACAATTTCCACACAGAAATTTCTGCTTTTAATAGCTCCAATTCTTTCTGTTTTTTTTGAAGTTCGAAGTACAGTTTTTTAAACTTTTTACGCGTTGTATCTTTTTCAAAAAGCGCAAACTGTTTTTTGACAACCTCATTTTCGATGATTTGGGAATAAACGACTTCTGATAGTAATTGTTCTACTTCGGAGATTGTGGAAACACCAAATAACTCATGTAGAAACAAACCTTCCGCGATAAATGCTGCAATGACTTCGTCCAACAGAACGGATGAATCGAAACACTTTTTTTGGAAGTATTTCAATGTGTTTATATGGGGATGTTGCGCGTAAAATTTCGTGATTTTTTCGACATCTTGTAACCAATCTTTTAGCGCTGGAGCATGTGAAACGTAAGGTACATTTGAGAGATCTTTTCCTGAAAGGATTCCTAAAAATGTACTGTATGAAATTCCACCAACCAGTTCTTTTGCCGTTAATTTATCCAATAAAAGTTGCAAGTTCACCCGTTTTTGTTGTCCCACATACAAGGGCTGTCGGACATCCTGAAGGTTGATTTCAAGTATTTTCCATGTGCTTATAAGTTTTGCAATCAAGTCTTTCGAACGCGTTTCACTCGTAAGCAAAAATGTGTAAGGATCTAAGCCATTTTTAGCTAATTTTTTAGCAATGACCTCTAAGGCTGTTTTCTTTTCGGAAACAACTAATTGACTCGTTGTTGACGTTAAACGCTTCCCTAAAATATTCGTAATCAATTCAGATTTTCCGGTTCCTGGAGGACCTTCCACCACCAAATTATGGTGTTCAAGTAATTGAATGACGTTTTGTTGATCAAGATCTAAAGACGTAAGGTTTCCTTCGTCAAAAGAAATAAGTGGAACGATTGAAGTATTTTCGTTTCCAAGGATTGATTGTACCAATTCACTCGGGATTTGTGTTTGAAGTTCTTCCAGTTCCTTCACCATTAAAAAACGATGATGATGAAAATTTCCGACAATTGTTACTTCCGAAATGGAGTAGTGAGAAGCTAAGAGTTGTTGGTATATAGATTCATTTTTCGCTTCAAAGGACTCTAACTCTTTGTTTTCTAATGAAGCATCGTGATTTTTTTTAAACTCAATGGACAAATAAGGATTAAGAAATGCATCTTCTAGTTCAAATGTAATTTCCAGTTTATTTGTGTTTTTCAGCATGCGATAACGTAGCGGCACTAACCAGATGGGTGTTTGTTGGTACTCTTTTAGTGAAACTGTATTGATGGCTAAACAAAGCGTATGTGTATCTGTAGACTTATGAACCGATGAAGCAAAAGCTAACAAACGCTTCCATTCAGGAGTAAGTGTAACTGAAATCGATGTATTCGTTGGCTTTTCGAGGTAAATCAGTTGCTTATTTTCGGTACAACAATGTACCAAAATATCTGAAGAAGGAATTGCTAATAATTCTTCTAAATATGCTTGAAAATGTGTTTTTTCATAGGTAGAATGCATCTCAGATACGCCATTGTTTTGATAGTCAAAGGTAAGAAAATATAGCTTGTTCAAAGAATAACCTTTATCTTTGGTTTATGGCAGAAAATTTCTCCCTTACTGGTAACACGCGTGAAGAACAATACGTTTCATTACTTCCTCAAATTCAAGTATTAATAGGTGATGAAACGCATTTAATAGCTATTCTTTCCAATACAGCTGCTGCGTTAAAGCAACAATTCGGATTCTTTTGGGTGGGGTTTTATTTGGTCGAAAATGAGCAACTTGTATTGGGACCTTTTCAAGGGAGTGTTGCGTGTATGCGCATTGCAAAAGGAAAAGGGGTATGTGGAACAGCGTGGAAAGATGCAACTTCCCAAATGGTACCTGATGTAGATGCATTTCCAGGTCATATTGCGTGCAGCAATGCATCCAAAAGTGAAGTCGTTATACCAATTTTCAAAGGTGATAACGTTGTTGCCGTTTTGGATGTAGACAGCGATAAATACAATGATTTTAGTCAAACAGATCTTATATTTTTAGAAAAATTATGCAAGTGGTTAAGTTCTTATTTTTAGTGTTACTGGGAAGTATGACCTTTGGTTGTGCCATTCAAGGTTCGATCGATGGTGGTCCGCAAGATGTACGCGCACCACAAGTGGTTTCAAGTACCCCAAAAGCAATGACGACCAATTTTCAGTCAAAGGAAATTCATTTTAAGTTGAATGAGTTCTACAAATTAAACGAGCCAACTACAACCATGTTTATTATACCTTCCGATGTAAAATTGGAAGCAGTGGACAAGGACAAAGAATTAATTCTAAAAATCAATGGGGAACTTAAGAAAGAAACGACCTATGCGATTTATTTCAATAAAACCATTAAAGATATACATGAAGGGAATGACACATTAATGAGTTATGTTTTTTCAACAGGAAGTTGGATTGATTCATTGAGTTATTCAGGTCTCGTAATGGATGCATTGAAACGAACACCAGTTGCGAAGATGAGTGTGTGTTTGTTAGCGGATACAGCAAGTAATTACAGTCAAAAAGCAAATTATTTTACAACTACAAACGACAAAGGAGCCTTTACCTTCTCCTATTTAAAACCAGGAAAATATCATGTGATTGCCTTCGATGATAAAAGTAAAGACTTGATTCCTCAATCTTATGAATACGTAGGATTTACTAAGCAAGCAGTAAACATTATTAAAAACACAAATGATTCGATTCCAATTTTAATGTTCCCTCCAACGCCTAAACGCTTGATCCGTTCTGCCACTTTTGTAGGACCTAGCCAAGTGATTTTAGGAGCTACAAACGAACTTAAATCTGCTCGTTTCTTTTTAAAAGACAAAGAAATAGCACCTTATATTCAACAACATAGCACGGATTCCTTGAGTTTGTTTACAGACCTACAACAATTAGATACACTTCCATTACATATACTTACAGCAACTTCCAAAGACAGTGCGTATGTCCGTTTGCAGTCAAAAGAAAAACAGAAAGCACCTCGTTTTTGGACGAATACCAAACAGCTTCCAAATCAACCAATAGTCATCTATTTTTCAGATCTAGTAAGTAGTTTCAATACAGATTCTATCCAAGTATTTGTGAATGATACACTTCCTTTAAAAATCCAAGTTGTCAAAAACACGGAAAACTCAATTGCCATTCAACTTCCTAAAAACGAATTTAAAAACATGAAAGTGAAATTTTTAAATCAATCACTTCGTTTTAAAAACTACACAGAAAATTACAAAACTGAACTTCCAATTACACTGATGGAAGAAAAACAAATTGGAAACGTCATTGCAAAAATAGATTCCATTCCTACTGGAACTATCATCGAACTTTTTCAAGGGACAAAACTGCTAGAATCTCACATCAAACAAGCCAATGAAAAAACATACACCTTTGGATTCTTAGAAAAAGGCGATTACAACATTCGTTTTATCTTAGACGAAAACAAAAATGGTCGCTGGGATACCGGTAGTTTGACCCTTAAAAAACAAGCGGAAGAAACACGCTGGTCCAACGAAACGATTACAGTTCGCCCAAATTGGGATATTGAGGTGGTGTTAGATTTGAAAAAGGGGAGGTAGAAAGTATTCCAGTTTAACTAGAAAAGTATTAACTATTAATAGCTCGGACGTCCCTCTGGAATAAGATTTGTCACATCCTCATCTAAAGCAGCGGCAATTTTACAAACAGTTCTAAAAGTTGGAATTGATTTTGCTGATTCTATCCTCCTTAAATTGGTTGGCTCAATCCCGATCTTAAATGCTAATTCGTTTTGTTTAATACCCTTATCCTTTCTTATTTTCCTGATATTACTGCAAAGAAGTTCTAGGTATTCTAACTCTGTCATAGAGTACTAAAGTATCTCTTAGTAACATCTTAGAAATAATCATTTTTGATCATTTATGAAAAATAAATAATATATTTGAGGAAACTTTAAATAATTGGAAATGAAAAAAATCATGATTTTTGTTTGTTTGTTGGTAAGTCAATTAACATTCTCACAAACCACATTCTCTAAGGGAGACCAATTCGCATCAGTTAGTTATGGTCTTGGTGCAATTGGTGTAAATTGGACCGATTTGTATTCAAGTTACTCTAATTATTCTTCATTTACATTTGGACCTGTTGGTGTTTACTATGAAAAGGCAATAACTGATAAAATTGGTATTGGTAAAATAGGAATTGGTGGAAGTATGAACTATTTAAGAAACTCTACAAGTTATGATTTTTTATCGTCAAGCAATACTGTAAGTATATCACAACTTGCTGTAGCTTTGAGAGGTGCTTATCACTTTGAATTAAAAAACAAAAAACTAGACCCTTATGCAGGGATAGGTTTAGTTTTTAGCCATTTTTCATATAAAAGTTCTATCTCAAATGCTAATTTTTCTTTTGGAAGTCCACTAGGAACTCAAGCCTTTGTTGGTAGCAGATATTTTTTCACTGATAATATTGCTGCTTTTGCTGAGCTTGGATATGGTCTTGCTTATTTAAACATTGGAGCAACTTACAAATTCTAAATTAAGAACTCAAAATTAAAACAACCCCTTTGCAACAGCTGTAGAGGGGTGTGTTTTAAAAAACACCACAATTACCAAATGCGATCTATTTCATTGATATACAACAAGAATCATTAAAGATTAAAACTTTCAATCAACAACTGAAATAAAAGAAGTCTAATTAATTAAATATAAAACTATGAAAACAATAATATTACTGCTGTTGATTACAGCAATAGTTAGCTGTAAGAAAGCAAACACAAGCCCTACTAATAACTCAAATAATAATACAACTACTACAACTAATAATTCCAATAGTAATATCAATGATACTTGTTGGGTAAATTATGACAAAGTTGATGCGTTATCGGTTGAAATTGACAAAAATGATATTAAATGGTTTGCTGGAACTGGAGGATTGTATTCATTTGATAATCTAAAGTGGGATAATTTTCAAAATTCACTAAACTTTTTCAATAAATTAATTATAAACCCATTTAATTTAGAAAAAAATATGTTTTTTAGGGGGATGGGAGGTTTAAAATCTTTTAATAATAAAACCTGGAGTTATCAAGACTCAACAAATAATGAAAAATTAAATATATTCTCAGCGGAATATGACAATTCTGGTAATTTATGGATTGCTCATCAGCATCTGGATTGGAAAAGATCTACTTACTTATTTATTTATAATAATAGCCTAGTAGAAATAGATCTATCATCATATATTGGATTGCTTGGGTCTACTTTTATTAAATGCAATAATAATATTCTGTGGATTGGAAGTTATAATGGGTTATTAAAGTTTGATATAACACAAAATAAAGTAACAGAAACATTTAATCAAACTAATTCTTCAATTTGCAGTAATCAAATCGTAGATATGGTTTTTGATAATCTAGGTAATCTTTGGGTAGCATCAGTGGATGGCGGTATAAGTAAGTATGATGGAAAAACATGGGAGAATTTTAATTCTATAAATTCTGGTTTAATTCATAATATGACAACTTCAATTGCAGTTGACAAGTATAATAATATTTGGGTAGGAACCATTATGGGCTTATCAAAATACAATAACTCAAATTGGACAAATTATACTCCATTGAATAGTAAAATCTTAGACTATGGAATCTTGGACATTGCAGTTGATAAACAAGATAACAAATGGATTGTAACAAAAGAAGGAGTGTCCAGATTAAGTAAAACAAAAACTAATTAAAAGATTATAGATAAATAAATACTTTAAGTAGACAGCGGAATCTCCTGTAAAAACAATGGTAACATATTATAATAAAACAGGTGCTAAAGTTTCTGACTATTTTACAGGAACTTGGCAATATGAAGCTCAATTTGAGTCTCAAATTGAGTCTCAAATTGAGATTAAACCTAATATCCCATTTAATGCCTACCTATATATTAGAAAAGACGACAGTGAGGATGAAAGCAAAATTACATCAAAAGTTCTAATTGACGGAAAGGTTGTTCAGGAAGGCTCATCAACTGCTTGGTCAGGAGTAAGCTGTAATTATACTGTTGAATAATAATAAAACAATATTACAAGTTTCTCCTACTTTATTATACGTATATAAATGTAGATAGCAAATAACATTCGAACAAAAGTAAATTTCAGGAATGTCTTTAATTTTGACTTAAAAATGTAGTTGACTAAAATACTATCTAAATCCATTCGATCTATAACTGTCTCTTATTCAATCAACTACCGCTTACTTCAAAATACCATATTGTATTATTTCGTTAATATCCCGAATAACAGAGACATTGGAACTTTTTTTTAAGGATTTCGATGCAAATTATCTAATCGTTGCATTATTTGCTTCGAATAAGTGGATGAATCGTTGCAAAACAATATATGATAATGAATTATTTTACGTTCAATTGCTTTCTAGCTTCTTCCCAAGAAATGTAGACTTCTTTTTGGGCAGTTTTGATACGATCTTTCACAATTGTTTTATGTTACTCAGGAATAGCATCAACTAGAATAGTATTAAAATAGTACAGTAAAAATGACTTCTTTACGTAGTAATTTATCTTTAAAATCATTGCGTATATTTTCTATATGTACTATATTTGAGTAAAGACTAATTTTATATCATGAACTTGCAATTTATTCAAGATAATCAAGGAAATACAACTGGAGTATTTATTCCTATTGATGAATGGCAATCATTCAATTCAAAATATAATAAACTAGAAAAAGAAGAAATTGCTCAAGCTATGGAATTAACTTCTTGGCAAAAAGAAATTTTGGATCAACGTATTGCTTACTATACTATTAATCCAACGGACGTGTTAGATTTTAATAAAACGATAGATGATTTAGAAAATCGTTTATGAAGTTTAAAATCATAAATATTCCTCAAGTTACAGAAGATTTACAATTAATTCTTGATTTTTATACTGAAATATCTACAAAACTACCCAAACAATTTATAAAGCAACTTCGATTTGGGGTAAATCAAATTCTAAAATCACCTTATGTATATCAAATTAAATACAAAAATGTACGAACTTTATTAATTTACAAATTTCCATACCACATACACTACTACATTGTTGACAAGTTGACTCAAATTGTAGTTTTAGCTGTGATTCATTCTTATCGAAAACCGCAAGATTACTCAAAAAGAACAGTGTAACCATTTCTACTATGAATTCCGCTTTCGCTTCATGGAAAATTTACCTTGCCATACTCTTTGGGTTGAGTATCACAGCATATCTGTTATTCAATAGTTTAAACCAAACACACTTCATCCAAACGAAGCAACATGCGACTCACTGCTGGAAAGATGTAAACCAAAATAACAAGATTGATTATGCCGATTCCCAAGAATTTTACGCGTGCAAAAACGGAACATTCAAACAAGAAGAATTAAGCGACATTATCACAGAAATTTCTTGGACTACGTCTTCAATTTTCTGGTTATTTCTTGCGTGTTTGTGTATGGTGGGGCGCGATTTCGCCTACATGTTGCGCATCCGAATTCTAACCAAAAAACAATTAACCTGGAAAAAGGCCTTTAATGTCATTTTACTTTGGGAATTTGCCTCCGCGCTTTCTCCTGGAGTTGTTGGTGGCGCTACGGTTGCGATGTTTATTCTGAACAAGGAAAAAATTAATTTGGGTCGTTCAACAGCAATTGTGATGGTTACAGCCCTGTTAGATAATCTCTTTTTTATTTTATTAATTCCTTTTGTGTTTTTCTTTATTTCGTCCGACCTCCTTTTTCCAAACGCGACTTGGGTAGATAAAAGCATTTCGGTGGTGTTTTGGGGTGGTTTTGGAATTATTGCCTTGGTATGTGTCCTGCTTTTTATCAGCGTCTTTCTATATCCAAAAGCAATTGGTCAGCTCTTGTACAAATTGTGTCGACTTCCGTTTTTGAATAAATTTCAAGAAAAAATGCTGAGTTTACAGCACGATTTACAACTTACATCCACAGAAATGAAACAAGAAAACAAGCGTTTCTGGTTGGGAAGTTTTGGCGCTACAGTTCTTTCTTGGACCTGTCGTTATTTGGTGATTAATTGTGTTTTGGCAGCGTTTTTACCGATCTCATTTTTCAACCACATCTTTATTTTAGGCAAACAACTAGTACTTTGGATTTTCATGTTAATTAGTCCAACCCCTGGAGCCAGCGGTATCGCAGAATTTGCGTTCGGAGAACTAATGGGTGAGTTTAGTTCATCAATTTTGTTGATTGTAGCCTTAGCAGTTATTTGGCGACTTATCTCGTATTTTCCCTACCTCCTCATAGGTTCGATACTACTGCCCAACTGGTTAAAAAAAGGAAATGATTAATTAAGCTCATTAAATAATCCTTTCGCCTTAGCAATTACTTCCTCCCAATTGGCATGTGTATCCCAAATGGTGTATTCTGCTTCTTGACAAGTACGAATTACCCAAAAATAATCCTCGATGATCGATTCAGAAATACCAAATGATTTCATGCGACCAATCAACTCATCATTTGTTAGAATTTCCATAGAAACACCTAATTTTTGATGAAAGTTCTTCGTAAGAGATCTAGAAAGTGTACCATACGCAGCTTTGTAATCACCTTGATTTGCTAGACGTTGTGCATCTGAAAGAATAGAACCAGTATTTTCGAGTATAGGTTGCGGTTCTAAAAATGTATTTTCTTCCATTTCAACATGGGTGTTTACAGGGATAATCACTTTTCGTTTACGTAATAAAAAGTAAATGATTCCTCCTAAAAGTAGTACCAAACTGCCCAAAAGTGCGATCCAAAGCTTTGAATTTGGTATGCCTTCTTTAGCGGATAATTTTTCTTCTGAAACCGGAACTGCTAGTACTTCTTCGTCTCCTTTTAAATTCACTGAATCTGTTACTTCTACTTTTGAAGTAACCATTTCTCCTTCTAATTCTAATGCAATTGCTTTTTCTTTCAGTGTCACGTATTTTTTAATGGATGGATCAAAATAACTCAAGGAAATAGGATTCATGTCAACCTTTCCTCCTTGAAGTACTTTAACAAAAAATTTATACGTTTTACTGCCTTCAACACCTTCGTCTGTATAATCAAGTTCTTCTTTAATTTCCGGATCACCATATAATGTCAAGTTTACAGGTAAATTGATCTTCGGTTTTGAAATGGCATGCATATTTCCTTTACCACTTACTTTCACGGTAAAAGTTATAATGTCTCCCACTTTAGCAGCAGTTTTAGATAGCGAACTCGATAATGAAAATTTACCTACACCGCCATTAAAATCTTTCGGCGCTCCAGCTGGTAGTGGAAGGACATCCACATACGTAGCATTCGATTCTAACTGAAAATCGTTGTCAAAAAATCCACCATTATTGTAACGAAGTACCATCGTAAATGGTTTGATAATATATTTCCCTGATGTCGCTGGAAAAACTAATTGTTTGCCATACGAAAAAGTCAAATAGGTATTTCCTTTATAGGTTTCACGGTTCAATGAAACATTGTCTGTTTTTTCAATATCAAAAGATTCAACGGTACCTTTGATACTAAAAGGTACGTATTGAATAATATTTGTTACGTTAACTTTAGAAAAAATTTTGGACTCTAAAATAAGTGGTTCTCCTTCATAAATCTTGCGTTTCGACTTTTGTATGATTCCAAAAACAGCTTCTTTTAAATTCGAATTCGAAATATCATCATCGGATTGCTCATAATTTTTCTTTGATTTCCCTTCTCCCTTTTTACGAACAACCACTGCTAGTTCGTTGGATTTATAGGTTTTAGTTTTGTCTTTAACACTTGCAGTGATCATATATTTCCCGGGTTTTGTGAAGACCCCTTGTTGCGTATAGGAAATTGAAATAATCATGTTTCCATTCCCATCCATGGTTTGTTCCATCCCATTCATGACTCCTGCTTCTGTAAATGTTGCAGGAATATTAATAGAAATATTGCCATTCACATTGGATTTCACAGTAAAAGCAACCATTTGACCTACCTCAATAGGCTTCACGTTCACAGTTAGTTGAATGTTAGGTTTTTGGCCATAAACTAAATTACTTACTGTAATTAATAAAGCAATGATCGATGCTGTTAGTTTACCAATCTTTACCATTTTCATTTGTGTTTTTAGTTGGTTTCCCTTTATGTTTTTGTTTTGTATCTAACTCTCTTTTCATCAAATCATCCAACATTCGATTAGTTGCATTTTGCTTTAATTGCTTGTCGGCTTCCTCGGGTTGTTTTTGATTCTTTTTATCTTCTTTCGGTTTATCGTTTTTTGGAGGATTTTGTTTCGGTTCTTGTTTGTTTTCATCTTTTTTTGGCGTGTTTTTTTGTTGATTTTTTTGCTTTTGCATCGCCAATGCTAAATTGTAACGCGTTTTTTCATCGCTTGGATTCGACCTTAATGATTCTTTATAAGCATCTATCGCTTGCTGGTAATTTTTTTGCTGCATGTTGGCATTCCCTAAGTTGTGGTTTAGTTTTGCTTTTTTAGTTCTTGCTGCTTTTTGTTGTTTGGAGAAATAATTGGTGGCCTTTGAAAAATCCCCTGCTTTATAGGCAGCCTGACCTATTTCAGCATCCAAGTGAATGTATTTAGGAAGTTGTTTCGCTACTTGCTGATAGGTTTTATATGCTGCAGGATAATCCTTTGCTGCATATTGTTTACGGGCAGTTTCTAAGGTAGAACGCCAAGATTGGGAAAAAGAAAGAGAGGAAATGAAAAAGATGAAAAGTAACACTGAAACTTGTTTATGTAACACAAAGGTCACGGAGGTTTTCTCACAAAGGTCACGAAGTTTTTGCGCATTAGTTCTCCGAGAAAGTACTTTGTGGACTAACTTCTCAGTGCTCTTTGTGTGATCCTTTGAGCTCATTGTGTTAAAATTTATGCTTCTCATCTTCTTACAGCATTTATTTTAATGAGGTTTAAAAAACTATTATGTATCTGATTAAAATTTAACACAAAGGTCACGGAGTTTTTTTTACAAAGCTCACTAAGTTTTTGTGCATTAGTTCTCCGAGAAAGTACTTTGTGGACTAACTTTTCTGTGCTCTTTGTGTGATTCTTAGAGTTCTTTGTGTTAAAATGAATAATAAACATACTACTTCAATTTTTAACTTTTAACTTTCTACTTTTTACATCCCCCAAATAAAACAACAAGCAAACAATCCCTAAAAACAATGGAATTTGATACCAATTCTGTTTCACTTCCACATCGCTTACTTCGGATTCTCCTGTTTTTAAATTGCGGATTTGATCCACAATGTTTTCTAAGTCTGGAAAACTACTTGCACTTGTTACAGCAAATCCATTCGCTTTTTGAGCTATCTCAACCAACATTTTCGGATTCAATTTAGACACCACTTTTTTTCCGTTCTCTAAAATCTTGTAACCAAATTCAGGTTTGTAGGGGTCGTTTGGAACATAACCACCTTGTTTAGTGCCTAAACCTAAGATAGCTAACTGAACCTGATTGTCTTTTAAAATTTTCAACGATTCATCAATTCCTCCTTCGTGATTTTCTCCATCTGTCACCAATAATAATAACTTAGCATTTTTCGCTTTAGAGTACATGCGTGCTGAGTTCAGTAACGCTTCCCCAATATTTGTTCCTTGTTGCGAAACCATATCTGTCTCGATTTCATTGACATACATTTTAGCAGCATCGTAATCGCCGGTCAATGGCAATTGCACATAAGCATTCCCAGCAAAGACACAGATGCCAATCTTTTCACCACGCAAAGAATTAATTAATTGAATCAAGGAACGTTTCGCAATCGATAAACGCGATTCTGTAGGATTAATATCGCGTACATTCATGGAATTGGAGATATCTAAGGCAATTAGAATTTCTGCATTTCGACCTGTACTAGTCACTTTTCCTGCTCCAAAAATGGGCTGAGCCAATGCAAAAGCCAAGAAAAACAAGGTGTTTCTCAACCAAAAATACTTCCAAAACAAGGGTTTCACCTGTATCTCTGGTAATAAAATAGCTTGTGTTTGAATTGAACCTAATGCATTGATTTTCTTATTTTTCCAACGCATAAATCCCCATTCTATCCCGAAAAACAAAGGTATCAAAAGGAGTACAAGTAAATAAGCCGGATGTAATAAACTAACATCGATTGATTGATCCGTATAATTTTGTGCTAGTTCTTTCGCACCATCTTGCATTGTGTTTGGAACAAGATCTTTCACCCACGCTTTCTTAAAATCCAACCCTTTTATCAAAACTCCAAGTACCAAACAAAGAGCAATAAATATCCCTTCGAACAAGAGGATCTTCTTCACTAATTGTGTTATAGGATAGGTATATTTCGACTTATTCATTCGTTTTAAGTACAATGCGTTTAACAACTAAAATGGACAATAATAAGATTAAAGCAGTGATGATAAATGGTTCTGGAGAGGTTGGTGGCTCGGAGTTGTAATTTTTCTGTTCGATTTTTTGTTTCTCTAATTTATCAATCGACTTATAAATTTCGCGTAAACTTTGTTCATCTGTTGCTCTGAAATATTTACCCCCAGTAATACTTGCGATATTTTGCAATGTTTCTTCATCAATTTCAACCGGAGCATCTACATATTGAATGCCTAGCGGAGTCATCATAGGTGTAGGAGCCATACCCATCGAACCAACACCTATCGTATAGACACAAACGTGCTTTTGTCTGGCTAAATTTGCTGCTGTTTCAGGAGAAATAGTTCCTGAATTATTACTCCCGTCTGTTAATAAGATGATTACTTTCGATTTAATACTATCGTTTCTCAAACGAGTAACCGCTGTTCCTAACCCTGTACCTATAGCAGTTCCACCCTCTAAATTTCCCGGCTGTGCATTATCTATTTGTGCCTTGAGAATGTCATAATCCAAGGTCGCAGGACAAGCAGTGTATGCCTCTCCTTCATAGACTACCAAACCTATACGATCTCCGACTCTTCCGTCTACAAATTCTTTGGCCATTTGTTTGGAAACCGCCAAACGATCTGGTTCAAAATCTTTGGCCAACATCGAAGCAGAAATATCCATTGCTAAAATGATGTCGATACCATATTTGTATTTATGATCGAATGCTTCGGTACTTTTCCAATTATAAGGTCGCGCAAAAGCAATAATTAACAGAACGAATATCAGTGCATAGGCATAAAAAATCGCTTTACGAACCGATGAAATCCAAGGCAATTCCAAAGACGCTTGTTCCATTGCTGATTTTGAAAAAACTAGTTCTCCTTTTTTCAAACGATCTTTCGTAAACATTCGCCACAAGAAAAAGGGCACGAATATGAGTAACCACAAGAAATGTGGAGACAAGAATTCATAATTCCCAAGTTGTATGTTCAATAATTTACTCACCGAATTTACTTGTTTTAGTGACAACATCTTTTGCGCGTTGTATGCTTCGCGTTACCTCTGATATGTCTGGAGATGATTTCGCAAATTTTACTAAATCTGCTTGGTTCAACATTCCATTAATTTCTGTTTGTAAGTCATGGTGTAGATTCAATTGTCCCAATAACACTTCAATTTGATAACTTGTTTTATCCATCAAGGATAAGGTATAGCGCTTCCCTAAATAGGTTCTTAGTATCAATGATAATTGGAAATAATGTTCTTTCAATCCCTCCTGTTCCCACAAACGTTTCTCAAACAAGGCATCAATTTCTTGGATGGTCATCTCCCTTAATGAAAGTGTTATTTCTGGGTTGTTTTTTACTTTTTTCTTTCTGAATCTAACATAGAGAATGAGTCCAATAAGAAGCAACAAACCTCCTACAATCCACCCCCAATTTTTTTGGAAGAATAGGGAAGTACGCGAAGGAACTTCTTCAAATCCTTCTTTGATGTCGTATAAGCCTTTTCCTTCTTTAATTTTAGGGGTTTTAATAAATAAACTTAGCGCACTCAATTGAAGAACGGAATCATTTACGCGGATGGTGGTTTCAGGTATTGTTACACGGCCTGAATCCCACGCAGTAATCGTATACGAACCTTGCCAAGTAAACACCTTACCGGATGGGATGAGCGTATCTTGAAATTGTCCAATAATTTCAACTCCTTTGGCACCTATAATTGTTTTCTGTTGTGGAATAAATGAAAGCTTATCTGTATTCTTAACTCCTTTCACCTCATAAATAAGTTCGGTTTGTTCCCCCAATAAAAAAGTATTTCTTCGCACATACGCTTTTGATTGAGCTACAGCTATGTAGGACAACAAACAACAAACAACTACGTAAACCGTTTTAATCATTTTTTATGTCGTTGAAATAAGTGAACTAATTTAGGAATGTAATCTTCAGATGTATTCAACACTTCTTGTTGGATACCAATGCGTTTAAAAAGTGCTGCCAATGTTTCATTATGAGCTATAGCTTGTGCTTCGAAACGTTGGCGTGTTTTTTTATCGGAAGTATTCACCCAATTGGTGGTTCCTGTTTCGGCGTTGTATAGTTGAATTAAACCTAAATCTGGTAAAATATACTCCGCTTCATCTTGGATGCGCAAAGCTATCATGTCGTGTTTACGTTTCAACAAAGCTAATGCGCTTTCTATTGGATGTTCATCAATAAAATCACTAATCACAAAACATACTGTACGTTTTTTCATGCAATTTCTAAAAAACTCCAAGCCTTTCACCAAATTAGTTGTTTTGCTTTTCGCCTCAAATTCGATGAATTCGCGTAAGATATATAAGACATGTTTTTTACCTTTTCCAGGAGTAATGTATTTCTCAACACCATCTGAAATAAACATGGCTCCTACTTTGTCGTTATTTTCGATCGCTGAAAAAGCAAGTACGGCCATTAATTCTAGTGCTAATTCTTTTTTCGTTTTTCCACCTGTACCAAAATTGGTTGAACCAGAAATGTCGACTAACAACATGACGATCAACTCACGCTCTTCTTCAAAAACCTTCACATAAGGACTACGAAAACGTGCCGTTACGTTCCAATCAATGGTTCGAACTTCATCTCCCAACTGATATTCGCGTACCTCACTAAAGGTCATACCTCTCCCTTTGAATGAAGAATGGTATTGACCCGTAAAGAACTGTTTGGTTAGTCCTTTCGTTTTTATTTCAATACGACGAATTTTTTCGAGTAGTTCGGTTGTTGTCATGAATATTTTTAGAAAAGTAGGAATTTGTCACCCTCCTCAATCCTCCCTTAAGGGAGGAAGAAAAAGTTCAAATAATTACGGTACATCCACGCGATTTATCACTGCCTCTACAATTTTCTTCGCAGTCATATTTTCTGCTTCCGCTTCATAACTTAATCCGATACGGTGTTGCATCACATCCACAGCAACTGCACGAATGTCTTCTGGAATCACAAATGCACGATTATTTAAGAATGCATGCGCTTTTCCTGCTAATGCTAAATTGATACTTGCACGAGGAGAACAACCAAAAGAAATCAAGGTTTCCAAATTGGGCAATCCATATTTACTTGGATTACGTGTCGCGAACACTAAGTCCACAATGTATTGTTCTATTTTTTCGTCTAAGTAAATTTCGCGTGTTAATTCGCGTAAGCGAAGTACATCTGCAGTAGAGAGCGTTTTGGAAATTTTCTCCAATCCTTCTTTGCGCACATTAGCGCGGATAATCAATTTCTCTTCTTCCATTTTCGGGTAGTCTAACACCACCTTCAACATAAAACGATCTACTTGTGCCTCAGGTAACATATATGTACCTTCTTGATCGATAGGGTTTTGTGTTGCTAGAACTAAAAAAGGATTTGGCAATTGAAACGTTTCATCACCTATGGTAATTTGACGCTCTTCCATTGCCTCCAACAATGCACTTTGTACTTTCGCTGGTGCACGATTGATCTCATCTGCTAGTACAAAATTGGCAAAGATAGGACCTTTCTTCACGCTGAATGTTTCACTTTTTTGGTTATACATCTGCGTACCACTCACATCCGCTGGAAGTAAATCAGGTGTAAATTGAATGCGACTAAACGTAGCATCCAAGGCTTGAGCCAAACTTTTAATTGCTAAGGTTTTTGCTAAACCTGGAACACCTTCCAATAATACGTGTCCATTTGCTAATAATGCAATCAGTAAGCGGTCTACCATATACGATTGACCAACAATCACTTTGCTCATCTCTTTGCGTAGTAATTGCACGATGTGGTTTTCCATTTGAATTTTGTCGGCCAAGAGTCTTAAACTTTCAGCAGGACTTAAGGTATCATTTTCTAAAGAAGACATAATTTGGGTAATTTCTTGGAGCAAAGTTGCCAATATTTGGCGGTTTTTTACTTGGTTTTGCTGTTAATTAATGTTAACATTGCATCCGTAAACGCCTAATTATCTAGTGTTATGAGTGAACGTATCTGTCTGGAATGTAAAGACAAATTACGCGGAAGAAAGGATCAGAAATTTTGTTCCGATTATTGTAGAAATGCCTTTAACAACCGTCAAAATGAAGACGCAAACAAATACGTTCGTCGTATCAATGGCATATTGCGTAAAAACAGAAGAATATTAGAAAAATGTAATCCAACAGGAAAGGTGACGGTTGATGGAATCCGTTTAGCGGAAGAAGGATTTAATTTTCATTACTTTACGAATATATATACCACCCAAAAAGGCGGGCAATATTTTTTCTGTTATGAACAAGGATATCGAAAAATAGATAACGATCAGTATATCTTGGTATTGAAACAGGATTATGTGAGGTGAGATTCCGCAAAAACTGATTAGGAAAATTGTATTAATTTTATAGTCAAAATAATAAACCACTTATGAAAATAGTTTTATCGTTACTTACATTTCTAGTACTTACATTTTTCTCAATCTCTCAAAAAATTAGTTCATCGTATCCTAAAAAAGTGGATTCAAAAGTAATTTCAACTATTACTGTTAAATGTGTAGATGTAGATTTTTTAAACAAGGCATATTCATTTTCTTTTTCAAATAAGTATGGTTCAGACTTTATCGTTATTCAAAAAAAAGAATTTTTATGTAAGGATGTAGTCAAGTTAACTATTAAGAGTTCAGATTATTATTCAACTAATTTTTATGATTTAACTATTTCAGATAATAATTCTAATACTTATACATTAGAAAAGGCATTGTTAGTTTATAATGATGGGCAACCAGAATTAGTCTCTATTGATAAAAAGAGCGTTAAAAAGGGGAGTAAACTAACCGTAAAATTTTCAGGTTTAAAAACACATTTTAAATCGAGTCAGGCGAGTCAAACTGTAGTAAGTTTAAATAATTATCAAGCTAGTCCAACAATTCAAATTCTAGCGAAATCTATCTATGTAAATTCTGAAACAGATTTAGATGCGACATTCGAAATTCCAACTGATATAATTTCTGGAGTTTATTTCCCTAGAATTGAAAATGATATTGATTATTCATTGTCAATTTATGATAATAGAAAATCATTATATATTGAAGGAGATAAAAAAGTTGTGATAACTTCAGTACAACCTTTGAATAGTGCTTCAAGTACGCTTCAATTTCTCGTTACATTTAATCAAGATTTTGATTTAAAAAGCGCTTCAAATACAGTTGTTGGCTTTTATTTTAATGATGAGTTTTATGCTGCATCTTCTACAATTATATCCTCAAATCAGTTAGTTTGCGAAATAGATATTCCTTATTACGTTTATAATGGAAGCTATCCTCTATATTTCTTTTATAATAATGAATATGTATTTTTTGAAAATGCAATAATTATCAATTCAAATCCAATCCCTACGATCATTAATTTCCCAATTAAAGTGTATGCAGGAAAACAAAATCACATTTCACTCCATGGGTTAAACGTTAATTTTGCACAAGCAAGTAGTAGTTTATTAATTAATTTTGATCAGGGAAGTAGTACAGTTGTTGTTGATATTGATAAATCAATAAACAATAACACCATAGATTTTGACTTATATGTTCCTAAAAATATTGCATCAGGATTTTACTCCTCTTCATTAGTTAGAAAACACTATTACAACTTTGTTGATTTAATAGGTGAATTCAAAAATAGCATTGAAGTTATCAATGAAAACACACCCATTTTCTCGATTCAAGATAATGGTACTTTTCTTGCTAATAATTCGAGTAATATAAAGGTTCAAAAAAGTGGGGATATAGATATCATCAACGATATTAAGGAAATGTTTGTTTATTTCGAACCAGGGATAAAAACACCTGTTTATATTTCAAACATATCTAATGAAACGATAACTTTGTCCTGTTTTATAAGTCCTCTGGTTAATTCAGGAAATTATAAAATATATTTTGAAAGTAATAAGGATGGTGTTTTTGTCACATCTAATGCATTTAAAGTAAAAGGTAAAAATCCATTTATTTATCAAATACAACCTTCCATTGTTTCTCCTGGTAAATCGTATGATTTCACGTTGAAAATGGATAATATAATTTTGAATCAAGAAAACGTAAAAGGTTTATATTTTGAGTTTCAAGATGAATGTAATGCATTAAACACAATTATTTCTTATAATTCTGATTCTGTCGTTGTAAGAGTTAATGTTGACAAGGATATTCTTGATGGAGATTATAAAGTATTTTTAATGAATTCAAATTATCAGGTTATTTCTCAAGAAATTCTTTCTGTTCGCTCCGCTAATGATAAGGTTGACTTACCTAACATATCGATTGATGCTGCATTGAAAATTTTCCCGAATCCATCTGTTTCTGGTAATTTCAATATTACAATTGACGAAAAACCGTATTTAGGGGAATATACAATAACAGACTTACAAGGTAAAACGGTTTATCTACATACGTTTGAAAATGCTAGTAATCACGTTACTATTAATCCTGGAATTTATATCGTTTCTTTGACAATAAACAATAGGGTGTATAACGAAAAAATAAGTGTCGAGTAAACAAGTATGTTTGGAATTAAATTAAATCATTTTCTTCTTTATTGTTTGGTGATTTCATCATTGATAATTTCACCAAACACATTAGACCAAACACTTACTATTCGACTTCTTTTTTTCTCTGTTTTTTTTCTAGGTATAAGTATTTATTTAAAAAAAATAGTTTTACCAGCTAGAATAATTACCTCTGTGCTTTTATTACAGCTATTATTCGTTGTTTTTTCTTTTGCACAAGCAATAAATATAGAAGAAACGTTGTTTGAAAACGTGAAGTTTTTTGTTTTTGCTTCAACCTTTATTTTAGGGTATAATCTATTTAAAATCAAACTATTGGATTTAAAAAGCTTGTTAAATTTTTCAATAATTGTTACGTGTATTTTAGCCTCAATAATTTTTTTACAATTTATCAATAGATATAAGGGCGACATCTATGTTTTGACGGGTTTAAATGGTCATAAAAATTTAGCAGCCTCTTTTATATTTCTTCTATTCATAATAAAGGTAAGTTACCTTTTGTCTAGCATAAAATCACAAAAGAGTTGGTATGTATATAGTGCAGTATTATTAGATATATCTCTCATTTTATGCTTGCAGTCAAGAGGTGTCTGGTTAGGATTAATTGTGTCAATTATCGTTTTTTTTAGTTTATATGGATTAAAAAGTCAACTTAAACGCATTAATTATATTTTATTATCACTCATACTCCTAATTATATTGAATGTTAGCGTGTTTTTATCACTAAAAATGGTGCTTAATAAATACGAAACAGAGAAAACCGAATTTAAATTTACAAAAACAGAAGATCAGGAACGAGTTGTACTTTGGAAGAAAACGATGCAATTAATTGCTGAAAAACCGTTCTTAGGTCATGGGGGAGGAAATTGGCAAATTAATTTTCCTAAGACTGGACTCCATGAAATTTGGAGAGCCGAAGATATGAATGTAACCTTCCAAAGACCTCATAATGATTTTTTATGGTTTATTTCTGAATATGGCATAGTTGGATTTGAAATTATTGCATTTTTTTCAATGCTGATTTTCAGCTATGTGCTTTGTTATTCGGATAAAAAAAGCCCACATTTATTGATCATTATAGCTGGATTGGTAGGATTTTATTGTTTTGCATTTTTTGATTTTCCAAAAGAAAGAATTGAACATTCTGTTGTTGTGTTTTTACTATTAGGATATATTTTATCGAATGTTGAGTATGAAGATGTATCGCTTAAAGAATATGATTTTCCATTGAAGACGGTAATTTCTGTTTTATTGTTTGTGCTAACAATATTATCAGGCATCAGATATAATTCAGAAGTAAACATTAAAAAAATGCATCAGAATATTCATGAAAATCAGATTCCTGAGATTATTTTAGCTGTGAATCGTGCTTCTAGTGTTATCTGCTCCATTGATCCGTATAGTATGCCTTTAAAATGGTATAGCGCAACAGCTTATGCGACAACAAATCAAAATGTTCATGTTTTTAACGAATTAAAAGAAGCTTATCAAAAAGCACCTTTTAATCGAAATGTATTAAATGATTTGGGTACGATATATACGTTACAAGGAAAAACAGAAAAAGCAATTGCTTTTTATTTAAAAAGTCATGCGATTAGTCCAAGATTTGATGAACCTCTGCTGAATTTAGCCATTATTTATATCAATTTAGGAAAGTTTGAGGTTGCAAAATATTATATGAAACAACTGCTAGTAAATTCTCCTAGAAGAGAAGAGATTGAGTCAGTGTTAAGACTAGAAACAAATTAGTCAGAATATTATTGTAATTCCTAACCCAATTTAATTTAACTTATTATTTTTATAATGAATATTTTATAATCTTTATTATGAGTCCTTTTTTAATCGTGTTACTTCCTGCAGCTGTTATTATAGCTTCTTCGTTTGTTGTTGTACAACAAGGAACAATTTCTGTAATTACTATGTTCGGTAAGTATCGACGTATACTTTCTCCAGGATTGAATTTCCGTATTCCGTTGATTGAAAAAGTTGCAACTAAAATTTCCATTCAAAACCGTTCATTGGAAATGGAATTTCAGGCTATTACTCAAGATCAAGCAAACGTGTATTTTAAAGCGATGTTAGTGTATTCTGTGTTAAATGCAGAAGAAGAAACAATCAAAAATGTTGCTTTTAAATTCGTGAACCAACAAAACTTTTCGCAAGCATTAATTAGAACGATTGAAGGTTCGGTGCGTGGATTTGTAGCGACTAAAAAACAAGCAGAAATTTTATTATTACGTCGTGAAATCGTAGACGATGTGAAAGAAAGTTTAGATCAAACATTAGAAACTTGGGGGTTCCATTTGATTGATTTACAGTTGAATGATATTACGTTCGACGAAGAAATTACCAATTCAATGGCGAAAGTGGTTGCCTCTAATAACTTGAAAGCGGCCGCAGAAAACGAAGGTCAAGCATTATTGATTACAAAAACTAAAGCAGCAGAAGCAGAAGGGAATGCCATCAAAATTTCCGCAGAAGCAGAACGTCAGGCATTACAATTGAAAGGACAAGGAATTGCTTTATTCCGTGAGGAAGTAGCGCAAGGGATGAGCGATGCGACACAAAAAATGCGTGATGCCAACTTAGATCCTTCCATGATATTATTTTCGATGTGGACGGAATCGATCAAAGAATTTGCTGAAAAAGGCAAAGGAAACGTAATCTTCTTGGATGGTTCACCTGAAGGAATGGAAAAATCCTTGGATCGTATTATGGCATTGGATCAATTGAAAGTTGTGAATAAGAAATAAAATAGCGTGGAACAAGATATTCGTTGGGAGCAGCGCTTTTCAAATTATGTAAAAGCATTATCAAAATTAGAGCAAGCAGTTGTTCAAATTACAACTACGTTTGATTCTGATACGCTACAATTAGGGGAATGGTTGGATGAAATGATTAAAGAAGCATTAATTCAACGTTTTGAATATACGCATGAATTGGCTTGGAATGTCATGAAAGATTATGCACATTTTCAAGGAAATTCAGAAGTTGCTGGTTCTCGTGACGCAACCAGAGAAGCGTTTCAATTACATTTAATCACGGAAGCACACACATGGATGGATATGATTGCGAGTCGAAATAAATCTTCACATACTTATAATGAAGTTACCGCGAATGAAATTTACACTAAAATTCTAATGGAATATTTTCCTCTTTTCCTTGATTTTAAACATAAGATGGAGCAAAAACTAAACTAAATGCAATTTGGACTTTCTAACGAAGATATCGATAAAATCAAAGTAGTGTTCGCAAAATTTCCGGAAATTGAACGTGTAGTAATTTATGGTTCAAGGGCTAAAGGAAATTACAAACCTTCATCAGACATTGATTTAACATTGGTAGGAGAAAAATTAACGCTCTCCTTACTTCAATCATTAGAAAATGATATGGATGACTTATTGTTGCCTTATAAATTTGATATTTCAATTTTTCATCAAATTTCAAATCCCGATTTACTCAATCATATTGAAAGAGTTGGTAAGGAGTTTATCTAAACCAATACTAAATTATACCTTTTTTGTGGTATAGTATTTCCCTTTTTTTCAGCTTAAGTTTGTAGTAACAAAGAGCAAATGATGAAACAAACTTTGGCTACGAGCAAACGCGGAAAAATATTACATGTACAATCAGTACATACATCCGCAATTTCTGCCAAGTTGATTGAAATGGGTTTGTATGTTGGTCAAGAAGTAGAAATTCTTTTTAGCGCTCCTTTTGGAGATCCAATCGCTGTAAATGTGGGTGGTTATGTACTATCACTTCGACTCAATGAAGCGGCTTTGATTGAAGTAGCCTAGTGTTTTCTAAAACTATTGTATTTTTGTTGTAATCAAGAAAAGATGAACGTTAACAAAATTGCTTTAGTTGGTAACCCAAATACGGGAAAAACTTCCTTATTTAATGCTTTAACAGGTTTAAATCAGCAAGTCGGTAATTTCCCAGGAGTTACGGTAGACAAAAAAGTCGGTAAATTAAAACTAAGCAATCGTTCCATAGAAATTATTGATTTACCAGGAACATATAGCATTTATCCGCGATCGAAAGACGAAGAGGTAGTCTATGATATTCTTTCCAACCCCCAACACCCTGATTTTCCCGATGCTGTGTGTGTGGTGGTAGACGCATCTAATTTAGAACGTAATCTATTATTATTTACACAGATTTACGCACTTGCTATTCCGATTGTATTGGTGTTGAACATGTCGGATATTGCGTTCCGAAAAGGAAAAAAAATTCTGATTGAAAAACTGCAAGCAGAATTCCCTGAAGCGACCATTATTGAAACAAATGCGCGCATAAAATCTGGGGTGAAGCAACTTATGGATACCTTAGATGACGGCAATCTTGTTCGTCACACGTCCCCAAAAGCATTGATTGCAAAAGAAGATGTACTGACACAACAAAAAGATACAGAACAAAAGTTTAAAGATATTAACGCATTAATCAAAAAATGTGTTTTACAAGATAATTCGACACAAACGAGACGCAAAGTAACCCGTTTGGATACATTATTCGTCCATCCAATTTGGGGATATTCTATATTTTTAGTTGTATTATTAGCACTTTTTCAATTAATATTTACATTGGCTTCTTTTCCAATGGACTTGATTGACAGTCTGTTTGGAAGTTTAAGTGCTTATCTGCATGGGGCGTTACCTGCTGGAATGTTTACCGAACTACTTGCGAACGGAATCATACCAGGAATAGGAGGTGTTATCATTTTTGTTCCGCAAATCGTTTTGTTATTTTTCTTCATCGGAATTTTAGAAGAAACAGGGTATATGTCGCGTGTGGTGTTTATCATGGACCGCATTATGCGACCTTTTGGCCTAAATGGTAAAAGTGTAGTTCCTTTATTATCTAGTGCAGCTTGTGCTATTCCTGGAGTCATGGCGAGTCGTACAATCTCCAATTGGAAAGAACGTTTGATTACGATTTTAGTCGCGCCACTGATGAGTTGTAGTGCGCGTATTCCAGTATATACCCTACTCATTTCATTGGTAATTCCAAATCGTATGGTGTTTGGTTTTTTGAATTTGCAAGGATTGACCTTTTTTGCGTTGTATGCTTTGGGAATTATTAGTGCTTTACTCGTTTCCGTGGTCTTGCGCATGTTTATCAAAACAAAGGAAGAAAGTGTGTTATTGTTAGAATTACCAGATTTAAAATCACCGCGATGGAAGAACGTAGGCATCACAGTTTTTGATAAAGCACGCTTATTTTTGGTTGGTGCAGGAAAGATTATCGTAGCGATTTCGATTGTTTTGTGGGCATTAGGAACTTTTGGTCCAACGGAACGAATACAGAATGCAGTACAAAAAATAGAAAAACCTACCAGCAAGAATGCAGTCCAATTAGCTGCTTACGAAAAACAGGTAAACGCTGTAAAATTTGAAAATTCGTATATTGGAATTTTAGGAAAAACAATCGAACCAGTCATTAAGCCTTTAGGGTATGAATGGAAAATAGGAATATCGTTAATTACCTCCTTTGCTGCGCGTGAAGTTTTTGTTGGTTCCATGGCCACAATCTATAGCGTAGATGCGGATGGAGAAGAAACACGTTCCTTGTTGGAAAAAATGAAACAAGAGAAAAACTCGGATGACCAACCGGTATATACATTAGCAAGTGGGTTATCCTTGATGGTATTTTATGTTTATGCTATGCAGTGTATGGCTACTTTTGCGGTTGTTAAACGGGAGACAAAGAGTTGGAAATGGCCTATCATACAATTAGTATATATGGGAGTTATGGCCTATGTTTCAAGTTGGCTTATTTTTCAAATTTTTTCCTAATGCAAGAAATTTTAGTTGTACTTTTTATTGTCTTTGCGATAGTATACTTAGGTAAAAAAGTGTTTGTTTGGTTTAAACCAAAAGAAGACACTTGTGAAGCATGTGCATTTGGAAAAGCGACTAAAGAATAATTGATTTAAAATGAAACCACTAGAATCAGGAGATTTAATAACCATCGTCGCACCAGCAAAAGCAATCGAAGAAACACATATTGCCTTTGCAAAATATTTGTTCGAATCGCGTGGATATCGTGTTCACATTAGCAAGCATTGTTTGGGTGCGCATCATTATTTTTCTGGAACTGATTTGGAGCGTGCATCAGACTTACAAGAGGCATTAGATAATCCGGAGGTTAAAGCAATAATTTGTGCAAGAGGTGGATATGGTTGCGTTCGTATTTTAGATCATTTGCAATGGGCCGGATTTATTCGGGAACCAAAGTGGTTAGTAGGTTTTTCGGATGTTACTGTCTTACATCAACGTATAGGGATGTTAGATTTGCCAAGTATTCATGCATCGATGCCCTTGAATTTTAAAGAAAATACACCAGAGGCAATAGATTCTTTATTTGATGCCTTAGAAGGTAATCAACTAACCTACGATATTGCTTCTAATAGCCATAATAAACGAGGAGAAGCGACCGGAGAATTAGTAGGAGGTAACCTTTCCATTTTGTATAGTTTACTTGGTACGGACGATTGTATCGATTATTCGGAGTGTATTTTATTTATCGAAGATTTGGCAGAACAATTATACCACATCGATCGTATGTTTTATGCTTTTGCAAAGGCAGGAATTTTGGATAAATTAAAAGGCTTAATCGTTGGTGGAATGACCGATTTAAAAGATACTGCGGTTCCTTTTGGACAAGATATATATACTTTGATTTTAGCTCACTTTAAATACCTGAACATTCCAATTGCTTTTGATTTTCCTGCAGGACATATCGACGATAATCGAGCGTTAATTATTGGGGGACAAGCAAGCTTAGAAGTAGGTGATAAGGTTATATTAAAACAGTAGGGGCGTAAAATATTACGCCCCTACTGTTTTTTATATTGGATATTATATTACAATTTCCAATGTTTCAAAGTTATCGCTTTTGTTGTATTTGCAACAGTTACAGTACCTTGATCATCACAAGTTCCATCACCATAATCTATCGTTGCATCTAATTTACCAGCACGTTCAATTTTCAATTTTCCAGACTTAATCCATTGACAACCAAATGACTTTACAAGTGGAGAACCGTCGATAGTTGTAAATTTGTAGGTATTACCAGCAGCGTTTGTTCCGAAACTTGTCCCTGCAATTTCGAAAACATCGTCAGTGATAGTGTCTTTCGTATTAAAGCCAGTAATCATTGTACGTGTACGGTCAGTATTCCAAGTTACAATTCCACCATCTGCTTTTGTTATTTTACCATTCGCAACAACGACTCTGAAAGAATGATCTCCAATAACAGTTACTGTTTTAGTTCCAGAAACTCCATTGTTGTTAACAAAATAGTCAGAAGTAGAATATATTTTCGAAGATCCAGGTGTGTTTAAGTTACCGATAACTTTAACCATTATTTTTCCTCTCCTCAATTTTCCATCCTTACATACGCAGTTTTCAGGCCCGAAATCTACTGTGGCAGTTAGCGTTTGTGAGTTGACATCTTTAATTACAGTGATGTTAGCACATGGATACTTTATTGTATCAAACCCTCTTTTAGTAGGTTCTAACCCTGTTTGATCCGTAATTTCTTTCAAGTCCATAAATGCTGCATCTGCAGTATTATCATCATTTGCACTTGTTGAAATTGCAGTTGATTCAGTTGTTGGGTCGTCCGATTTTGTCTCTGTTTTTTTACAAGAAACTAAAAATGCGAAAGATCCTACTACTAGTAAAGATTTAACGCTAAAAATTGATGTTAATTTCATACTACTTAATTTTATGGGGTTATATGTATATAGACGTCTATAAATCAAAAAGGTTTAATCTGTTGGTGAAAAAAGTTGCAAAACCCAAATTGTTTTACCCGAATCATGACAGAAAAAAAGAATGTTATTTTATATATTATTCATTTTTATTATATTTATAATAGATTTTGTAACTATTAAATCCTAAACAATGAAACTATTTATTTTACTGTTCGTAACCGTTTTTCTTTTTGTTAACTGTGAAAAATTTAAAATTGAAAACCCAGACGACACAACAAATACAAGCAATACAGAAGTTAAGGATAACGTGAGAAAAGTTACGTTTGTTCGTGATTGTACCGGTTCTTATATACGCATAGATAGTAACGATTATAAAATTTGTAATTACCAAGATGTAAAAAACTTCGAAAGTGGTGATGTACTTAAAGTATCTTATGATTCCATCGGTGCATGTAAAAATTTTAACCCTGAGCAATTAACATGTAAAATGGCACATATGTTTGTGCACCAGGTTCAAATCAAAAAATCTGAATTATTATATAGACCAACCAAGGAGATTACGATTTCTAATCAAAAAATGAAGGTCGTTAAAGATTGTTCTGGAACGTATATCCAATATGAGAATGCGGATTATCATGTATGTAATAAAGACTTATTAGCAAAATACAAGGACGGTGATTGGATTCTAGCTAGTTTTTATACATTAACGGAATGCTCTGAAAAAGGAGATGAAATGGTATGTATGCTCTATCACGAAAACAAAGGTTGGGTGAAAGTATTTGGTATACAATAATTACAAATCAAACAATAGTTTTAACATAATTTGATACGATAATTGTGGCTGACTAATTTGATTTACGGTACCAGTAATAAATACATTTTTCTCAGGACAATAGTAAGCAAATGCTCCTGACAATCCAGAATGGCCATAACAAACAGGCATTGCTTTAAAAGGTGAAAATATGCGCGGTAATTTAAAACGCATCATTCCTACTCCGTTTTCTAATGGAAACATTATTGGATTAAATTCTTTCATTTCTTCCAAATAGGCAACCGGAAAATAGGTTCCGTTAAAAAATCCTTTAAGAAAAGTCAACAATTCTTGAGAATTAGAAACAATCCCTCCATCCCCTTGAAACGAAGTCATTGCTTTCGGTATCGGTAAAGGTTGGTCTTTGTAATACATCACCTTCGGTGTTTTATCATTAATATCGCTATAGATATACGTTTTGGATAATCCCAAAGGTTTATATATAAGTTCTTGAAACACCTCCTCTAACTTTTTACCGGAAATTTTCTCTATGATAGCATCTAGCAATTGAAAATTAGCATCGGAATAATTCGCTTTACCAGGCGCTCCAGGAACAAATAATGGCTTCATCGTTTTAGAAAGTGCTATTGCTTTTTCCACATCCCAAGACTGATCATTCCCTTTCGTTAGCTCTTCATACAAACTGTTTCCATTCTCCAATTTACCTAAAAAATAATCAGGTAATCCAGAGGTATGTGCTAGTAAATGACGGATGGTAAGCACATGACTGTAATCATTTCCATTAAGCACATGTAATCCTATGAGCAAGGGTTGAGGTAAATATTTTCCTAAAGTATCTTCCAACGTTAACTTTCCAAGAGAACGATAATGCATAATCACAGCCGTAACATACAGTTTAGTTGTACTTGCAATGTAAAAAGAACTTTCCTTATCCAAATTCCCTGCTGCTCCCGTCCAAGATTCAGTTGGAGTCAGGATACTTACTTGTGTTCCAAAAACGGTTTTATTATTAATGGATTTATCAAGTAGCTGTTGAAACTTGTTAGTAGGTATAGTTGTTTGTGCACTTACGTTTAACACACAAACACTTAAGAGAAATAACACGATTTTCATTTAGTAAAATTTAGAATAATAAATATACAAAAAAAGCTAGTCCATAACGAACTAGCTCTTTACAACCAACATTAAAGGTATAGCTAACCAAAACTAAAACAACCCTTTAATATATTGGTATTTCTTTAATTTCTCATTGGGGATCGAATGTACATCCCTACTTTTTTTTAAGGCGGTTGTCATTAACGATGTGTCTATTAATAATTTGATTAATCGGAAAAATAAAAAGATGTCTAATAAGATAACATACGTAATCATAACTTTATTTTTTGATGGATAAAATATATTTTGCTAACTCGTCTAAATCTTCATTACTTAAAGAACCAAAGCTTGGCATTTGTGGATAATCCGGACGTTTTTTACCGGGAGAATTAATCCATTTTTTCAATCCTTCAGGATTATTTTCATAAATTGAAACCATTTCTGTCATTGGAGGTCCAACTAACTTTTCCTTTTCTTTATGACACGAAGAACAGTTTTTTGTAAACAAATCCTTTCCTTTTCCAAATTCTGAAGTATCCGCAACTTCAACTTCCACAACTGGATGTAAACGTGCTTCTTCAGATAATTTTTGAAATTCTTTTGTTTTAGCAGCCATTAACTTTTGGTGAGGAGCTAAGGCATTATGTCTGTATAATTGTCTGTTACCACCATATAGTACTAAAAAAACAACAATACTGATTACAATTTTAGTAAAGAACTGTAAGATTTGAGCTTGTTCACCTGTTAATGTTTTCCATGTCCAATAAAAGGCATAAATAAGGGTTATACCGGTTGCAATCATGATACTAATTACATCAAATCCTAAACCTTTGGCTGGAATTGTAAAGACTACTATCAATCCAAACAAAATTTGTAATCCTAATCCGATAAAGGTTACACCAAAACCTAATTTATAAATATCAAAACGAGTAAACGAAGTATAAATTTCTTCTACTGGATAATTTTTTCGTTTGTTATACCCAACAACAAACAAACCAGTCACTGTCAAACAAGCACCTAAAAATTCAAAATAACGAGGAAAAACATTTGGTAAAACTAAAGCTTCCAAAAAACCATGAACTGTACCCCATTTTTCTGGGAACATCATTAAGTTTACATTGGTTAAAAATATCAATGGAATAAACAAAAACAAACCAACTGCAGCAGCCATAATTGAGATATGAAGACGTTTGTTGTTTTCCATAGATTCCCAAGAAAACTTATGTAAATAAGTCAATAAGAATGCAATAATAACTAATGGAATAATCAAAATCCAAACAAAACCTGTTAATGCATTCGCAGAATAAAAATAGATGGTATATAAAGCATTAATACATAACAATGGAGCAACACCTAATACAACCGCCATACTTTTATTCACCGTAATCGTTTTTGCAATTTCATGGGCGAACGTATCGTACTCTTTATTTTTCAATCCTTTTATTTGGCTCCATAATGTAAGTATTGAACCACCTAACATCAAATTAATAAATACGATGTGTGCCAAAAAAGCAAATACTAATAAACCTACTAACAACCATTCAGGTAATGGCAATTCTAATGGAATATCTTTCGGAAGTGGGGTGGATATTTTTAATAACATAACTTAAATTTTTAGAATTAATTATTTTTTAAAAGTTTCGACAGAATTAATTGGGTTTACCTGAACACCCTTACTTTGGACACCCTCTAGGGATTCCCCAGATGTCTGTAAACTCTTAATGAAATGCGCTAAGGCATCTAATTCCTTATCATTTCCTGGAAATGGAGGCATGTAAGTCCTACCCATATGCATATTCGGAATATATCCAGCGACAGATGCAACATCCAATGGTTTTCCAAAACCATACATTCTTTCAAAAACATACGTAATGGAATTAACGCCTTTCGTAGTATGACAACGGCTACACGTTAACATAAAAACATCCCTACCTGCTTGAATCTTGTTTGATTCATTAATCTCTGATGTCGATGCATAGGTGGCAAATTTTAAAATTCCCTCTTTCTTATACAATGGATAATCTTCTTCCCGCAATAGGTTAGAATACATATAACCACCTATTACATATGGTTTACGTATAAATTCTCTAACCCTTTCAAAGACACCTAAAAAACCAAAGGCGCAAAAACATGGTATAATCACCATCCAAATCTTCACCCTACTAGGTTTTAGAAAAGCAAAAGTAGCTAATACTAACACAAGTGAAATTGCAACAATGATGATTATTTTTAATAAATCATAATATTCCGAAAATTGCATGGTTCCTACAGCAGTACTCATGTTTGCAATCATCGCTTCTGGTAAAACATTCCAATATATAATTGCACCAATTAATGATAATGGAGCCCAACACAAAATCCAAATACCTGCATATTTGATTCCTTTAGCACGTAACTCTGGCTCTTTTTTTCCAAAAATTACAGTGAGTAACATACCAAACAAACCAGCTACCAACATCGCGGTTGGCGTTCTAAATGCCAATTGAGGTAAATAAATTGGATTACTAAACCCATTTAATAAACTATGGTGCTCATTCCAGTTTCCTGGATCCATCATAAATCCTAAGATTGCAACAATAATTGCCATCGTTATCCATGAGAAAACAGCTAAAAACCAACCAAAACGAATGTGACGCATTTTAGCACTCAACGATTTATTAGAATTTTTCCAGGTTAAGAAATAAATTAAGATCAAAACTACCTCAGTCACAAAGACAAACCACTCTATAAACCATGCCCAAAAGAACACGCGAATTAGACTTGCAATAGATGAAGGACTGACCAAGGAAGCAGAAAACCATATACCAACTCCAGTCATAGCGCCAATGGTGGTAGTAATTATAAACGCTACTTTCATTTTTTTGTAAATGAAAGCATCCCATTTCATGTCTGTAATCTCATCGGATTTTGAATTTTTTAATCCTTTATATTCCATCCAAGTGATATAAGGAATGTAACCTACTGCTAATCCATGATTAATCAATACATGCAAAATCGCGATAACTGCGATCAAAAAACGATTGTTTAGCCAATCTAAATGAAACATCGGAAAATCCATAACTATTTTTTTTTTACAAATTTCAGCTTATTGTTTCAAACACATCAATAACAATAAAGCGAGATATTTTGATAACTACACCTAACTATTTTTGTTTTCAATGTTTTTGTTTTGATATTTATTCATCCTTGCAAAAACTCACTCGTATAAATCTCAGGAATGTAATCTACGAAACTGATCTGGCGGAAAATGAGTCTCTTTTTTAAAAAAAGTAATAAAATAACTAGGGTTCTCGAATCCTAACTTATCCGCAATTTCATTGATAGAAAGATTAGTATAGTGTAACAAACGCTGCGCTTCTATGATAATACGTTTTCGTATTAACGTTCCAGCGGTTTGACCCGTTTCTTCTTTACATAACTTGTTTAGATAATTAGCACTCAAATGCATCATTTCTGCATAATCAGAAGGTAATTTCGATGCTTGAAAATGCTTTTCAATTAATTGCTCAAATTCAAAGATCTTATCTCGTTTGATGTTTTTCGTTGAATAAATGGAATTTACATTCAACATGCGATCTAATTCAAACAATAAAATATTTAAGTAAGAACGTAAAACAGTATTACATTGGTTTCGCTGATGTATATGTTCATTCTCCATAAATTGAATAATGGCATTCCAGCGAATCTGCTGTTCTTCTCCTAATCGAATAAATACATTGGAATCACGTTGTTGAAAAGAAAATTGATGTAATACATTATTATTATATCGCAATGAAAAGAAATCTTCTGTAAAGCAAATAAGTTTTCCATTCGAAGTTCGAGATATATCTAAGCTACTAATACATCTTGGTTTTATAATAATTGCCTTGGACTCATCCAAGCGTATTTTATGATTATCGATTGTTATTTCTCCATGTGCATGTTCGATGACCAGTAAAGTGAAAAAATCTGATTTGTGGGGAAACTCAAAACGTGGATAACGCTCTAAAATACCACTTAAATCCTCCATCCAAAATTGAATGTTTTCTTTACTAAACATCTCCATTGTACACATCGGTAAATTGAGTGTTTGCATAATTTAAAGTATTTGTATAACAATTGTTCCTAAGAACATAAGTAGAATGTTACACGATACTTTGCGGAGGATGAAAAATTTGGAAATAATTGGTGAAATAAATACTTGACTTGTAGTAAAAATAATGCTTAGATACTTCCGAAAAATTAATAGAATTAATTAAATAGTCTTGTATGTTTACCTGAAAAAATAATACCTCTTCTTTCCATTTACTTGCAGGAAGTTTTTGTTCATGTTTATCCACTTTTCTTAATTCTTTCGTCAAATAACATTGGCCTTTACATACTGGAATTTTTTCAAACCTGTTTTCACACAAATTCTTCTCGATAAATGATTTATTAGCATAAAAATCAAGCAATACTACTACCTTTTGCGTTGAGTGTACAACGAAAACAAAAAGTAATACTATCGGTATGATTCTTCTCATCTATTAAAACTGTTCCTCGATTAACAATTTAATATCATGCATTAATTTCTGAGTTTCTTTGCCATTTGTACCATCATAAACTCCCCGAATATGCTTGTATTTATCAATCAAAAGTAACCCGCCACTATGCGCAAATCCTCCTGGCGCCAAACTGTCTTTATAGGCCGCAGAATAATATCCGTTTTCTGCAATGTCATAAATTTTATATTCCAAGCCTGTAACAAAATGCCATTTTTTATGGTTTATTTTTAACGAATTGGCATGGGCTAACAACAAAGGAACGCTATCTTTTTTGGGATCTATTGTATGCGATAAAAACATCACATGTTCGTTTTGTTTAAATTTCGCATAGACTTTATGCAATTCGTTGGTCATTTTCGGACAGATGGATGGACAAGATAAGAATACAAAATCTGCTACGTAAATCTTATTATCAAATGTTTGATTCGTTATTTGTTTATTTTCTTGGTTGGTAAATTCAAAATTTGGAACAGTAGGATAAATAGTATCTTCTCCAATAATATCAGGTGTTCCTAATATTGGTAACTGGTTCTTTTTAGAGGTACAAGAAATCAAAAAGAACAATAAAAAACATGTAACAAACAAACGCATGAAAGTCGTTCCTTAATTAAAAACAGAGGCAAATTAAAAATAAAATAACGGATTTTACTAATTATTAAATCTGAAATGCACGAATAACAGAATATTTAGATTGATTTTCAAAATACAAATGCTAAAAAATGTAATTTCTTTGTCTCAACTAACTAATTCTAAATACACATGAGAAAAAAAATGTCAAAATTAATGCTGTTACTACTATTGAGTTTTCCAGCTATTGCACAAGAGGAAGCTCCTATGCTTAAACCAAATTTCGAATCCAATTTGACTGCCTTTTACTACCTGATTGGTATCGTTTTTTCATTATTGGTTACTATAAATATACTTGCTGTTTCGATCAAAAACTTGATGCAATCTGAACAAATATTTGCGATTCCTCAAGCACATAGAATTGAAATTATTGGTCAAATATTATCCAAATTCTCCAAAGGAATCTCCTTGTTTTTCATATTAATTATTGCGCTTTATAGCTCGCTAAACCTCCACCTAACCCTTTCCTTACCTGGAAGTGTCGAAAAAACACCATGGTTACATGTCTATGATATGGACATCTACTTCTTTTTAGGAATATCAATTTTACTATTAGCCATGCTACTTTTTTTAGTTCATTTGTTCAATAAATTGCTAGCATTAATAGTAGCTAAAAAAGAGGTGTAATCTATTTTAGACTTGCAGTTCCGATTTGTCTTAGTTCACTAATTTATTTTTATGATTTTAATCATGAATTTAGATTTTTAGTCGTGATTTTCATTTTTAGTTCTTCATTATTCCCTACATTTGTACCATGAATAAAGCATTCTACAAAGTTTTTTTGTTTGTAATGGTCGGTATGTTGTTCTCTAACTCACTGATCAAAGGAGCTTTATTTGTAGACTACCTTATCAATCAAGTAGAAATTACCAAGCAATTTTGTGAGAATAAAGCAAAGCCAAAACTAAATTGTAATGGTAAATGTCATTTAGCAAAACAATTCGCCAAGCAAGATAAGCAAGAAAAATCAACTTCTGAAACACAAAAATTCAAAGTGGAAAGTGTAGAAATTGCTGCACAAATCAATGAACCAATTTCGTTTGTTTATCCAATTCAATCTTACAAAACAAACAATCATTACGCATACTCAGAAGCGCGCTCTGATGCTCATTTAGCGGAAATATTCCACCCACCAACGGTTTAATTACTTCGTATTAAGTTGACTATTTCATTCCCTATTTCTATGGTAATGTGAAGGTTATTCTATATGCTTAATACGCGTTACGTTCTATTGTTAGATCGTAATCCTGGCTTGAACCTCAATTATTTTTTGAAGTTCATCCAATCAATCCCTTTTTCGTAAATCAATATTCAAAGGATGTTTTTAAAACAACTTTGCCTTGTGTTTGTTTTGTGCATTAGCCATTGGTTCGTTGCACAAGAAATTAGCCATTTGTTCGTTGCAAAAGAAGACAGCGTAACATGTGATGCTTCGTGTCATTGCATCCGTAATTTAACACCTGCAGGTGTGATGATTAGTCATGTGCATCCTAAAAATGAATGGATGGTGAGTTATCGCTATATGCAAATGGGTATGGGAACACCCATGCAAGGAAGTAATTCAATTGCTGGTTTGACAATCTATAATTCCTATATAGCACATACCCCTTCCATGCAAATGGATATGCACATGGTAATGGGAATGGTTGGACTTACAGATCGACTTACTACCATGGTGATGTTTAACTACCTTACAACGAAGATGGATATGCAGATGTTAGGGGGGCATTCCCATACAATGAATGGCATACCTATGTCTTCCGCTTCCACCATGGAGATGAACACCCAAGGCTTAGGCGACACGAAATTACAGGTACTATATGGCATTGTAAAAAATGAACGTACACAACTTGTAGCAAATTTCGGAGCGTCTATTCCGACAGGATCGATTCAACAAAAAGGAAATGCAGAGGATATGTTCTATCCTACTTCTCGTTTACCTTACATGATGCAATTAGGTTCTGGAACGATTGATTTTCAACCAGGAATCACCTTTGTGTATCAAAAAGATAAACTAGCATATAGTGTTCAAGCACAAGGAACTATTCGTCCATTTGTAAATTCAGTAGGATATCGGTATGGCAATGAACTAAATACAACTGCTTGGTTGGGATATAATTGGTGGAAAGGTTTCGGCAGCACGATTCGTGTAGAAGGAAATTGGATGTCTGCATTACATGGTTCTGACAAAAGTATCTATGCTTACAATGAAATCTCTGCAAATCCAAACAATTATGGCGGTTCACGTGTGCAAGGAAATCTGGGTCTTTCGTATCAATTCGAAGAAGGATTCATAGCAAATCATCGAATTGCTGTTGAAGCAGGATTACCAATTTACCAACATTGGAAAGGAATTCAAAACAAGTTAAATCAAACCTGGATAGCTTCTTGGAGCTATTCTTTTTAATGCGGAATTATGAAGTATACATTCGGAATTTTAATGGTATTAGTTAGCCTCTCGCTTTTTACATCCTGTAAAAAAGTAGATCCCACTCCTACTCCAACTACTCCAACGGAATCCATACCAACTGGGCAACTAAAATTTCACTTACATACTTTTATTGGTGAAAACGAAGTAGATGCTTATGGTATCGAAATGATGATGCCTGACGGTCGCATGATTTCCTTGGATATGGCACAACTTTATATTTCGGACATACAACTTGTTAAACTAGATGGTTCGTACTACAATGTTACAAGCAACGGTGTTTTGAAAGTATTTGAATCTGAAAGTGTAACCATTGGAAATGTACCTGTTGGGAATTATAAAACTGTACGATTCAAGGTAGGATTATCTCCAACTGTGAATGCATTAGAACCTACTACTTCCGGTTATACAAATTTGTTAAATCAACCCGAAATGTGGTTTTCTTCTTCGGCACAACCAAATGGATATACTTTCCTGAATTTTTCCGGTAGTATAGACACAACCGTTGCTAAAACAGGGGATAAAGTTCCTTTTGAGTTCAAAATTGGCAGCAATGCTAACTTGACTCAAATTGAAATGCCTACTCAAAACTTTACGATTTACAAAGATGTCGTTGGTTATGTGCACATGAAGATCGAATACGATCGCTTGTTTGAGGGTATCCAACTTTCCAACAATGCGAATTTGCATGTTAAGACAAAAGCGGATAACGCATTGCCAATCGTGGCAACGTTGAAGAAAAACATTCAGAAACTATTTATTTACGAAAATTAAAAACAGAACGCATGTCTAAATTCGTTGTACTTCTTTCTCTTTCATCCTTGTTCTCGTGCACGAAAGCAAAGGTGGAAGATGTTTGTACAACAGCTGCAACGGTTTCTTTTCAAAAAGACATTCAGCCAATTTTCAATACGAATTGCGCTACATCCGGGTGTCATGCAGGAACAAAACCAGCGGGAACGTTAAATTTAGAAGCATCTGTTGCATATGAAAACTTAACGGATTCAAAAAGTGGCTATTTAGACACGGTGCATCCAAAGGCAAGTTTGCTTTATACTTCGATGACTTCCATTACCAACCCAATGCCACCAAATGGTAAATTGAATAAATGTACGACGGACCTCATTTTGAAATGGATTGAACAGAAATCAAAATACAATTAGACTTATTATGTCAAAATTTTAAATTAAAATAACAATGAAAAAAACAATTACAAAATTATCATTTGTACTTGCATCGGTAGCTTTAACAACTACTACTGCATTAGCTCACTTTGGTTCTAAAGGACCATTCGGAGGAGGAAAAGTAACTTGTTCTGTTACAAAAAAAGACACCGTATACATTGGCACTGCGGATGGTGGTGTGTATGCGGCTACGCGTAAATACGATGCTACCGCAAAAGATACAATCATCGCTTCTTGGTCTGCTAAACCAGTAGGATTAAAAAGCGGTAAAATTGTCGCGTTGGCCCACACAGGTAAATATGCCATTGCTGCAACTGCAGATAGTGGTATCTTTCGTTTTTCCGGATATGTTGGTTCAGATCGCTACTGGGTAAAAATCAACAAAGGTTTGACAGAATTTACTACTACTTCTGTTATTTCCTTAGATTCAACGACCTTGTTAGTAGGGACAAAAAGTGGAAAAATATTTAAATCAACAGATTTAGGTGAGAATTGGACTGAGGTAATAAATGTACCATTTGCAGGTTCTAAAATTGTAGGAATTGATGCTTCTGCTAATCGCTTGTTTTTAGTGAGCGAAACAAAAGGTGTTTTTTATTCAGAAAACAAAGGATCTACTTGGACTTCGTTGAATGACTCTAATACCTTAAATATCGAAGGCGCAACATCAATAGCTTACAATGCACAAAGTGATAAATTAATGGTTTCCAATAAAAATGGACTTTATATTTTAACTTCTGCTAATACCGTAACCTCTGCAAGTTATACAAAAGTTACGTTTACCGGTAACGTTTCTAATATTATTGCTGGACCAGCAAAAGATAAATGGATCGTATTATCTGACCAAGGTATAGCGATTGCTTTGCCTAATTATATGACTGGAGTATGGTATCCAGCGAACTTAAATTTACCAGGAAATGCAACTTTTAATAGTGCTTTTATTCTTGGAAAATTCCTTTACACATCGTTAGACAAAAATGGGATTTATAGATTTGATGAAACCAATACAACTTGGGTAGCAACAAACACTAATTTCAATAACATTAAAACAAATTCATTCGCAACTAATAATGCGAAATTAATTTATGTCGCAAACGAAAGAGGTGTATATGTAACCAAAAATTTAGCTACTTCATATACTAAAATAAATAAAGGTTTAACTGATAGTTTGCATGTAAATGACTTGGCAATTTTTGGTTCGAAAGCATTTGCCGTTACAGAAAATGCAGGTGTTTTTGTTACTGACACAGCTGCAAATGTTTGGTCTACTTTTAATAAAGGGTTAACGAATATGGCGATTGAAAAAGTATTCGCTTCTAAAGGGTTTGTATATGTAGTTTGTAGTACTGGAAATGTATACGAAACAAATGGAACTGCGGATTGGAAATTAATTCAAGCTGGATTACCAGCGGGTATTGAACCAGTTTCTTTAGCGTTCTTAGGAGGTAAAGTATACTTAGCTGCTCACGGACAAGGTGCGTTTGTGAAGCCAGAAGGTAGCGGTGAATGGAAAGACATCAATAAAAATTTACCAACAGATCATTTAACAAGTATTACTGCATTGGGTACAAATGTATATGTAGGTGCGCATCATGGTGGTGTTTATGTTTCGGATATCCACAATATCGACTGGAAAGCGACTGCTAAAACATCGATTGATCATACAACATTATTAGGTTTAGATGGTAATGCTATCCAAGCATTAGGTAACTATGGTGGTTATGTATTTGCTTCTTACAAAGGTGGATTATTAGCTACATCTGACGAAGGTAAAACATGGGAAAGAGGTGGAAACCAATTCAACTTACCAAGTTTCACAGACGTGAACAAAATCGGTTTTGCAGGAGAGCGCGTTTTTGTAACTACTGAAAACAACTGTATCTATTCAAATGCATTATCGGAAGTTCCATTAAATGTAGCATTTCAAGAAGTCAAAGCTGCTGCTTGTGATAATAAAGGAGGTCAATTAAGTATCGCATTCACAGGAGGTACAAGCTTCACTTCTCCAACTGCACCATACAAAATCAAATGGAGTACAGGAGATACAACAAACACAATTCTTGCAGATTTATCAAAAGGTAACTACTGGGTAGAAATTACAGATAAAAATGGTGCAAAAAGTAGAGATTCTATTGTATTAACAAAAGAAGCTTGTGCAAGTATTTCTGAATTAACTACTGAAACAAAGTTCCAAGTATACCCAAATCCAAGCAATGGAAACTTTACGGTTAATGCTTCTACGTTAGTTAACAACATTCGTATTTATAACGAATTAGGAATGTTAGTGAAAGAAATCGAAAAGGTAAATGCAACACAATTCGAAGTAAATACAGCTTTCGAAAAAGGTGTGTATTTTGTATACGCGACTTCTGAAGTTGGAACACATGTTCAAAAATTGATTGTTGAATAAACTAAGTTAAATCTATCTTAAAAAAAGTTTAGCCTGAAAAACTATTCCTTCAGGCTAACTTTCAAAAAGTAAAAAAGTAAAAAAAAGAATATGAAAACAGTTAAATTGTCCTTATTTATGCTAGGTTTTAGTATAACATCCTTTGGACAGAGTTTACATTTACAAATGAAGGATCATACAGATAAATACTTCCCTTTATCGAGTATTCGAAATTTCACTGTAAAAGACAATAGTATGACTATTACGTACAAGAATGGATATGTCGTAAATCATGCATTAAGTAACATTGCATTATTTAATTATGATTCAAATACACTTACCGTTAAATCATTAACTGAAACAGTAACAGCAGATGTTCATGTATTTCCAAATCCAACATCGGATGAAATTACAATTTCTATGACTGGAAACACAGAAAAATCAATTGCAATACAAATTTACCAAGCAACAGGTGAACTTGTATTTAGTAAAGAAACACAAGATATAAATAACGAAATTTTTTCAGAAAAAATTTCGTTACGTGATTTAAATTCAGGAGTGTATTTTGTACGTGTTCATCATCAAAATACGATAATTACCAAAAAAATTATCAAAAATTAAACCTTAAAAATTAAACTTTAAAAAAATTAATACAATGAAAAAGATTTTAGTAGCAGCAAGTATGTTTATGTCTCTTGTTTATCAAGTAAGTTACGGTCAAACATATATGAAAATTCACAAAAATAATGGAAGTACATTGGAAATACCTGTAAACACGATTGATAGTGTTACCTATTCTACAATAAGCTCAAATTTAGTGAACTCAAAAGGAAATATCTCCATCGATTTAAGTCACAAATTTGGAATGATGAATGAGCAAACATTAGCAATTGGAAAACCAGTAGTTCACCCGATGAAAGGAGATACAATGACCTTCTCCAAGTTTAAATATTTTATTTCAAATGTGAAATTTAAGAACGCAGATGGAATGTATTGGACAGAAGGAGAAAGTTATCATTTAGTGGATTTAGCAAAACCAGAGTCTTTAAATTTATCCTTTAAGGACCTACCAGCAGGAACCTATACGCAAATGGAATATACAATGGGGGTAGATAGTGCTAGAAACGTATCTGGAGCTCAAACTGGCGCATTATCAACTACCAATGATATGTATTGGAGTTGGAAAAGTGGATACATCATGTTAAAAGCAGAAGGCACCTATTTGGATACAGCAAAACAAAAAATGTTTACTTTTCATCTTGGTGGATTTAGTGGAGTAAACAATATTGTTACAAAACGTACAATGGTATTTGAGGGAGCAACTGCGTTAACCGTAACAAAAGACCAAACAAGTACTGTAGGTGTTGAAGTGAATCCAGGTTTATTATGGCATTCTGCTCCAAGTGTGAAAGAAGTAAATATGATTCACATGCCAGGTGCTGCTGCTAAATTAATGGCTTTAGGCGATGGAGGACTAGGATTCTTTGCTAATCCAATGTACTCGTTTAAAGTGAAAAGTGTAAAATAAAAACAAATAGAGAGGCTGTATCAACTCAGGATACAGTCTCTTTTTTTTAAAATTTAAAGCCTCTTTTTTTAAACAATTTTCACATTGTATACAACAAGTAAATTCAAATAGCCAAACATTAATTTTTAAAAAATGAGAGTTTTAACTTATTTAATTATACTTTTTTACATGGTTTCATGTAAAAAAGAAGCAGAAATAAAACCTGTTGTTAAATCAGTGGATACTACTTATACGAGTACTTTTTCATTTAATCAACCATCCAATTTTCCTTCACCGCATTATACATTTTACAAAAATTCATTGACCCAAAAAGGATTTGAGTTAGGTCGTTATTTATTTTATGATCCCATTTTATCACTTGACAGTTCAATCTCTTGTAGCACCTGTCACGCACAGCAACACGGTTTTGCTGATCATAATATCCCATTGAGTAAAGGAGTTGATAAAAAATTTGGAACACGAAACGCTCCTGCGTTGATGAATCTTGCTTGGTCGACCTCTTTTATGTGGGATGGCGGAGTAAACCACATTGAAGTACAACCACTTGTACCTTTAACGAGTGAACATGAACTTGGAGAAACAATGGCAAATTTGGTCATCAAACTCAACAAAAATTCATTTTACAAGAAAAAATTTAAGGAAGCATTTGGCGTTGAAACTATAACTGATCAAAAACTTTTACATGCATTAGCTCAATTTACCTCCATGCTTATTTCTTCCAATGCGAAATATGATCAAGTAATTGCAGGAAAAACGAGTTTTACACCCCAAGAACAACAAGGTTATGAATTGTTTAAAGCTAAATGTGCTAATTGCCATACCGAACCGCTTTTCACAGATTATTCCTTTAGAAATACTGGTTTGGAATCGAATTTTAAAGACATTGGTCGTGAACGGGTCACACAAGATCCAGCGGATAGGGGTAAATTTAAAGTGCCGACACTACGCAACGTTGAATTTACCTACCCCTATATGCACGATGGTCGCTTATTTAATTTAGAACAAGTACTAGCTTTTAAGTCATCCGGTATTCAAGACTCCCCTAATTTAGATCCTTCCTTAAAAAACGGGTTGAATCTTTCCAAAGAAGAACAACAAGCAATTATCGCTTTTCTGAAAACATTGAGCGATTATACTTTTATCGGGAATCCGATGTATGCGGAACCGGTAATAAAATAAGCAACTAATAACAATACTTTACGTTATAGGTTTAACTAACAACACAATTAAAATGAACAAAAAATCCATTACTGTTTTCAGTACAATCGTATTTAGTTTTCTACTTTCTTGTCAAAAAAAAGAAAACCTACCTACAAGTAATCCAACCACAACACCTACTGACTGTGATACAATTTCCTACAAAACGGATATAGCACCAATGATGAGTACACATTGTACAAGTTGTCACACTTCAAACCAAGCAAGTGCTGGTGTAAATTTAAGTACGTATGCTAACGTTTCCAAACATGCTTCAAGTTCGCTTAATGCTATGAATGATGGGTCTATGCCAAAATCAGGGAAATTATCCGCAGATATTATTAAGAAATTCTCCTGCTGGATTTCGCAAGGGAAATTGAATAATTAACACATTAATCACTTTTCAAAGAGGGTGTTAAAATGAATATAAATTATTTTATACCCCCTCTTTATTCCACGAGCCTTTAATAAAAGATTGATACGTAAATCCTCCAACTTCTTGAATTTTATCAAATTGTAAGTAAATGGTTCCGTTTAAATAACGCAATTCATCTTTACGTATCTCAGCTATGAAAGGATCATTTTGTCTGACTTTTAATGCACTCGTATAACCTCCAGTCCCAGGTGTTCCGACCAACATATACGAGTCCTTCCCCGATTGAATGAATCCTTGGAACGTTGTTGCAAATTCTTTTTCTTGATTCAAGGCTCTCATAGCACGATCAATAGTACAAACGTTTTTCGGTACTGCGTCAAATGTTGCTTTTTGCAATGCTGCTTCTGAAACTGCTTTTCTTTCTTTCGATTTCAAACAGATACCGTTCGGAGCATAGTAAGAAATTCGCTCAGAGATAAATGAACTAGTAGTGGAGGTGAAAATTTCCTTTGTGATAAACACTTTTCCGTTATGTAAATAAAAGGAGTTAGTCCCCATTCTAGTAGCATCTTTGTCTGTAAAATTCTCGACTAATTTCACAATGTTATCGTCATTGTCTAAATGTGCATCCACATGAATGGTTGTTTTATCTTCTTTAGAATAATCCAAGGAGCTCGCAAATTGACCATAGGCTAACACAAAAGAATCAATTTCCATCATTTGCTTGTCAAACGATTTTTCATCTTTTAATTTGTAAACAATTAATCCTTTTTGGGGAGTTTCTCTGTGTAATTTTTTAGAATTACTCGACTTACAAGCAGTAAGTATTAACAGGATTGCTAAAATAAATAAGTTTAACTTTTTCATACGAATCTCAAGATATAAGTGGTTACAAAATTAAAAGAAAAAAGGGAACGATGGGTTTTACTATTTAAACGAAATCTTAAGAGATAAATTATATGACTATTTTTAAATTTAAAAATTACACATTTTCATTTTTTTCAAAGGAACTTTATCTAGAATAAATTTATTTGTTAACTTTACCTATTAATTATTGACAAAAACAGCATCATATGAATATTCTAGGAATTGTAACGTTTTTCTTAATCGCTGGAATGGCGTTTTGGGTACTTGTATTTTTATTAGGATTTGTACTTCCTTTCTGGATTACATTAGGTGTTTTTGACAAATTACGACCAAAAAGAGTTTTTGAAGACGAGGAAACAGAATAGTTTAAACGTTATTTAGCATAAAAAAAGACCGAGATAATCGGTCTTTTTTGTTTTATATCAAATCTTTATATCAGATTTATTTAGTATGGTTTCTCAGCTCTTGAAGCTAATGTCAATTTCAAAAGTTTTTATCCACCAATATTTTCTCCATTTCGAACTGTACTGTCTTTGCTTCTTCACGTGCTTTTTCGGCAAAATCTAATCCGTTAGATGCATATAGTATCGCACGAGATGAGTTAACTAATAGACCGCAATCCTTATTCCAACCATAATGACAAACATCTTCCAAACTTCCTCCTTGTGCACCAACGCCAGGTACTAAGAAGAAGCTATCTGGAACAATCGCGCGTACTTCACCGATTTGTTCTGCACGTGTTGCTCCAACTACAAACATCATATTGTCAGGAGTACCCCAAGTAGTTGTTTTACGTAGTACAGATTTAAATAATTCTTCCCCATTTTCGTCTTTGATAGTTTGGAAGTCCATCGCACCTTTGTTAGAAGTGAGTGCAAGAACAATTGCCCATTTTCCTGGAAATTCCAGAAAAGGAGTAATGCTATCTTCACCCATGTAAGGAGCAATCGTTACGGAATCGAACGGTAAATATTCAAAAAATGTTTTGGCGTAATAGGTAGAAGTATTTCCAATATCCCCACGTTTTGCATCAGCTATCGTAAAGATGTCTTTCGGAATATAGTTTAATGTTTTTTCTAAAGATGCCCAGCCTTTTTCACCATATTGTTCGTAAAAGGCGATGTTGGGTTTATATGCCACACAAAAATCCTTGGTTGCGTCAATAATCGCTTTGTTGAACTCAAAAATGGGGTCTTCTGTATCTAATAAGTGTACTGGAATTTTGTTTAGGTCTGTGTCTAGTCCTACACAAAGGAAAGATTTTTTAGTGCGTATTTGATCAATTAATTCGAGACGTGTCATTAGATTGGGCATTTTATTTGTCACAAAGATACCAAAAGAAAGAAATTTTAGGGCATAAAAAAAGCGAACATTTCTGCTCGCTTTTCTTCATTAAAGTTGCAATTAATATAACTCTTCTTTCAAAGCCGTTCTATAATCTTTAATTTCTTCTCTGTTAATTTTATGATCTGCGTTTTTCAACAAATTCAATAAATATAAAAAGTTGTCTTGGTCTTCAATTTCTATTGGGTATTCGCTACCATCCTCGTCTTCATCATATTGTGCTTGAACATCAAACGCTTCTTTTTCAGTAAGAAATTCATAAGACAAACGAATTACTTTCGTTACTAATGGATCTGCTTCTTTTAAAGCAAATTCACGTAATTCTTTCAAATCTTCAATAAGTCCAGCAGCTTTAATCCCTTCTTTCTCTACTTTTTCGATGATTGCATCTAATTTTTTATTTGCAGCAGCAATTTTCATAAACTGTTTTTTTTTATATGTTCAAATGTAGGACGAAAAATTATCCGACACAAATGTAATCAAATTGAACTATATTGAATCCCTTTTTTTAGCTAATTTATGTACATTTGATATCTATAGAATAAAATGACAGACGTACAATACACCAATTTAGGACTGATTGACTACAAAGAGGCTTGGGATTTGCAAGAATCCTTATTTGCAGAAACGATTGCACTGAAAATAGCGCGTCGTAATGGAGAAACGGAGGAACCAACTAAAAATCGCATCTTGTTTTGTGAACACCCGCATGTATATACCTTGGGTAAAAGTGGCAATGAAAACCATTTTTTATTGAATGAAAAAACCTTGGCATTATATAATGCAACCTACTATAAAATTAATCGTGGGGGAGATATTACCTACCACGGACCAGGTCAATTGGTAGTATACCCAATTTTAGATTTAGATTATTTTTTTTCAGACATTCATAAGTATTTACGTTATTTAGAAGAAGCTGTAATTCAGACAATTGCTGAATATGGGGTGATAGGCGAACGAATGGATGGTTTGACTGGTGTTTGGATTGAACCAAATACGCCTCGTGAACGTAAAATATGTGCTTTTGGTGTAAAATGTTCGCGTTGGGTGACTATGCACGGTATTGGGTTTAATATCAATACCGATTTGACCTATTTTAATCATATTATCCCTTGTGGAATTGAAGATAAATCTGTAACTTCCTTACAAAAGGAATTAGGAAGGCCTGTCGACTTTGAAGAGGTTTCTTCCATTCTAAAAGAAAAATTAGCTTCATTATTTGGTTTTCAATATATCTAAAACACACAATTCCATTCAAATATAACCTACAAAGTGATTTTTACATGAAAAATGAGATTATTTTATATCGTCCAAATGAAATTACAGAGCATATTGAGGTAAAATTTGAAGAAGATACTGTTTGGTTATCCCAACAACAAATGGCAACTCTTTTTAGTCAGACAAAACAAAATATAAGTTTACACATTAATAATTGTTTTAAGGAAAACGAGTTAGATTCAAATTCAGTTGTCAAGGATTCCTTGACAACTGCAAAAGATGGTAAAACATATAGTGTTAAATATTATAATTTGGATGTTATAATATCTGTAGGATATCGTGTAAAATCTAAAGAAGGAACGCAATTTCGTATTTGGGCGAATAGAATATTAAAGGAATATTTGTTAAAGGGATATGCTGTTAATTCTAGGATGAATCTGCTTGAAAATAAGTTGGAAATACTTAGTAACAAAGTAAGTGAAATAGATATTCAAATTAGTAGTCATTTAATTCCTAATCAAGGAGTGTTTTTTGACGGACAAGTATTTGATGCATATGAACTCACGTCAAGATTAATTCGTTCTGCAAAATTTTCAATCGTATTAATCGATAATTATATGGATGAAAATACATTAACACAACTAAGCAAAAAACAAAAAGGAGTAAAAGTGACTCTATTTACCAAAAAAGTGACACAACAACTTGGTCTAGATCTTAAAAAAGCGAACGAGCAATATGGTAATTTTGAGGTAAAAGAATTTCATAAAAGTCATGATCGTTTCTTGATAATTGACAGGACGGAAATATTCCATTTAGGTGCTTCGCTGAAAGATTTAGGAAAAAAGTGGTTTGCATTTTCTAAAATGGATAAAAATTCAGTATCTTCCATATTAAATGAAATTATTAACTAAATAACTATGAATCGCTTCTCTACTTGGATAATTTTTTTACGGAAGACCGTAAAATACCTTTCCTTAACGATCCTAGTTTTGTTGGTCTTAGCAAATCTGTTCATCCTTATTTCTGGAAGAACGTATTTATATAAAGGGGTATATAACACCTATCTTCAAGGAAGAACAGCTCCAGGAATTTTTGATAAAGAGGTATTTTACAATGCTACATTACATAAATCTTCCAAAAGTTTGGCATGGAAACATAATTCGAACAAATTTAAACCGCAATTAACCCCAAGTGAGATTGAAACTTTGGAGAAATTGGATATTTCGTCCTTTTTAGTTTTCCATGGAGATACACTTGTTTTTGAAAAATATTGGGGGAAACATAGCCCGCAAACGGTTACGAATAGTTTTTCAGCCGCTAAATCATTTGTTGGTTTATTGGTTGGTTGTGCACTTGGAGACGGAAAAATTAAAAGTTTAGATGAATCCGTTGGAAACTATCTCCCAGCGTTTGCAAATGGCAAGAAAAAAGCGATTACGATTCGCCATTTATTAATGATGTCAGCTGGTTTGGATTGGGAAGAAAGTGGAAAAAATCCATTATCGGATAATGCGGAATCTTATTATGGTACCGATTTATATACCCATGTTACAGGACAAGAAGCTATTGAAAAACCAGGGGTGCGTTTTGAATACCAAAGTGGGAATACCGAATTATTAGGTTTTATACTGGAAAAAGCGACAGGAAAACAATTATCGGCCTATGCAGAAGAGAAATTGTGGAAACAAATTGGTACAGAGCACGATGCATATTGGAGTTTAGACAAAGAAAATGGCGATGAGAAGTCTTTTTGTTGTTTGTACAGTACCTCTCGAGATTTTGCGCGATTAGGCAAATTAATTAATCAAAAAGGAAAATGGAACGGTAAACAACTTGTTCCAGAAGCATATATGCAAGAATTTGTTTCCAATCCAACCATGACAACGGAGGATAAAGTGCCAAACTATCGTTACGGGTTACATATATGGACGTATTTAGGGAATGCGGCACATCCAGTATATTATTGCCGTGGAATTCTTGGACAATTTATTATTTCTATTCCATCCAAAAATTTAGTTATTGTTCGAACTGGCTCTAAACGTGGAAAAAATATGTATTTGCCGAAAGAAAAAGAGCACGACAAAGCCTATATTGAAAAATATAAATTTAAATTTGGACATCCAGATGATTTGTTCACCTACCTTAAAATTGGTGATCGAATGATAAAATAATAGCAATGAGAGAAGAATTATTAGGACCTAAAGTGGAAGGAGTTGCTGTAGCAATTGTAAAACAGCTTGATGAAGAGAATAATACGAATTACTACGCCTATTTATTGAATTTACGCGATGATATTATGGAAGGCATCATTATCACAAGTTGTGGGTATGGTGAAAATGTGGTTACCGGTGAGAAAATAAATACTTCTACATTAAGACACTGTATTGAATTGATGTTACCTAATGAAGCGGCAAAAATTGAACCTGTGATGGAAGATGTTTTTGGTTTGACAAATGAATACTGGGTAAGTTTTTGGGTGAATGACGTCATGTATGATAAGAAATTTTTGTTTTTACCAGAAACGATCATCGAAAAAAACATGAAAGACATTCCGCAATTAGGGGTAAAAGGGGTTGTGATATATTAACTAATTACAAAGTATCAGAAAAGCCTACAAAAAAGGGCCTTTGCACCTATATTATTTGTGAACTTTGTGATAATCTTTGTGACTCTGTATTAAAAATTTTTAGATAAATGGAAGAAATTACAATTTGGCATAATAGTCGTTGCTCCAAGAGTCGCGATTCATTATGTTATCTTCAAGATAAAATTGAAAACCCAACTGTTTTTGAATACCTAAAAACACCTCCAACATTAGAGGATGTCAATCACGTCTTAGAAAAATTAAACATTCCAGCGGATGCATTGATTCGTAAAGGCGAAGAAGTATATAAATCTAATTTCAAAGACAAAAAATTCAGTGAGGATGAATGGCGCCAAATTTTGGTTCAACATCCGGTATTAATTGAACGTCCAATTGTTATCAAAGGAAATAAAGCAGTGATTGGGCGTCCGATAGATAATGTAATTCAATTATTAACGTAAAATGAAAGTCAGTAGTTTTACCTTTATAAGCATTGCGATAAAATACGATTTCCTATTGTAGCATCGATACGTTCGATTCTTCTTTTGTGTGATGAGGTAGTAGTAACATAAAAGATCGATTTAAATGATTTGAACACCCTATTTACCTACATTATAAACTATATCAAGCTATGAAATCAAAAACAGCAGAACAAACAAAAGCAGTCACAACTCATATAGTGCTTCCAAATGACACAAATACTTTAGGAAATTTATTTGGAGGTCAATTATTAGCATGGATGGATATGATTGCGAGTGTTTCGGCACAAAGACACAGTCGTCGAGTAGTTGTAACAGCATCAGTCAACAATGTTTCCTTTCAAGAGCCTATTTTACAGTCTTCTATAGTGACCTTGGAAGCAAAGGTTTCTCGTGCTTTTAGTTCTTCGATGGAAGTGTTTGTGGATGTTTATTTAGAAAATCCTGTTTCAGGCGAACGTAGAAAATGTAATGAAGCTATTTATACTTTTGTGGCAGTAGATCAGTTAGGAGGACCTATACACGTGCCAGAATTACTTCCTGAAACAGAAGAAGAAATTAAACGTTATGAAGGCGCACTGTTACGTAGACAATTAAGTTTGATTTTAGCTGGTAAAATGAAGCCAAGCGATGCTACTGAAATTAAAGCACTATTTTTAGGAGAATAATTTCAAATATAAAGTTTAAGCTGTTCTTTATAAGAATGTTAACCTTATTTTAAATTATTCGTAAAATATTTCTGTAAATCTAATACTAACTCTAAAGATTTAGATACATTTGAAGTCCAATTATTATTTTTATTGAAATGAGTTCAGAGCATAAAACCAAGTTAACCGCAGCTGGTGTTTTAATTACAATCGGTATCGTTTTTGGTGACATAGGTACATCTCCATTGTATGTTTTTCAAGCGATTACAAGTCAGGGTAAAAATTTATCCGAAGCTTTAGTTCTAGGAGGTTTATCTTCTGTTATCTGGACGCTTTTTTTGTTAGCCAGTGTAAAATATGTGTATTTTGCATTGAATGCCGACAACAAAGGAGAAGGAGGAATTTTCGCGCTATATGCGCTATTGAAAGATAAAAAAGCGAAATGGATCATTGTTCCGACCTTAATTGGTTGTGCATCCTTGATGGCAGATGGTTTCATCACACCTGCAATTTCAATATCTTCCGCAGTTGAAGGGCTTGCAAATATTAATCCTGACCTGCCGATTATGCAAATTATCATCGGAATTATCTTTGCTTTATTTGCGATTCAACAATTTGGGACGGTAATCATTGGTAAGGTATTTGGACCCATTATGTTAATTTGGTTTGGATTCTTGTTGTATTTGGGACTTCTTCATTTATCTCAGAATACAGAAGTATTGAAAGCATTAAACCCTTGGTGGGCATACAATATGATTGTCAATGTACCAGGTGGATTTTGGGTATTAGGAGCGGTGTTCTTATGTACTACTGGAGCGGAAGCCTTGTATTCCGATTTAGGTCACTGTGGAAAAGGAAATATACGAGTTAGTTGGGGAATGATGAGTATTGTACTGGTTATCCACTACTTTGGTCAAGCTGCTTTGGCGTTATCCCCAGGATTTCACTTGTTACCAAAGCAAACAATTTTCTACGCAATGGTTCCAAAAGACATGATCATTTTTGCAGTGACGATAGCAACTGCAGCAACGATTATTGCTTCTCAAGCATTGATAACAGGAATATTTACATTAATGAATGAAGCGATTAAGTTGAAACTATGGACGAATTTAAAAGTGAAATATCCAACGAATCACCAAGGACAAATTTATATTCCATTCATTAATGGGGTATTGTTAGTTGGTTGTTTATTAGTGCTTTGGAAATTCCCAACTTCTTCAGAAATGGAAGCATCTTATGGGCTAGCAATTACAATTAACATGATTATGACCTCCATTTTGTTAATCTTGATGTTATACATACGTTACCCAAAATCCAAATTGTTTTTCACTGCAATTTTTGCAATTTTCTTTGTGGTTGAAGGTGTGTTTTTATTCTCCAATATTCATAAAATCCCTGAAGGAGGTTGGTTTACCTTGGTCTTAGCTATTTTATTCTTTTCCGCTTTATATCTATTCTACAAAGCAAGACAATTACGAGCAAATATTACGGAATACATTCCAATGTCACGTGTTGTAAATAAGTTAGAAAAGGTGCGTTTAGATGATAAAATCCCTTACGAAGCTACGAATTTAGTGTACCCTACACGTAGTGAAACTCCTGATAAACTGGATTCTACGGTTTACTTTTCACTTTTCAAAAAACGTCCTCGTAGAGCGGATATCGTTTGGTTTTTACATCTTGAAATTAAAGGTGATCCATGGGGGGTAGATTACTCCGTAAATGAAATTATCGATAAACATTGTTACCACGTGTCTTTGCAATTAGGGTTTAAAGAAGAACACCGTATCGAGTATATGATCCGTAAAATCCATGATCACATGGTGGAAAAAGGAGAGATTGCAGGTAAAAGTATTTTTGATTGTGTTCGAGATGATATGGAAAATCCTGACTTTAAATTTATTGTATTAAGTTCACGCGTAGCAACAGATAATAAATTGACTACTTTCCAAATCATTTGTGTGAAAGCCTACCGTTTCATCAAATCTACAGGATTAAAAGCGGCAGAAGATTTTGGGTTGGATAAAACAAATGTGATGGAAGAGTATGTACCAATCAATGTAACAAAACAATACCAACAAGAAATGAACGAAGAGTTTGAAAATTATTCGTGCAAAAATCCAAATTAATATCCAACGACTTTCCAATAACAGATGGTTAACCAAGATCAAATTAAAGAATTACAACAACGTATAAACGCGATTTCAATATACCTTAAAATTCCTGAAAAAAAGGTAGAACTTCAAGAGGCTGAATTGAAATCTCAAGATCCTACTTTTTGGGATAATCCAAAGAAAGCAGAGGTAGCGATGAAAAACATTCGCTCCCTTAAATTTTGGATTTCTACGTATGAAGAACTTTCGAATGCTGCAGATGATCTAGAAGTTTTACTGGACTTTTTTAAAGAAGGTGAGGCCACAGAAACTGAATTAGACGCTTCTCATTTAGACTTGAAAACCAAGGTGGAAGAGTTGGAATTGAAAAATATGCTTTCTGGTGAGGAGGATCAGTTGAGTGCTGTACTTCAAATCACATCTGGTGCTGGTGGAACAGAGAGTTGTGATTGGGCATCTATGTTGATGCGCATGTATATGATGTGGGGTCAAAAGAATGGCTATAAATTAAAAGAACTGAATTATCAAGAAGGAGATGTTGCTGGGATTAAGACCGTAACGATCGAATTTGAGGGTGATTTTGCTTTTGGCTATTTGAAAGGCGAGAATGGTGTTCATCGTTTGGTACGAATTTCTCCTTTTGACTCGAATGCAAAACGCCATACCTCCTTTGCATCTGTATATGTATATCCATTGGTAGATGATACGATTGAAATTTATATTAATCCTGCAGACATTAGTTTTGAAACCATGCGCGCGAGTGGTGCAGGTGGACAAAATGTAAATAAAGTAGAGACGGCTGTTCGTTTACGACACGCGCCATCGGGAATTATCATTGAAAACTCCGAGTCACGCTCTCAGTTAGCAAATAAAGAGAAAGCGATGCAATTATTACGTTCTCAATTGTATGAGTTAGAATTACGTGCTCGTATGGAAAAACGTAATGAGATTGAGGCAAATAAAAAGAAAATCGAGTGGGGATCTCAAATCCGTAACTACGTAATGCATCCTTATAAGTTAGTTAAAGACGTACGTACAGGTTATGAATCAGGAAATGTAGAAGCTATTATGGATGGCGAGATTAATGAATTCTTGAAATCGTATTTAATGACGTATGGTAATTGATTTGTTAAAGAATACGTTATTTTTTTTCTTTCTTGAAACAAAAAGGCTTGAAAATTGAAAAATTGAATTTCAAATATCGCACATTATTTTGGAAGTAATTTATAGATAGTTTCATATATTAGCACTAAGAATATACTAGCTATTTGTGCTACACACCCCTACTTATAAAAAGGAGAAATCATCCAATAAACAACTACACCTGTCACTGCTACATAAAACCACAATGGCCAAGTGATTTTTGTCCATTTTTTGTGTTTTTCAAAGTTACCCTGCCATGCAAAAAGGTAAGTGAATAGCACTAATGGAACAACAGTGATACTTAATAATATGTGAGAAATCAAGATGAAAAAGTAGATTGCTTTATAATCACCACCATATTTAGTAGAATCGCTCGTCATGTGGTAAGCTACATAACTTGCTAAAAATAATAAAGACAATACCAAGCATGTTTTAATTAAACGCTCATGTAAGGCGATATTCTTTTGTTTAATAGCAACTAATGCACCAACTAACAATATTGCTGTTACACCGTTAATTGTCGCGTAAATACGAGGAAGAAAACTTAAATCAACTCCAGGAATTTTTACTCCAAACAAAATTGCCACTACTACTGGTATTGCAATCGAAGCAATGATGGTAAATCTTTTAAAATTCCTAACTTTTTGTTCACTTGGTATTGTACTCATATTCTAGTAGTTTGCGTACATCTTTGTGTAAAAGATCTACTTGTTTGGTATCTGTTCCGATATATACACCGCGTACATATCCTTCTTTGTCGACTAGAACAAATGCTGGAGAATGAGCATATCCTCCTTCTTCTGCTATGTCCTTATTTGCGAAAACTTGAAAATAATTTACTCCCAATTCGTGTGTAGCGGCTTCATCTCCTGTAAAGAAATGCCAGTTGTTCGCGCTAATTCCATAATGTTTACGGTATGCTCTTAATTGTGTTGGTGTATCGTAGGTAGGATTAATACTAAACGAGATAAACTGAATGTGTTTTTCTAAGTCTTTCGTAAGGATTGACAAACGCTTCATTTGACTCGTCATTTTAGGGCAAATGCTAGGACAAGAAGTAAAGAAGAAGTCTGCAATCCAAACTTTACCTTTCATGGATTTGGAAGTGATTCTAATAGAGTCTTGATTGATGTAAGAAAAGGCTGGAACTTTTGGATAAATGGTATCACTTACTTCTACACCATCGATGGTATCGTATTCTACATCGTAATTCCCAACAATTGGTAGAACACGTACTTTTTTATCAGATGTACATGAGGAAATTAAACTAGTAATAAAAATTAGCAGAAAGATTGAGCGAATCATGTGCTTATTTTTTGAGTGCTGCTTTATCGTATTGTTTATCTAAAAGTGCAATGTGTTCTTTCATCTTGCGAATCATACCCTCTGAATTTCCCTTTAAAGCCATACGAAGATGATTACGTTTGTCTACTAATAACATCAATTCTTGAAAAGATTCTCCTCCGTAATATTTCTTTCCTTTTTGCATCAAGTTTTCGCCATTACGAGAAATGTCGTACACTTTCTTTGCTTCACCATGTGCAAGTATCCAAATGGAAGAATCGTATTGTTCAACTTGATCTTTTAATGTGTATTCAATGTCAGAAAGATTGTCTGCAGGATTACCTTTTCCGTCTGTCACAAAGGACACCAACTTAACAAACCCTAATTTCTTTTGATTCTTACGTAAGTGTTGGTATATCAATTGGTCTAAATGCCATAATGATATCGCACAGTTTCCAGGACACGTTTTTTGGATTGTAGTAAAAAGAACGACCTTATCTTTGAAATCTTGTTCAGTATATTTTTTTCCATCTACTCCTGTGAATGTGTATGTTGGAATCGACCCCATATCATCTAGTTCTGTAAACTTATGTTTACAACCACGAGAGGAAATGAATATCAATAAAGAAGCCGGTCCGAATAAAAGAATTGTTACGATCAATTTTTTCATTCGTCCGGCTTTACCTGAAGTATTTGTCATTATTAGAATCCTATTGCTTTCAAGGCTGTATGCACTGCATTCCCTTCGGTAATAAGAATAAAAATTAAGTATATAATAAACACTAAATAAGGTAATAAAATCACATATTTAAGTGTTTTTTTCTCATCTCCTAAGTGCATAAAAATAAGCACGATGTATGCAGCTTTCACTAAAGTTAAAGCAATAAACGACCATTTAACAAGTTCCCAAAGTGTACTACTTTGTTTGATAAAAGCACCTAATGCTACTTCAACGATTGTAATGATTGTCAATAACGCTGTTACTTTCCAAATCTTTTTACGCAATTGAACTCCAGTAGCTTCGTCGTGGTGTGTATCTAACGAATATTCAATAATATCATCTCTTTCCATAATAGATATATTTTATAAGATTAAACTAAGTAGAAGAATGTAAATACGAATACCCAAACTAGATCGACAAAGTGCCAGTATAAACCAGTTTTTTCAACCATTTCATAGTGACCTCTTCTGTGGTAGCGACCTTCTACTACTTTTAAGAAAATTAAGAAGTTAAATACAACTCCAGAGAATACGTGGAATCCGTGGAATCCTGTAATAAAGAAGAAGAATTGCGCATATTGTGTAGGCCCATACTCATTTGCTTTTAAGTTTGCTCCGTAAATTACGCGGTGTGGAGTTCCACTATTGATAACTTCGTGATACATTTTATCGGCACCTTTCTCAACGTGTTGACCAGTTTTGTATTTTAATCCATCTTCTTTGATTACTAATACTACATGCTCGTCTTTTGCGCGGTGAACCAATGCTTTAGATCCATCATGTAATGTAATTGTATCATTTTTTAATTTACCATGCTCGATAGCGTGGTGAAATTGGTGTAATAAATCTTCTTTGATAACAGCGCCTTTGTGGTGATGTTTACCAGCTTCTACAACTGTAAAATCTTTAATTTCACCAAAGTGACCTTTAACAATCGCTTTAGAACCATCTGCTAATTCAATTTTCCCAAATTCTGAACCATGGATGAAGTGATACCACTCCCAAGCTTGAGAACCTACGAAAAATAAACCACCTACGATTGTAGCTAGCATCCATTTTTGGACACCTTTTTTGTCCATTCTGTGACCTGCTTCTACTGCTAATACCATAGTCACAGAAGAAACGATCAAAATGAAAGTCATCAAAGCCACGTACAACAATGGGTAACCGTGTCCTAAAAATGGCAATGAGTTAAATGTTTCTTCCCCAATAGGCCAAGCAACTTGACAAGCGTGTCTTGTAAAACCATAGGCAATTAACAATCCACCAAATGTAAGTGCATCCGATACTAGGAAGAACCACATCATTAATTTTCCGTAACTAGTACTAAAAGGAGAAACTTTACCACCCCAAGTGGTAGCAGAATCGTTTTGAGTTTCGTTGTGATTTGACATTCTATAATTGTTTTTGCAAGTTTAAGGAATAAAAATTATAATTAAATGATTTAGGGTTAATTTTTTTAGTGTATATAAATAAGAAATATTAGTAAATATAACCAAAGTATGCCTAAAAAGTGCCAGAAAATTGCACCTAATCGTAAGCTTAAAACATATTTTTCATATACTTTCTGTGCTTTTTCTTGTTTTTCACCATCCTCAATTTTGCTCCAAGCCTTTGCTTTTAAGCTCTTTACCACCATTTTAATTAGATAGATAGTTGTTCCCAATATGTGTAATAAATGTAAAATTGTAATGATATATAAATAGGAAGTAGATAAATCGCGTGTTTGGTTTGCTTTTAATTGCAACGGTGGAGATAGAGGTCGCGTGCCAAGCATTAATTCTCGGTTTTTATATTGTAATTCTTTTCCTTTGTAAAACACATGGAAATCTTTCCCTAACATCCCTTTGTGAAAGAAATCACCACGTCGATCACGAATGTTCCAAGCTAGACTTTGTAAACGACGCATGTCAGTATATTGGAGAATTAATCCTTTTGCTGTAACTAATTTACCACCTTGAACGGTTACTTTTTCTTTTTGGTAAAACAATTCGAAATTTGGATTTAAGGCATGTATTGCATACCCTTCAACATCTGCTGTTGTTTCAAAAGGTTTAACAAAAGCTTGTAATGTTGCGTATTGATTAGCAGACATTTTTTTACCTTCTAATAGGTAATCATTTCCATTTACATCAATTGTCTTACCTTGATACTTGATTTCAAAGTAATCGCCATAACGACCATCTACTACAAAAATTGGGCTTACACCAGCTGCACCATCTGTAACAAGTTGTTTATATCCTACAAATTGGAACACAGAAAATCCTATTCCAAATACAAGGGTTAGTAGCATGAGTAATCGTGCAGTGGAAACTTCTTGTATTTTTGCTTTTTTACATGCAAAATGATAAAATATACTACTTAAAATAATCATTGTAGTACTAATCCAAAATCCGGTAGGAAGTGGATATTTTACCCAAAAAGTATCTCCCATAGATACGATGTATGCAGATGTAAATCCTGCAAAAATCATAACTACACTGAAGATAGCAATGTAGACTAGATTTTTTTTCATTTTCTCCCTTACTTCGGGATTCAATTCGTCACTGTAATCTCTACGCATAGCAACTATTATTTAGGTAAGTAATCAAAAACATATAAAAATTGGACTAAAGGCAGGTAAAAAAAGGATGCGAACATCAATTTACGTGCGTCTTTGTCGTCACAACTTAATAATAATCGGTAGGAATACCAGAAGAACCATGCTCCTAGAATCGATCCAATTACCAATGTTGCAGTTCCAGCCCATCCTAATACCCAAGGTAATAGCGTGAATGGAATTAGAAATAAGGAATACATCGTTATTTGGAAAGCGGAATTTTTAGATTTCCCAAATTTGGATGGAAGTAGGGAAAATCCTCCTGCTTTGTAATCGTCGAAAGAAACCCATGCAATTGCCCAAAAGTGTGGGAATTGCCATACAAATTGTATAAAAAATAGCACTCCAGGTTCCATTCCGAATGCATTCGTATGTGCGATAGCTCCCAACATAGGAGGAATTGCTCCAGGAAATGCACCCACAAACACTGCCCATGGAGAAACACGTTTCATAGGTGTATAAATGAACACATAGGAGATATACGCTGCAAAACCTAGGATGGCACTTAATAGGTTAATGCGATATAGTAAGTAGGTACCAACAAGTAGACAAACAAGTACAACGATATAGGCTTCGCGCATGGTCATTTTACCTTGTGGTAAAGGACGTCCTTGCGTACGTTTCATTAAGATATCAATTTCTTTTTCCCAAATTTGATTGGAACCATTGGAAGCAGCGGTAACAAGTGCTCCACCTACCATTAATAACCACACAATGCTACTATTTACAGGAGCGCCGTCGCGGAAAACAACAAATAAGTAACCGGATAATGCAGAAATAACTACGAGTGCAGAAAGCCTAAATTTTGTAAAAACTAAATAGGATTTTAGTTTCTCTCTCCAAGTCATTTTTTCTTCTAGGGTGCTGTTCACAATTTAGAAATTTGGTGCAAATGTATGGATTTTTATTTCCCTTTTATCAGAATTTTTAAACTAATTCGTAGAATATGTCCCATCGTTTTGCAGCGTAAAAATTCGTCGTTTTTATAATGTTTTGCTAATTCTTCTCGTAATTGGTCGATATTTTCTTGAGGTGCAATCGTATCGCGTGTCATTACGTGTATGATATCCCGAATTTGATAACGTGAATTTCGAATCCGATTAAAGATAAGCGATCGTTCTTCCCGTTGGTATTGTTGTATCGATTCCGGGGTGAGGTGTTTACTAACTAAATCTACAAATGGAAGGTTCTGCTTGAAAAATTGTGGTAGGTAAACCGCTTTCCGTTTTTCAAAGGATTGTTGGTCAAAATCGATGGAACGCATGCGGTAGTGTGTGGATTCAAAGTCTGGCGTAACGTCGATCACGAAGTTACTGGAATGCATATCTCCCAATAAACGCACAAAACAACGTTCGTTGAATTTTACAAATTCTTTTGCTAAACGTGTTTCTTCGAAATTTTGGTGAACGGTATTGTTTTTGGTTAAGAATTGGTCTGCTGGTATACCAATGATGTGTTCTTCAATCAAGGTTTCATCATTCACGAAATAACTTATATGATTTGGTGAAAGTAAGTGTTCGAGTTCTAGACCGTAGAGACGAGAAGCATCTGCTTTTTTGACATAAAAATAATCGAAGTTATCGTTTAGTCGATTTACAACACGTACGCGGAATGGCCCTGTATTTGCGTATAAACAGAAGTCGATTCGATCAATGTATAAGTGATTGATTACTGAAACGTCCCCTGCTGCCTTTAAAATGGCGTAAACATGTTTTAGTTTTTCGTTGATTTCATCCGCAACAGCATGGTTGTAGATGACGGTAATCCAATACGTATTATTTCCATCGCGATCATAGACATTGATGAAATTTTCATATTCCATTAATTCGGAATATTTAAGCGATGTTTTTACATCCCGACCATATTGACGTAGGTACTTTCGCAGTAAGTCCGAAATAGGGTAGATGAGTTTCTTTTTGGAGATTAGGTGCACTTTTGGAATTATGAACTATGAGTTATGAATTATTTTTTTGTGAATATAAAAAAAGGTTGTCAATTTTGACAACCTTTTCAGAATTCATTTAGTGGCATCCTTTATTTTAAGCTTGTTTTGCAAATTGTACGTTGATGTTTAATTTGATGTCTTCACCAAGAACAATGTTTCCAGCTTCAGTAACTGCGTGGAAAGTTAAACCAAACTCTTTACGGTTGATTGCACCTGTAATTTCAAAACCAGCTTTTACATTTCCGTAAGGATCTGTAGCAATACCACCAAATTCAGCATTTAAATGAACTGTTTTAGTTACGTCTCTTACTGTTAAATCACCAGTGATTGTATAGTTATCATCAGATTTTTTAGAAATATCCGTTGATTTGAACGTAATTTTTGGGTAGTTAGCAACGTCAAAGAAATCCGCTGATTTCAAGTGACCATCTCTATCTGCTTGGTTTGTAAAGATTGAATCTACGTTTGCTTCAAACTGAAATTCAGCTGTTGTGAAATCATCTCCTTCTACATCTATAGACCCAGTAAATTCTTTGAAAATTCCTTTCACGGTAGAAATTACTAAATGTTTAATTTTGAACTCTACTTCAGAGTGAGTTGGGTCAATTGCCCAAGTTGTTTTTACTAGTGTTGACATATTTTTTTAAATTTCAATTATTAATTCAAATATAAAACATTTTTATTTACCACGGTAAATATTTGTAAAATTTTAACAGTAATTTAAATGATGATAAACTATTTAACAAATTATAAGAAAAAGAACACCCCTTAGATAACATACCTAAGGGGTGTTTAATTTCAGTAAATAATTTATTCTTATTTGATTAACACCATTTTACCAGTTGAACTTTCACCATTAACGGTTAATTTCGAATGGTAAATTCCTTCGGGAAGGTTACCTGCATCAAAGTTTGTTTTATACATACCTTGACTTAAGTTTGAGTCTAACAAGGTTGCTACTTTTGTACCGGTTGCATTGAAGATTTCAAGCGTTACATAAGAAGGTTGGTAGATTGAAAATTCAATGGTTGTGAATTGTTGGAAAGGATTTGGATAGTTATTGATGTATCTAAACGTTGGATTTTCTAGAGATGTAAGTCGTGTTGTTTTTGTTTCAGGTTCTTTAATGTCGGTAATCGTTAAATCATTGTTAATCTTTAACCCTCTTAACACCAAGCTTAGTTCTGGGTTTCCAAACATGACACCTTTGTATGGATTTTTAACTACTCCATTATCATTGTATTCCTGAGTCATTACGTAGTATTTGTTATCAGCACCAAAACCAGCTGTCATGTCCCAAATGAAGGTGTTGGTGTCACATAAATTGGTGTTTCCAGAAATTTCGGTCCATTTTGATGTTCCGCTGTTTAAATTTTTCACATATAAGTAAAGTTCTCCGTTGTCGCTTTTTTGCGTACTTGGAAACATTTCAATCACTTGATATGCGATTGAAGCTATTCCTGATTCACTGATTGAAACTTGAGGGTTTTGAAAGTAATAAAGCGAGTCTGAATCTATAAAATCTTGTAATGTATCCCATTCTTCTTTATCAGCATCATACACTTGAAGATTTATCTGATTTTCGAATAAATCGTTTTCAAAATATTCTGTTCCAATATATCCTAATGCAACCTTGTTATTATTTACTGCAAGTGTTACATTTTTATAGTTGTAATTTCCTTCATTATCTGTTAATTTTTGTGTTTCATTCGACCAATTTTTCCCATCCCATTCTGAAAAAACGATATTATTATCAATAGTTTCATCATTTGCATCCGGATCATTAATCCATACAGCTAGTGCATTAATAGAATCAGCATAAACAACGTTAACTTGACTATTTAATCCATTGATTGTATTAATTTTTGCAGGTGCTGAGATATTCCAAGTAGAATCATTCTCTGTAAGTTTTGAAAATAAAACATCACTTTGTTCGTTTTCAAAATCTTTACTTAACCAGGTAATTATTGCTTCATTATTTTTTCCTACAGAAATATTAGCTTGTCCATCAGCAGATCCATCTTCTCCAAGTTGGTTTCTATAAATTATAGCATTTTGTTCTTTATCATAAAAAGCGACCCAAATATTTTGTCCTTTTACAAAATCTTCATCACTAATATCTGAAGGAGTGTTTGTTTGATTATATTTATTTTGAGTCCACGTAATTAAAGCAGAACCATTTGGAAGAATACCGACTTTAGGATTTGTAATTATCCCCGCTTTTGTTACTTCTAATGTGTTTTCAAAGGCGCTCCCTGATTTATTTAATTGAGAAAACAATAATTGAGTTGTTTCATTATTCGTTTCTAGCCAAACACTATACAAGTCATCTTTCCTATTTGCAAATGTTGGTTGAGGATTCAACGTTGGAAGTTCTGATGTTCCTGAACCCCTTTTTGTTGAAGATTTAACATTGAAAATGTTGTCAAATTTATCTCCTCGAACTGCACCTATATCTCCAAATTCGACATAATAGAAGGAATCCGATTGCTTACATCCTTTTAATCCTAAAAATTTACCACAAACTTCTCCAGTTATATCCAAATCTCCTCCTTTTAAGGGGTTGAAGTCAATAGATGGAATATCTACGTAATCAAAACCAATACCAAATCGTGCTTTAACATAAAGTGTTGCCCAAACTGAACCAATTACCGCATCTAATTCACCTTTGATATCTGCAATACCTGTTAGAACACCAACTAATTTTGTTTTTTCTCCATTTAGTTCAATAAATCCAAACTTGCCATTTTGTTCTCCAATTATTAAATCGCCTTTAAGTGAGGCAATTAAATTTAATCCAGCATCAAATTTTAATTTTGCAAATGGTACACCAGGTATTGGAAATTTTATTTTAGGAGAACGAAATGAAATTGATTCACTTATTTCATTATGAAAAACCAACGTCAAATTTAAATCTTTCCCAAGTTCACAATTTGAATCAAAATCCATTGTTTTATTAATCGTTTTCTGATTCAATAAATTGAGAACTATTTCTGTAGTATTATTTTTCACGGTAGGTTCACCAGTAGTCAAATCGTAATCAACATTAAATATAAAATCGCCTATAATGCTTAAAGGCTTATCGCCAATTAATTTTGTTTTTTTTGGAACGATATATTTATACGATTTTATAGGATACTTTCCTTCAAAAGTTAACGTAGAACCATCAACCGTTGGATTGTTTACGCTTCCTTCTTCTAACCATTTAGGTTTAGCTATTATGGTAAATGTGAAATTATCGATCGGAACTCCACTCGGTTCTTCTTCGATATACATTTGTGCTTCGATTGTAGAACCAGGTTCCAGTTCACTCATATCTAAAGAATAAGTAAACCCATCATCAGAATCTTCATCTACAAAGATTATTGTGTCGTTATTTGAATTTACAACATAAAATTCCACCTTATCAACACCTTCTGTTGGTTCATTCAGTTTGATTGTATCAATCACAGAAATACCTTGCACATAAAATTTAGCATTTAATGCAGAGGATAAACTTTGTGCGATCGATTGGTATGAGACTAATAATAAAACGAATAATACTAGTTTTTTCATTGCTTTTATTTTTAAATTGGTAACAAATATAAACTTTTAATTCTCAATCACTTCTCAATTTGGTGTTTATGGTTACTCAGAGTTGAGATAACAGTAAAAGCGATAGTTATTCCATTACTTCTAATGCATAACGATAGAATAAAAGTCTTAGGATTTATTTCTATTTGACAATCTTGTGTGCTTCTAGACTAAATTTTACTAATAGGAAATACTCTTTATCACGATTTTAGTCACGAAATCCCTTAAATTATTCATTGAAAATTCAGTATTAGTGAATCTTAAAAGTTGGTGGTGCTAGTTGATACTGCCTAATTGGAAAGATATATACTACTAATAGTAGATGGATATTTTGTGGTTGTCAGGCAATTAAGTGCTTTTAAAAAGAGAGAAGGGATCCTTAAAAATAAGCCCTAACCTCCATGCCTCCTGTATGTATCATGCGACTACTTTCAGATTTTCTACCTGTATACTGAATGGAAATCTGGAGTTTTTTAGAGACATTTCGTTGGTATCCCACATTCCACGTAGCATTATTTCCTGGTTTGAGTGCTTCGAGGAGTTCAAATCCAACAGCTGAACTTGCATTTCCTTGGAAGTCGATTTGTAAGAGGGAAAAACTGGCTTGTAAACTTCCCTTTTCTGTTTGGTTGTATTTACTTCGTAAAGTCACTTCTTTCACATAAGCATATTCTCCAGAGATTGCATTTTTGTTCGAAAATCGCGTTTCTAGTGTAAATCGAGTAGTTGTTGATGGTTGGTAGCTCACCATGGGTTTCAATTGGTGGTAATTCAAAAAGAAATTTCTACCTGAGGTATAATCTGCTTTGACTTCTTTGGTTCCTTGTTGGTAGTTGATTTCAAGTAAAATCACTCGCTTAATGTTCCATCTTAGATTGAATTCGTGATAGCGTTGGTTCCGCGCATCAAATCCGGTCGCTAATAAGGTTTTAGTTTGGTTATCTTGATAGATATATTCCCCTCCAATGATAGAGTTAGTGCGATTGATAAAGAGGGTATTTCGTAAATTGTAATTTGTACTTATTAAAGAGGTGTCTGAAATATTTATCACAAAGGGATTGAAATAGGAACTTCCTTCGAGTTGATTCGTTTTACGGTTGATTCGCATTCGAGCTTGGTCTGAGAAAATGGTTATGAATTTTTTGAGACCTGTAGCATTCGACCAAATCTTTTCGGGCTTGATAAAAATCCCTTGGTTCAATTCGTTGGAGTACGTTTTTATATAGTTGTTACTCGGCGTAAAAACACGAATGTAACTAGCTTGATCAATGTATTGCGAGATTTCAAATTCGTTTAAATCCTTGATTCCGTCTTTGTTGTAATCAATCCAGGTATAAACTCCTTGACCATCGTTGACTTTAATATATAAAAATTCTTTTTTGAGTTCTAATCCACTACCTAATTCGTAAAAGGAATTCCAGGTCAACGCACCTTTCCAGAAGTTTAGGTCGTAATCTAGCCTTCCTAATAATGTGTTTTCTGGGGGTTGGTTGATTAATTTAGAATTTGATATCGAAAGTTCACGGTAATTTAAAATGATATTGAGTCGTTGATTTTTTTGCGAAATTAAGGTTAATTCAGAGCCAAAAGTCCGAGCTTTCGCTACTGGTGTAAGTCTTGTGCTATCTGAACGTTGGTCGTAACGCTCTCGGTAAAACAGGTTGTAATTCAACTTGGAAGAATCGGCATTGGCTAAAAAGAATTGGTAATCAAAAAAAGAATAACTGGAGGGATTGAGTAGAGTTGCCGTTGAGAATCGATTGTCTTCTTGATCATCTTTGTACCCGATTTTTATTTTTCCGAATTGTTTGGTAAGCGTAGCTTTATGACGTAGGTAGGTATTTTTGTTTTGAAGTGTTTGACTTTCTAGGTAACTACTCGTCCAATCGGCATCTAATCCATGCGTCTTCCATTTCCCTGCAAAAACTGCTTTCTTACCGATGTAGTCCGTACCAATTTCATAGCGTGTAGCTTCCAAACCAATGGTCCCTTTTTTCAGGTGTTCGATGGTAGAGGCAAAAGAAGTAGACAGTTGTCGACCAGTAAACCCTTTGTTTCTGGTGTTCCAATCGCGGTCAAATTCTGCCGAACGGTAAATTTCAATGGGCAAAAAGTTCTTAGATAGATACTCAATTTCTGCTTTGTTTTTTAATTTCCAAAGATGGAGTGAATCTTTACCCAAAGGAATTTCATTGTTAAATTTCGTTCGATTACTGACTCCAACATCGTTTCCTTTATCGAGTAGAGAGAATGTGTTTAGGTCGTTTTTACTACTAGCAAATTCGGATTCGATGCTGTTTTGCGGGGATAATTTGTAGGAAATCCCAGAAGCAACAAATTGTTTTTGTTTAGGGGTAATCAATAAACGAATGGGTTCATAGTCTCCTTGCGGTAGACCATTTATAGGAGCAACCCAATGAAATATTTTACCAAGGGCGTTAAATTTTTCAAAAACATAGTTTCCTTTGTTTTCGCCCACATAGGTAAATGTACTTTGATTGTAGGCTTGTTTTGGGTCGATGGAATAAACTAACACATTTGAAAATCCAAGGGTATCTATTTTGCGATACATGTTTTGGTTTTCTAAGAATCCGATGGAATCAATACTTAAGGAATGCGCTAGTTGCAAACTATCCCCGACAGAAGCTAGCAGCAGTTTTTGGGGATCCGATAAACTTTGCTGTAAGGTCTGATTTTTAGCATCTTGTTCGGAGTAGGTGTTCAACCAAAAACCGAACTTTTTTTGTTGGTATGCAAGATTTGCAGTCGCTAATGAACGCGCATAATTTTGGTCGGAGTATTGAAATTCAACGACTATTCGTGCATCTTTGGTGATGTTATTTCTACTCGTAAAGGTAACTTCCGCGGTGTTGTAGTTGATCATATAATCATTTTCTTGTCCGCGGTTTAATAAACGTCCATCGATATAGACTTTTTCAGTACCGGATAAGACAATAATGAAAGGTTCGTTTTCGTTGCCTTTAAGTTTGTATGGACCTTGATTTCCTTCAATTCCTGGAATAATTTGTCGTGCATATTTTCCTTTGGATAAACCAACGGCAGCACTTGATTTCCATATGCCTCCAGTAGCATTTTCCCATTGATATTCGGTACTTATTCCCTGACCTCTTTTTTTGTAGGTTAAGAAATACCCTTGTGGTTTATTGATCCAGAAATCCCCAGCGATGAGTTTGAATTTGTCGTTATAAATTTGAATAAATACTTGGTCAAATTCTTGGAGTTTGCTTGTATTTCCTTCGGGTTGCATCGGGATATTTTTATCGGTTACTGAAGCTAAAATTTTCAAATTTGGCGCAATATCTCCCGATAACTCCAAGTTTAAGGTCGAATTTAAGGATACATTTTGGTTATTACCAAAGGATAAACCTCGGGATATACTACCAGATTTTTTAAGTCCAGAAGATCCAAAAACTTCGTCATACGTTTGTTTTTGTGTTTGAAGAAATTTTTCATATTCTCCTTTTTGGACGTTATAGATTTGTGAGGTATCTCGGACTTTATAGGTTTTGGATAATTGGATTGGCAGCACACGAAATTCAACCGAGACACTATCGGTTTGATCTTGTAAAAAGGAAATGGTACCGTTTGTAGGATTTATTTCATACTGTTCTTTGGGAAGAAGTATTCCTTTTACAAACACCTTCACCGTGGAAGGATATACGGTAAATGTATCTAGGAGTTGGGGGGAAGCACTCGGAAAAAACGTTTTTCTACGTAGGTTCGTCTCTTGTCCAATCGCGAGAAGTTGGAAGAGGAGGAGGATTAGAACCAGTAGAATTTTTCGAGAGAACTTCACTAGTACGAAAATACATTTAACTACCGTAAAGATGAAATTATTGTGTGATTTTGAAATTTTTTTAGAGGTGATTTACAAAAAGTCGTACGACTTTATGTGAAATACAACACTTTTTCGCACGACTTTTTGTTAAAAATTACACTTTTTGGCGGGAGTTTTATTCTAGGGAAGAATTTGTATTGTAAATTCTAGAAGAATATGGGTTGAGTTTCCATTTCCCTTTTTCGTGAAGTAAATAGACCTTTTCCCCATTCACATTAAGTAGAAATTCATTGCCTTCGACCAATGATATATTTTCTTCGGTAAGACCTGCTTGGAATTTTTTAATCCATTTTAAGCACGATTCTTGATCTTTGGGAGTTAATTTAGTCCCAAGGTGGTTTAAATCCTTCAATAAATCATCAAATTGGTCTTTACTGTAAACGCATAAATATTTCAATACATAAATAAATTCATTTTTTTCAATCCCTTTATTCAAAGAATTAAATAACTCATTGATTGTATTTTGAGGGTATAGAAAATTATCTTCTTTTACCTTTTCAAATCGATTTAATTTGCGTTTTTTGGGGTCTTCAAATTCAGATTCATTTTTTTGTTTGATGTATTTTACATCAATGTTAATACACGGTACTTGAAAATAAGTATGGTCAGGAGAGGGTAAATACAATTTATTTTCAAATGTGGTATCTCTAACAATGTGTCGTTTTCTAATTTCTAAAATTTTATCACCAAATGCTAGATTTTCATCATACCATTTATTGTTTCGAAACCCCCAATTTATGTGCTTTGAAACTCGATATGGTCTTGATTGAGAACCTAGTACACATCCATTCCCTTTATATACATGTTTTTCCGTTACTCTTCCTCTATCTACATAATTGACGTTAAAAGTCAAGGTGTCAATGAATGAAGTATTTATTTCATTTTCAAACCATTCAATTCCCACAAAAATTCCATTTTCAGATAATGGGATTCGCAAACTGGAAACATCCACGGTTACCCATTCATTTCCTGTTGTTCCATTAGCAATGATATTTTGAGAGGTAATTTCTTCCGCTGGTTCCAACTTTAACTTAGAACAAGCATAAAAATGAATACGGAAATAAGCAGAAGGTTGACCCATCGCCAAGATAAAAACATTTACTTTTTCAAGATAACCTTTCAGTGATTTCTCATTAGGTATCCAGACTACTTGTAATTCTCCGTTGCTACCAGTTAATATATTAGTACCCCAATCACTTTTAACATCTCTTGGAGTTGGGTGATCTGTTTCCCCTAATTTTCTATGACTATATCTACGTTTTGTAACAACCACCTTGGATTCTTTGAGTTCTTTAAAAGTTGGAGAAAGTAAGATCGTTGATTGGTTCTTGCTGATAGTTTTACGTACATACCCATAACAAAAAACGGAGAGTGTATTGCTTTTAATCCAAAGTGAATCTAATGCAATTTCTCCTTTCGAGTTGCTTAAGAGATAGGTGTCACTCCCTGGTATTGACACACGAACAAAAGCGATCGGAGCATTAGTTGTTGAATCGAGAATGATTGTTTTTTGACTGAAGCCAACTAAAGAGATGAAAAGACAGAAAATTGTAAAATGAAGTTTAGCCATCGATGAAAAAGTTTGATTTTTAAATTGTAAACGAAGATAATGTTAAAATAGTATAGAAACGAAGTCACTACTTTTACCTATCAAAGTGAAAAACAAGTATCTCTAAAGTTTGTCTATAATTCAAACAAGTTTAAACATAAAATAAGTGGCGACATATAAAATTTACGGGTACTTTTTGCGATGTTATCAACGCTTACTACTTTAAAACAAACTTCATAAGTACTATTCTACAGCCATTTAAATCTTTAATTTTCAGACAAAATTTTCTTATGCGTATATTTTTCGTTTTTCTATTAATACTAACAAGTATATTTTCCTTTTCACAAAATGCGTATCGTTTTAGAAACTATACGATTAGTGATGGTTTATCTCAATCAGCTATCAGTACCTTGATCCAAGATAATATCGGTTCTATTTGGATTGGAACACAAGATGGATTAAATCGTTTTGATGGACAAACGTTTGAAACATTCACCCCAGATAATTCAGAGGGAATTGAAAACGGTGACTTTTTAAGTGCAATCAAATCTAAAAATGGAATTCTTTGGTTTGGAACATCAAACGGATTAACACAATACGACCCTAATACGGAGAATTTTAAGACTTATTTAGCACCCAACCTAGAGGTACTTCAAGCAAAATCAATTGTCGAAGATGATAATGGAAATATATGGATTGGCAGTTATAACACAGGTATTTTATTTTTCGACATTAAAATAAAAAAAATAAAAAAGGTTAAAAAAGCCAAATTACCAACTGAGAAGATTTTATACATTTCACTCCTATCAAAAGATGAATTATTAATAAGTACAGAAGATAAAGGTGTTTTTATCTACCATATCCCTCAACAAAGAATTTATGCAATTCAAGCAAAAGCAAAAACAGACAAGGAGTTCAAAGCATTTTCTTTTAAACCCTATAATAACAATGATTGGATAATTTGTTCGAATCAAGGGCTCTATTTCTTAAATAAATTCACCAAAAAAATTAGACCTTGTCTGCGTAAATTAGATGACACTTTTGGTTGGATGGAAATTCATGACATCCTAATCTTGAATGAACATAAATTCATTGTCACTTCAAAATCAGATGGATTGTTTACGATTGAGCATGATAAACGAAATAACCAGGTGAACATCTATCAATCTACCCAAGATATTTTCCAAAAACATGCACTTTTATACAACGCGACGAACGTACTGTTACGCGATAAAAACGGAACTTATTGGGTAGGAACGGAACGTGGATTATGTAGTTTCGACCCGTTAAACCAAGGATTTCTCGGGAATGGACCTAGCCAAGATTTATCACGAGGTATTCCTTCGGCAAGTGTTTGGAGTTTTACAGAAGACCCAACATGTAGGTATTTCTATGTTGGATCTGACAACTCCGTTTCTAGGTATGATAACAATACAGGGAAATTCACCCAGTATTTCAAGCAAATAAAAATAGATCGTAAGATCAACAATTCCATTGTATTAAGTATGTATGCTTTTAATGCCAATAATATCCTTGTTGGAGCAGGCGATGGGTTACATTTATTAAAAATAAATAGTGAAGCTTCCTATACTTTTACAAAAATTCCATTCAAAGGAGTAACAAATCCTTCGAATTTTGAACGTATTTATGAAATTGAAAAATACAAAGACGGTCAGTATTTCTTAGCGACTAAAGGAGGGGTTCTACTCTACAATCAACATAAAGGAACATTCAAAATATTTGAACATGATGAAGAAAACCCAAACAAAACCATTGGAGGTGGAGTATGTAAAGCTATTTTTAAAGATCTAAATGGAGAATTTTGGTTTACTGCTGGAACCGGTGGTCTGTTTAAATTATCCGAAAATAGTGAGGGCGAATTATTTATTAAACCATATAAGTACAATCAACTTATTGCAAATATTTCAACAGAGTATATCGCTACCATTTACCAAGAAGATGAAAATACATTTTGGCTAGGAACCATGGGGGCAGGGATCATTAAATGGAATTTAAAATCTAAAAAAGGAATACTATACAGCAAAAAAAATGGACTGCCAAATAACGTTATCTACTCCATTTTAAATGAAAATAATAGCGATAATATTTGGTTAAGTACCAATAAAGGGATTTGTAAATTCAACACGAAAACACAGGAAGCTCTCAATTTTACAGAACAAGATGGTTTGATGTCGAATGAATTTAACCAAGGTGCTCATTTCAAATCTAAAACAGGAAAATTGTATTTTGGTGGTATTTATGGATACAACTACTTCGACCCACACAATCTAACTACTAGAGAAAAAATGGTAGAAGTATTCTTTACTAAAATCAAATTAGAGGAAAATTGGTTAAAACCACAAGAAAGCAAAGGATTACTGTCTAAGGCTATCCCTTACATAAAGCATATCAATTTGTCATATAAGAAAAGAAGTGTCACGCTTAAATTCATGGCTACTGAGTTAAGTAACCCCAATTTAATCTCCTATAAATACATACTCGAAGGATCAGAAGAAGGATCAGAAGAAGTACTTCTAGGAAATACGAATCAGTTACACTTAAACTCAATCCAACCAGGTGAATATGTACTTAAAGTCTACGCGAAATTTGCGAATGGGCCATGGAGTGAACGCCCTGCAACATTAAGTATTACCGTAGAAACTCCTTATTGGAAAACGATTTGGTTCTGGATTGGAATTGCAATGGTCATAGCATTGCTAACTATCTTCTATTTCCGAAAGAAAATCGAGTATGAGCGAAGACAACAAGTAAAGTTGGAAATGAAAATTGCTGAACGTACACGTGAAATTCGTGAACAAAATGTGAAGATTGAGAAACAAAAAGAGATGATCGAGGAAAAGAAAAATAACCTCGAAGAACAAAAGAAATTATTGGAAATTGAGAAAGAGAAAACAGAAAAAGTATTAAAAAACATTCTTCCTGTTTCAACCTATGAAGAAATAAAAGCTACAGGGAGAGCAAGTGCCCGTGCATATAGTCGCGTATCTGTATTGTTTACTGATTTTGTTGGGTTTACGAAGATTGCGGAAACCATGACGCCTTCTCAATTGGTAAGTGAACTCGATATCTACTTCCGTAAATTTGATGAAATCATTGTACGCAATAACCTAGAAAAAATCAAAACAATCGGTGATGCCTATATGTGTGCTGGAGGTGTGCCTGTGCGAAATAAAACGAATCCTATTGATGCATGTCTAGCTGCTTTGCAAATTCAAGACACAATGCAACAAATGCGTGAAAAGGCAATTGCTGAAGGAGGACAAGTGTGGAATTTACGTTTAGGTATCAATACAGGAGAAGTTACAGCAGGAGTCATAGGTACAGAAAAGTTAGCATACGATATTTGGGGCTCTACCGTGAATCAAGCACAACGTATGGAAATGTTAGGAGAACCTGGAAAAGTAAATGTTTCCGGACAAACCTTTAAATACATAGAACCCTATTTCATTTGTACCTTCCGAGGGAAAGCAAAAACGAAGAGTCAGGGATTAATCGACATGTATACTGTTGAGGGTATTAAACCAGAGCTTTCTATCGACGGTCGAGGACTATATCCTAACGAACGTTTTCACCAAATATTGAACCTACACCAATATAGTAGTATCAATTATTATAAGGCGGAACATCACATCATGAAAGTCTTGGAAGAACAACTTTCTCCAAAATTACACTACCATAGTTTATCTCATACAGCCGATGTAGTAAAATCGATCGAGCGTATTGCTTTATTAGAAGGTGTAACCGATGAAGGTTTATTCTTGTTAAAATCAGCTGCTTCCTACCACGACGCAGGATTTATTGAGGCATATGACAACAATGAACCAATAGGAGCACGATTAGCAGAAGAAATCCTACCTAACTATGGGTATTCACAGGAACATATCAACATCATTAAAGACTTGATATACGTGACTGCAATCCCTCATAAACCTAAAAATCATTTGGAGGAAATCATTTGTGATGCTGATTTAGATTACTTAGGGAGAGAAGATTTTCATGAAATTGCAGATAAATTACGTGTAGAATTGCGTGAGTACAACAAAATCAATAGTGATCGTAAATGGGATGAAATTCAGGTAGCATTTTTGACAAATCATCGTTATTTCACTCAAACTGCTATTAATACGCGTAACGAACGTAAAACAAAACATTTACGGGAGATAAAAGAACGATTAGATAAAGATAATTATCCAGATTAGTAATATTTTGGGAATTATTTTAACTTGAAATGATTGTCCAAAACTTTTTTTCATATCTTTGTTGTTCAATAATTTTAAAACAAGCTATATGTACGCAATTGTAGAGATAGCAGGGCAGCAGTTTAAAGTGCAAAAAGATCAAAAGATTTTTGTTCACCGTTTAGCAGCTGAAGCAGGTTCAAATGTAGAATTTGATAAAGTGCTTTTAGTAGACAACGGAGGGAAAATTTCTTTAGGCGCCCCAGCTATAAATGGAGCTAAAGTTACCGCAACGGTAAACGAGCACGTTAAAGGAGATAAAGTAATTATCTTCCGTAAGAAAAGAAGAAAAGGGTATAAGAAGAAAAACGGTCACCGTCAATCTTTTACTTCTATCACTATTTCAGATATTAAAGCGTAAAATAATCTTATTCTGAGTAAAATTAGAATACAAAACAAAAAATTATGGCACATAAGAAAGGAGCCGGAAGTTCAAACAACGGTCGTGAATCAGCAAGTAAACGTTTAGGCGTTAAAATCTTTGGTGGTCAAGCAGCTATCGCTGGAAACATCATTATCCGTCAAAGAGGAACGCAACACCACCCAGGTAAAAATGTTGGGATCGGAAAAGATCACACAATTTATGCATTAACGGATGGATTAGTTGAATTCCGTAAGAAAAAAGATAATCGTTCTTTTGTATCTATAGTTCCATTTGAAACTACAGAAGCATAAGTAAAGAATTATAAAATTTAATGAAGGCGAACAGCAATGTTCGCCTTTTTTGTTTTAAATTCGCGTAGAATATAAATCACAATTCAATGCTTGAAATACAACGCTTAAGAACTGAGAAAGATGCTGTCTTACAAGGTTTACAAAAAAGAAACATCGACGCTACAGAAACTGTAGATGCCATATTAGCAAAAGACACAGAGTGGAGAGCAAAAAAAACAGAATTAGAAATTATTTCTGCGGAGTTAAATCGTATTGCAAAACAAGTAGGTGAATTGTTTCAACAAGGGAAACAAGCGGAAGCGAATGAAGCAAAAGCTAAAACAGTAACCTTAAAGGAACAAGAGTCTGTATTAAAAGCGGCAGTGCAAGCAGTAGAAGAAGAAATCACACAATTGATGTACCAGCTTCCAAATGTCCCAAACGAATTAGTTCCTGCTGGAAAAAGTGAATTAGATAACGTAACTGTGGAAGAAGTTGGTAGTAAAACCACCTTTACCGGGGAAGCATTGCCACACTGGGAAATCACTAAAAAATATGATTTAATCGACTTCGAAACTGGTGTAAAAGTAACTGGTGCTGGTTTTCCAATTTACAAAGGAAAAGGAGCCAAATTACAACGCGCATTGATTTCGTTTTTCTTAGACGAAGCAGACAAAGCTGGTTACGAAGAATTTATTCCGCCATTGGTTGTGAATGAAGCAAGTGGATATGGAACAGGACAATTGCCAGATAAAGAAGGCCAAATGTACTACATTGGTGAAGATGATTTATACCTAATTCCTACAGCAGAGGTGCCGTTGACAAACATCTACCGCGATGTAATTCTTCCGAACGAGAACTTTTCCATCAAATTAACTGGTTATACACCATGTTTCCGACGTGAAGCCGGTTCTTACGGAAAAGATGTACGTGGATTAAATCGTTTACATCAATTCGACAAAGTTGAAATCGTTCGTATCGAACACCCTTCCAATGCAGCAAAAGCATTGGATGAAATGGTGGAACACGTAAGAGGTTTATTGGCTAAATTAGGGTTACATTACCGTATTTTACGTTTGTGCGGGGGAGATACAGGTTTCGCTTCTGCAATGACGTACGATTTTGAAGTATATTCTGCAGGGCAAGAAAAATGGTTAGAAGTAAGTTCCGTTTCCCGTTTTGATACTTTCCAAGCAAACCGTTTGAAATTACGTTTCAAAACAGAAGATAAGAAAACGCAATTATGCCATACTTTAAATGGAAGTGCTTTGGCCTTACCGCGTATCGTTGCTGCATTACTAGAAAATAACCAAACATCGGAAGGAATTGTGATTCCAGAATGTTTACATAAATATTTGAATTTTACCGTTATTAATTAACTTTAGTTTCCCTCTTTGAGGAGGGATAAAGGGAGGTGACAGTACATCATTTTGTCACCCTCCTTTGTCCTCCCTCAAGGGAGGATAAAAACACCAACTACCTATGTCAAAACTTACTACTCTTAACGAATTCATCATGAAAAAGCAAGCGGATTTTCCGGGTGCTTCAGGTGAATTATCTCGTTTATTAAATGATATTGCTGTTGCTGCAAAAATTGTAACACGTGACGTTCGTCGTGCTGGTTTGGTCGACAACATTTTAGGGGCGCAAGGAGAAATCAATATACAAGGAGAACAACAACAAAAATTGGACGTTGTTGCAGATAACCAATTCATCAAAATGTTTGAACTTGGTGGGGAAGTGTGTGGAATCGGTTCGGAAGAAAACGACAACTACATGGCATTTCAAAGCGAAATGTCTAAAAATGGTAAATATGTGGTCTTATTTGATCCATTAGATGGCTCTTCTAATATTGATGTAAATGTATCTATTGGTACAATTTTCTCTATATATCACCGTGTTTCCCCAATTGGTACAGAAGCAACAATAGAAGATATGTTACAGCCTGGCGATAAACAAGTGGCTGCTGGATATGTATTATATGGTTCTTCTACGATGTTAGTATATACTACTGGAAATGGTGTTAATGGATTTACATTGGACCCATCGATTGGTGAATTCTGCTTGTCACACCCAAACATGAAAACACCGGAAACTGGTCGTATCTACTCAATGAACGAGGGCAATATTGCTGTGTGTCACCCAGGATATCGAAAATATACAGAATACTGTCAAGAAGAAGATGCTACTACAGGTCGTCCATATTCTGGTCGTTATATAGGTTCATTGGTAGCTGATTTTCACCGTAATTTAATCAAAGGTGGGATCTACTTCTATCCTACGACACCAGCAGCTCCTAAAGGAAGATTACGTTTACTTTATGAATGTAACCCATTAGCGTTTGTAATCGAACAAGCAGGAGGTATAGCGACAGATGGCTCCCAGCGTATTATGAGTATTAAACCATCGGAATTACATCAACGTGTCGGATTTATTGTAGGTTCAAAACAAATGGTGGAGAAATTACAAGAATGTTTGGAAACAGTAATTGCCTAGAATTATAGATTATAGTATATTAAAAAAGGGCTTAAAAGCCCTTTTTTAATATACTATAAATTATGTTTTATTTTAAGTTTGATAGTTGACCTTTCAAATTATTAATCACATTAATTTCTATCGCTTCAACATTGTTTAATTCTGAGAGATAAAGTGATGCCCAATCAACTAAATTTATTAAATAAATAGAACGTTGAATTATGTCTTCACCTTTAGCTTTAAGAATAAATATATTTTCAGTTTTAGATTTGATTACGTCAATTGAAAATTGAAGTCGCGTAACATTTCTTTGGTGCCAATCATCTGTCACTAAGAATAATGCGCCGTATTTATTATTTCCTAAACCCCATCCAACTAGTTCGTTGTGATTCATTTCAGGAATCGTATGGTGACAACATAAAATTTTACCGTTTTCATTGAATTGTTGTCTTGCTCTTATTGCAACAGCTTCATAGTTTGAAGCTGAATAAATCATCACAAAAGTGTCTTTCAAAAAAGCGGCTAATTTATGAGCTTCTTCTTTAATTTCGATAGCGTTGGATTCTAATAAATCAGTAGTTTTTCTAAAGCTTTCTAAATTAGTCGCAGAAACAAAGTCAAGTTGAACTAAAATATTAATTAATTGTCCAAGCGAAAATGCCAATGCTGTACGTGGAGGATTACCTCCAGGAACTAAAACAAAGTCTAAATCATTCTGTCTACAAAAAGATTCTAATTTACCTCCAGAGCAAATCCCAATAATGTGAGCACCAATTTGAAATGCTTTTTCAATGCAATAGATAGTTTCTTCTGTATCTCCAGAGTAAGATGAGCCAATCACAAGAGTGTGCTCATTCACATAAGATGGGAATGAATAATCTTGAACCAATTGGACAGGAACACTTAGTTCGTCTTGCAACCATTGAGCGACTAATTTCCCTCCTATTCCAGAACCACCCATTCCGCAAATAAGAATATTTTGAATTTTATTTTTAGGTGCTTTAAATGTTTTTGTAGAAGCAATCTCTAGTGATTCTTTAATGTTACTAGGAAAAGCAGCAATTAGATCGTACATGTTCTCAAATTTGGTTAAACAAATATAATTAATCCAATGAATATTTTATGAATTTATTGATTATTTTATTTGATATTAATTTTGTATTTAACTATTGAAATCACAGCTTACTATTTATTAATTAAATTATTGATATTTAAGTTTTTAAATACTTTTTGAGTCTTGTAAAAGGTATGTTTGTTTAGAAGTAATAAGTTAAAAAAATTCCTTACAGCAACTTGAAAAATACGAATTAAAAACAGGTCTAGTTATGTCTAAATAAATCGCTTTTTTTATTGCAATCACAACATTTTCCGTTATTTTTGCTACCTATATAAGTTGGGAAAGATGAAGAAGATTTTAGTTATCGGTGCTGGCGGACAAATCGGTACAGAATTGGTACTTGAATTACGCAAAAGACATGGTGTACATCAAGTCATAGCTGCTGACGTCAAAGACGAATGTGTTGATGCATTAAAAGCGGGCCCATATGTAAAAATGGATGTGTTAGATAGAGCGTCTGTTCAATTGTTTGTCAAGGAAGAGCGACCAGATGATGTTTATCTCTTAGCTGCATTACTTTCTGCAACTGCCGAGAAACATCCTGATTTTGCATGGAAGCTAAATATGGAAGGGTTGTTTACAATACTGGATTTAGCAAAAGAAGGTTATATTAAGAAAATATTTTGGCCAAGTTCGATAGCTGTGTTTGGACCTACTACACCACGAAAAAACACACCTCAATATACTATCATGGAACCAACTACCGTGTACGGGATTTCAAAATTAGCTGGAGAAAGATGGTGTGAATATTACTTTAATAAATTTGGAGTTGATGTACGTTCAATTCGTTATCCTGGTTTAGTTTCTTATACTAGTTTACCTGGTGGTGGTACAACAGATTATGCAGTTGATATTTTTTACCATGCTAAAAAATCGGGGGAATACACTTCTTTTTTAACAAAAGATAGTGCCTTACCAATGATGTACATGGAAGATGCGATACGAGCTACAATAGAGTTGATGGACGCTCCAAAAGAGCAGGTTAAAATTCGTTCGAGTTATAATTTGGCTGGAATTTCTTTTACACCAGAAGATTTAGCGCTTTCAATTCAAAATAATATTAAGACATTTAAAATTAATTATCAACCAGACTTTCGTCAAGAAATTGCGGATAGTTGGCCGGATTCAATAGATGACAATGCTGCAAAGCAAGATTGGGGATGGAAAGAAAAGTATGATTTGAAGCTAATGGTTGAAACCATGCTTAAAAATGTTGACCCTTCAAAACTAAATTAATATATTTGTCAATTATACTAGTCAGAATTTATATTTAAATGATTCCTTCAAAAGAAAAAAAATCCTTAAAAATGATATTATGCATTGTGTGCATGGTTTTTTTTAGTGGACTAATTTTCGGACAAAAAATCAATAAAAAAGACGAAAGCGGCAAAAAACAAGGTCATTGGATTTATTTAGGTAAAGACAGACCAGGTGCTGGATATCCTGAAAATGGAAAAGTTGAAGAAGGTGATTACGAAGATGATAGAAAAGAAGGCATTTGGATAAAATATCACTTCGATGGTAAGACTCCAAAATTAAAAGGAGAATATACAAATAATCGTCCAAAAGGTAATTATACTAAGTTTCACGAAAATGGTTCTATCAAGGAAGATGGAAAATTCGAAAGAGATATGTACTTAGATACTCTTAAGCGTTTTCATGAAAATGGTCAATTAGAATATATTTCAAATTATAATTCTTCAGGGAAAGAAGATGGTAAGGTGATATATTACTATGCTAATGGTCAAGAGGAATTTGTCTATAATTCAAAGAATGGTAAGCCTACAGGAAAAGCAACAAGATATTATCCTAATGGAGATATTAAAGAGGTTATTACTTTTAATGCTGATGGGGGTATAGATGAAGGAGGTGTTGTGAAGAAAGAACCCGTGAGACCAATGATAAGCGTTGATGATCCAGGTGCATCAAAAGTGACATCTAAACCTGTCGTTGCTCCAATAATTCAAGATAACGGCGGTAAATTTAATCCAAATGGATATAACAAAGTTTACAATAAAAACCGCGATATTTATCAGGATGGAATTTTTAAAGATGGTCGTTTGTTTGACGGTAAACTTTATGTTTATGATTCAGATGGCATCTTATTAAAAGTTCAGATTTACAAAGAAGGAAAGTATCACTCAGATGGCGTACTTAATTGATAATCAGATTTAAATTTGATTATAAGTCAATTAGTATCATTTATATACTTTAAGTACATATCGTAAATCATACCATCAGATAAACCGATTTTCGGAACAACAAATTCCTTTACATTCAATTCTTTAAATATATATATATATATATCACATGCAGGTATGATTACATCTGCTCTATCTGGTTTTAATTGAAATAGATCGACTCTTTGATTTACAGTTAATTTATTTAAATTATTACGTAAAGTAATCATTTTAGAGACAGACAACGGATCGGCTTGTTTAGCTCCTACCATTTTATGTACTTTATTGATATTACCTCCAGTAGCAAAATAAGTATGTTCAATGCTTTCATCAACATTTTTATGCAACCACTCTTTAATTTCTGACCAAATTTCAGGATTTGCTTTTCCTTTTAAAATACGTACTGTTCCAACTTGAAATGATTTTGCAGCTACTTTCTGTCCTTTCTCAAACACACTAATTTCTGTACTACCTCCCCCAACATCAATCACTAAAAATGGTATGTTTTTATCGAAGTCTAATAAAAAGAAAGTTCCAAATATTAATCTTGCTTCTTCATCTCCACTGATTACATCTATTTGAATTTTCGTTTGTTTAAATATTTCTTTAGCTACCTTTTCACCATTAGAAGCTTCTCTCATGGCAGATGTTGCGCATGCTCGAAGATCTTTTACTTCAAATATTTCAGAAATTAATTTAAAGGCTTTAATTGTTTTGATGAATTCTTCTTGTTTTTTTTGGGAAATGATACCGTTTTCAAAAACATCTCCACCTAATCTAAGAGGCACACGAGTATAGGACAATTTTTTAATATATGTATGATCTCCCTCTTTACAGACTTCTCCAATTAGCAGTCTTGCGGCATTCGTTCCGATATCAATTGCACCAAACTTCATTATTTATACCTCTAGTTGAAACTTTAGTAGCGAAGATAAATATTTTGAATGACTATCTTTGAAAAAAATGTAAAAATGGAGTTAGAAACTCTTGGATTAGTTGGTTTATTTATAGGTACTTTTTTGGCTGCGACAATTTTACCATTTAGTTCAGAGGCAATACTTTTATATTTCCTTGCTAAGGGTATTGATCCAACCATTTGTTTAAGCATTGCTATTCTAGGTAATTCATTGGGTGGAACTACCAATTATGTATTAGGTCGCTTGGGTAATCCATTATGGTTAAAGTATATCGGAGTAAAAGAAGAAACAATCTATAAGCGAGAAAATTGGGTGATTAAGCATGGAGCTTTGTTGGCTTTTTTTTCTTGGGTACCACTGATTGGTGATCCATTATTAGTTGCTTTAGGTTATTTTAGAAGTCGACCGATACCTACTTTATCTTGGATGGTTTTAGGTAAAAGCCTTCGGTATTTATTGATATTTGTCATTTATTATTTTTGGTGAAATTATTGGTGTTATGAACGATTATATATTTTCTTTTTCCAGAAATAAACATTTGAAAATTAGTACTTTTGTTCACTAAAATAAAATTAGTTTATATGAATTCGATAGATATACTTTTAATAATTCCGCTAATATACGGTGCATGGAAAGGATTTAAACATGGATTAATAATAGAAGTTTTCACAATGTTGGCTTTGTTTGTTGGAATTTATGTCGGGATACATTTTTCAGATTTCACTGCAGGATTACTTAGAGACCATCTTGGATTAACTTCAAAATATCTTCCAATAATTGCTTTTACGCTCACTTTTTTAGGGGTAGGAGCGATTGTATTCTTTTTGGGGAAGACAATTGAAAAATTAGTAAAAATCACTGCTTTAACGCCTTTGAATAAATTTGCCGGTGTTTTTTTCTCTTTATTGAAATACGCATATATGTTGAGTACTTTGTTAGTGATTTTAGAATCTTATGATGAGAAATTGTCATTTTTCCCTGAGAAAGTGAAACAAGATTCCTTATTATATGAACCTATATTAAAGGTTTCTACAAGTACCATTCCACAATTGAAACAAAGTTCGATTTTTCTCAAAAATATGATAAAATCGGATTCATCATCTTATACGATTAAAGATTTACAGCGTGCTCGATTTTTAGCAGATAGTTTGGGTATAGCAACCACAGATTCAATTGTTTTAAGAAAATTATTTTTTGAATATGAAAAATAGCATTTTATGTTTTGTGATTTGCCTTTTTTGTATTTCGATCTCTGCTCAAAAACAAGTTTTTCAACATCGCAAACTAGATTTTTCGGATATAGAATTAGATGTGGATAAATTTGGTCCATATATTGGGTTACAACAAGGGAAATTCTCTAGTTTAGAATTTGGGGTTGAATTTCAACATAAAAACATCAAACTTATAAGACCAACAACACATTCATTACATGTTGGTTTTAATTATAATTTCTCACACAATTTATTGGGGTATGATTTTGGATATTGGTATACAGCTGGTAGATTAAATATGACTTATGGATTAAATGCAATTTTTAGAACAGATTACACCGTAAATTCTGTTGGATTTGCGCCAGTGGTTGGTTATAAAATTGGACAATTACACATGCAAACAGGGTATAACTTTTTAACTCGTAAAACCGCTTTCCCTTGTAATACATTTTTTATGACACTTCGATTTGTCATTATAAAACACCGTAATTTTACATGGAGTAAATAAATTTAATTATTTAAACCAACCTGCGTACATCACGTAATTATCCGCTATACGTTGTACTTCTCCTTTGAAAAGTTCTGGAGAAAGAGTTTTTACTTTTTTAGCTGGAACTCCTGCATATACACTCCAAGCCTCAACGCGAGTACCCTCCAACAATACTGCACCAGCAGCAATGATGCAATTGGATTCGATATAACAATTGTCCATTACAATAGCACCCATACCAATTAATACATTATCTTCCACTGTACATCCATGCACCAATGCATTATGTCCTACCGAAACATTGTTTCCTAAATTGGTTTTCGTTTTTTCGTATGTTGCATGAATCACAGCACCGTCTTGAATATTTACTTTATTCCCAAATTTGATGGAGTTAACATCTCCGCGAACTACAGCAGAATACCAAACGGAACATTGATCACCCATAGTAACATCTCCTACAATTGTTGCATTTTCAGCAAACCAACAATCTTCTCCGTGTTTAGGTAAAAATCCTCTACATTCTTTAATTAAAGCCATAAATTGTGTTTTGAGTTACGTGTTTAGAGAGATACAAATATACGATAGAAAGCATATAATTAAGAAATTCCGATGCTTATTGACGCACCTGCAAAAACAACCAACTAATGTTTTGACAATTATCCGAGTAGAAGTGAGTCAAAAACACGCTGAATCGCAATGTGTTCGATACAATTACACACCTGTTTTTTCTTGCAAGTTGGACATCCTTCATCATTTACTAAAATGACAACCTTGTTTCCTAATGCACGCCATCTTCCTGGGTGAATAGGTTTACGAGGTGAGTATAGTCCAACGGTTCTTTTTCCGAGTATTCCTGAAATGTGAAGTGGTCCTGTAGAGCACGCAACTAAACCATCAGAAAGAGAAATGAGTTGTATTAATTGATCCAAGGTTAATTTACCAGTGGAATCAAATATCATAGGGTGGTTCGGGATTTTAGCACGAAATAAATTCCCTTCTTTTTCTGTTCCTGTAAAAATAACCTGTAATCCTTGTTCAACTAATAAATCTGCTAATGCAACGTAATTAGAAATACCCCATTCTATCGCACTCCCTTGTGACTTTGGATGAAGAAGAACTGTTTTTTTATCCGAAGTAAGAAAACTAGAAAGTTCATTTGGTAACTCTACATTAGGCGCGTTAAATGAGGTTAAATAACTGGCAATTTCATCTAATGTTGGAATTTCTTTTAGACCTAAATTTCGAAGTAGTTCAAAATTCAGTTGCGACTCATGTAGTTCTGAATTTTTTCGCGTGAAATTTGGACGAATATTACAGGTCAATAAATGAAATACACGGTGCGAGGTGCCAATACGATGAGGTATTTGCGCACGACGTAATAAGCTCGCTATCTCTTTGTTTGGAAAGACGTGAATAGCAGTATCTATCTTTTTTTCTTTGAAAAAGCGAACTCTTTCTTGAAGTGGTAGATTCTCGACTTCTTTCCAATCAATAATCTCATCAACTTCTGGAAGACAAGCAAGTACTGGTTTTGTGTAACTATTCCCTAAGAATATGATTTTACATGTTGGAAATTGTTGTTTGATCCAAACACAACTTGGTAAAGTAAGCAAAACATCTCCTATACTGTCTGTGCGACTGATTAAGATGGTTTTGTTATGAATATCGAGTAGTTTCATTTACTTAAAGATACACCTTTAGTTTAATTCATTTAATGTTTTGTATTTTAAATACGTAGCATATGCTGAAATAATACAAATAATAAATCCAGTTCGACCGTGTAAGAAACCCAGTTTAATAAAGTAATCTTTGATAAACTTAAAAGAGGGACTAATATAACGTTTTATTAAATTTGATTTTTTACCATTTTCATGAAGCATTTTAGCAGTGGTGGTACTAAATTTTACAGTTTGATTTAAATGCTCTCGAACAGTATAATAACTATAGTGAAGACAATCACCCAACAAATGTGTAGTTGAAGAAGAGTCATTAAATTTCAAAGTTTCATGAATTTTCCCAATCCATTTAGTAGTGTCTCTATTAAATATACGTATTTTCGAATCTGGATACCATCCTCCATATTTTATCCATTTTCCACAATAATTTGTCAATCGATTAAATGAATAATTTCCAATAAACCCTTCATATTTCTTTTCAAGTATTGATTCACTTAATTTAGCAGATAATTCTTCATCTGCATCTAAAGACAAAATCCAAGGATTTAACGCTAAACTATTTCCGTAATTTTTAGATTCGGAATACCCTAACCAACTTTGTTCAATAAATCGCACATTGTATTTTAAACAAATTTCTTTAGTGTTATCTGTAGAAAAAGAGTCAATAATAATAATTTCATCTACAATTCCTTGTATTGAAGCTAAACATCTTCCAATGTTTTTTTCTTCGTTAAATGTGATAATGACGGCAGAAATCGGAGTCATAATTCAATTATTTCACACGTAAAATTTCTCCTACTCGAATAGTGTTTGGATCAATTTTAGGATTTAATTCGTGCAGTTCTTCAGGTGTTAAGGAATGATTTTCAGCAATTTTGATAAACATATCTCCTGGTTTGACTGTGTAAAAACGTTTCTTTTCGATTGGTTTTACACGTTCTGAAGCTTTTGTTTTACCTCCTAATTCTGGTTGAATTAATTTGACATTGATTAGAATTTTCAACTTTTGATCCAAATTTACCCAGGCAGATGTTAATCCGTTCCATGTTTTGATATTCTCCATCGTAACGTTGTATCGTTCGGCGATATGTTCTAAAGATTCATTTCTTGATACCGTATGATAAATAGTAACAATTGAGTCAAATACTAAAGGTTTAGTTGGTGCTTCAGTCAATACTTTTACTTTTTCAACTGATTGATCCTCTTCCGGTTGTTGTTCATTGGTTGTTTTAACAAGTATAGTTGGAGAAATTACGGCCTTTTCTTCAACAGGAAGAACAACAGTTGGTTTACTTGAAGAGTTATTCGATTTAATAATTTTTAAATTTCTACCTAGAGGTGCTGTATTACTTTTTAAATAATTCCATTTTTTAATGTCTTCTATGGACACTTCGTATTTTACAGACAAACCATGTAGGGTTTCTCCTCTTGCTACGCGATGCCAAATAGTAACTGGTTTTTCAGAAATGGAAGGTTTTGTAGGGACGATCGTTTTTACTGGAACAAGCGTTATAACACCATTGGAATCTACTACTTGTTTCACAGTATCCACGATTTCCACAGGTTTTGGTTTGGGAGAATAAATAAATTTTTCTAAACTATAAAGCGAATCTCCCAACGAAACTAATTTGCCAATTTCAGAAAATGGTCCTGTAATACATTGCTTTGGATCTGTTCCAGGAATGTAGCGTGTTTTATAGATAGGATTCAATATCGCAATCTCATTTTCATTCCAACCAGATAATTTTTCAATGGTTGACATGTGTACAGCTTGAGAAAGACAAATTGTATCTAATTGGTAGAACGTGTTTTTTGCTTGTGCTGCTTTTATATTGTGTTCAACGTGGTAAGTCAATAAATAAGCTGCTGCGATGAAATTGGGCACATATCCTTGTGTTTCTCTTGGTAAAAAAGGTCGAACTTCCCAATAAGTTCTTTTACCTCCAGAACGACGTATGGCTTTGTTCACATTTCCTGGTCCTGCGTTATAAGCAGCCAGCGCTAGATTCCAATCGCCGTAAATACCATGTAGTTTTTTTAAGAATTTACATGCCGCTTCAGTTGCTTTGACTGGATCCATACGATCGTCGATGTACGAGTTTTCAGTTAATCCATACATTTTACCTGTACCATACATGAATTGCCATAAACCTAAAGCACCTGCAGGAGATTTTACTTGTGGACGCAAACCACTTTCTATCACTGAAAGGTACTTCAGTTCTATAGGCATGTCATACTTCGCTAGGGTTTGTTCGTATAAATCAAAATAGAGTTTCGAGCGACCCAATACAATTTTAGCAAAACCACGACGATTTTTCACAAAAAATTTGATCATTCCTAACGTAATGTCGTTGCAATCTAATTGAAAAGGGGTTAAAGCATTTATTTTTTCTAAACGTTTGCAGTATTCATCGTCAGAAATATCACCAATATTGTCAGGGTCCATTTCTAATGCATCGATGATAGAATCGACTTTTTTATCGCTCGCAACACTCGAATAATAATCCATCAAGGTTTCGTCAAGCATTTTTAGATATGCTTCACCATCCATCGGGTGTTTTACCGTAGGTTTAGGAGTTCTCGTTTGTGAAAGAGAGGTAAATTGTATGCCTATCAAACATAGTATGAATATAAGCCCTCTCATTTTATACTAGTTAAGTTGAAACTTCGTTTCCAAATAAGCAGAAAAATCGTACAATGCTTTCTCAGTAAAGGGAGCAGACATTAATTGCAACCCAAATGGCATTCCATCATTACTTTTACCATAAGGTAAAGAGATTGCAGGATTTCCGGTTAAGTTTGCATGTACCGTAAAAATATCTTGTAAGTACATTTGAATTGGATCGTTTACTGCGTTTAACTCAAAAGCGGTAGCAGGAGTAGTAGGAGTCAATACAAAATCAAAATCAGCGAAGATTGCTTTCGTTTTAGTTTGTAATACCCTTCTTACCTTTTGACCTTTAGAATAATAAGCTTCATAAAATTCATTAGAAAGAACGAAAGTTCCCGCCATGATTCTGCGTTGAACTTCAGGACCAAATCCTTCAGAACGCGATTTTTTATAGGTTGCTTCAACACCCACAGCATTTTTTGCACGGTAGCCATAATGTACACCATCAAAACGTGACAGGTTTGAAGAAGCTTCAGCAGTAGAAAGTACATAATAGGTTGGAACCATGTAATCTAAATAAGGAAAAGAAACAGGTTCAACGATGTGGCCATCCGCTTTTAAAGTTGCAATTACTTCATCCATACGTTCTTTCACTTCTGGCTGCATACCTTCCATTTCATACGCTTCTTGGATATACGCAATGCGTTTTTTCTCATCTGTTGGAGTCAAAGCAAAAGAACCAACTTCTCTGGACGTCGATGTACTATCCATTGGATCTTTTCCGGACATAATTTCAGTTACCAAGGCATTATCTTCCAAGGTATTTGTAAATGCACCAATTTGGTCGAACGAAGAAGCATAGGCAATTAAACCATAGCGACTAATTCTTCCATAGGTAGGCTTGATTCCGTAGGTACCTGTAAATGAGGCAGGTTGTCTGATAGATCCACCTGTATCACTTCCTAAGGAAATCGTACAAAGATTAGCAGCAACAGCGGCAGCTGAACCTCCTGACGAACCCCCAGGAACAGTATTTGTATTTAATGGATTACGTACAGGACCAAACGCTGAATTTTCGTTGGAACTACCCATTGCAAATTCATCGCAGTTTAATCTTCCGATGACAATCGCATCTTCATTTAATAATCGTTCTAAAGCAGTTGCTGTGTATAAGGATTCAAATCCTTCTAAAATTTTAGAAGAAGCAGAGACTTTATGTCCTTTGTAACATATATTGTCTTTGACACCAATGACCATACCTGCCAAACGCCCAGCGTTACCCGCTTTGATTTTTTCGTCTACACGTAATGCATTTTCACGCACAGAATCTGTAAATACTTCTAAAAAAGCATTTAAGTTTTTGTATTCTTCGATGCGTTTCAAATAACTTTCCGTTATTTCTAATACAGAAACACCCGAAGTAAGTGCAGACTTTACTTCAGCAAAATTTTTATACATAGAAGGAAGTATTAAGCTTCTTTTTTGTCGTCGTCAGTAGCTTCTCCTTTAGAGGCATCTTTGAACTCTTTCATCCCTTTACCAAGGCCTTTCATTAATTCTGGAATTTTTTTACCTCCAAAAAACAAAAGTAAAACAACTACGATAAGTATGATTTCTGTTACTCCAAATTTTCCCATTACGAATAGTATATAAATTTAACGATTTACAAAGTTACTCAATAAAAACAATTTTCGGGGTACGATTCTCAATCTTTTTAGTCTACAAGGAGAGAAGAAATGGCTTCTTTTAAATCGGTATGTTTGAATGTAAAACCTGCTTTTGTTAATTTTTCATGACTTGCTTGAACGCCCTCTAAGAGTAGCATAGACATTTCTCCAAAGAGTAGTTTCACCATAAAAGAGGGCAGATTTGGCAACCAGATTTTTTTGTTTATCGATGCCGCACACACTTCTGTAAATACTTTATTTGTCGAGGTTGCTGCTAATACGTTATAGGCTCCAGCTAACTTTTCTTGGATAACAAAATCAAAAATACGCGCTAAATCTTCATAATGTATCCAAGGCATTGCTTGATTTCCATTACCCAATACCGCACCAAATCCAGCTTGGATAGGTTTCATAATTTCTACTAAAGCTCCACCTTGCTCGTCTAATACGGGACTAATTCGAATTTTACTAACTAAACACTGCGAACTAAAAAGCTCCGCTATTTCTTCCCATTGTTTGACCAGTTGAGAAACAAAGTCCGTCCCGAAGCTATCGGATTCGGTATATACTTTTGCTTGATTCAACGGGTAACAATTAATCCCTGAAGCAGTGATATAATGATTTAGTTTTGGGAAATGTTGGATATTTCCCAACAGAAATTGAGCCGGTTGAATACGTGAATCTAACAGTTCTTTTTTGTAAGCGTTCGACCAACGTTTTCCTGCCAAAGAGGCACCACACAAGTTAATAAGGTGTGTGATTGCACCTAATTTTGTGGTATCGATTTCATGTGTACTTGGATTCCAGAAGATGTGGTTAGCAGCAGTTGGTTTACGCGTAAGTATAAACACAACATTTCCAGTGGATTCGAGGTGAGTCGTCAATCGTTTTCCAATGAGGCCGGTTCCTCCAGCGATAAGGATGTTGTTCATTTTGATGTATGAAATTATCGTTTAATTCGTCCCCAGCTTGAGGACTAATTCTTTCTTTATTCTCCTAAAAATTCTGAAACCTCTTTCTTTAATTTAGGAATATTTACTTCTAGTATACTCCAAATTAATTCATTAGAGATTACATCATATCCATGAATAATTCTGTTGCGCGTTCCAATAATTTGATAGGCATCTGAAAGAGAAAAGTCAGGTTCTTTTTTTACGATTCTGTTTACTGCTTCGCCGATAATTTCTAAATCTCTTTCAACAGCTCGCTTTGTTTTGATGTCATTGACATACATTTCAAAAGTGTAGTTATCATCAAAATAACTTTCAATCTCAATAATGGAATGTAATATATCATAAAGCCAAGATTTTATTTCAAGATCCAGCATAAATGATTTTTTTAGTGTTTTGAAGCACTTCTAAAAAAAATGGATTTTTTAAGGCTGATTTTTCTAGTAAATCTACTTTTCGTTGAAATAATTCTTCCAAGGATTTCTTGAAATTGAAATAGTTTCCTGCATATTCTTTTCGTTCTATGCGTGTGAAATCAACCACCAAATCAATATCACTTGTAGCGTTGAATTTATCTGTAAGTACGGAACCAAATACTGCCAACTCTCCAACAGAATGTTTGAGACAAAGTTCATGGATTTGAGTACTATATAATTGCAGCGGATTCATAAAACAAATATAAACCTTTTTTGAAGTTTATAAAAACAAAAAAGAGGCCTTGTGAGCCTCATGAAATGTCATAATAGTAAATGATATGATGAAATTTTTTTTATTCAATATGTTCTAATTGGTCAATAAGACGTTGACCAATTGAAATTATTTTAGCAAAGGATAATTTTTTATTAAAATACTTGCTGAAATATGAAGCATACGTTCCAATTCTCGGATCATATCCACCGTCAATTTTTTCTTTCTATTTAGCACTTCTGAAACAGCACTTTTTCCTCCTAATATACCAACTAAATCTTTTTGTTTGAGATTCATTTCTTCCATTCTAATCTTGATTGCTTCGATTGGATCAGCGGTTTCGATGTGTTAGTATTCTTGATGCGTTCCAATCAATCAAATAAATACCCATGGTTTTTCAAAATTGAATTTTACGATATTATGATGTATTTTTTACTTTAGAGATAATTGTAACTTTACATTCAATAATCACTAAATTATGTTACTTCATTTTAAAGAATTAGGCGAAGGAAAACCCCTTGTAATACTACACGGCCTTTTTGGTACGTCTGATAATTGGCAAACCCATGCTAAAAAACTGAGTGAATATTACCGTGTAATTTTGGTAGACCAACGAAATCATGGACATTCCCCTTGGTCAGAAGATTTTACGTATGAATACCTAGCAGACGATTTGGAAGAGTTAATCATCCATTTAGGAATTGATAAATTTACACTTATTGGTCATTCAATGGGTGGTAAAACTGCTATGTACTATGCTCAAAAATATCCAACTCGCTTAGAGAAGATGGTGGTAGTTGATATCGGAATCAAGCAATATCCCATGCATCATAATGAAATTATTCAGGGAATAAAGTCTCTTGATTTATCTACCATAGCGTCACGTTCTGAAGCAGAAAAAGCAATGTTACCCTTTGTAGATTCATATGGTGTAAGACAATTTTTGTTGAAAAATCTTTATTGGATTGAAAAGGGAAAAATGGCTTGGAGAATGAATGTAGCTATTTTAGAACGTGAAATGGATGCAATTTTAGCCCCAATTCCCAAAATTGAAGTTTGGACACCTACTCTGTTTATTCGAGGGGCACTTTCTAACTACATTTTAGACGAAGACTGGGAAGAAATAGAAGAAATTTTCCCAGATGCAACATTAGAAACCATAGAGAATGCTGGTCATTGGGTCCATTCTGAACAGTCAGAAGATTTTATAGAGCATGTATTAGGTTTTATTATTCGTTAGTTTTTATTTAAACTAATTCTAAATTACTTTTCTGACAATTCTATGACAAAGTTAACCTTCTGAAGTCACACCTTTGTAGACGAATAAGAAGAGAGGATGTTAGAACAGTTTCATATACTTGCGTTTACCCATAAGAAAATGGATGTCAGTGAAGTAGGAAAGCTTCATATTGAATTAGACAAGCAAAAAGAGGTGCTTAATGCTTTCAGACAATCGATGGAATTAGACGAATTGATGTTCCTCTCCACCTGTAATCGGGTAGAATTCTTGTTCTGTACGACAAAAATTGTAGACGATCTCTTCATTCAACATTTCTTTCAAACATTATATACGCACTATGAACCTACACAAATTAATGTGTTCGAAAATGCCGTTGAAAGTTATTCTGGAGTACATGCAGTAGAACACATTCTTCAAGTTGCTTCTTCTATTGATTCGATGATTGTTGGGGAACGTGAAATTATTACGCAAGTTCGTAATGCTTTTGAATCTTCCAAAGAGATGGGGTTAACAGCAGATTTTATTCGTGTGGTGATGCGTCATACCGTTGAAACTGCAAAAAGAGTATATACGGAGACCAGTATTGCAAACAAGCCTGTTTCAGTGGTCGCTCTTGCATATCATACCTTGCGCGACATGGACATTTCCTTAGATGCACGTGTATTGATGATTGGTGCTGGAATGACTAATAGTAACATGGCGAAATTTTTAAAGAAACATGGATTTAAGAATTTCACCGTATTCAATCGTACCGAAGAAAAAGCTTTATTACTTGCGAAAGATTTACATGGAACAGGATATGGTTTAGATGCCTTACACACTTTTGACAAAGGATTTGATATTATTATTACCTGTACAGGTTCAGAAGCACCTATAATTACTCCAGAAATCTACACACACTTGCTTCAAGGAGAAAAAACAAAAAAAGTAGTGATAGATATTGCAATTCCACACGATTTAGATGCAGAAATTGTAAAAAACAATCATTTAACGCATATTTCAATCGATTTTCTTCAAAAAATATCTGATCGAAATTTATTAGAACGTTCCAAAGAAATTGTACACGTAGAACAAATACTTTCCGAAGCCATTGAATCGTTTATGTACATACATAAAATGCGTCAAGTGGAAATTGCTATGCGAGAAGTTCCAAACATGGTGAAAGACATTCGTGCAACAGCTATCAACGAAGTTTTCAAAAAAGAAATACAAACCTTAGACGATGGTTCGCGTGAGGTATTAGATAAAATTATTGGTTACATGGAGAAAAAATATATGAGTATGCCCATGAAACTAGCAAAAGAAATTATGCTTAAATCATAACAATATGCAAAAGATTACCATAGGATCCAGAGGAAGCGACTTGGCATTGTGGCAAGCAAATCATGTAAAACGTCAACTGGAAAATCTCGGTCACGAGGTGGAAATCAAGGTAATTGTTACCCAAGGTGATGCTATCCAACATCTAAGCTTCGATAAATTGGAAGGAAAAGGATTTTTCACCAAAGAAATTGAAGTTGCTTTATTAGATAAAAGCATTGATTTGGCAGTGCACTCACATAAAGATTTAGAAACAAATCCACCAGCTGGATTGATAATTGCCGCAGTATCTGAACGCGAAGATCCTTCGGATTTATTATTGATTAATAGAGCGAAGGTAGATAAAACACAAGATTGGAATTTAGCTTTAAATGCTTCTATAGGAACTTCTTCTGCACGACGTAAATCTCAAATTCTTCGTTTTAGAAATGATTTAAAAATTAGCGATCTACGCGGAAATGTTCCGACTCGTATTCAAAAATTACGCGATGGAAACTACGATGCGATTGTCTTAGCAAAAGCAGGAGTTGATCGTTTGCAATTAGACCTTTCTGAGTTTTTTGTCGAAGTATTGAATCCTACTGAATTTGTTCCTGCTCCAGCACAAGGTGTACTTGGACTTCAAATTCGAGAGGACGATACACGTATGGCAGAAATCATGCAACACCTTAATCATACTGACGTTGCTAAACGTATTGGCGTTGAACGAAAAGTGCTAAACCTATTAGATGGCGGATGTCAACTACCATTAGGTGTATATTGTCCTAATGAAAAACAAGTGTTTGTTTCTCACGCGACGTCGAGCGACGTAGCAGCAAAAGGATATTATTATGAGCCAGAAAATTTAGAGGAGATTGTTGCTCAAATAGTTGTAGACCTAAAGAATGCTAGTCTAGAAGCGTGATTCGTTCAATCTTAATTACAAAATTTAAAGACGATCAAGGAGTATTATACGACTACTGTGTAGCTCAGAATATTGCTATTCATTATCACTCTTTTTTGACATTTAAACAGGTAAATCTTCCAGAAACACCAACTTCTGATGTCTTGTTTTTTAGTAGTAAACGAGCTGTAGATTATTTTCTCAGTCAATCGAAAATTTCAACTAAGACAGAGATTGCTTGCATAGGAGAATCTACTAAAATTCACCTTCAAACCAAAGGAATCGCAGTTAATTTTGTTGGTCAAAATGCGGGTAACCCAGAGCTAGTTTCCCAAGAGTTAGCTAATTGGTTAGGTGAACGAACTATAACAATAATATTAGCAAAAGAAAGTAAAAAATCTATTTTAACTCATGTAGATAATTCTAAAAGTACCTATTGTATCGTGTATGAAACGATAATAAATTTCGAGAAAATTGAGCAACAGTTTGATTGTATTGTATTTACAAGTCCTTCCAATGCTGCAGGATTCTTAAAAGAAAATACCATTCCTAAACAATCAAACATCATTGCTTGGGGAGAAACTACGAAAAGGTATTTAGAGGAAAACCAACTAGAAGTATCGAAAACATTGAAAACTGCAAGTGAACAAGAACTTGTCGAACTGCTAAAGACTACTATTTTCTAAAACTTAATTTCTTGAATAATGAAAGTGGAAGATTTTGCTGCTTTAGGATCAAACAACTCATTTAATTTTGCATTCAAAATAAAATAACTGCTTCCAACAATTGTTCCAGTAGTAGGAAAGGTATTTAAACTTCTAAATCGATCCCAAGGAAGTGCACTTTCCCAATTGTCAGTAGATCTCATTCTTGTAATTTCTTGACTAACATTTGAAATAACAACCAATTCTTTGTTGGTAGGGTTATAGATAAGTCCATCCGCTCCAAGTAACAATATACATTTCACTTTTTTAATATCTTGTGGTTTCTTAACTGGAATTTTATACAATATTCCAGGACTTGAGACAGCCATTAAAAAACCATCTGGATGAAAAACAATCCCGTTCAATCTAAATCCATCTCCTTTCCATTCATCATGGGTTGAGAAAATCGAAGGAGTTCCTGTGGCATCAACCTTATAAATGATCGGTGAAAAACTATTGGTCACGTAGACATTCCCTTCATTGTCAAATGTTACATCATTCGCGAAATTCAAACCGCCAGCATTCAATGCTCCCAAATCAGCAACATACTTTTGTGCTCCTGTGGCAGCATCATAAGCGATTAATTTTGCAAATTTTCGTTGTGTTGCCGGAGTAGTTTTCGTTGAAACACCAGGATCTGAAGTACAAACATACAAGGTGTTTGTTTTCTCGTTCAAACGAATACCAATCGCTGAAATCATCTCCGGTGAATCGACAAATACTTGATAATTTCCTTTTCGGTCAACGGTACCAATTTTTCCATGACGCAACGAACTCACAAAAAACACATCTTTTTTTGCGTAGTATGCAATACCTTCAGGATACAAGGTGTCGGACTTGAACGTGATGTTTTGGGCATGGATGGACAAAGTTGTAAATAATGAAAAAAATAACGTATAAAATGTAAATAAGTGTTTCATGTAAGTTCGAAATAAATTTTACACAAAACTGCTCATTTATTTAGTATGGAACAATCATTTTTTGAATTATCTACCATTACCTAATACCAATTTTAGTCACAAGTTTTGGTATATTCTTTATTTTTATACGAACAAAATTCTGTAAAACCATGCTCACCATCCAAAACACCTCCTTAAAAATTTCTGTCACCAAAATCGGAGCAGAATTATGTAGCTTATTCTCCAAATCAACTAACACAGAGTTTATGTGGCAAGCAAATCCTTCCATTTGGGGAAGTCATGCACCCGTGCTATTTCCTATTATTGGATGCTTGAAAGATGGTAAGTTTTTCTTTGAAGGAAATGCTTATTCTGTTCCAAAACATGGATTTATTCGAAATAATACAACTTTAGAAAGCAATATTATCGGAGAAAATCGCATCGAATTCCGTTCAAAATATACAGAAGAATCCTTGAAGGATTATCCATTTAACTATGAATTTATTATTCGATATATCTTGCAAGAAGATGGGGTAAAAGTCGAACATACCATTATTAATCACGATACTAAAAACCCGATGTACTTCTCCCTTGGAGGTCATCCAGGATTTAATTGTCCATTTTTTGAGCATGAAAAGTACGAAGATTATTACATCGAATTTGAAGTCCCGGAAACCAATGATACTTGGTTAGTTAGTAAAGATGGACTCATCGAAAATGAATCGATTTCCTATTTAAAAGAGGCTAAAACACTTCCGCTTCACTCGGAGATTTTCGCAAAAGACGCGCTTATTTTTAAGAACCTGAAGTCAAAAGTAGTTGCCTTAAAATCGAAAAATCATTCTGTAGCATTAAAAATGGATATCTCCGAATTCGAATACCTTGGATTATGGGCTAAACCAAACGCTACTTTTGTATGCATCGAACCTTGGTTGGGCATTTCTGATGCTGTGAATACAAAGCAAGATTTTATACAAAAAGAAGGCATTCAACGTTTGGAAGCTGGAGACACAAAGGTGATTTCGTTTGAGATAGCGCTAGTGGATTAAGTATCTTTTAAATTGAAAATCTAAATCATCTGATTAACCTCATCTTCCGAAAGACCAGTCAGTTTGGAAATTTCTGCTATCTCTAACCCTAATAGAAGTGCATTTTTAACAATTTCACTCGTTTTTTTTAGTTCACCCTCTTTGACGCCTTCCTTAATTCCTTCCTTAATTCCCTCTTTAATTCCCTCTTTAATTCCTTCCTTAATTCCCTCTTCAATCCCTATCTTCAGTCCTTTTTCAACACCTTTATTAAAACCATCTTCTTCGGCTGTATCAAATGAGTTTTTAAGGTCTCTAAAATATTTCAAACTATTTTCGTAGGATCTAACTTGTTTTGGAGTAAATTTTGCGATTTCAGCGGTTCTAAATAATTTTTCAAAAATTGCTTCACGCATGGAGTCTGGAATACGATCTAATTTGCTTAAATTCTTAATGATATACAACCATTTATCAAAACGTGTTTCAAGTTCATCTATTTGTTTGTTAAATTTTGGCATTTCCAAATAAATGAATGTCAATTTATTATAAAAGGTCTTATTGGTGTCGATGTCTTGTAATTTAACATCGTATCTGAATTTATCAATGTCTTTCTTATCTTCATCGAAGACAAAGTCTAAAATTGCGATGGTGTAAACGGCTTTTAACTCAAAATCCCAATTGGCCAATTGTGCTTGCTCACGAATAGGAAAGGTGGAATAATAGACCGTGCGATCTTTGAAGAATTTTTGTTTCGTCTTTTGAAGTTCAACAATAAATTTCTCTCCTCTTTCATTCTCACAATACAAATCAAAAATGGCCTTTCTATCAATGGAAGTGTCGCCTAATTGTTCAGACTTAATGTAATTAATACTAATAATCTGACCTTGCTCTTCTTTCAATAGTTCATTTAAAAAATCCAATAACAAATCTTTGTTAGGTTCTTCTCCAAAAAGTTTTTTGAACCCGTAATCTGTAAAAGGATTGATGTATTTTTCTAGAAAGTATTCCATTGTTATTGTTTCACGATATGCCTAACAAAATTAGGAAATTGGAATATCATAATCTAATTTTTCTAGAAGATTGCGTAGAAATACGTTTTTTATGCTTCACTATTTTAAACCACTAGTGTCCGATAAAACTTTTTAAAAGCGGGATTTCCTTGATGGATTTCCCTCTTTAGTGTAATTTGGTTTTCCCGAACTAAATTACATGAATAAAAATAGCTACTTTTTTGGACAATCCGTTTTCGGACAGCTGATTTCTTTAATT
>CALPMT020000003.1:5000-142454 GCA_943324745.2 Chitinophaga pinensis | reverse complement strand
CCAAATTTTTGATTTTTATAATCGATGATGATAACATTATGTAGAAAATTAGCATTTCCAGTAATACCCCAAATTTTAAGCATAAAATAGAGTAGTTTAAAGTTGAAATTTTTAGAATAATAAACTTTTGATGAGTTAATTCTATTTGAACCAAACGTAATTTCTTTATCTATTGTTTTTTCATAAATAACAAGTGGTTTTCCCCAGCTATTTACGGTGAATTTATCTGTTATTTTACGATTTGCTATTTTACGAGCTCTTATAGGTGTAGTGATTAGACTAAACATACTTGAACCAGTATCGAACATTAATCGTTCATCATGACCATCAATTTGAAAATGAATAAATATTCTCCCGTTTTGTTGTTCAAACTTTGAAAAAGAGGCCTTTTCTAATGTGTTAGGAATTGAATCTTGTATAGAAAGTCGATTATTTGGATAATCAATTATAAGTATTTTGTTTTTGAAAATATCAGGGGCTATAGTTCCTATTAGTATTGGTTTTTCGGTTGTAGCATCTATTTTTGTTGTCGTTCCAAAGTTTTTGTATAATCCTATATTTCTTAATCCTAAATCCATATTTCCAAGATTTAAATTAATATTTTTCATCATTGGATTTTTTGAGTTATTAATCCAAAAGGTTGAAGTGGTATCAATTTTTTGTTTTAAATCTGGATGAGTTGAAAGGATTTCACTTATATTTTTTTCATAAAACATCGTTTCAACAGCGCCTAAATCAAGTTGCATTCCAAAATTATATGGTAGATTGTCAATTTTAACAGGTACGACGATTGCTAATTTGTCAAAATATTTATTTTCAATACTATCTCCATGCCATTGAAAAGGAATCCAATTTTGCGCTAGTAAGGGTTGTGCTAGTAAAATTGATAGAAAAAATACAAAGTTTAAGTTTTTGTTTTTCATTGATTTATAACTTTATTTTTTATGTAAATATATAAAAATAAATAAACACGTGACCTTGGATTTGTTGCTAGGCTTACAGTTGATACTATAAAATGATACTATCATTGGTTATTAAAATCAGTCCGAAATTTTCTCTTACCAAATTAACAAAAACTTCACATCCTAGCTACGTTCGTACAATGTGTGGTATTTACTTTTACTTCAGAGGTGTTAATATATCGAAATGGGGGAAGTGAACAAGGAAAATTATGTTTGGTGGAAACATGGAGTTGTGTATCATTTATACGTTAGAAGTTTTCAAGATAGCAATCACGATGGTGTTGGCGACTTACAAGGAATAATTCAGCGCTTTGATTATTTGGTTCAATTAGGAATCAAAGCAATTTGGCTTTCTCCCATCTATGCATCGCCCATGAAAGATTATGGATACGACATTGTCAACTATCGGGTAATTGACCCTTCGTATGGTACCATGGAAGATTTTCAAGAATTGTTAGCGCTAGCACATGCGAATGATATCAAAATTGTAATGGATATGGTGATGAATCATACTTCCAATGAGCATCCCTGGTTTTTGGAATCAAGTGCATCGCTAGATAACTCTAAACGAGATTGGTATATCTGGAAAAACAAGCGTAATGGTAAAGTACCTACTAATTGGCGTTCTGCTTTTGGTGGAAGTGCTTGGGAGTGGGATGATGCTACCCAACAATATTATCTTCATAGTTTTTTGAAAGACCAACCAGATTTAAATTGGCGAAATAAAGAATTACACAATGCTTTTTTTGAGGAAATTCGTTTTTGGTTAGATCTCGGTGTGGATGGATTCCGTTTGGATGTGATTAACTACATTGTGAAAGATGAAAAATTTCGGGATAATCCATTTATAAAATGGGGAAGACCAACCAAGGATCGATTATATAGTAGAAATAGAGGATCTTCGATTAAAATTGTTCGGAAATTAAGACAATTACTAGATACTTACGAAGATAAAATGTTGGTAGGTGAAATTTATACGCCACCTCCAGGAAATAATGCGACTGTTATTAATTACCTCGGAGAAGGGGATAACGCACTGCACTTAGCGTTTGATTTTTCGTTGATTTTCCGTTTTTGGAATGCGAAAAAATATTACAAATGCATTGAAACGTGGGAGCGAAATTTACCGGAAAAAGCATGGCCGAGTTACGTACTGAGTAACCATGATTTATTACGTAGTTATAACCGAATAGGTATTGGAAGGAATAAATTAGAAAAAGCACATATTGCAAGTATATTACTGCTTACACTTCGAGGAACACCTTTCGTCTATTATGGGGAAGAAATTGGGATGCAAAATCAGAAAATTCGCAGAAAATACATTAAAGATCCCTTAGGGAAAAAATATTGGCCGTTTTTTAGTGGGAGAGACAAATCGCGTACACCAATGCAATGGTCCGGAGAAATTTTTGGTGGCTTCTCAAGTGTCAAACCGTGGTTACCAATTAACCGTAATTTCTATCGCGTCAATGTGGAAATACAAGATAATCAATCGGATTCTTTGTTAATACATTATCGAACATTAATTAATCTTAGAAATACTTTTAAGGCACTTTCGCATGGAAACTTAATTTTCTTACAACAAGGAGAGCAAGGAGTTTTAGGGTACACGCGAGTATATGAAGACCAGGAGGTTTATATATTACTTAATTTCAACAATGCCAAACGAACGATTTCTATTCCGAGCGATGCGAGTTGGCAGATTCTTTATTCTACTCATTTCCACAATGAAAAATCGTGTCAAGATTTTATCGATTTAGGGAAATATGAAGGATTGATATTACTTAAAATGGAATAGCGGCTTTTACAACTTCTTATTCTCTATCATTAATTGATAAGCAGGTATAACGCGAATTGATTTTCCTTCTTTTTCTAGTTCCTCTTCTTGATCCATTGTAATGATTACTCCTTTGCTTAGATTGAAATAATCCATTGCTGCTATTAAACCGTTGATTTCTCTTTTACGGGTGTCTGAATTGCTAAGGTCGTAACAAACTTGTATTGCTTGAATAGGTTGGTCGCGATCGAAAACGATGAAGTCACATTCTGTTTTTTGATTGTAATAAAAAAGTGAATCTCCATATAGTTTACGTAACCAAACAAACACTAAGTTTTCTAATAGTCTACCATGATTGTCCGAGAATTGATAACTTATAACGCTTAACAATCCGTTGTCGATGGAATAGATTTTTTTATCTCCCATCTCTCGGTTGACAACAGAATAATCAAATTTATATAAGCGGATTCCTAAATACACTGCTTCTATGTATTCTAATATTTCATAAAGGGTGTCTTTGCTAACTTTGACTCCTTGAGACTTTAATTCATTATATATTTTATTTAGTGAAAATGGTGTACTTATATTACCCATCAGTTTTTGGATGAAGTATTTTAAGGCAAATATTCGTGTCACACCATAACGCTCCACGATATCTCTAAATAACAAAACTTGGTAATAATCTGCGAGTATTTGATTACGTTGTGATTCTGTTCTTGAAATACACTCTGGAAAACCTCCTTGTTTTAAGAAAAGGTTGAATTCGTGAATCATCAATGCTTTTTGTCGGTCGCCTTTGTAATTTTTATCTATTTTTTTAAAGGTTAAATATTCCGAAAAATCCAACGGAAATAGTTCGTAAAGCAATGTTCTTCCTCGTAAAGAAGTCGCTATCTCACTACCTAATTGTTTAGAGTTTGAGCCGGATATAAATATGTTTTGTGTTTCATTGTCGTAAATTCTTCGTACAAATTTATCCCAATGGTCGATGTTTTGTATTTCATCAAAAAAGAAATAACATTCTTCCATGTTGTGGTTTGGGTAGAGTTCACGATAGGCTTGCATGATTAGGTCTAATTCCTCTGTCTGTAGCATTAAGCGTTCATCGTCAAAGCTAAAAAACAATGTTTTATTGAGCGGAACATTGTTTTTCAAGATCAAATTTCTCGTTTGTTTTAACAAAGATGTTTTTCCACATCTTCGGACACCGCTTACAACGATGATTTTCTCCGTGTCGATTGGTAATTCTAAATCGCGAGGAGTTAGTCTATCCAATTTTGTAGAATTGTGTTGTTGTAGTATGATCTCTTTTATGGATTGTTTGCGACTCATTTTATGCTCTATTTTTCACTATAAAGGTATCTTTTATATTTTAAATTTAAACTAAATTTCAGGTTAATTTTTACTATTTAATCATTTTTTAAAGTTTAATTATTTAATTATTTTCCTTTTTTTAAGGATAATATTTTAATTTTTATACTTTTATTTTAACTTATAATTCACATTTAAAGTCATCCATTTGAGTGAATCTGACATCATTAATCTGCAATTAGTCAATTTTACCCTGAGCTGCCCCTATTGAGCTTGTCGAAATGTGTCGAAGGGTTGTAATCTGCCAATAAAAATAATTCATAACTCATAATTCATTATTTGTTTTTTCCTTCCTATTTTTACACTTAACTACATTTTACCGTCACTCGTCACTCGTCACTCGTCACTCACTTATGGTTCCAAATCCTAAAAACATACAAATCGCTGCATACAACTACAATCTTCCTGACGAACGTATCGCAAAATATCCCCTAGAGCAACGCGATTTATCCAAATTACTCGTATACAAAGCCGGAGAAATAGAAGAAAGTATCTATCGTAATCTACCTTCGTTTTTACCGAACGATTCCTTATTAATCTTCAATAATACTAAGGTCGTTGAAGCGCGTATGTTATTTCACACGTTCACCGGTGCAGTAATTGAATTATTTTATCTAGAAGCTGTTTCTGAATCGATTGACTCTGCGATGGCGATGGGATGTACCGGAACGATTGCTATTAAATGTTATGTAGGAAATGCAAAACGCTGGAAACACGGACCGTTGAAGCGTGAAGTGACTTGGAACGGACAAACCATCGAAGTGACAGTATCTGAGAAAGAACGGGTTGCGGATTATTACCATGTGACCTTGTCGTGGACACCCACAAATGTTGTTTTTGCGGAGGTGTTACATGCCTTTGGAAGTATTCCATTGCCACCATATCTGAAACGTGAAACGGAAGCGAGTGACTTAGAACGTTACCAAACTGTTTTTGCGAAAGAATTAGGTTCCGTAGCAGCACCAACCGCAGGACTACATTTCACTGAAAACATAGTAGATGAACTCGCTCAAAAAGGAATAGATACGACGCAAGTCACGCTACACGTAGGAGCAGGAACATTCAAACCTGTCAAAAGTGAATCGATTGGAGAGCACGAAATGCACGGTGAATACTTGGATGTTTCAATAGAAACTATCCTAAAATTATTGAATGCACTAGACACGAAAAAAATAGTAACGGTGGGAACAACCTCCACACGTACTATCGAAAGTTTGTATTGGATTGGTAGAAAAGTCTATTTTCAACCAGAAATTATCCAAAGTCAGTTGGTCGTAGGACAATGGGAACCCTATGAAACAACAGAGCTTTGTTCCTCCAAAGAAGCCTTAGAAGCTTTGTTAACCTGGTTAGATCGCAATAAGTTGACTTCCATTTTATCGAAAACGCAAATCATCATTGCACCAGGATATACTTTTCGTATCATCCATGGACTCATCACCAATTTCCACCAACCAGAAAGTACCTTATTGTTGTTAATTTCAGCCTTGATTGGCGAAGATTGGAAAAAAGTGTACGATTATGCCTTGGAAAATGACTTCCGTTTTTTGAGTTACGGGGATGGAAGTTTGTTGTGGGGGAGGTGATAATACTATTGTAATTACACATTCTTTTTTGTAAATTTGTTAGTATAACAGTCTATATTATGCAACAGCTACTTTTAAATATTAGTGATACCAGCCAAGTTTCTAAACTTATGAGTTTGTTGAGTACCCTTAATTATGTAAAGGTTGAACCTTATTGCGAGGAAAATTTGATTGTTTCAGAAATTGAGAAAAATCTAATGCGAGAAAGAGTTAGTAAGACAAAACCGGAAGATTTTAATAATTGGGATAATTTTATTGATTCTTTCGATAAGTAGTTATTAATGAAGAAATTCAATGTTGTTTTTTGCCGCAAGCAGAAGATGATTTTCGAGATGCTTTCAACTATTACAGTGATATAAATCAAAAACTCGGAAAACGATTTGTCAAAATCACAAAGTCTACGGTAAATGAATTGAAGAAAATGCCGCATTATCAAGTTAAATATGATGAAATTAGACTTCGAATTATTCATAAGTTTCCCTATGCAATACATTTCTCAGTAAATGAAGAACTAAACCTCATTTATATTTGGGGATTTCGTTATGCTCCTTCTAATCCTGAAAATTGGCCTAGAACGAAGTGATTTTAATATTTGTGTTTAATTGTGTTGTAAGAGGGAGTGCAGGAATACAATTCCAGCAAAGCGGAAAATGACTTCCGTTTTTTGAGTTATGGGGACGGTAGTTTGTTGTGGGGGAGGTAAATATATTTCGTAGGGACGCAATGCATTGATTCCCTAAAGAATACATCACAATAATATCTGTCTTTTCTCGTTAATTCAAAAAAACAAAATATGAGATTATATTTTTTGTTATTGTTTATTCTTTTCATAACCAACTGTTTCACGCAAGATAAATTTTCTAAAGCTGATTTGCTCGCAAGATCCACACCGATAAAATCAATAACATCCACAGATTTTAGTGATTTAACATTTCTTAAGTCAAAAATTGACACATCACTACCAATATTTTTAGGGGAAAGTAGTCACACTATAGGTGATTACAATCGTTTAAGAGTAAAGATGATTAAATATTTGCACGAACAACTAAATTATAATGTAATTGCATTTGAAGCACCTTTTGCTAATTTGAAATATGTCTCAGAAAACAGAAATAATCTTACGGCTGAAAAAATACTTAAAATGGGCTTGTATTACATATGGAGAACTGACGATTTGTTAGATTTAATGAATTATCTAAAATCCAATCCTAAATTACAAATAATGGGGATTGATTGTCAGGAAAGCAATATTGATTCATTGGTAATTAGTGCATATACATCCAAAATCGAAAGTGAAAATCGTCAGTTAGCACGTCAATATGTGCATCTTCTGAACCGATTTAAAATATTGATGAAATCTAATCCATTTGAATATTCTTCGAATAACCTATTTGAAAACCAACAGGTGATTCAACAAATCGATTCACTCCAAAAATTATTGTTGAACAACAATTTAGCTGATTTTGACCTACAATTTCACCTCCAAAATTTGAAAAATAATTGTGTAAACTATGCGATGTTTAAACCTGTTTTTTCAAAAGCAAACCAGTATAGAGATAGTGTAATGGCTGAGAATTACTTAACTCTTACAGGTAATTTGTTTCCAAATGAAAAAGTAATCGTTTGGGGGCATAATGCACATCTTTCCAAAAAATCGATGGATAAAGAGTATCCAAAATCCATGGGTGAATTTTTGTCTCAGAAAATCAAATTTAATGCAATTGGATTATATGCTTATGGTGGTACCTATGGATATGGTTTCGAATATGAAAACAGAGCGATTAAGAAACCTTCTAAAAAATACCTGGAATACTATATACACAAAAACGATTTCGAGATATCGTATGTCGATTTTAAGAATATCCCTGTAAATTCGTGGTTCAATAAATCATTTAAAACATTAGATACTCGTCATGGCGTCATGTCAATTACCCCCGGTTCCTTTTTTGATGCAGTTATTTTCTTTCAGCATGTTGAGGCATCGAAGTATTTGAATCTGAAATAAAAAAATTAAAGCCAATTAGAGCACAATTTAGAGGTGTAAGAAATGTTGAGTTTTTTCTATTTAGATTATGTCAAATATATGCTTATTCCCCAACATATAGTCATGATTCGTGGGTTGCCTGGAATGTAATAAAACGATTTGACAATATAATAATGAGTTCTTCGGGACTCATTATTTTTGACCAATTATTTCAAGAAGTATGGAAATAAAAAAAGGCTAAATTGAATTTCAACTTAGCCTTTCAAGTAATATTAAAAATATTATTTAGGTTCCATAACGATTTTTTGAGAATCTGAATCAGTCATAACGATTTTTTTAGACTCATAAGTATTGATTGTTAATACTTCTGTTTCTATATCAGTTTCGTAAGTAAGTACCAACGTTAATTTGTCGTCATTAAGTGTGTATGTAAAAGGTACAGTTTCTGTCTTTGCTCCGTTCACACTTTGAAAAGATCCTTTACCTTCTTTTCCATTTTTTTCAAATGTAAAATAAAGACTTGAACCAGCAGGTAAACTTTCACCAGAAATACTTGTTACTTTCCATTCACCATCTAATTTTTTGTTGATTCTAGCTTCTTTTGAACAAGAAGAAATTAATACAGCAACCAATAATAATGTTGCATAAACTACTTTTTTCATTTTTATTTATTTTAATTTTCTGTAAATTTAATACATTTGTCTTTTCGAAAAGGTTTTTTCAGTTTTAATTCAGGGCAAACGCATTTAAAAACCTAATATTTTCAATAAATACTCCTCATTCCATCCTTCAATCTTCCTTTTTGATTTTACACTGAGTTTATAAGATGCTTCGTTTTTGACCTAGTTCAGTGCGATTTTCTTTATCAAAGAAAAATTTTGAGTAGCATTTTCACTTCTTTTTCTATCGTTATCTTAACCAAATGCTACATCTAAAGACCAATGGTAAGTGGTCACTAATTTCGACACATTGTAAATATAGTTCAAATTACTGATTTTTGCTTTGTTTGATTGAAGCGTAAACGAGCTCTGCTGAGGAGCAACTCGCCAGGAATAAATCAAACCGATAGAAAATAAAGGGAAGGGCGTTGAAAATTCAACGTCTTTTCTGATTATATTTTCTGGAGTTTTATGCCTTAAAAAACCTTTACGCAGCATATTCACTTGGAGTTTGGTAATTTAATGCTTCATGCGGACGTTCATTATTATATTCTTCCATCCAAGTTTGCGTTAAATCGCGAACATTATCAAGTGTTCTAAATAGATTTGCATCTAAAATATCCTCGCGATATGTCCGATTAAATCGTTCAATAATTGCATTTTGTTGCGGTTTACCTTTTTGTATTTTAACCCATTCTATTTTTGTTTCTTCTAACCAATTTTGGAATAGATGAGATGTAAACTCTGGGCCATTATCCGTTCTAATTCCAGATGGTTTTCCATATTTTTCTATTACTTGATTTAATGTATTAATTACTCTCCAAGCGGGCATACTTGATTGGATTTCAATTCTTAAACATTTTCGATTATATTGATCTACAATGTTTAATGTGCGAAATTTATTACCATTAACTAATACATCTGTCATAAAGTCCATTGCCCATTCAATATTTTGCTTGAGTGGAACTGCAATTGGATTAGCAGGATTGTCAAACCTTCGTTTCTTAACCCTTTTCCATAACTAGAACCCTTGATTTTGATAGACTCTTCTGATTTTGGACGCACTCAATTCAGGGTAAGATTTTAATACTTTTACTATCACTTTTTTTCGACCTAAACGAGTTGTTCCTAAAACGGATTCAATCGCTTCTTTCGTTTTTAAATCCTTCAATGGCATTTTCTTAGTGTAATACACATTTGTTCTAGAGCAATTTAAAACATTACACGTCTTAGCATGACTTATATTCGGGTAGGATTCCTTAACGAACTCCAAGCATTGCTCTCTTTGATAAGACGTTACCACTTTTTTGAATTTACCTCTTTGAGAATATCAATCGATAATTGCTGGTCAGCAACAATACGTTTTAATCGCGCATTTTCTTCCTCTAGCTCTTTCACACGTTGTAATTCAGAAAGTGTCATTCCTCCATATTTACTTTTCCAATTGTAAAATGTTGGTTCGGAAATACCAAATTCGCGACAAATTTCGCTTACTTTTTTTCCTTCTTCTTGGGATTTTAGCACCTTGATTATCTGTGCCTCGGTGAATTTTGACTTTTTCATACCTTTTTTTGACTGTTTTAAAGTTAACACTCTATTTTTAAACTGTCGTAAAAAAGCAGCCCTTTACCATTTTTTATAAATTTTCAATTTAATTTGTCTTAATATTCTGAATGAAAATTAGTTTCATAAGGCGTATATAAATTATTTGTTTGAAAATTTGAAATTTGATTAAAAATTGAGGGCTCATTATTATAAATGGTTTTTATTGCATCAATACTATTTGTTTCCCATAAATCATATTTTAATTTAGTTTTAATTTTTTTTGTTAATGTTCTTCCAAAATCTTCATAAAATGATATTTCACATCTGTGAGCATCAAAATGAGTTTCTTTTTCATCCAAAGACCAAATTCCTGTAATTTTTATAAATTGATCATTTAAAAATAATATATGTGATAGTTCACCTGAAATAAATAATTCTTGAAATTCAACTTCATTTTCATTAATATCAATCAAATATGTTGTGATTTTATATCCACTTCCTCCACCACTACCAATCCAATCCAAAAATAGCTTGCCTTCAGTGTTTAATGATTTATTTAATTTATGAAGGCTAAACAAACTATTTAATCCTTCATCAAATTCAAAACGTTTTTTGAAAACTATTTCCTCTGTTTTTGCATCAAAAATCACCACGTTTTTTATAGACCAATCATTATCTGGATTATATTTTCCAAACTTATCAAAATTCTCAGAGAAAATCACTGTTTTAAAAATTCGATTTCCGATTAATACATTTTGATAAATAGTATCTATTTTATATAGTTTAGGGTTAAAATATATGTTTTGTAAATTGTGTAAGCAGTTGTTTTTATATCGATCAATTGAATCAAGTCGTAAGAGTTTAGTATTATTTTGAAGTGTTAAATTTTTATTTAGAGAAAGTAATTCACTATTATATTTTTCACTATTCCTATTTAATGTTATTAATGAATCATATTTGTTTTTGAGTTTTATTAATTTAGAATTAATAGATTTTAATTCATTTAATAAACTATCATTTTTATTCGTTAATTCATAAATCTGTTCTTTCTTTGATTGTGAATAAGTGAAATTATTGCAAAAAGCACTAGATAACAATACTGTAATACATAGATTTAATCTAAAAATATTTAAGTTATTTTTAAGCTCTTTATTTAAGACATACTTTATTTTCTTGAATACTTTCATTTATCAATATTATTTATTTTCAAAAATGTAGTTAAATTAGGGGTTTTATATAATTGATTTTTAATTTTATTATACTCTTCTAAACCATATAAAGATTGATTTTTTAGAATAATTTTTTCAATATTTTCAGTTTCATTTGGTTGGTAATTTTTCGAAATACTTGTGTTTGAAGTAAAATCTCTCCATTCAACATAAAACTCTTGATTACTTATTTTATTTTTATCATAATATACTCTAATCCCTACTTGATTATAAGTGTTGTTATGATTACTTATACAATGGTCGTCATAAGCGATTGTATTTCCATAACAATCAAAATATAAAGAATATCATATTGGATTAAAATGAACCCCATTTTTATCATATCCTTTAATAAATACGTATACATTAGAGACAACCCCATCTATAAAGGAAAAATCGTAGGATATTTCGTAATCTTTACATCTATTTACAGAAATATTATTTTCATTTGGACATTTACATCTTTCAACACTAGTTTTATTATTATAATCATCAATGAAATCTTTCAATATAGAACTATAATTTTCACTGGATATCAAACTACTATCTGATAGTTTTCTATAATTTAATGGAAGGGTATTAATTAATGAATCATAATATGTTTGGGTAGTAGTTATATGGTTTTTAAGATAATTTAATTGAACTGTTTTTGAATTTATACTATCATTACAAATAATATTTTGATTTTTATGAATTGATATATCATTAATAAGAGAATCTGTTATTCGTTTATACTTATTGATAGTTTTTTGAGAGATAATTAACTCTCTATTTAAACTATCAATATAAAATTGTTTAATAAGAATCTGTTCTTTTTTTGATTGAGAAAATGTGAAAGTATTGCAAAACACACTAAATAATACCATTACTATTATAATCGATAATATTGATTTGAATACATTTATTCTAATTATAAATTCTATCATATTTTAACATGTTTTTATAAATTCCAGATGTGCTGTAATTGTATCCTGCACCATTTTCAAATTAACTAATTTTCAAATTTGTTAATTGTTCCATTTTCTCATTGCTTAATTGTTACATTAAACAATTTCCACATTAACCAATTGCTACATTAATTAATTTGATTAATCTCCTTCATATACATCTCCTCATCAAATTCTTTCTCACTTTTAGCAATCACCAAGGTCGCGACACCATTACCAATAATGTTGGTTATCGCGCGAGATTCACTTAAGAATTTATCAACTCCTAATAAGAACGCTAAACCTTCTACAGGGATTTTATGTAACGAAGCTAGGGTAGAAGCAAGTACCACGAATCCGCTTCCTGTGACACCAGCTGCTCCTTTCGACGTTAACATCAAGATACCAATAATGAGTAAAATCTCTTTGATGCTTAGATCAACTCCATATAACTGCGCAATGAAAATTACCGACATCGATAAATAGATAGAAGTCCCATCTAAGTTGAAGGAATATCCTGTAGGTACAACTAAGCCAACCACCGATTTCTTACAGCCAAGTTTTTCTAGTTTCAACATTAAGTTCGGTAAAGCAGTTTCGGAAGAGGATGTTCCTAAAACGATCAATAACTCTTCTTTGATGTAACGTAGAAAGGAAAAGATGTTCAATTTGTAATAACGCATAATGGAACCTAATCCAATAGTGACAAAAAGAATCATGGTTAAATAAACACTACCTACTAATTTCCCTAAAGGAATTAAGGTATGTAATCCAAATTTCCCTACAGCATAAGCCATTCCACCGAATGCACCTAGTGGGGCTAAATACATCACGTATTTCAAACAAAGAAACACGAATTTAGAAACACGTTCTAAACGGTGAACAATCTGTTCGCGTTGCTTTAAATGGTTTAGTACTAAGCCTCCAATTATAGAAACAAGCAATACTTGTATCGTAAAATTGTTTTGTAAGAATTTTAACCAACTAAACGGTTCACCAGCTTTGGATGTGTATTTACTAGCATCTTGCAGGATTAATGCTGATTTATCGATGTTTCCAGGTTCTAAATATATTGCTAAAAAGACGCCAAGTGCCAAAGCAAAGGTGGTGACCACTTCAAAATAAATCAATGATTTCAGTCCGATACGTCCAACTTTCTTTAAATCACCCATCGAACCAATACCAAGTACAATAGTTAAAAAGATAATCGGACCAACAAAAACTTTAATAATTGCAATAAAGTTTTTACCGATAAATTCCATGTCTTCACCCATTTTAGGATTGAAATGTCCTAGTAGGATTCCAGCAATAATTGCTAAAAACACATAAAATGTTAAATGGGTGAATATCTTTTTCATCGGAATTAGCTTAAACGTCCAATTAAGAACATGGTTGGGATTTTGGAAAGATCATAGGCGTTTTCTCGCCAATCTTTCACGCGCATGGTACGCACCGACTCGTCGTGGATGGTTAAATCTGAAGCGATACTCACGTAGGTTTCATCCATTAATTCATTCAACATGTCTTCTAGTATATGCATGTTACGAAATGGTGTATCCATAAAAATGTGCGTCATACGTGTTTTACGCGCAGAGATTTCAAATTCGCGTAATTTACGGATACGCTCTTTACGTTCACGAGGTAAGTACCCATGGAACGTAAATTCTTGTCCATTGAATCCACTACCAATCAACGCCAATAGGATAGAGGATGGTCCCACTAACGGACCTACGCGCAATCCTTGTTGGTGTGCTAAAGAAACCAAGTTAGCACCTGGATCAGCGATTCCTGGACAACCTGCTTCTGAAATAATACCTACATTGTTTCCTTCACGAATTGGAACCAACATTTTGTTTAAGTCCTCTGGAGCTGTATTGTTTTTCAATGTAAAGAAAACAGAGTCGTCAATTGGGAATTCACGGTCTAATTTACGTAAATAACGTCTTGCACTTTTGATGTCTTCTACTGCGAAAAAACGCAAGCCACGAATCAATTCGATCACATCAGCTGGTATAATATCTTTGGTGCTTTCTCCTCCTAAGGTTGTTGGTACTAAATAAAGTTTTCCGTGACTCATATCAATGTATTGTTTTTAATTTTTTGAATAATTGTGTTTGTTGCTTTGTCTACAAGATCGTAAACGTGTTCAAAGTCTTTGCTGGTTCCGTAATATGGATCTGGCACATTCGCTTCTTCTTGGTCCGAGATTTCACTTAAAAGCAAATGTACTTTTTGCTTGTCTTCGGCATTTTTAGCCAAAGAAAGAATATCGCGTTTATTGTTTTTGTCCATCGCGAAAATCACGTCGAACTGATCGAAATCCGCAGCAGTAAATTGTCGTGCTTTCAAAAAACTAATGTCTGTACCATGATTTTTAGCAGTTGCAATCATCCGTGAATCAGGCGCTGAACCAGCATGTAGACCAATTGTCCCTGCTGAATCTACCTCCACATCCAAATGTTCTTCGTTGACTTTTTGGCGTAACAATCCATCCGCGATTGGTGAACGACAGATATTACCCAAACAAACCATTAAAATTTTCATTGTCAACCTATAATAACACTGTAAAAATAAGGATAAATTTCGAAGTTACTGCAATCAAGTATTTTGTCAGTAAGTGCTTTGTTTTAGAATATACAACTATTTTAGAACGGGGACAATTTAGAACACTTAGGAGTATAAAACAGAGAAATCAACTACGATTTATTTACATTGAAATACAGGTTCACCTTGTTTATTTTAGGAGTGCTTGGAGAAATCTTAGTGACTTTGTATTAAAACTGGTTACATTCAAAATTAATTTTCCATTAAGCATTGATATTTCAAAACAGAATGATTAAATTTAAAAGAGATGAGACAATTGTCTCTAATAGTCAGCTTGAATAATAGCATTTAATATTTTTTATTACGTCAAAATGTTATAAATGTTAAATTCATAAGTATTTACAATTAAAACTTTGCGCCATGAGACAGCTGAAAATTGTAAAACAAGTTACCAACAGAGAAGTAGCTTCTTTAGATAAATATTTACAAGAAATTAGTCGCGAAGGAATGATTTCCGCAGATGAGGAAGTAGAATTAGCAATCCGTATTAAAGCAGGTGATCAACGCGCATTGGAGAAATTAACACGTGCAAACTTACGTTTCGTAGTATCAGTAGCAAAACAATACCAAAATCAAGGAATGACCCTGCCCGACTTAATCAATGAAGGAAATGTTGGTCTGATAAAAGCAGCAGAACGTTTTGATGAAACGCGAGGATTTAAATTTATTTCTTATGCCGTATGGTGGATTCGTCAAGCAATCTTGCAAGCATTGGCAGAACAAGCACGTATAGTAAGACTTCCATTGAATAAAATCGGTACTATTAATAAGTTGAACAGAGCGTTTTCAGAATTGGAACAAAAAAATGAACGACCACCAAGTGCTGAAGAATTAGCCGAATTTATGGGTGTATCTGTATCGGATGTAAAACAATCGCTGCAATCGAATGGTCGACATGTTTCAATGGACGCACCGTTAACGGAAGGTGACGAATCTTCCTCTAGTTTGTACGATGTACTACCAAATACTTATTCAGACACGCCAGATCTAGATTTGGTGAAAGATTCATTACGTAAAGATATTGAACGTTCTTTATCGACTCTTACAAGTAGAGAAGGGGAGGTTGTTCGACTTTATTTCGGACTTAATGGACGCTATCCACTGACTTTAGAAGAAATTGGTGATAAGTTTGATCTTACAAGAGAAAGAGTGCGTCAAATCAAAGAAAAAGCGATACGAAGAATGAAACATACGTCACGTAGTAAAATGTTGAAAAACTATTTATGAGAATTATGGGTTTTGGATTATATTTTAATTGAACCATAAATCTTCCCCCTTTGGAAAGTACTGAAAACTTTTGGAAGAGGGGGAGGATTTTATTTTTTAAAGTTGAAATTTATAAAAGGCATTCGTTTAAATCTTTTTTTATTAGCAGCTACATTCCATAATCCAAATTGCATTCCATTTAAATTCTCAGTATAATTAGCAATTCCAATTGTCACACCTTTTTGATGCATTGAATAATTTAACGCTCCAATCGCTAGGCCATTGATAGTTTCACAATTAATTCCGGCCATAAAACCTACTGCAATTCCATTTAGTTCTTTTATCAATGTGTGATTCCATTTAGTGTTACCGTAAATACTAAAGAATACACCATTCATCGTATCTGCAATTACACTCAAGCCAGCAATTCCAATTCCGTTAAATGTCGATTCAGAGCCTGCAAAGAATCCTCCAACAGCTAAGCCATAATAATTTATAGAATTTACGGCAAATACACCAATCGAAAAACCTTTAGTGTTGTCGGTAGAACAACTTAAAGCTAGGTTAACTCCAGATAAACTTTGAATGTTTTTGTCAAATAAATTTAATTTTAAACCTATAGAATTTACTGGATTTCCAATATTTAAACCACAATGATTTGCACCGATACAAAAACTCTTGTTTTGAGCACTCACTGTTAAAGTAAAATTTAAAAGAAATAATATTAGAAATGTGTTAAAGTGATTTTGTGCTCGCATTTATGTTTATATTTTGTCACCTCCCTTAATCCCTCCACTACCGCTTGGTCTTCGAGAGCAATGCTTTCTCTCCTCGAGGAGGGAAACCTATGTTTTGCGTTTAATATTTAATACTATCATTCGTCACACGTCACACGTCACTTCGTCACTCCTAACTCGGGTCAACGTCCACATGCATCCGCACCGCCTTATTCATCGGCACACTATAAAATGCATCAATCAATTCCTGAATACGTTCCTTCACTTGTCGATTATTCACGTCGCGCTCAATCTTCAAGGTGATCTGCTTCAAGAAATAATTGTTGATACGTGGAATAATCGGGTACTCAGGACCCAACACTCGTTCTTTGAACACTTCGCGTAAAGAATTCGCCAAATCAATAGCAGAACGATCGACTTGATTTGAATCCTTATGTTTCAGTGTTAATTGGATGATTTTATAAAAGGGAGGGTAAAAGAAATTGCGACGCTCTGTAATCTCATTGCTGTAGAAACTTTGAAAATCATGTTGGATTACTTTTTGTATAATCCAATGTTCTGGCTGACCCGTTTGAATAATGACTTTTCCTCGTTTGTTTCTGCGTCCTGCACGACCAGCCACTTGCGACATCAACTGATAGCTACGCTCAAAAGCACGAAAATCAGGACGATTCAACATCATATCGGCATCGAGTATACCAACTAAATTCACATTGTCAAAATCTAACCCTTTGGTAATCATTTGAGTACCAATAAGTACATCAATAGCACCACTTCCAAAATCTTCAATAATTGTTTGATAAGCATTTTTAGCTCGCGTTGAATCTAAATCCAAACGCTTGATTACCTTGTCTGGAAACATGATACTTAACTCATCTTCAATTTTTTCGGTCCCAAATCCTTGCATGCGCAAACGATTACTTCCGCAATTATTACACGTACCTACAGGTGGTGTACAATAACCACAATAGTGACATTTTAAGGTGTTGGAATGTTTATGGTAGGTTAAACTCACATCACAGTTTTTACATTGGGGTGTCCATGAACAAACTTCACAATGCCAACTAGGTGTATAACCACGACGATTCTGAAAAAGAATAATTTGACCCTGGCGTTTTAATTCTTCCTCCATGGCTGTCATCAAAAACGAAGATATATGCGAATGCATGGTGTCCATACGACGCTCTTCTTTGACATCTGCACAAAAGATTTCTGGTAGTTGTAAACCTCCATGTCGACTATTCAATTCGACTAACCCAAATTTTCCACTTTTTGCATTATAGTAATTTTCAATCGATGGAGTAGCTGAACCTAATAACACTTTTGCTTTATGAATGGTTCCAAGAACAATAGAAGCGTCCCTAGCATTATAGCGCGGAGAAGGATCATATTGTTTATATGAACTTTCATGTTCTTCATCAATGATGATTAATCCTAAATTGGTAAAGGGTAAAAAAATGGAAGAACGCGCTCCCATGACGATGCGGTATCGATGTGGATCATTATGTAAAACATGGTTCCAAATTTCAACACGCTCATTTTGGTTAAACTTAGAGTGATACACCCCAATGGCATCTCCAAAATGAATGGAAAGTCGCTGAATTAATTGCGTAGTTAGTGCAATTTCTGGTAATAAAAAAAGCACTTGTTTTCCTTGCTCCAATTGTTCCTGGATGAGGTCAATATAAATTTCTGTTTTGCCAGAGCCAGTAACTCCATGTAACAAACATACGTCCTTAGTTTTGAACGATTCTTGTATTTCGTCCAAGGCTTTTTGTTGTACAACAGAAAGTTTTTTGGCTTCCTTAAGTGAACTATCTTTAATGTGAATACGATCAACCTGTAGTTTTTCTTGGAACAAAACATTGTTTTTTACCAAGGTTTCTAATGCTGATTTAGATGCTCCTTTATCTTCAAGTACTTTTTTAGCAATAGGTGTCGTGTAGTTATGTTCAACTTCTTGCAAAAAGAGTAGAAGGGCTTGTAATTGTTTTTCTTTGCTTTTTTGTCCTTCTAATTGTTCTAAATAGTCGTACAAATGGATTTCATCATGAAAGTATTCGTCTAAAAAATAATAACTCGCTGTTTTTGCAACGTACTTGTCATTTAACTCTTCTAATGATATGATTATTTTGGCATCCAGCATCTGTTTGATTAACGGTTGAACTGTTTTGATACCTAATAATTCAGAAATTTCTTTTAAGTCTAAGCTTTCTTTGATGTCTAAAGATTCAACAACCTGAAGCATACGCTCGTTTTGAATCGTTTTTGTTCGATCAAAATCTGGGTGAAAAACAATTTTTGTCTCTGAGGCTAATTTAAAATTTGAAGGCAGTGCAGCGCTTAAAACATCGCCTATCGGTGCCATGTAGTAATCGGAAATCCATTTCCAAAAAATATGCTGCGTTTTGGTTGTAATTGGAGTTGCATCCAGCAGATGTTCAATAAATTTTGCTTGATAGCCAACAGGAATTTCTTCGTGTATTTTAGTGATAATCGCGGTGTATAATTTCCCCTTGCCAAACGGAACAACAACACGCATACCAATACCAATCTGCTCATTTAACTCAAATGGGACACGGTAAGTAAATTCATTTCTAACAGCTATAGGTAAAATAACATTTACGAATAGTGTGATACGATCCGACATAGTTAATTACAGTAGAAATTAGATTTATTATCCTCTGGAATATCTGAACAAAATAATAGTGATCTCGTATATGCACCAAGACATAATTCTTTTGTTGATCCAAAATCTAAAGCTCTTGAATTAAATGAATTAGTGTTGCTTTTTTTAATGTTTGACAATGTGTTTCTACTTGTAAAAACACCTAATACTCGCATACCATTTGTTGCGGTTAGATTGGTGTAATTTGTTTTGTTTTGAGCTAATGACGAACTTGGTTTATTCAGTGTTAAGTAATTGTTTAGTACTTCAGAACCAAATGTTACTCTTAATTCGATACTTTCAATCTGTCGTTTAGTTATTGCAGGATTATTGGTGCAGTTTTTCACAATTAATGGGTAAAAAGATGAACCTAAAGCATTTATTCCTGATTTTGTAATTCCAGGCGAAACATCAGCATCACCAATATTCCAATCGAAAGACTTGATGGTAAATTGTTGATCAATAAATTCTTTAAAACTAATTCTTAATGTAGTATTTGTAGTAACTGAAGTGCCAGGTTTAAATTCAATACCCATACTATAGTATTCAGGCTTAATTTGATCACCACTTGCAAAACTATAATTACCTCCATAGGAAACAGGATAGCCTAATCCATTGCTATAGATTAACTCAGTAGAGGCTGTAACTGAAAATTGATTTTGATTAAATCTACTATAAAAAGTGTATTTACGCCCATTTTCTCCAACTAAAGGTGTGTTTTTGGCTGTTTGGAAATAATACACTTTTTGTTTGGGCGCAAAAAAAATCCCAGCTTCTTTGTTATTAATTAATGTGTCTCTAAGTTTCCATCTACGAAGTGTGTCTCCTTTTTTAATTTCATAAATATACGCTTGAACATCTTTGAAGTAACTTGAATCAGGAATTTGTGCGATCTCTAATGAGTTATTCATGCCAGAAAAAGCTCTATTTATTTTGATGTAATGTATGGTGTCAGCTTGGTCCAATAAACCATAAATAATTGCAGTTTCCTTTTGATCATTGGTTAATGTTATTTTTTCCGAACAAGAATTGAAAAATAATAACGTAAATAGTACAATAATTACTGAAAGAAGTTTAATCATAATTTTAAGATTTATAGCGACTAAAACGCATAAATGACAACATCCATTTTGGTAAATGTTTTTCTTGGTTTCGATTTTTCAAGTTGATATACCAACCTAACTTTTTGATAAGAGGAACTTTATGTGTTTCAACAAATTCAATCATGGTTCCGTCTGGATCCTCAATATAGCTAAATCGACCTCCCGCTTCTCCCATGTCAAAAGTTTCACCAGTATCCACCGTGAATGGAAAGCCTGCCTCGATACACTCTTTTTTTAATGCTTCTATGCGTTGAATGTCAAAACATAAATGGATAAATCCCCAATCTCCCCAAAAACGATCTTGAAATATTTTTTTACAAGCAGTTCGGTCGATCGACTGAATGAGTTCAATTTCACTAGATCCTAATAATTGCGCAAATGGTCCCTTGCGCGATTCAGGATGTCTTAATAATACGCGTCGAACAACACTCGTTCCACCCGGTAAATCTTGATAAGCTTTAAAAGAACGTTTTTCGTCATAAACGACTTCTGTATAACCAAGTAGTTCTTTATAAAGACGTAATGAATTTTCTATATTACTGACGCCGATAACGGCACCGCTTACTCCACCTGTTTTTGAAGGGGATTTCGTATCTATGTACCAATCCAAACCTTCAACTACTTCAAATAAATTTTCATTTGGATCTCGAACAAAGAAATGAAGTTTACCCTCCGGTGTTTGTTCTAATCTACTAACTAAATTTGCTCCGTGATTAGTAAAATAGTTAAATGTTGCGCGAATATCTTTAGATTTCACTTTACAAGCAAAAATTCCATAATCACCTAATTGAATTTCAAAAGACGGTTTTTCAGTATTTCTAGAAGTAAATTGCCATATCTCAAAACCACCACCACCTTCCAAGTTCATGGCTAATGTTGCAGTTCTCGTTTGTACAACACCACCTGTGTAATTAATCATAGGTGCTGCAGGTGCAGCTTCTTCAAAAACTTTAATATCCATTCCGAAGAATTTACGATACCATTCCCAAATCTCATTCACATTTGGTACGCCAATACCCATTTGTTGTATACCGCAAATAATTTTTTTCATGTAGATTTTAAATTAAAGAGCACTTCGTTCAAAGATAAAAAAACTTTTATATAGTAACATCTTTTGTCGAAGAAAGAAAGTTATCGGATTGCTCGTTCATTAAAAAGCATAAAACCATAACTAAATTGAACAAAAAGTGGATTTTTTTGTTTTGGAAAATAATTAGTCGCTAATCGTATAGGTCCAATGGGACTGTGATAGATTATTGATGAAGACAACATATATTCAGATAATACAAGAGGTTTGTCGTAATCCCCTAGTATCAAATTGTTTTTTATTAATTCTTTGAAAGGTTGGTAAAAATATGCATCAAAACGAAAATCTAATTGTTTCATGAATGTATACACAAAGTTAGTTCCAAGACCAACAAATTGAGGTGAACGATATTCTGGTAAAAAAATCGTTTGACAGTCTGGAAAAGGTGAAAAGTCTGTCATACTTAAAATAGAAGCTGTAAAATTTGAAAATAATGGCTGAGTACTCAATGAAGATTTTAAATGGATACCTAGATGTAATCTTTTTTGATTTAAAAAGTACCATTGAAATTCTGGCTGAACCATGAACCATTGATGCTTTTTGTGAATAGAATATTTTTCAACTGAGGTTGATCCAGATTCGCTGTCTTCTAAACCATTAATATATTTTAGCTTAAGCGAGAAAAATTTCCCTTTTGTGGCAAATTGTTTTCTGTTTAAAGTATTGTATTCAATCCCCCAACGTAAATTAACCCCTTTAAATGAAGTAAAATCGGTGGTGTCAGTATTGGTGAAATTGTCTGTTTGATAATATTCATCAGTAGTTTTGAAAAATCGTACGTCGTAAGTACTTTTGGTATGATTGCCAACAGGATGCTTTAGATTAAAACCTTGGTAAATTTCGTTTTGAACTAAAAAAGATGGTTTTACCTCCTCAAAGAAACTTGCTAAACTTCTGAAATAATCCCAACGATTCATCACATAATAACTAGAAAGAGTGATTGGAACGCGTGTTGGAAATTGATAATCAATATTAAGTTTTAAAGAACCATAAAATTTACCGAAGTAAGAGTTCATTTTGATTTTTAATAATTGATTTTTTAATGAACTATAACTAATACCTATGTATCCAGTATTGACTGATCTTGAGGAAAATAATCCACCGACTTCTAATTCAATTTCTTTAGATTTTCTAACCAATAAGTCTAAATGATAAGTAGAGTCTGTTTTTAAAGTTAAAATGGGGTAACTGAAATTGATCGCTGGATTTGCTGTCAATCTAAAATAGTTTTTGGAAAAATCAATACTATCAATCGTATTAGAGTAAGGCAAAATACTTTTTTTAATAAAGTTGTCAGATTTTATGTTACCTGAATTAGTTGTTATTGAGCTGATTTTAAATGGTATGATGTTCGATTTAAATATAAATCGTTTATTTGCAAGTTCAGCTGGTAATAAACGACGATTAATTTTGTTTTTTATTGAATCTAAGAGAAGAACGGTACTTTCATAACCTGCAGTAATTGCATTTGAAATCTCTTCAAATTCAAAGGTGGTTACATCCGTTTTGGGTTGAATTAATATTCCGTTTGCTGTTGGAAGTTTAAAGTTTGTATGACTTACCATCATGTTAATGACCTGACTAACTACATCGTTCTCTTCTGCTGCTTTGTAATTGGAAGAAACATTTGAGCCAATTATAAAATCAGGTTGAAAAGAAGAATTCATAACATCTGCTGGAAAATTATTGTATAACCCTCCGTCAAAAAGCAAATTGTCATCTATTTTTATGGGATGTATAAAAAACGGGAAAGTTATCGAAGCTCTAATGACTTGATTTAATTTCCCTTGGTTAAATAGCACACTTTTTTTATGGGTAATATCCGATGCAACACAGTTAAATGGGATCATCAGTTTTGAAAAATCTCCAGCAACACTCTCTCCTGCAGTACCGAAAATACGCATCATCTCATAGTCTAGGTAAGTTGAATTTACAAATTTCGTAGGAAAAAAACGATGGTAAATACTATCGGCAGAAAATGAAATCTTAATCAAATCACCATTTATTTCATCTTCTTGATGATAAAAACGTTGATATTCTTCTACGTCTCCACGAACCAATAATTGAAACCTAGGACTTAATACGTACGCTTCTATTTCAGATGGAGTGTAGCCTATTGCATATAATGCACCTATTAAAGCACCGGAGGAGGTGCCCGAAATATAATCAATAGGAATGTGATTTTCTTCTAATGCTTTGATTACTCCTATATGAGCAAATCCCGTAGCACCACCACCACTTAGTACCAATCCAACTTTCTGTGCGTGAGAAATATTGAAGAGTGAAATAACGCAAATAAGTAAGGTAATGAAACGATTCAAGCTTTTTCTTTTTCGTAAAAATACATCAAATTTAAGTGTTTAACGCACTTTTAGATTGTATCTTTACGTTGAATTTCTATTGAATTGGAATTCAATTAAATGATTTTATGAACATTATGGAGAATATCAAGATTACCTTAAAGACCATTTTTGGATTAGAGAAGGTGTTAAAAGAAGAGCTAGAAGAATTAGGATATAAGCAAACAGAACAGTTGAATCGTGCTGTACAATTAATGGGAACATGGGAAGATGTGTATTTTCTAAATCTTCATGTTCGATGTGCAATTTGTGTTTTGGTTGAAATAAAAACATTCAAAATACGAGACGAAAAAGACTTATATAAACAAGCTATGAAAATTGATTGGACTTCCTATTTCACTAGCGACAAAACATTTGCTGTTAGAGGAGCTGTTCAATCGAAATTGTTTTCGCATACGCAATATCCATATTTATTATTGAAAGATGCTATTGTTGACGTATTCAGAGACAAAACTGGTGACCGTCCTGATGTAAGTTTAAAGTCTCCTCAAGTTGTTTTCGATCTATATATTAAAGAAGATTTTGTAACGCTTTCATTGAACACAAGTGGAGCACCACTATTTCATCGAGGATACCGTTTTGAAGTCGGTGAGGCTCCTATGAATGAAGTGGTTGCAGCAGGATTAATTCGTTTGTCCGGTTGGGATAAAAAATCGACATTTATCGATCCGTTTTGTGGATCAGGAACTATTTTGATCGAGGCAGCATTATTAGCCGCGAATATTCCTTCTAATATTGAACGAGTTCATTATGCTTTTAAAAATTTCAAGAACTACAATGAAGGTTTGTGGGAGGGGGTTTATCATAAAGCAAATAAACGTGCTGAGGCGTTCGATTTCCCAATTATCGGTTCGGACATAGATTCTGATATGGTATTGATGGCAAAACGTAATTTAAGAGGGTTACCAATTTCAAGAAATGTGACCATCACAACAGCACCCTTTAATGAAGTGAAAAAACCTGCAGATAAAGGAACTTTAATCTGTAATCCACCTTATGGAATGCGTATTGGTGAAAACATCGAAGAAATGTACGCTGAATTAGGTGATTGGTTTAAAAATGAATTGAAAGGTTATTCCTGTTGGGTTATCTCTGCAAACGAAGATGCCTTAAAACATATAGGGTTAAAACCAGATTCCAAAGTGAAATTATATAACGGTGATTTAGAATGTAGTTACCGTCAATACACCATTTTTGATGGTTTCCGTAGAGACGCGATACATCGCGTCACTACAGAAACCATATAAAAACAAAAAAACCACCCAATAGGTGGTTTTTTTTTATATCAATCAATTTATAAAATATAATCTTATCTTTTTTCAATTGGAACATATTGACGCAATACCTCTCCAGTATAAATTTGTCTTGGTCTACCAATTGGTTCTTTGTTTTCAGTCATTTCTTTCCATTGAGCAATCCATCCTGGTAGACGACCAATAGCAAACATTACTGTAAACATTTCTGTTGGTATACCCAATGCTTTGTAAATAATACCAGAATAGAAATCTACGTTAGGATATAAGTTTCTTGCTTTGAAATATTCATCTTCTAAAGCTACTTGCTCCAATTTCTTAGCAATCGCTAACAATGGATCGTTAACTCCTAATTTATTTAATATATCATCGCATGCTTTTTTGATGATTTTAGCACGTGGATCAAAGTTTTTATATACTCTATGTCCAAATCCCATTAAACGGAAAGAATCTTCTTTATCTTTTGCTTTTAAAACCCACTTGTCAACGTCACCTCCATCAGCATGAATTTTTTCTAACATTTCTATTACCTCTTGGTTTGCACCTCCGTGAAGTGGCCCCCATAGTGCAGAAATCCCAGCAGAAATAGATGCGTATAAGTTAGCTTGTGAAGACCCTACAATACGTACGGTAGAAGTTGAACAGTTTTGTTCGTGGTCAGCATGTAAAATAAATAATTTGTTTAATGCATCAACAACAACAGGATCAACTTTGAATTCTTCTGTTGGCATAGCAAACATCATGTACAAGAAATTCTTACAATAGTCAAATTCATTTTTTGGATACATGAATGGATGACGCGTAGAATTTTTGTATGCCCAGGCTGCCAAAGTAGGCAATTTAGCTAATAAACGTAGGATTGTTAAATCTTTAGCTTCAGGACTTCTATTTGGGTCTAAAGATTCAGGATAGAAAGTAGATAAAGAACATACCATAGAAGAAAGTACTCCCATTGGATGAGCTTTAGCTGGATAAGCCTCGAAGAATTGTTTCATGTCTTCGTGAACTAACGTGTGCTTTGTAATATTTGAGCGGAAAGTTTCTAATTCAGTAACCGTAGGAAGATTGCCGTAGATTAATAAATAAGCAACCTCAATGAATGTTGCTTTTTCAGCTAACTCCTCAATCGGATATCCTCTGTATTTTAAAATACCTTCTTCACCATCCAAGAAAGTAATAGCACTAGTCGTTGCTCCAGTGTTTTTATAACCCGTATCTAGTGTTACATAACCAGTAGCAGCACGTAGATTACTGATGTCAATTGCTTTTTCGTTTTCTGTTCCTTCGATTACTGGAAACTCATATGTAGTTCCTCCTAATTCAATTTTAGCTATCTCGCTCATAAAGTCATATTTTTTATAACGTGACTAAATTAATAAACAATAATGTAATCAACTAGTTTTTTTTAATAAGTTTTTGTCTAATTTTTAATTGACAATAGTCAATTGTAATTTGTCAATTGATTAAAGGTTTTTCAAGGTGTACTCTAATAACATTGTATACAAATGATTTCGCGTATTCCCCCCATAAATCCCATGATTTCGATTTGGATAGGTGAATTGATCAAACTGAATATTCGCTTGAATAAGTGCATTTGTCATTTCTAAAGCGTTTTGATAGTGTACGTTATCGTCTGCTGTGCCGTGAATCAGCAAATATTTTCCTTTTAAATTTCGAGCATATTTAATAGGAGAGTTGTCTTCATAACCGCCAATGTTTTCTCTTGGTGTACGCATAAAACGTTCTGTGTAAATATTGTCATAATACTTCCAATTGGTTACTGGTGCTACTGCAATCCCCATTTTGAAAGTTGGAGCTCCTTTTGTCATTGCTAATGAAGTCATAAATCCACCGTAACTCCATCCCTGAATACCTATTCTATTTTTATCAATATATGGAAGTTTACCTAGTTCATTAGCGGTTGCAATAAAATCTTCCAATTCCAACTTACCCATGTTCAAATAAGTTGCTTTTTTGTGAACAGCTCCTCGGTATTGTGTTCCACGAGGGTCTACACTTACTACGATATACCCCAGTTGGGTTAACAATTGATGGTATAAGTAATCGTTGCCTCCCCATTGATTTAAAACAGTGTTGTGGCCAGGTCCTCCATAAATGTTGATGTATACAGGGTATTGTTTGGATGGTTCAAAGTTTATAGGCTTCATCATCCAACCAATTAACTTACCACCAGGACCATTAAACTCAACAAATTCTTTCGTGGTTAAGTTATACGACTTTAATTTATCTTTCAAAGATTGATTGTTTTCTAATACTGCTAATAATTTTCCATTTTCACCTTTCAATTCATAGCTATTAGGTGTGCTTGCGTCCGATTTATCTAAGACGAAATACTTCATTCCAGCTGTAAATTGTGCGGAATTATAGCCTGTTTCATTACTCAATACCGCTTTATTTTTACCATTAATGCCAATTTTGTAAATACCTTTCTGTATAGCTCCTTTCTCAGCTGCTGCATAATAAATGATATTTGCTTTATCGTTCAAGCCATAAACTTCAATCACATCCCAACCTCCAGTTGTAATTGAAGTTTGTTTGCCATCAAAACCTAGTTTGTAAATGTGTTTAAATCCAGAAATCTCACTAGTTCTAATTAATTCTTTTCCATTTGGTAAAATGAACATGTTATCGTCGATATCGATATATGTATCTGATTTTTCCGTGAAAAACACGGTCGGAGGGTAATTTGTTTTGGTAGCATCAACGGAATAAAAATTCAACTCATTTTGATGTCTGTTTAACGTTTGAATTACCAGGGTGTTCTGTGAAGGTGACCAACCAAAGCGAGGAATGTATTCATAATTGTTCAATGAAATCTGTATACTCTTATTGGTAGTTAGTTCATAGATATGAGCAGTGACTTTTGAATTGTCTTCTCCTGCTTTTGGATATTTATAGGTCAGTTTTTCAGGGTATAGCTGTGCTCTGAAATAATCAATGTTAAATTCCTTAACCTGACTTTCATCAAAACGTAAATATGCGATTTTTTGATTGTCAAAAGACCACTCAAATCCTTTTGTAATACTAAATTCTTCTTCATAAACCCAATCGGTAGTTCCGTTGATAATTTCATTTTGTTTCCCATCCGACGTTAAAGCAATGGTCGTACCGTTTTCTAAATCTCGAACATAGATGTTGTTTAAATAGACAAAAGCTACTTTTTTTCCATTTGGAGAAAATTGAGCCAAGGTACTTCCCGTTTTTGTTGCATCTAATGGACTCAATTTTTTGGTTGTGAAATCGTAAATAAAATAGTTAGCTGTGAAACTTCTTCGATAGATAGGAGTTGTTTGTGTAGTAATTAACAACTTGGTTTCATCAGCGCTGAATTCATAACCATCCACTTCCAATAATTGGCCATTATAAGTTAATTCTTTGTTTGAAAGCAAAACCTTACCTATACCTTGGTAGTTTGTGTATGAATGAAGTGTAATTGTTGTTGAATCTTTGGTGCGATTCAATTTACTGAAATGTTGACCGTCCTTCATTCCATTAAATCCCGCAACTCCTCTTTTGGAGAATTCAAAGTTTTTCCAAATTTTCTCAACCGAAAGAGTTTGTTGAGCAGTAATTGATGTTGTTACCAAAATCAACAGAAGCGCTTGCAATGTTAAAATTCTCAAAGATTTCATATAATTACTTTTAGTAGGGTTAAAATTACGTGCAATTATTTGTTTTATCAAGTCTAAAAACAGCGTAATTGTACGTGATTTAGAGTGAATAGTTGTTTTTTTACTAGACTCCATGTAAACTTGTATCAGAATTTATGTTCATGCTTAAAGGGGTTTTACTACTATTATTAGGTATACAAGGATGTGCTTTTTCACAAGTCGTTCCTGCAAATCCTGTAAGATTTCAAGTGAATAAATTATCTGCTTTTCAAATTTTCATTGCGTTTGAAAAAGTGTCTGCTAGTTGTAATTATTTAGTAATAAGCGCTAAAAGTAAATTCGTAAATATTCAACCAACACAGGGTAAAATATACCAAAGAGGTGATCAATTAGGGAATGCAAAAGTTATTCAATTTTCAAGTGATACCATTATTGAGCCACGAGCTGTTCGAGCAAACACGCTTTATTATTTTGCTGTTTATTCTTCTCAATTAGTAGCTGGTAAAATTCAATATCAGTTTATTAAACCTTTATTCATCGAAGTGCTTACTTCAGGATTAACGCCTAGGGATTATTACGAATCAGTTTCAATCAGTGCTCCTAATTTTTTAAAAACTCTTTCAGAGACGACGAATTCTCATACGGTATTACCTTATAGTGCATATAAAAACACCTTGTTAACTAATCTTGAAATTCAAGATACAATAAGTGGTAAGTCATTTGTAGAATGCGTGTATTCGGGAGAACGAAAAGTGTTTACCTATTCATTTGATTGGACATCGGTAGGGTATAGTAGAGAGCACACGTTTGCTCACTCTTGGATGCCTTCACATCCAGCAGATAATCCTCCTTTAGCTGAATACAGTGATTTGCATAATTTATATCCCACTAACTTGGATAAAGCGAATACGGTTCGGAATAATTTTCCTTTAGGCGAAGTTACAGGAACAGTTTTATATAGCTATTTAGAAGGAAGATTAGGGTATAGTGGTAGTCAGATTGTATACGAACCAAGATTTTCGCACAAAGGAAATGCTGCACGCGCATTGTTATATATGATAATAGCATACAATGGAATCAATAATCATAGCTGGATGCTACCCCCCTTTCAAAATCAAGAAGTGTTGAAGAAGTGGCATTTTCAAGATCCTCCGGATAATTATGAAATTTCACGTCAAGAATATATTTATTCTCTACAAGGAAATCGAAATCCTTTCATTGATCATCCTGAATATGTATGTTATATTGATTTCACAAGTATGATGAAAATTAACCATCCTTGTTCAGCTCAACTTCATGAAATTTCCCTAGAAGCAATCGAAATTCGACAATCAATGGATCATATAAAATTTATTTCACGAGACATCATCACAAAACTTCATCTATTTGACCTAGCAGGAAATGAAATTACTATGTTTTACCCAAATGAATATACGTTTGAATTTAATAAAGAAAGCTTAATTTCAGGAGTTTATCTAGTGCATATTTTGGTGGACGAAGTTCAATATAACAGATTGATTATAATCTAAATATTACAAAAAGAAACTTACTTTACCCTCTAAATGTCTATTATCTAAGGTCTAAAGTTTAGCATAAAAAAAGCCACTTCTTTCGAAATGGCTCTTATTATTTAAAAGTCTTTATTCTACAAATGTATCACTTCACCATAAGCAGCTGCAGCAGCTTCCATGATTGCTTCTGACATCGTTGGGTGTGGGTGTACAGTTTTGATTAATGCTTCTCCTGTAACTTCTAATTTACGGATAGCTACAATTTCAGCAATCATTTCAGTAACGTTTGCACCAATCATATGAGCACCTAGAAGTTCTCCGTATTTAGCGTCGAAAATTAATTTTACAAAACCATCTTTTGCTCCAGCTGCACTTGCTTTTCCAGATGCAGAGAATGGAAATTTACCAATTTTAATATCTAATCCTTTTTCACGTGCTGCCTTTTCTGTTAAACCAACAGAAGCGACTTCAGGAGAACAATAAGTACATCCTGGGATATTTCCGTAATCCAATGGTTCTGGATGATGACCAGCAATTTGTTCTACACAAATAATTCCTTCCGCAGAAGCAACGTGTGCTAACGCAGGTCCAGGAACGATATCCCCAATAGCATAGTATCCTGGGATATTAGTTTGATAATATTCGTTTACCAAAACACGGCCTCTATCTGTAGCGATACCAACTTGTTCTAACCCTAAATTCTCAAGATTAGTCTCAATTCCTGCTGCAGATAATACGATATCACATTCAATTTTCTCTTCGCCTTTTGCCGTTTTGATGGTAACAACACAACCAGCGCCAGATGTATCAACAGACTCTACAGAAGAGTTTGTTAAAACTTTAACACCAGATTTTTTGAATGATTTTTCTAATTGTTTTGATACTTCTTCGTCTTCTACGTTTGCGATGTTACCAAGGAATTCAACGATCGTAACATCTGTTCCTAATGTATTGTAGAAATAAGCGAATTCTAATCCGATTGCTCCAGAACCAATTACAACCATTTTTTTAGGCTGAGTAGGTAAAGTCATCGCTTCTCGGTAACCAATTACTTTTTTACCATCTTGTGGTACATTTGGTAATTGGCGAGAACGAGCTCCTGTTGCTAAGATTACTCCTTTGTCAGCAGTATATTCTGTAACAGTTCCATCTTCTGCTGTAACAGCTACTTTTTTCCCAGGTAATACTTTACCTGTACCTTTGATCACATCAATTTTATTCTTTTTCATCAAGAATTGAATACCAGTACTCATTCCATTTGCAACACCTCTACTACGAGCAATGATTGCTTCGAAATCAGCAGAACCACCTTCCACTTTGATTCCGTAATCAGAAGCATGTGTCAAATATTCATAGACATTTGCACTTTTTAACAAGGCTTTTGTTGGGATACAACCCCAATTCAAACAGATCCCCCCAAGCGATTCACGCTCGATAATTGCAGTTTTTAATCCTAGTTGTGACGCACGAATAGCTGTCACATATCCTCCAGGTCCACTTCCGATAACTAATATGTCGTAATTCATAATGATTTCGATTTTTGTTTTGTGGTGTGAAATTAAGAAATATTTAGGAAACTACTTTTGTCAATGATATTATTTTGAAATTCTCGAAGCATTTTTACCATTGATAAATGGAGATTTATTTTGAATCAACAAGCTGTTTTAGGTTAATTAAGGATTTCGCTTGGCTCACATAGTTTTGATTTTACCATTAATTAAGAAATTTAGGATGATAAGTATGTTATCGGTGAATTTAATTCTTCAATGGTGAATAAACCAAAAAAGACCACAGGTCTCTCAATGCAACTAAATCAGTCTCCACACATTCCTTAATTTCTCAATAAAATAATGGTAAAAAAAGTATTCATGTCTCTCAATGCAAATAAACACATCACCATTAACCCTTCCATTCTTAAAAAGTGAAAATAAACTCTCCAATCTACAAGTCGAAAATTCTTATATTTACGTATCAAAATTTCAACCATGATTCACTATACGCTTTCTTCTGAAAATCCTTCAGCACAATACATTCAAATCTCCATGCAATTTGAACCTACAAATGTACGTGAGAAAATTCAATTACCTTCTTGGAGACCAGGTCGCTACGAATTAGGGAACTTCGCGAAAAATGTCAAAGGTTTTCGTGTATTAAACGAAAAAAATGAACCTTTATCTTTTCGTAAAATCACAAAAGACTGCTGGGAGGTAGAAACGAATCATGCTAACATCGTTCGTGTAGAATATCACTATTATGCAACTGATTTAAATGCTGGATCGACCTATTTGTCAGAAGATCAATTGTATGTGAATCCAGTTAATTGTTGTGTATTTGTTGCTGGACGAGAAGGGGAAGAGGTGATTCTAGATTTAAAAATTCCAGATGATTATGTCATAGCGAGTTCTATGGAAATAGATAAACATACCTTGTTTGCTCAAAATTTTGACGAATTAGCAGATGCTCCATTCATTTGCTCTAATAATTTACAACATAATTCTTATGTGGTAGATGAGGTCATATTTCATGTTTGGTTTCAGGGAGAAGTGAAAGTAGATTGGGAGAAATTGATTCCTGATTTTACTGCGTTTACAGAGAAACAAATTGAGAAATTTGGAAGTTTTCCTGTGGAAGAATATCATTTTCTAACTCAAATTGTACCGTTTAGAGCATATCATGGAGTAGAACACAGTCGCTCAACAGTACTTTTACTTGGTCCTAGTTATGCAATTTTTAAAGAGGCATATAAGGATCTGTTAGGTGTTAGCTCTCATGAATTGTATCATACATGGAATGTGAAGGCGATTCGTCCAATTGAAATGTTTCCATACGATTTTACAAAGGAAAATTATTCAGAATTAGGTTTGTTATGTGAGGGGGTAACCACCTATATGGGAGATCTTTTTTTATATAAAAGTGGGGTGTTTGATTTGAAGGAATATTTGAATGAAATGAATACGCAACTTCAAAAACATTTTGATAATCCTGCAAGATTTAATTATTCGGTTGCCCAATCTTCATTTGATACTTGGTTAGATGGTTATGTTCCTGGAGCTCCAAATAGAAAAGTCTCAATATACACGGAAGGATGTTTACTCTCCTTCGTTTTTGATGTTCTGATTATAAAAAACTCGGAAAATAAACACTCACTGGATGATGTGATGAAATACTTGTATGAGGAATTTTATCAAAAAAACAAGGGGGTTTCGGAATTAGATTACCAACAAGCAATTGCAAAATTCGCAGGAACTTCCATAGTTGATGTTTTTGAAAAGTATGTTCATGGAACCTTTGATTACACGTCCATATTACATGAAAGTTTTGATACGATTGGTTTAAAGATGATTACAAAACAAAATGATAAACTAGGTCTGTCTAAATTTGGCATGAAGTCATTGTTACAAGGAAATTATCATGTGATTAAATCAATTCATCCAAATTCACCAGCGGAAAATGCTGGATTAATGTTGGAAGATGAATTAATTGCTGTAAATGGAATGGATGCTATGGGTAATATTGATGCTTGGTTGAATTATTTTATAAATGACAACATAGAGTTGCTGATTAGACGCAAAGGAGTTTTTAGTTTTAAAAATATAGCGCTTTATGAGCAAAATTATTATCCAGATTATTTAGTTATTGAACTCGATAATAAAACAGAAAAGCAGAAAAAATATTTCGAAAGTTGGTCAAACTAACTTTGAAATAAGCTATTTTTACTATAAGGAGTTTTAAGTTTCTTCTAAATAATTTTAAACTATGAATAAATACGTTTGTTTATTATTCACTCCAATTGTTTTATGGTCTTGTAAAACGAAGAAGCCAGTTGAAAAAGTGGAAGAAGGGGTTAATTATTCTTACATAAAAGATAATTCAGGAAATTCCTATAGAACAATCCAAATTGGAAGTCAAAAGTGGATGGTCGATAATTTAAAAACAGTGAGATATTCTGATGTGGTATTGAACAAATTTAAATTACCCGTAACAGATTCCATTAGAACGCTACCTGCTGATAGTTCGATCTTATACCGTGAGGAATTATCTTTAGATACCTTGTCTTACTACTGGAAATATCAAGGAGGAGTGTCTAAATTAGATTTTGGTAATTTATACACGTGGTATACTGTGAAAAACCGTAATGTTTGTCCTCAAGGATGGCGTGTACCTACTGTTTATGATTGGGAGAAATTAATTACATTCTTAGGTGGCCCTGAAATTGCTGGCGGAAAATTAAAAAGCACGGATACTTTGCTTTGGGAAAATCCAAATCAAGGTGCCACCAATTCAAGTGATTTTGCAGCAATTGGAGGAGGTTATAAAACTGAATTCGCAACATTTATTAATCAATTAAAATATGGTCTTTATTGGTCAAGTTCTGAAGATGTTGATTTTAAAGATGGTGGAGTTGCGTATATGTTTTACGCGGGATCTGTTAAATCTTATAAGATTACCAAATCTAAGAAAGCAGCACTTTCTGTCAGATGTATTTCTGATAAGTAATTTTAAAAAAAAATCAAAAAAAATACCGCTCTTAATCTGAAAGCGGTATTTTTTTTTGGTTAAATTATTGCTTTAATAGATTAGATTGACATGTCCAACTTCTTGTTTTTTAGCTTTTGCTCCGCTATTTTCTCGGTACTCAATCTTCCAAATGTAAGTACCTGGAGCACAAATTTTATTATTGTAGGTACCATCCCATCCCACTTCACGGTTGTGAGATTCAAATATTAATTCTCCCCATTTGTTATAGACGTACATGCTGTAATTTTCGTTGGATATTCCTCCTCCTATTACAGGGGAGAAGGTATTGTTAATTTCATCAGAATTCGGACTAAATGAGTTAGGTATATAGATGATCGGCTTTTCAATTATAGTAACAGCAATTGTTGTGTCATGCGAACAAGATCCATTGGAAGCTGTTAATTTTACAAAATATACATTTGGTATACTTGGGAACACATGAGATGTACTTGCTTGAACACTCATTTTACCTCCATCATCAAAATTCCACTTGTAAGTGCTTGCATTCTTAGAACTATTTGTGAAGCTCACTTCAGGATTTAGAATCGTAATTTCTGTTGGGGCATAGCTAAAGGATGCGGTTGGATGAGATGGTTGAGTTAATACATTTGTAACTGCATTTGAGATACATAAGGTGGTGTCTTTAACATATATTGTGTAAGTACCTGTTACTTGTTTACTAAAATCTGGACTTAATTGATACGTAATATTATCCAAACTATAGGAGAAGTTTGTTCCTTTGGGGGTAAGTACACTTATTGTTCCGGTAGTAGTCTTACAATCAGGTTGTTTTACAAACAACACTGGAGTAGTAGGAGGGTTAGGTGGTGTTTTAATAGTAATAGCTGCTGTGGATGTACAACCAGATCCAGTTTTGGTAGTAATAGTATAATTTCCAATTGCTAATCCAGTAAAACCAATCGAAGGCTGAAAGTTAGTTCCATCAATCGAATAGCTATAAAAACTTCCTATTGGTGCAGTGATTTGAATACTTCCCGTGGCTGATACACAACTTGCATTTTTAACAATACTTGTAGCGGAGATTGGAATAAGTAATGTGGTATCTATTTTAAATGTTTCTAATGATGTGCATGAATTTGTAAGATCTTTTACCGTGATTTGATAAGCTGTATTTGCTGGTAAACCGGAAAAAATCGGAGAGGTTTGAAATGCAACTCCATCTTTACTATAGGAGTAATTACCAGTAGGTGTATTGATGGTTATTGTTCCAGTTTTAACGTTACAAGTTGGTTGAATAAATGTAGCTGATGGTTTGGAAGGACTGGAAGGTTCAACTAAAGTATGAGCCTCATTATTAGATATACAACCAGATTCAGTCACATTGATAGAAGTGTATACGCCTTTGCCTAATGTTAGAATGTCATAAGCTGTTCCTGTAGCTGTAAAATTAGAAGTAGTAGCTACTGCAGGACCATCTTTTACATAGCTCAAAGTATACGTTTTCCCGTTAGTTAATCCTGAAATGGTGATTTTTCCATCCGTACCGCTACAGGTTGTAGGATTGGTTTTAGTGGAAGTAATTGTGATTCCTCCTGGATCAGCAAGTGTTTGTGCTTCATTGTTTGATGTACAACCAGATTCAGTCACATTGATAGAAGTGTATGCACCTTTGCCTAATGTTTGAATTTCATAAGTTGTTCCTGTAGCTGTAAAATTAGAAGTAGTAGCTACTGCAGGGCCATCTTTTACATAACTCAAAGCATACGTTTTCCCGTTAGTTAATCCTGAGATGGTGATTTTTCCATCGGTACCGCCACAGGATGATGGATTGGTTTTAGTGGAAGTAATTGTGATTCCGCCAGGATCAGCTAAAGTTTGAGCTTCATCATTAGATACACATCCTGCATTAGTCACGTGTATAGATGTATAAGCACCTTTACCTAATGTTAGAATATCATAAGTTGTTCCTGAAGCTGTAAAATTAGAAGTAGTAGCTACTGCAGGGCCATCTTTTACATAGCTCAAAGCATACGTTTTCCCGTTAGTTAATCCTGAAATGGTGATTTTTCCATCGGTGCCACTACAAGATGATGGATTGGTTTTAGTGGAAGTAATTGTGATTGCAGAAGGATCAGCTAAAGTTTGAGCTTCATCATTAGATACACATCCAGATTCAGTCACATGTATGGATGTATAATCTCCTTTACCTAATGTTAGAATATCATAAGTTGTTCCTGTAGCTGTAAAATTAGAAGTAGTAGCTACTGCAGGACCATCTTTTACATAACTTAAAGCATATGTTTTCCCGTTAGTTAATCCTGAGATAGTTATTTTACCATCGGTGCCACTACATGTGGTAGGGTTTGTTTTGGAGGTGGTTATTGTTAATGGAGCAGGGTCTGTTAATGTTTCAATTACTCCCAAAGTAGCACAATTTCCTAATGTACATACTATTTTGGTGTAGGCACTAGCACCAAGACCTATCAAATCAATTTCTCCGGATCCATTACTCAAAAAGTTAGTAGCTGCAACTGGAGTTCCCCCTTTTTCATAAGTAACTGAATAGGTTGTGTTAATAGCTAATCCAGTGAGTTTAATTGATCCGTCATTTTTACCTGGACATGAAGGATGGAAGGGTTTACAGGTTACGACTGGAGGTGTGCAACATGTATTGACAATAATCGTTATTTTTTTTGTGCAAGAAGTTGTGCCGTCACTGATAGTTACTTCATAATCTGTATTTACAGTTGGATTAACAGTTACATTATAAGGAGAAATTATTGATGAACCTACAGTAGTAGTATTAGTTAAATTTTTGATTGTTATAGTTTTTGGTTTAACTATTGAAATTTCTACATTGTCTATACCCCAACTATCTTCTTTACCTGCACCAGTAGAAGAATTTTGCACCCATCGAAACATTGTAGAGGTTGTTTGGGCTGCTGTTGGAATAGGATAGGTCATCTTACTCCAGCTAGAAACATATTCACCACAACCAATAATCCCTCCTCCATTTACAGAACAAGGAAATAAAGTTTTTAAATTCGTCCAATTTGTTCCATTGTTAGTAGAATATTGTAAATAAATACCTTCATCTTTTCCATCGGGTGATTCACATCCAATGCCTCCCATATCGTCTGAAGCTTCTCTAAAATCAAAACTAATGGTTCCACCTTTACTTACATCAAAATTAGCTGTTGACAAAATTCTTGGTGCAGCAACATTTGACATCCAAACATATTTGGAATTGTCACTATTTATTGTACTAAATGTATAATTCGGTTCACATGATAAAACACTAGTAAAGGTAATTGCACCTGGTGTTCCTCCCCAATTAGATCCAATTGTTCCATTATTAAAATCATTTTTCATACCAGGAGTTATTACATCTCCTGTCGCTGTAAGAATAACAGCTTCATTTGGACATATAGTCGTTTTATCTGCAGTAATATCAGCTGTACATCCAGTTGTTAATGACTTATATGTACTAACATCTCCAACCCATCCTGTATTTGTAGAAGCTACGTTGTTTACAAATTTAAAGGTTAATACACCATCTGGATTTGTAGCACAAAACAGACCAGGTTTTAATTCTGTTTCAATATTTGGCATAGCGATTAAACCAACCGAATATGGGGTAGAACTATTACTGTATATCTTTGAATAGTCCCCTTGAAGTGAACCTATATTTTTACCTGTAGCAGTTAATCCATCATATATTTCTAATCGGTCAGCTCCTGTTAATCCATTAAAATCTAAATAAGTTTGAAAATTTGTAAAATTCACACAAACGCTTTCTCCTGTTTTTGAAGGTTTTAGCGTAATTGTATATGGAGTATTACCATCTGCTCCTGCTGCCCCTCCAGCATCATAAAACGTTTCACCGCCATTTACATAAACTGTTCCTCCATCGCTTATTTTAATTTGAGAAAACACTTTAAATTGTAGTGTAAGTATGAAAATAAAAGTGAGTAATTTATTTGCGTTCATATTTCTGTATTTATATTCTAAAGACTTCCTAAAACAAAAAAAGTTGCTTAGATTACTAAACAACTTTTAAGTATGTATCCTCACAAAAATAAGGAACAATTGACAAATAAGCAATTGACAACTGATATTTAGCAATTATCAATAGTTTAATTTTATAAGCCTTATTTTACCAAATTCACATGACCAGTACGATAGTATTCTTTGTTTGTTTGTTTCGATTTAAACTGTAATTTCCAAACATACGTATTATTTTCTGCGAGTATGTTATGATAGGTCCCATCCCAACCAACAGATGCGTTATGCGATTCAAAAACTAATTCACCCAATCGATCATAGATCCAAAGTGAGTAATGTTGAGGATCATAACCACTTGTGAATATAGGCTGAAAGGTATTATTAATCTCATCCGCATTAGGTGTAAAAGTATTTGGAATGTAAAAGATTGCAGGATCGATCGCAGTGATCTCATGTACTACACTCGCAGGACAAACTCCAGACATTGAATTACTACCTTTTAATGTAACGGAGTAGGATTGACCAGGTGTATCAGGGAAAATATGTGTTGGATCTTTTAAGTTACTTACTGGACTGTAATCATCGAAGTTCCAAGTGTAAAATTTAGCATTGGATAAGTTTTTAAACTGGATCACAGGATTGTAAATATCGATTGAATCCGGCGTATACACGAAATTCATAGTAGGAACATCTATAGGAGTAATGTATTTCTTTTTCGTAAGACTTCCAACACATCCATTTGGAGAAGTAGAAGTAAGTGTTACAGTAAATGAATCAATTTTTAAATAGGCATAGGAAGGATCGATATCAATGCTATTTGTTCCGTCTCCAAAGTCCCATAAGATATTTGTGTTTTTTATCGGTGATTTGTCTGTAAATTTCACATCGTTTCCTATACAAACACTCGTAGAATCTACAGTAAATAATACAACTGGTAAATCTTCTACCGTAATTGTTTTAGTGGCTGTACAGGAATTCACATCGGTAAAAGTTACATCAGAAGTTCCTCCTAAGACACCGGTTGCAATGCCTGTATTTGGATCAATGGCTAAATTCATAGGTTTTTGACTCACCCAAGAAGTGGTTGAACTTGATGTACTAGCTGTTAATTTAATGGTTTTATCAACACATACTAAATTGTCCCCACTCAATGTAGGGTTTGGATTCACATTTACGTTTACATCTGCGGTATTGATACAATTATTAGCATCCGTTATTTTTAATGTGTATAGACCAATTTTATTACCTGTGACACTCGTGATTGTTGCACTTTGTGTTGGTTCTGAAAAACCATTTGGGCCAGTCCAAGCGTATTGTGCACCAGCAATGGTGTTAGCGTTTAATTGTACATCTTTCCCATCACAAGGTTTTGTACTAGTAGGTATAACTTTAGGATTACTTTTTACATTTACAGTATAGGTATCAGTTGCAGTATTTCCTCCACAACCTGCAATTGGTGTAACTGTTAATGTTAGTATTACAGGAGCTAGTGTATCGTCTACAGTAGAAGTGTAAGTTGGTGTAATTGTGGTTTCAGAAGCAAGCGATCCATGACCGTTATGCGTCCATAAAATAGTTCCGTTTGAATAATTTGCACCACTAACGTTTGCTACTTTGGACATACAAATTGTTGAGCTTCCTCCTGCAGTTGCGGTGGTTGTAATCCCTGCTGTCACATCAATTTTATAAGTCGCTGTAGCTTTGTTTGATGAGGAAGTACTACATGAATTATTACTAGTAACTGTTAAGGTTAATGTCACTGTTTTTCCTTCGTCAGTGTTAGTAGGGGTATAGGTAGGAGTTAGTGTATTACCATTCGTAATTGTTCCATTACCATCGTGTCCCCATGTATAAGTTCCATTTGTGAATGCAGCACCACTTACAATGGCGCTAGAACTTGAACAAATTGTTTTTGATCCACCAGCAGTAGCAGTAGGCAATGGGTCTACGTTGATAGTATATGTTACATCTGCAGGATTTGGACATTTGTTACTACTTACAGTTTTCATGGTTAGGGTCACTTTTTTTCCTGCGTCAGTTGAGATTGGTGTATAGGTAGGAGTGAGTGTTGTACTTCCATTGGAGATTGAACCTGCTCCATCCTCTGTCCATGAATATGTAGTACCAGTAGAAGCAGTTGCTCCACTTACTGTTGCTGTCGCGTCTGAACAAATGGTTGTGCTCCCTCCAGCAGATGCTGTTTGTGGTTGATCAACAATAACTGTATACGTTACATCAGCAGGATTTGGACAAGAGTTACCACTCACTATTTTCATCGTTAATGTAATTGTTTTTCCACCATCACTAGCAATAGGGGTATAGGTAGGGGTAAGGGTGGTACCGTTTGAAATTGCTCCACCTCCATTTGAAGTCCAAGAATAAGTTGTTCCTGCAGTAGCAGTAGCCCCACTTAAAGTTGCAGAACCACTTGAACATATTGTTGCAGAACCACCCGCTGTCGCTGTGGGCTTGGTTTCTACAGTTAATGTTACTGTTTTACTATTTGTACTACAAGGTCCATTTGTAGCCTCTGTTACGACACAACGGTATTTATATCCATTAGTAGAGCTAGTTACAGCTGTCCGTTTCAAGGTTGTAAATGTTTCACCAGTTAAATTTGTAAATCCTGTACCTTTATCCTCCTGCCATTGATAGCTTAGGGAAGTACCCGTTGCATTAACAGTAAATGAGGTGTCAGAACCTTCACATAATTTTGCGTCTTGCGGTTCTTTGCTAATCTTTGGTGCGATACAGCTAGTAGATGTACAATTTACATTCATTGTTATTGCATTCAAATCACTTGCGATACAACCATTTGCATCTTTTATTTTTATTTTATAAATTCCATTTCCTAATCCAGTAATTGGAGATGTTGTGTAGCTAAAGTTTACTCCATCATCTATACTACAGTTTACAGCACCTGTCGTTTTTGTAGTTGTATAGGATATTGAACCCACTTTATTCAAGTTTACACCAGTACAATCAGGATCTTTAACCCAGCTTGCTACCACTGTAGGATTCTCAATTTTGACTGTTGTTTCAACATAGCCAGGACATGTTAGACCTGATAATGTATATCTTACAGTGTAGGTTCCTTCTTTATTGGTAGGAGTGATTTCCCCTGTAGTAGAATTGATTGTTAAATCTGTTGATGTACACGAAAAAGTTCCACCTGTTGTTCCAGTTAATGTTACACTTTGCTTCCCTTGTGTGGTGCAAAATGGATCTGCGTAATCGATTGACGCAGTAACTGGTTGATTACTTGATCCGTATGAGTTTGCTTCAGCTTTTTGTATTTCAGACCAAGTTCCTCCATCAGGGAGTCGGAGTAAGGTAAATCCATTTTTCGATGCACCTGTAGTGATTGATTTCCCAGAAGGATAAGATTTAAAACTGGATAATACCATACCGCTAGGTAAATTACTCGAAGTTGGATTACATGGATTTCCATCTAAATCTGATGGATCAATCATATTTCCCCATTGTACCATATCTTTTGGTGTACCAGATTTATCATAGAGCGCCATCCATCCTCCACCATTTTCAAACCAAACTCTTTCATTTGTTACATTAGGATTGATAGACTCTACACAATAATTAGCTGTGATTGCTATGTCAGTTTTAATATCTAATATACCAGAAGCAGGAGCTGTTTTGTTAGCACCTCTTATAATTGCAAAGCCATTTGGTCCAATGGTTTTCCCTGGGGGTACAGTAAAACTCATTCCTTTACCATCAAAACCATTATAAGTACCAATAATGTAACCTGAGATATCTACTGTATTACAAGAGGTGTTGTATAATTCAATCCACTCACCAAATCCACCCGTTGAAGAATAGGCTCCAATCATAGATCCATCACCAACTTTTGGATTGATGCACATTTCATTTATGACAACCTGTGAAATGCTTAAATTATTAAACAGTAAAATTATTAGTATGAATTGTATTCTTTTAAAATTATATTTCATCTTTCTGACTATATGGTTCAAACAATCTAAATATTAAACGTTAAATTTTGAAAGGGTTGCTTTTTCTTAGACAAAAGACGGAAAGACAAAAGAACAAAGACTATATGAAAATTGATTTTCAGTCTTTGCACTTTGTTCTAAAAGTCTTTCTTCTAATGGTCTTTTTTCATTGCTCTAATAGTCTTTTTCTTTAAGCGCATCAGTCTTTCTTCTTTAAGCGCAGCGAACTAATGACTACTTAATCACATTCACATGCCCCGTTCTATTATGTCTATTTCCGGTTGTTTTTTCATTAAATTCTAATTTCCATACATATGTAGATGTTTCAGCCATTGTGTTGTTATAAGTTCCATCCCAACCATATTCTGAATTAAACGACTCGAAAATGACTTCTCCCCAACGATTGTAAATACTTAAATGGTATTGATAAACATCTAATCCACTGTAAAATACTGGTTTAAAAGTGTTGTTTATTTCATCGCCATTCGGTGTAAATGTATTTGGTATGTAATAAATCAATGGTTCTTTTGAAACAATGATTTGCGTATAACTCGATTCACAGCCATTTTCAGTGTTATATCCAGTCAATGTAACAGTATAATGTTGTCCTGTAGCTGTTGGGAAGGTATGAATTGGATTTTGTTGTACTGAAATTGGTAATCCATCACCAAATACCCATTTGTAATGTTTGGCATCTGAATAATTTGTAAATGTCACTTCAGGATTGAAAATATCTACCGAGTCAGGACTAAACGTAAATGCCACTTTTGGTAACCCAATAACTTCGATGTATTTCTTCTTCGTTAGTGTGTCTGAACATCCTTTGTCTGTAATGGTAGTCAAAGAGATGTCATAGATACCACCTTTTGAATATTTATAAGCATTATGTGTAGAACTTGAACCGTCGCCAAATGTCCATATAAATTTCACACCACTTGGGTTAGATTTGTCCATTAAAAATAATGAATCAGTTATACAAATAGATTCGTACAAGGCTTTAAAATTAACCACTGGTTTTGGATTAACTGTTAGGTCTTTTTTAGTTGTACATCCTTTATTATCAATAAAACTAATTGATGTAACACCTGGTTTTAAACCAAGAGTTAAACCATTGTTTGCTATACTCGCAATAGAAGTTGTCGCACTTGACCATGCAATTCCTGTTGCAGCAGCAGGATGGTTTGCGTTTATCATTAAATTACTTTCTTCACATACTTCTAATGGCGTAGTTGTAATGCTTGGGGAAGTATTAATTTTCAACATTTTCGTATCCTTACATCCTTTACTGTCTGTATATGTCATTGGACAATCACCATCTTTTATACCTTTAGCTATACCGGTCATAGGATCTACAGTTGCCAAACTAGTATTTCCACTTGACCAAATATTTGCAGTTGCTGGGGTATGAGAAGCTGTTAATTGAACAGTTGATCCAATACATACTTCTTTTAGATCTATAACGGGTAAGACATTTACCGTAATTGTTACTGTTTCTTTTGGACCAACACATTTCTTAGAAGCATTTTCAAAAGTTGGTACCACATCAATAGTTGAGGTAACAGCGCTTCCAGTTGTATTCTTTAAAGTGAAAGGGGCAATTGAGGTACTTGATCCTGAATTTGCTAATCCTATACTTGTTATTGAATTTGTCCAAGCATATGTTGTAGTACCAATCAAATTATTCGTAGTGAAGTTTAATACATCTGAAACTTCATTCGCACATTTTTCTTGATTTGTAAATGCATTAACTTGACCCAAAGGGTTGATAGTGAATGTAAATGTTTCCACTTTTCCAACACAATTTGAAATGCCATCTGAGAACGTAGGCGTCACCTTGAACGTTTCAACGATAGGTGAAGTTGTTGTGTTTGCTACTTTATATGAATTAATAGTTCCTTTTCCTGTACCTAGTGCTAATCCAGCTGTAGTAACATCATTTGTCCAATCGTACGTAGTCGTACCTCCTGTATTCAATGTTGCAAATGTTACTGTAGCTATCGATTCATCGTGGCAATATGTCGCAGATGGAATCGGTTGCACATGTCCATCAGGATTCACAGTGATTTTAAATGTTTGGGTAGGACCAGAACATTTTAGATTACTTAAAGTGTTTTCAGGTGTTACAACAAAAGTAGATACCACAGGACTTTTTCCAGCGTTTTTACCTGTGAATGCAAGTATATCTCCTTGACCAGTTGCAGCTAAATTAATAGAAATTTGATTGTTTGTCCATGAATAAGTAGTTGTTCCCAAGTTGTTTAAACTTAAAAATTTAATATCTGTAGTTTGGGTATTGTTACATAGGACTTGATCGGTTGGTTTTACAACATCTGCGGGAGGATTCACTGTGATGGTAAAACTTTGGGTAGGACCAACACATTTCTTAGTGCCAATTTCAAAATATGGAGTTACAGTATACGTAGCAACATCTTGTGCTGTACCTGTATTCACACCTTTAAAGGATGCAATTGTACCACTTCCGGAAGCTCCACCAACAGTTGTACTTGTATTTGTCCATTCGTAAGTGTTTGTCCCACCGGTATTCGTTGTTTGGAAAACGACAGCTTGAGTCATTGTATTGTCGCAAATGACTTGATCCGCAGGTTTCGTTACATTTGCTTCAGGATTAACTGTAATTTGAACTGTTTTTATAGGTCCACCACAACTTACTCCATTTTTCTCCACTTTTGGAGTTACTTTTATTTTTGTTACTACTGCAGCATTTGTTGTATTTATTCCTTTAAAAGGTGCAATGTTTGCATTTCCTGTTGCTTGGCTAAGACCAGCTAACAAATTGTCATTATCCCATGTGAAAGTTGTTGTTGTACCTACAGCACCTGCTTTTGGTGTAATAAGGATGTCAACCGTGTTTTCACCCGCACAAATTAACTGATCAGCACTAACATCCACTTGAGCAGCTGGATTTACATTGATTACAAAACTTGTCGTACTTCCGATACAATCAACGTTGTCTTTACTGTAAGTTGGTGTTATCGTGATCGTTCCTTTTGTAGGGTTAATGGTATTGTTTACGGTTGTAAAAGCAGCGATATCTCCAGAACCTGTTGCTCCCAAACCAATCGTATTATTATCATTGGACCAATCATATTTCGTTGACCCATCTGTATTATTAGTAGTAAATGTGACTAAATCTGAGTTGTCAGCACCACATTTAGTTTGATCAATAATTGTGTTTACCTGACCTTTAGGATTCACTTTGATTGTAAATGTTTCAGGACTTCCTTCACAGCTTACAGAATTATTTGTATATGTTGGTAATACGCTTATGGTAGAAATTATTTGAGCTTTACTTGTATTTGCAACAGTAAACGCCGAAATATTACCATTTGAAAGTACTGTTGATAATCCTGTAGCGCTATTATCGTTTTTCCAAGCGTAAGATGTTGTTCCTACCGTATTTTTGGTCGTAAAATTAACAGCAGTTGTAGTAGCTCCAACACAAAGTACTTGGGATGTAACTGGCTCTACTTGACCTAGTGCATTTACATTAATTTTAAATGTTTGCTTAGTTCCAGTACAAGTTACATTATTGTTGGTGTAACTTGGAATAACCTCTAAATTTGCTGTTACTGTAGTCAAAGTGGTATTACTAGCTGTAAAGCTTGCAATGTCCCCCGTACTTGTAGCACCTAGATTTATGGAAGTTAAATCATTATTCCACGTATAAGTTGTGACTCCATCTGTATTTGTAGTACTAAATGTTACAGCTGTACTTGCAGCTTTGTGGCATACGGTTTGGTCGGATGGTTGCTTTACATTTGCAGATGGATTTACTTTGATTGTAAATGTTACAGGTGTACCTGTACATTTTTTCCCATCATTTTCAAATTCAGGTGTTACAGTAATGGTAGCAGTAATGACAGATGTTCCAGTATTTACAGCCGTAAAAGCAGCAATATTTCCTTGTCCTGGACTTACTAATCCAATACTAGGCTGATCATTTGTCCAACTATAGGTAGTAGTACCTCCCGTATTTGCGGTAGTAAAATTAATCGCTGTAGTTTGACTTCCATTACACACTACTTGATCAGCAGGTTTGTCTACTTGTGCTTTTGGATTTACAGTGATATAATGTTCCATCGCAGGACTTTCGCACCCAAGGCTAGTTGCTTTTACAAAAAAAGTGTCTTTGATAGGAGCGGTTGTTTTATTGTCTGCTGTAAACGTTGGGAATGCGGCTTTAGTATCGGATGCAATTTGTCCAATTTTTACGCTTGGTTTTAATCCATTGGTCCATGCAAAAGTAGCAGTTGCGTTATTAGATACATACGTTAAACTTGGGACAACGTCACCATCGCAATAGACAGTTTTAGGCACCGCAGTAACTGTAGGTGGTACACAGTTTAATGTTTTGCATACTCCAGTTGAATTTTGTGGACATGGATCTCCTTTTGGTGTTAATGTAATTGTAACAGTTTCATTTAGGTCGAAAGGATGATTTAACGTAACTTTTTCCGTACCTGCTGCTAGCGTTCCGGATCCTGTTTTTGGGGTAGTAGCGTTTGTGGTGTATGTGTAGTCATACCCATTGATTGCAGCTGTATTATTAGTCCATTTGAATTCAACAGTAGATATTGTAGGTGTACCACAAGAAATCGTTGTTGTAATGATATCATTTACTTTAACAGTAGCTTTACCTGTTTGTGTTTGAGTACAACCATTGTCATCTTTTACACTTGCTAAATTATATACAAAACTGCCTGCTGTTGCTGTCGATACAGGTGTTGTGATACTATTTCCTGAAGTTGTTGCAATTGTTTTGCTTCCTCCAACACCATTGATATCGTAAGTAAATGTGTACGGTGCTTTTCCAGCTGCGCCTGTAAACGTGATATCTGGTGCTGTCGCATTTTTACACAATTCTTTATCTCCAGAAATGGTAGCGGTTGGAAGTGGATGTATTGTTACAACTACAGGTTTAACATCCAAACACGTAGGACTTTTTTCCCCTTTGATATAGTAGGTACCTCCAGTCGTTAATGCTGCTTGATCAGTAATTTTAACATTAGGTGGATTATCTATGTAGTACGAGTATACCAAGTTTGCCGTTGAACCAGACGTTGTAGCTGGTGTTGTAATATCTACAGTTGTTCCTTTACAAACTGCTGCTGGATCAGTAATTACTAAGGAAGGTTTATTTCCAACTACTAATTGAGTTGTAAGGATCGATTTACACATAGTAGTACCAAACATGGTTACCTCACACGTGAAGTTTATGGTTCCAGCTACAGTTGTTTTAAACACCGCGCTATCTGCAGTAGAAATGACAGCTCCACCAGCATCTTTCCATGTGTAACTCAGAGCACCCTTAGGAGCGTATAATCTAGCAGTGTCACCTAAACAAACACTTTCAGGTTTTTCAATTTCGAATTTAGAACAATAATTGTCTAAATAGACATATCCAAAATGACCAGTTGCCGCACAAGATCCCGTAGTAAAACGTGTGTGGACATTTTTACCAATGTAGTTTGTAAGATCTACACCTATGGTAGTCCATGGTTTGTAACTAACTTGGTCACCTCCAACAGTTTTAGGTGATTTTAAGAATCCAATCTTATCACTTTTTCCTTTTGGAGGAGCCGCAACAAGATAATCTCCACACCCTATTTGTTGTCCGTTTTCGTCAAAAAATTCAACTTTGAAAAATGGTTGTTCCCAAGGATTGTGAGTTCCAGTTAATAACACTACTGCATAGTTGTATACAAAATAATTATTATCCTTTGTTACTTGAAAGTATTGTTCAATACTTCTTCCATTATTATTGTATGGACTGGCACCTTTATCTACACCTAATCTCAAAGATTTAGCACCTTTATAAACTCTTGAAAATCCACCGTATTGATCTATTCCTCCAGTCATTAAATCAAATTGCTCTGGAATAGAAGTAGTATTCAATTTTTGAGGAACATAGGTAGGGGATAAATCACTTGAACTTCCAGCAACAACTGCAACATTGACATTATTACTTTGCGCATAGGTACCAAACCACCCAGTATGATCACTTTCAAAGTCCAAATTCATACAGGGTGGATTCAATGTCGGTTCGGCACCTTTAACGATACTTAAACCAAACGATCCATTATTGTTATTTCCATTTTCCCAAATACGTACAAAGATACTATCACCAGGATTTTGTGATGTTAACGATATTTTAGACATTAATCCTGCACCATTATCGTCACATTTAATCAATGACATTGATTTACAAGTTCCTTTGTAAATTGCCATTCCTCCATCTAACATCGACATTTCTTTCGTCTCGAAAGCCAATTGTCCACTAAATGGAACTTTAGTCTTAAACCACACGTCACCGCCACTATAGTTTGCACAACCTGGAGCAGGAATACCAGTACTAATTGTTGGAGTTGCTGATTCATTAGTATATGTTTTGAAATCAGTCGTTAAAGTTGGGGTATGTGAAATGGAAGAGCATGGGTTGTCATTGATTGGTGCCGGAGGTACTGTTGTTACACATGTTTTAAATGTCTGTGGATTTATGATTGTTGTTGCTCCGTTATAAATACGATAGTTGTAAGTATTACCAATAGTAAGTCCAGTTACATTCCAAGTACCATAACCATCTGGAGAAAATCGATTATCTTCACATTTAATAGCTGTGGATGTAGATGTTGTTGGACATGTTGAAGGATATAATTCAACAATAGGGTCAAAATCGGCGGAGGCTTCCACACCAATTACTTGGGTGGTAGCTGTTGCTTTAAAGGAATACCAGACATCGTTTACATTACTACTGTAACATGAACCAGCAGTTAATGATTTGGTAGCAAAAGTTACATCTCCGTCTGTGGGGATACATGAGGAATTTACGGTTAAAGGAGTAGCACCTGTACAATTGTCATTAGAAGGTACTCTATTGACCGCAGTTGTGAAGGTATATGGAAATACTTTGGTAGTAGAAGCATTATATACACGGTAATAATACTTGGTACCGCTGGTTACACTCAATGATTTCATGCCGAATTTACCTTTTGGATAAGCTGTGTTTTCACAGATGGCAGGATTTATTTGGGTGGTACAAGTATTCGCGAAAACCTGAACAACTGGATCGTAATCTTTAGAAGGTGTTACACTGATATTTACTGTTTCATTTGCAGTTGCTGTAAATGTATACCATACATCATCAGTAGCTGTAGAGGTACATCCTGTCAAACTCATAGTAGCATACGTTCCGTCACCATTTGTACTGCTTTGAGAAGATGAAATTGATATAGGTGTAGCAAATGCGCAACTATCATTTTCGATGCTTTCTACCACACATGTTGAGATTTTCATGGTATCTTGATTTGTAGTATTTTTATCGAATACACGGTAAAAATAATCCGTTCCTACACTTAGGTTTTTTACTGCAACAGTACCAAACTTACCTGGTGCAAACTTAGTGTCTTCACAAATAGCGGGCGTCATCGCTGTACCGCACGCTTTAAAAACTTCCACAACTGGATCATATTTACTATCGTCAGGCGTCACAGTAATAAATTCAGTGGTTTTTGTTGCTTTAAACGTAAACCATACATCGTCGTTTGCGGCGTTTGTTCCACCACAAGTAGCTGCTAATGACTGCGAAGCATAGAGCGCATCCGTAGTCACAGGATCACATGTGGCAGATGAATTTACTTTTAAAGCTCCTAAACAATTATCGTTTGCAACTGCATTCGTCACACAGGTAGAAAATGTCATGGTATCTTGATTCGTTGAATTATAATCATAGACACGGTAATAATACCATTTGTTAGGTGTTAATCCGGTAAGTAATGTGTCTCCAAAAGCACCGGCAGGAAATGATTTATCAAAACAAGTAGAAGCTTTTTCTTTAATCAGTGGACAGTCCTCAAAGATTTGAACAACAGGGTTATATTTTGAATCGTTTGGATCTACAGAAATAAAATGTGAAGTTTCTGTAGCAATAAATTTAAACCAAATATCATCATCAGCAGCTCCAGCAGAGCCAGTACATAATTTAAAAGAGTTGGTTGCGTACAAACCATTCCCAGTGATTTCATCACAAGTATTTGAAGCGGTTACAGTTTTTGCACCAGTACACTCATCATTGGAAACTGGACTCGTGACACAGGTAGTAAATGTCATCGAGCCTGGGTTACCAGCACCATTATCATACACTCTGTAAAAATAATCTGTATTTGCACTTAGCCCTGTTAAATTTAGGGTGCCAGAAGCTCCAGCTGTAAATTTTTGACTGAATAATAAAGTCGGTGTGGATGTACAATTGTTAAAAACCTCAACTACTGGCGCGTACATAAAACTTGCATTTACAGAAATGAATCCTTTAGATCCAGTGGCTTTGAATTTATACCATAAATCATCATCTGCATTGGCACCTGTTACTTTTGCAGCGAGTGAAGATGCTGTAGCATTTGTTCCATCGCCATCTGTCGACTTACAATAATTATTCATGGTAAGTAACTTAGAAGATGCACAATCATCGTTGTGAGGAGGGCGAGAAACGCAGGCTGAAATACTTAATAAACTGTCATTTTCATTCGCAGAATCATAGACTCTAAAATAGTATTTGGTGTTTTTTGTTAGACCGGTCACTAATACCTTTCCTTCAGTTCCTTTGGTGTTAGTAAACTTAGTTTGAAATTTGCTGGTAGCCACTGTTGGAGGACATCCAGCTTCGAAAACTTGTACTATGGGTGTGTAATCTTTGGATGGTGTTATCGTGATAAACTGTGCGGTTGTATCTGCAGTAAATGAAAACCAAACATCATCGTCGGCAGTCCCCATACCTGCTACACCAGCTAAAGATTGAGTAGCGAAATTTGAGACTAAATCTTCGTTACTATTACAGAAAAATTGATTCGAGGTCAGGTTTGTTGCTGTAGCGCAATCATCATTTGCAGGAGGTGTACCCACTAATACGTCATGAAAGACAGTTGGAGTCGTAGTATTATTATTTACGATTCTAAAATAATAATTTTGTCCAATAGTTAATCCTTTAAGTTTAGCACTATCTTCATATATTCCCGTATTTCCTTTGACACATTTAATGCTGTTGAGTGATGCGCATGAACCTGAAAACACTTCAAATTCAGGGTAATAACCCTTTGATTTGTTCGAGCTTTTAGCGAAAATATAGTGGATTGGATTTGTTGCTTTAAAGGTATACCATACGTCAGGATTGGTGTTCGCAGAACAAGTTGAAGTTACCCCTGTTGTACTTTTGGTTGATAGATAATCGAGACCAGTCGTATAATTAAATTCGGTTTCAGGAGTCAATGATATTGCTCCGGCGCATTCATCATTTTTAAAATCTTGTACACAGGTAGTAAAACTTGTTATCGTTGGGTTTCCGTAGATATTACCATTAAAAATTCTGTAATAATAGGTGGCGCCAGGAGTTAAGCCTTGCAATATATCAATTAAGCCTGTTCTAGTTGTGTTTGCTCCTTTTTTAACAGATGTCAATACTCCACAACTACCGCTATATAATTCGTAACTTGGATAAAATCCATTATCATTTGAAACCAATGTAAGGTAGGATTGAGCAGTAGCTGCTGTAAACGTAAACCAAACATCTTCATCAGTATTTAATGGAGTTAAAGTCGATGGTGTTGCATTATTAATAGTAGAATTAAAAGAATTACAATCAACCCCTGTAATAATTTGTGTTGCACCACTACAATCATCATTAGCAGGTTGTGCAAATGTTAAATGATATACAAATAAGCAAAAAAGTAAAGAACTAAAAAAACGTAAATTAAACATGTGCTATAAATATAAGTAGTGCAAATTTACTTAATATAACGTGAATCTAATAGTTAGGTTGCCTGCTTGTTTTCAACAAAATGAGCAATTCTAACTATAATTCAATTGATAACTGTTGATTAATTATAAATCGATTAGACCAAAGTGTAAATAGGGATTTAAATTCGAGTCTTTTAATGAGTTAAAGTAGAATAGAATTATTTTTATTTACAACTAGTTTTTTTTAATTTAACATAGTTGTAAAAATCTTGAAATAACTAATTGTTTTCTGTCAATTTAAACTCAGAAGTTGTGTGGAAAGTTAAGTCTGGATAATCTTTTTCTGCCATTTGTAGTAGAAAAGGTGTTTCTGCCAAGAATACATAATTATTATCTTTGTCTTTTGCTATATTTCCAGATTTTGTGCTGATAAATCGTTTTAATTCTAGCTCATTATCGGTTGTTATCCAGCAGGCTTTTACATAGTTTCGTGGTGTAAAGCGACAAGAAGCACCATATTCGTGAAGTAAACGGTGAGCAATCACCTCAAATTGAAGTTGTCCAACTGTGCCAATAATCTTACGGTTCCCTGGTTGTTGAATAAATAATTGCGCGACTCCCTCATCCGTCAACTGACTAATTCCTTTTTCTAATTGTTTCGATTTTAAAGGGTCTAAATTCTCTAATTCTTGGAATAATTCAGGAGAGAAACTAGGAATTCCTTTAAACATAAATTTTTCGCCTTCGTTTAAAGTATCCCCAATTTTAAAGTTACCAGTATCATATAATCCTATTACATCTCCAGGAAAAGCTTCATCAATGACACTCTTGTCTTGCGCCATGAACGAAGTTGGATTTGGGAATTTGAATTTTTTTCCTAAACGAACATGATTATAAAAAGTATTACGTTCAAATTTACCAGATACAATGCGTAAAAATGCAATACGATCTCGGTGCTTAGGATCTAAATTCGCATGTATTTTAAATACAAATCCTGAAAACTTTTCATCGTATGGATCAATTGTTTTTAAATCTGTTTCTCTAGATCTAGGAGTAGGGGAGATTTCTATAAATGCATCAAGAAGTTCTTGCACTCCAAAATTATTTACTGCAGATCCGAAAAATACAGGAGCATATTCACCTGATAAATAGGTTTCTCTATCAAATGGATTGTAAACGCCTGCAATCATTTCTAAATCGTCTCTTAATTCTTTTGCGAAGGCATCACCAACCAATTCATCTATTTCAGAACTATTTACATCAGATATTGAAACAACTTCTTTGGCAATTTTTGTTTTACTCGCCTGAAATAAATTGACATTTTTTTCGTAAATATTATACACACCTTTGAAGCGATCACCCATACCGATAGGCCAAGCTAAAGGACATACCTTAATGTCTAATTTTGACTCAATTTCATCGAGTAAGGTAAATGGATCTTGACCTTCACGGTCCATTTTATTAATGAAAACTATAACTGGAGTATTACGCATACGACAAACTTCCATTAGTTTCTCAGTTTGTTGCTCCACACCATTGGCACAGTCAATTACTAGTATCACACTATCTACTGCTGTTAAAGTTCTATACGTATCCTCAGCAAAGTCTTTGTGACCAGGAGTGTCCAAGATATTTACTTGTTTTCCTTTATATTCAAAAGCCATTACGGAAGTAGCTACAGAGATACCTCTTTGCTTTTCAATTTCCATGAAATCGGAAGTAGCTGTCTTTTTGATTTTATTGTTTTTTACTGCTCCTGCAGTTTGAATCGCCCCTCCAAACAACAATAATTTTTCTGTTAAAGTGGTTTTACCTGCATCTGGGTGAGAAATTATCCCAAATGTTCTGCGTTTGTCGATGGACTCTTTAAATTTCATAAAACGAGTATTAATAAAAAAAGTCGTCTCAAAAAGACGACTTTAAATTAAGGGAGGAAGATGGGTCTCGAACCCACGACCTTCGGCACCACAAACCGACGCTCTAACCAACTGAGCTACATCCTCCGTGTTTTGGTCTGCAAATATAAAGATTATTTTTTAAATGAAAAGAAATTTATAAAAAAAAACACATCATAGTTTTATTTTTCTCAAAATCTAAGTGTAGCTAAAGCGAAAAATCTCCCTCAAAGGTAAAGTCCTTGATTATTTTATTTTTAAGGTATACATTTCTTTCTCTCCAATAAATCCTTGTAAAGTATCTCCAATTGAAACTGGTCCAACACCAGCGGGGGTTCCTGTAAACAGGATGTCTCCAATTTTTAAGGTCATAAATTGCGATACATAAGCGATGATTTTATCAATAGAAAAAATGAAATCTTTCGTATTTCCTTGTTGAACAATATCTCCGTTTTTTGATAATTGAAAAGAAATTGATTCTAAATCTAATTCTGATTTAGGTATAAATTGCTCGCAAAGCACAGCTGAACCATCAAATGCTTTTGCTCGTTCCCATGGTAAACCTTTTGTTTTACACTCTTCTTGTAAATCTCTTGCTGTAAAATCAATCCCTAATCCAATTTCATCATAATAGGTATGTGCAAATTTTTCGGAAATATTCTTTCCTAACTTATTAATTCTTACTATAACTTCACATTCATAATGTAAGTCTTTTGTAAAATTAGGATAATAAAAAGGTGTTCTTTTAGGAAGTATTGCTGAATCTGGTTTTAAGAAAAATAGAGGAAACTCAGGTGTAGGAGCATTCATCTCTTTCGCATGATCAGCATAATTTCGACCAATACAGATTATTTTCATCTATTTTTGAAATTTAGATTTTAACGCTTCTAATTGACTGTTTAAATCCAATGAACTCTCTTTTTCTGCTTTTTGTTCATTTTTGATTTTTTCCATTTCTTCACGTAGTTTTTGTTTGGTATATAATGGGAAATCGGTGGAAGGAGAAATAAACCAACTGTAATAACCAGGCTCAGTTTCGTGAACTTCTTTAATAGTTTTTCCTTTATGTTTACCAAAATTGTAAACTCCAACTCCATCTTCATTGATTACTAATCTACCTGCGAAGTCTAGTGTTTTTAAATTTCCTGCACGAGAAAATTCTGCTAAAGAAGAAACGTCTGTTTGTAAGTTATCGTATTTTTCTAATTGTGATTTTAATACTTCCCATGTGGCATTTGTATCATTCATTGCATCATGGGCATCTATCAATTCCTTTTGACAATAAAATTGATAGGCAGCACTAAGTGTGCGTTGTTCCATTTTGTGAAAAATATTTTGAACATCCACGAAATGTCTGTCAGATAAATTAAATTCACACTCTACTCTAATTAGTTCTTCTGCGAGAAGAGGAATATCAAATTTATTTGAATTATACCCAGCTAAATCTGAGTCACCTATAAAATCAATAATTCGTTTAGAAAGATCTTTAAATGTTGGAGCATTTTTTACATCTTCATTCGAAATTCCATGAATTTTAATTACTTCTTCTGAGATGTGTATTTCTGGATTTACTAGTGATTTAAATCGTTCTTGACTTCCATCGGGAAGGATCTTAAGGATTGCTATTTCAACAATACGTTCTTTAGATATGTTTAATCCTGTCGCCTCTAAATCAAATATTGATAAAGGTCTTGTAAGTTTTAATTTCATAAAAGGAAAATAAGAGTTATCTCTTAATGTTTAACGCGGGTTCGTTAACTGTTAATTCACGTTCAATTTTTTCGATATTTAATTCACAAGATGTGCTAAATGTCTCAGTGTACAACACTTCTCTATTTGGTCCAAGAACTTCTACTTGATAATCTCTACAGGGTTCTAAAGCCGTTATGAAATATCCATCGCGTAAACGAGGACGTAATATTTTCTTTTTGTTTGAATCACAATTTTGACATGCAATTTCTACGTCTGTAAGCAAGTTTAATTGTTTTTTATCTGTACGTTTAACATGTCCTGTAAATAAAAAGTTTGTTTTGATATCTAGAGGAACATAATTTATTTCATAAATATCTACCTGTCCTACACCATTCATTCGATTTGAAGAGAAATAAGCTTTTAATCCGTCAGCAGTTGTAGAATAATAAATATCGTCGCGTTCAGAGTTTATTGGATAGCCTAAATTAACAGGAGTACTCCATAAGTTTTCATCAATTTTCACACATGTATAAATGTCAAATCCACCCATACTTTTATCACAGTTGCTAGAAAAATATAAGTTCTTGTTGTCAATAGACAAAAAAGGTGCGTCTTCATCATATTGCGTGTTTATAGTAGCTCCCATGTTTTGTGGCTTACTCCATAATCCATCAGGAAGTTTTACGATACGGTATAAATCACGACCGCCAAAACCACCTGGTCTATCGGATGAAAATACAGCATAGGTATTATCTTCATTAAAATAGATGTGACTATCCCAATACTTGGAGTTTACCTCAGGAATTTTGATTAAAGACAATGTGTCAATATTTCTTGACGCTTTTAATAAGTCAATAGAAAATAAATCACCACCTTGTTTAGTGTCTTTGTATACATATAATGTTCGTTCATCTGGGGTAATAGATACAGTAGCTTCGTTAACTTCTAATTTACAAAAAGCTATTTTTTTAGGTTTACTCCATGTAGTTTCAGTTTTTTTGTGGCTTACATAAATATCTTCCGGTGAGAGGTTTGTGAAATCTTCTACGTATTCTTTTAGAGTGTCTTTTGACCATGTTTGACGTGAAGTAAAATATATTGTAGTTCCATCAGGAGATATTATTGGCGCATATTCAGGATTAATTGTGTTTACGGAATCTCCAATTAATCGGATGTCTACTTTTTTAGGATTCGCTTTGTATTTTGAAGCAATGGCAGTATTTGATACTTTTAAGCTTGCAGTTTTTGTGAGTCGCGTTGTCTTACCAACTTGAGACTCTAAGAATTTTTTGTAATATTTTTCAGCTTCGGCAAAATCACCGAGGTTTTCCAAACAAAAAGCATAATAATAATAAGCTTCAAGTGGAGCTTTTGTTTCCATTCCAGATTCAGGATTGTGTTTCTCAGAAGTATTAGTGATAGTTTTTTTAAGATACCCGATTGCTAATTTGTAATTTTTTTTATAATAAAATGTAGATATTCCTTTTCTATAGATGAAATTTTTATTGTTAGGGTTTTTTCTAAGCAAGGCATCACTTATTAAATCCGCTGCTTGATATTCGGTTTCTTCGATACAACCATTCCATGTGTAAACAAGTTCTTCAGCGGTTGCTCCTTTAATCAAAGTTTTAATATCATCAATTGCAAATTGACTAAATGCCAAGGATGAAAATAAAAAGCACAAGATAAATAGATAAAACTTCATAAGTAACTTATTGAATTGATTTAAAACTAATTAAACAGTTTAAGAGAGTAATAAATTGATTAAGCCCTTAATTCATTCAATTTCAAAAAAGTAAATATAAACTATATTTTTTTATTTTTCTTTAATTAAATAAAAAAAGCCCGATAAATCGAGCTTTAGGTTTAATCATAAGTAGGGTTTAGATTTCTCTATTAATGTCAAAACTTTCTAAGTAATCAGCTACTCTACGAACAAATTGTCCTCCGAGTGAGCCATCAACAACTCTATGGTCATAGGAATGTGATAAAAACATTTTATGTCTAATTCCAATAAAATCTCCTTCTGGAGTTTCGATAACTGCAGGCATTTTACGAACAGCGCCAAGTGCTAATATAGCAACTTGTGGCTGGTTGATGATTGGTGTTCCCATTACATTTCCAAATGAACCAACATTTGTTACAGTATAAGTACCACCTTGAATATCTTCTGGTTTCAATTTGTTGTCACGTGCATTTCGTGCTAATTGATTTACTGCCTTTGTTAAGCCCGTTAAATTTAATCGATCAGCATTTTTAATTACAGGTACAATTAAGTTTCCGCTTGGTAATGCAGTAGCCATTCCTAAATTGATATCTTTTTTCTTGATGATTTGAGTTCCATTCACAGAAACATTGATCATTGGAAAATCTTTAATTGCTTTTGCAATTGCTTCCATAAAGATAGGTGTAAAAGTTATATTTTCGCCTTCTCTTTTCTTGAAACCGTCTTTGATTTTCTCTCTCCATTTTACAATGTTCGTAACATCTGCCTCTACAAAAGAAGTTACGTGAGGAGAAGTATGTTTAGACATAACCATGTGGTCTGCGATTAACTTACGCATTCTGTCCATTTCAATGATTTCGTCACCACCAGATGGAATTGAAGGAATAACTTCTTTTGCAACTGGTGCTATAGGAGCAGGTGTTGCAACAGGAGTTATTATAGCTGGTGTTGGTGTGCTTTGAATCGATGCGGTTATTGAAACAGAATTAGTTCCGCGATTTGCAACAAAATCAAGTATGTCTTTTTTAGTAACTCGTCCTTCTTGACCAGTTCCAGGAATTGTATCTAATTCGTTATTTGAAATCCCTTCTTTTTCAGCAATACTTCTAACTAAAGGGGAATAAAATTTATTTCCTGAACCTGAAGTTACTTCTGAAATCAAAGATGGTGAAGCATTTTGTATAGTAGGAGCTATTTCTTGAATGATTTCTTCTACTTTAGGTGTAGCAGTTTCGGTCGTTAATGATCCATCTGTTGAAATAATAGCAATTACGTCACCTACTTGCGCAACTTGATCTTTTTCGAAGAAAATTTTCACTAAAACCCCTTCTGCTTCTGAAGGTAATTCATTATCCACTTTGTCTGTAGCTACTTCAACTAATGGTTCGTCCATAGCAACTGTATCGCCTATGTTTTTCAACCAATTTGTAATTGTAGCTTCTGTTACGCTTTCTCCCATCTTAGGAAGTCTGATTTCCATTTGTGCCATGTTGTAGTGGATTTTCAATGTTAATTCGTTCGCAAAAATAAGTCATTTTTCTGAACGAACAACGAATAGCCAGTTGAAGTTGATAAATATTTATTAAGATTTACGATCTAAGTATCTTAAATTCTTTTTGAAAATGTCCCAATCTTTTTTGACAGAATAATCTCTAGCATAAATCATGTTCAATTTATCCACTATAATAGGTTCAATTGTTTGAGAATTGGATGTGGGATTAAATATTCCGTCAGAGATTTTGGGTAAATTTATTGAAAGACTTGTGCTATGGAATGAGAAACCTACCCATGTTTTTTTACCGATTAAACAGTTAACTAGGTTTGTTATGAATTGTGTCTTATTTGAATAAAGCCAAAAAGTAATCGGAAGAACTAGTATACAAATCAGTGAAACGAAAAAGTCGAAAGTTCTTTTGTTTCGTTTGTTTGAGGGTGTGTTTATATTATATAAATCGATCGTATAAAGTTCACCGTTTGTATTCGTCGAGTTACTACCTATTAAATAGAGTGAGTCAGGATGTGCGATTTTGAAATCAATAGGGTATTTGTTTAATGCAACCATCCAATTGATGATTGCATTAGAACTAATGTCTTTGGCGCAAAAAATAACTTCGTCGATAGGGTGTAGGTGAACAATTTGATCCAATTGAGAAATGGTGCCTAGTTGATTTTCAAGTTTAACATCGTTTGCTGAAATCGAATAATTGGTTTGATTTCCTGGATTGTTTTGTTTTAAAAGTTGTTCTACCCTTTCAATCTCAAGTTTTGAACCTACAATTGCAAAGTTTTTTTGTTTATTTTCAGAAGTAGAAAATGCCCCTCCAATAAAGCGAGATAACAATTGTCGAGATACTACATAATAAAGCATAACAATAAAAGCGCCTAATAATATAAATAAACGAGAAAATTGAAAAGATTTAGGTAGAAGTGCGTATAAAGTAAGGATGATAATAGTACCAACAAGTGTACCATATAAGGAGGATTTTGACTTGAAGGGTTTGTCATAACCTCCAGAAAAATAGATACTCGTCATCCAGATTAAGGTATAACTAGGTAAAGCTATATTTAAAATAGATTGGTCAAACGTTATATCTTTTAAGGTTTTCCAATAATGCGTTATGAAAAATAATATTGAAATAATAAGACTGGCATCTACGAAGGGTAGGAATGCTTTTTTGAGAAAACGCACCAATAAGGCTGCTCCTGCTCTTAGATAGATGGCGAGATTTATAAGGAATGAAAATAGATTTGCATTGTTTTGTGAGAAATGTTTTTTTGCAAAAATGATCATTGCATTATAAAATACAAAGACATAATTTACGGAACTTTTCTTCGTACTTTCTCCTTTATAATGAATGATTTTTGTTTCGGGAAAATAATAGTTGTCATACCCTCCTAATTGTATGCGATAGGACAAGTCAATGTCTTCACCATACATAAAAAAAGCCTCATCCAAGAGTCCTACTTTGTCCAATGCTTCTTTCCGCATCATCATATAAGCACCACTAAGAATGTCGACTTTATTAATTTTATTCTCTGGTAAAAAGCCTAGATGATAACGACCAGCTTTTTTTGATTTAGGAAAAAGTGCTGATAAGCCAAATATTTTATAAAATGCAACCGATGGAGTAGGTAAACCTCTTTTTGACTCAGGTAAAAACTTCCCTTTTCCATCAATCATTCGAACTCCAAGTCCTCCAGCGTTTGAATGGTGATTTAAAAAAGTAATTGTTTTACTAAATGTATCTTCACTTACAACAGTGTCTGGATTTAATAATAAAACATATTTTCCAGTTGACACTCTGATACCTTGATTGTTTGCAATTGAAAAACCAACATTTTCTTTATTTGCGATGATGATGGTTTGCGGGAATTTTTGTTGAACCATTTCCACAGAACCATCAATCGAATTATTATCGACGACAAATACCTCTCCAGAAATACCTTCTAATGCACGGTAAACTGAAACCAAACATTGCTCTAAAAAGTAAGAAACGTTGTAGTTTACGATAATAATCGATATGTCAATTTCTTGATTCAGAATTTAAGTTGTTTAGGAATTAATAAATAGCATTTATACAATAGGCTGACGTCTTTTGTCTAATATCTTTTATCTTCAAGTCTTTTGTCTTTGAGACTTTCATCTAACAGCGATACACGAAATCTCAATAGGAACATCTAGTGGAAGTCGACTAACTTGTACTGTCTCTCTTGCAGGAGGCATGGATTCGAAATAAGATCCATAAACACCATTTACTTTAACAAAATCATTTAAGTCTGTTACGAAAATAGTACACTTAACAATGTTTGAAAAATTCATACCAGCTTCATTTAACAATAATCCGATATTATCCATAATTTGTTTCGTAGATGCTTCTATTGATTCTAAGGTCAATTTCCCAGTTTCCGGATTAGTTGGTATTTGACCACTTATATATAAGGTATCGTTTTTTAAAACAGCGGGACTATACGGCCCTATCGGTGCTGGTGCTCCTGGAATACTAAAAGTTTTTTTCATGGTTTTATTTTTTGACAGGCTAAAGTTAATCTTTTCCATAATAAGTAGAAAGGTTTTAAAAGACTCTAGACCTCAGATACTAGAAATTAGACTTTATAATTTAGAAAATACATAGGTTCAATTTTTGAATTTTGTGTCCTAATTAATTATCTCTAACGTCTTTTGTCTATTGTCTAGTGTCTTTTTGTCCTCATATAATTATCTTTGCTAAACATTACTTATCATGGATATTTTAATCATAGACAACTACGATTCATTCACCTATAATCTCGTTCATTATTTGGAAGAGTTAAATTGCAATGTTGAAGTTGTACGTAATGATCAAATCGATTTGCAAGATATTGAGAAATATACAGCTTTAGTATTGTCACCAGGTCCAGGTTTACCAAAAGATGCAGGTAATTTAATGGGTGTTATAAATAAGTACCATCAATCAAAACCAATTTTAGGGGTCTGTCTTGGTATGCAGGCATTAGCTGAATTTTTTGGAGGTAGGTTATATAATCAACAAGAAGTAAAGCACGGGATTTCAGAAAAATGCAAGCAGGTTTATCCTAATAAGTTATTCACCAATCTAAATGAAGAATTTGAAGTTGGATTATACCATAGTTGGGCGATAGATCTTGCTACTGTAAAATGTTTAAATGTTACTGCTACCTCTGAAAACAAGGTGTTGATGGCTTTAGAACATACGTCTTTACCAATAGTTGGTGTGCAATTTCATCCTGAATCTATTTTGACTCCAAATGGCAAAGAAATGATATTGAATTTTATCACAAAGTTTTGTTAATAATCAACTGGTTTTTTTTCAAAATCTTTTATTATGCGTATATTAAAAATATATACATTTGTCTAAGAAATAATTAAATTTAGTTATAATGTCAAACAATCACCAAGCACAGATTGATGCTTTTATGGACAAAGTAAAAGCTACAAACGGTCACGAAAAAGAATTTTTACAAGCAGTTCATGAAGTTGCTGAAGCAGTTATCCCTTTCATGGAAGAGAATCCTAAGTACAAGACTAATAAGATTTTAGATCGTATGGTGGAACCAGAAAGAACGATTATGTTCCGTGTTCCATGGTTGGATGATAAAGGAGAAATCCAAGTAAATAGAGGGTACCGTGTAGAATTTAACTCTGCAATCGGACCATACAAAGGTGGTTTACGTTTCCACCCTTCTGTTAACTTATCTATTTTAAAATTTTTAGGTTTCGAACAAGTATTCAAAAATTCTTTAACTACACTTCCTATGGGAGGTGGTAAAGGTGGTTCTGATTTTGATCCTAAAGGAAAGTCTGATAACGAAGTTATGCGTTTTTGTCAATCTTTTATGACTGAATTATGTAAACATATTGGAGCTAATACAGATGTACCTGCAGGTGATATCGGTGTTGGTGGTCGTGAAATTGGATACATGTTTGGACAATACAAAAGAATTCGTAATGAGTTCGTAGGTGTGCTTACTGGTAAAGGAATCAACTGGGGTGGATCATTGATTCGTCCAGAAGCTACAGGTTACGGTACAGTTTATTTTGCAAAAGAAATGTTAGCTACGAAAGGGAATAGTTTTACTGGTAAAACAGTTGCGGTTTCTGGTTCTGGTAACGTTGCTCAATATGCGTGTGAAAAAGCGACACAATTAGGAGGTAAAGTTGTTACTTTCTCTGATTCTGAAGGGTATATATATGATGAAGCTGGTATCGATGCTGAGAAATTAGCGTTCGTAATGGAATTGAAAAATGTAAAAAGAGGTCGTATTTCTGAGTACGTTACTAAATATCCAACTGCGAAATTTGTTGCTGGTAAACGTCCTTGGGAAGTTAAAGTAGATATCGCTCTTCCTTGTGCTACTCAAAATGAAGTTAGCGGCGACGAAGCAAAAGTATTAGTGGCTAACGGATGTATTTGTGTTGCTGAAGGAGCGAACATGCCTTCTACACCAGAAGCAATCACAGTTTTTCAAGATGCAAAAATTCTTTTCTCTCCAGGTAAAGCGTCTAACGCTGGTGGTGTTGCTACATCTGGATTAGAAATGTCTCAAAACTCTTTACGTTACAATTGGACAGCTGAAGAGGTAGATGCTAAATTACATAGCATTATGGTTTCTATCCACGAAGCTTGTGTGAAATATGGTAAAGATGCGACTGGAAATGTAGACTATGTGAAAGGTGCAAACATTGCAGGTTTCGTAAAAGTTGCTGATTCTATGATTGACCAAGGTTTGGTATAATCGAATATAAAATAATAAAGTTAGAAACCGGTTCCTTTTTAGGGCCGGTTTTTTTTATTAAATTTACCTCACCAAATATTTTTACATGGAAACATTAGAAAAACGCACGATATCCTATGACCGTACTGGTTTTGAAGATGCTGAATTGAGATCGATATACAAAGCATTGGTTAAACCTCGAATGATTGAAGAAAAAATGTTGATTTTACTTCGTCAAGGTAAGATTTCTAAATGGTTTTCAGGTTGGGGTCAAGAAGCCATTTCTGTAGGAACTACTCTTGGGATGGATAAAAATGAATTTATGTTTCCGATGCATCGTAATTTAGGTGTGTTTACTTCTAGAGATATTCCTTTAAATCGATTATTTGCTCAATTTCAAGGGAAAATGTCTGGTTTTACAAAAGGACGAGATCGTTCGTTTCATTTTGGATCGAAAGAGCATAAGGTGGTTGGTATGATCTCGCATTTAGGACCACAATTAGCATTAGCAGATGGAGTTGCTTTAGCATCTAATTTAAGAAATGAAGGAAAAGCGACAATCGTATATACTGGTGATGGAGGAGCGAGTGAAGGAGATTTTCATGAGGCATTAAATGTTGCTTCAGTTTGGGATTTACCAGTGATTTTTGTGGTTGAAAATAACGCCTGGGGATTATCTACACCAAGTGTAGAACAATTCAAGTGTAAACAATTTATCGATAAAGGGATAGGATATGGTATGGATGCTTTTCAGGTAGATGGAAATAACATCTTAGAAGTAGTAACAACTGTTCGTAAGATTGCGGCTTCAATTCGTAAAAAACCACGTCCGTTTTTATTGGAATGTATGACTTTCCGTATGCGTGGACATGAAGAATCTTCTGGTACAAAATATTACCCAGATGGTATTCAAGATAAATGGGCGAAAAAATGTCCTGTTGCTAATTATGAGTTGTTTTTAAGAGAAGAAGGCATATTGACTGAAAGTGATATTACAGCAATTCGAGACGAGATAAAGCAAGAAATCCAAACAGGTTTAGATATTGCTTTTGCTGAAGAAAAAATTGTTCCAAATACGCAGTCTGAATTTGATGATTTGTATGCTCCTTTTCAAACTGTAGACACTTTAAACCCATCTTCACCTAAATCAGAAAAACGTTTTATTGACGCGATTTCTGATGGTTTACGTCAGTCATTAAATAAATTTCCTGAATTAGTTATTATGGGACAGGACATTGCTGAATACGGAGGTGCGTTTAAGATTACTGAAGGATTTGTAGAAGAGTTTGGGAAAGATAGAATTAGAAATACACCAATTTGTGAATCAGCGATTGTTGGAGCAGGTTTAGGATTATCTATTGCAGGAATGAAGTCGATTGTGGAAATGCAATTTGCAGATTTCGTTACGTGTGGATTTAATCAGATTGTAAATAATTTAGCGAAATCACACTGGAGATGGGGGCAAAATGCAGATGTAGTTGTACGTATGCCTACTGGCGCAGGTTCTGCAGCAGGACCTTTTCATTCTCAATCTAACGAAGCTTGGTTTTTCCATACTCCAGGATTGAAAATTGTATATCCTGCATTTCCGGAAGATGCAAAAGGCTTATTAGCTGCTGCAATTGAAGATCCAAATCCAGTGTTATATTTTGAACATAAAAACTTATATAGAAGTATTAAAGGAGAAGTATCAGATGAATATTTCACGTTTGAAATAGGAAAAGCAAGAACTGTTCGTTCGGGAGAAAATATTTCAGTAATTACATATGGAATGGGCGTACATTGGGCATTAGAAGTTGCAGATGCACATCCATCATTAGATATGGACATTGTTGATTTACGTTCTTTAGCACCTTTAGATACAGATGCGATTTATGCTTCTGTTCGTAAGACAGGTAAAGTAATCGTATTACATGAAGATTGTATGACTGGTGGAATAGGAGGTGAGCTTGTAGCTTTAATCAATGAAAATTGTTTCTCTCAGTTAGATGCTCCAGTAAAACGGATTGCTTCTTTGGATACTCCGATACCATTTGCAGCTGATTTAGAGCATAATTTCTTACCTAAACAACGTTTCTTAGAAGCTGCTATTGCATTAGATAATTATTAAAATTGATTAATTGTAATCATTCAAACACAAAAGGCTGAATCTCATGATTCAGCCTTTTGTGTTTTTATCTGAGTATATAAATTACAATATTATTCTTCAGTTAGTTTAATTAGTCTTTCACCACTTTATATCCTGGATATTTCTTTAAATCAATCACAAATTTGGCGTCATCTATTGCTAGATTTTCAATGAAATTAGTAAGTGTATAGGTCATAATAGTTCCATCTTTCGTTTTCATGATAGCTTTTTTTAGGTCAAGACCAGCTTTCGTAATGTATAAAATAACTGTATGATATTCGACTTTTTTTTGGTCTTTAGGGTATAAGAAAATGACATGTACTTTTTCTCCATCTACAATGTCTTCTTTGTCATATTTATTTTTAAATCCAGTTTCCCAAATGGTCATTAATTTTTTTGGATTTATGCCATCGGAATCTCCACTTGATGCATCAGATTGATAAATTGCTTTGTCTTCTTTAATAATAGTCCAAGTTTTTATACTGTTACAAATAATCGTATTATCACCATAAGATGCGCAAAACTTATCTCCTTTCACCCATCCTTTTCCAATTTCGCTTTGGTTACTTCCTGTTGTAGTGTTTTTGATGGATGCGGTAAATTCAATTTGAAAGGTTTTCAAGCCCTTCATTTTTGTTGATAGTTTGTCTAATATTCCTTGTGCTTTTGGGTCAGCATCTTTAGTTTGAGCTACTGCAGAAATACTAAGCAACAAGCAAAGTGATAGTAAAAATTTCATAGTATTGATTTTATGTGCAAATATCACAAATTGTGCCAAATATTTAACATGAGATGACTAGTTTTTTAATATTACTTCGCTATAAATGTTTTCCTTTAGTTTATTTGCTTTATGATAATTGTTAATTCTTACTTGACCATTGTACTATTGAATTATTTTTTATGTTTTATTATTTTTTTTCAAGCGTCTATTTTCCGGTTACTTTTGGTGACTTAAATTATTTGATTTTGTCTTGTATGTGATCGTGTTTGTTATTTTTACTTAGATATATCCATTTTTTTAAACAAAAAAGGAGTTATTACTTTGGTAAATTTTGATTTGCTTCAAACGTTGACATAATAAGACTTTCAGAGGTTTTGAGTCTAATACATGTCCATTAGACCAGATTATATATAATTAGCACTTTCTCTTAATTAGATCGTTTTTTGTATTCAATACTTTCTGAAATACGATCTACTATTTTTCCCTTAATTTTCATTTCTTCTCTCGTGTTCCTTATATACATAATCCTATAAATTGTGATTTTTTATTTTTTGTAAATCAATCTGTTTTTAGCGGTTTTTAGATGTCAAAAATTGCATAATTCACAGTATTTATACGCGTTTTGACTAGTAAACTGTTACGAATTCTTTTGGTGTCCGTATATTCATCGAATATGACAAAAAAATGTTCACTAATAGATTATGTTTATAAAGGTTTCACAAAACAACTTTTTATTTTTAATTTGCTTGATTAATAGTTTGCTTTTCTCGTCATTGAGTAGAGCGACCACATATTATTCGGATGCATCAGGGGGGGATCCAAATAATGTAAATCTTTGGTGGACAAACACAGGAGGAACAGGTTCTCATCCTGCCGATTTTACTTCATCTTTCGATATATTTAATATAAAGGCGGGTCATATTTATACAACAACAAATGTTTGGAACATTGGAGGAACACTTAAAGTGTATGGCAGTTTGACAGTTCAAACAGCCAATACAATTAAAGTATTAACAATTATTGGTGGAGGAGTAGTCAATGCATTTGCACAAACCACCATTACCGCTTCTGCATCCGGAGGTCAATTTAACATCAATAATGGCGGTCACTATATTTTTAATCATACAAAAACAAATAATTCAACCACTCTTTTTGCGGGTACAGAATCATTCGGTACAATGAGTATTGTTGAATTTCAGAGTTTTGAAACAACGACGGGAGCATTTGCATATTGCTTAGATCAATCATCTTCTAATTTTGGAAATGTTATTTGGAATATACAGACAGGCAATACGGCTTATAATTTGAATTATAGTAGTTCAACCAACAGAACTATCGCAGGTAACTTTACAATTTCAAAAACAGGAGCATCAGGTAATTTAGCATGGTGTAATAATTCAAATGTCGCAAAATTAACAGTGACAGGAAATTATATTCAAACGGATGGTGATTTTTTGATTCAACGATCAGAAATAGGAAGTGATGGATGTACTTTCGAGGTACAAGGGGATTTCATATTGAGTACAGGATCATTTGATCTAGGAGGTTCAGGAAGTTATGATGGCATATTAAATTTAGAAGGTGATTTTACGATGAATAGTGGAATATTCTACTATAGTTATAATTCTTCTTCAGGTAGTGCAGCAGTAAACTTTACAGGTTCTTCAAGTCAGACTTTTACTTATTCAAGTGGAACTTGGACAACAACTTATATTCCCTTTACAATTAATGCTGGTGCAACTGTTATTTTAGCCAGTAACATGAACATTGCTAATTCATTAACTGTATCTAATAATGGTACATTAAATATACCAAATCCATATTTTGTAATAGGAGAAGGAATTACCACCATCGCTAATGGTGCAACACTAAAAACGGGTCATGTCGAAGGTATTAGTACCACGGTATCTAAAGGTTGTATTCAAACGACTTCAAGTACATTTAATTCAGGGGCAAGTTTGGAATTTAATGGATTATCTCCTCAAGAAACAGGTAATGCTTTTAATACAATTGCAAATCTAACATTGAATAATTCAACAAATATTGAATTTACTCAGGATTTGACAATTTCAAATGGGGGTAGATTTACGTTAACAAAAGGATACCATAATTTAAATGGTTACACGTTAACATTAGGAACTTCTGCGGTTGAAAATTTTTTAGTCTATACCGCAGGAGGATTATATGCAAAAGACAATGTTGGATCATTTAAAAGATGGATACCAAGTACTACGATTACTACATCATCAGGCAATTATTATGGATTATTTCCATTTGCAAAATCTGCAGGTCAGCTAGGGATCGTAAAAATCACTTCTACTACAAATGTCTTAGGTGGATATATTACAATTTCTCCAACTTTTGGTTATGATACAGGTATTTCATGTAGTGTAGCTGATGGAGCTTATACCATCTATAGAATACAAGGGGGGTCATTTTTTACAGTTACCGCAAATACAATTACAGCAGGATCTTCTATTATGTTGGAATACGATTGTGGGATTTACCTTTCAGCTTCTGGTGCAACAGCTTCCGACCTATGTTTGGCTACCTATACATCAGGAACAGTGAGTAAAATTGGTACACATACAGTAAATGTTGGATCAGAGACAAGTCCTCAAGTTATTCGAACATTAACAAATATGAACCTTATAGTTGCTGGTGTTGTATGTGTTTTAGGTTCTCATGATGCTAGTAATACATTAATATTACAATGTAATTTAGGAGGGACAAAAACAGTAGGTCCAACTGGAGATTATTCTCGTTTAACAGATGCATTATCAGCGATATCCGCAAGTGGATTAAATTCTTCGTTGATTTTAGAATTACAAACTTCCTATACAAGTTCAAGCGAACAATTTCCTTTGAAAATTGATCCGTTTAACTGTCTGGGCTCCTCAAATACTATTTTGATTCGTCCTGCAACAGGAGCAACAGGATTAACAATTTCAAAATCAAATGCTACCGCTGTCGTTTCTTTTAATCAGGGAGATTATGTAACAATCGATGGTAGACCTGGAAGTACAGGAACCACATCGCAATTAACAATAAGTAATAAAGGAACTAGTGGACCTGCAATTCTCTTCACTGCAGGTGCAAGTTATAATTGTGTTAAATATGTCACGATTGAAGGTGGTCAATCAGGAGTTTCACATGGTACAGTTGAATTTACAACCTATTCCACAACAGCGAATAATTATGATACAATCACCAATTGCACGATTCAAAATTACATAGGGAATAACCAAGCGAATGCAATCTATTCATCGGGAGATGGTGCTACAAAAAAGAATACGAGCAATTTTATTTGTTCTAATAAATTTATCGATTTTATTTCTTCAGGTGTTTTTTTAGATACGTATAATGATTCTTGGACGATTAATGGTAATCATTTCTACCAAACTGCTGCAATCACTCCAAGTGCAACGATCTATGGAATTCACATGGTTAATGATGGTAGTGGTTATACTATCTCAAATAATTACATTGGAGGTCAAGCCTCAAATTGTGGCGGTAGTGCATATACGTTAAATGCAAGTGCAAATCATTATTTCCCAATTTATTTGTCTATAACTGGTACATCAACAGCAACTTCTATTCAAGGTAATGTTGTAAGAAATATTACTTTTTCAAATACAGATGGTAGTTCATCAAATCCAGGGATTTTTACAGGGATTTATGTTTCGGGACTTAATTCGGTTAATATTGGAACAGTTTCCGGGAATATTGTAGGGGATACCACAGCAAGTGCTTCAACTGATATTTCAATAACGTCATCTAAATCTGGTGGTTTGATTCAAGGAATTGCAGTCAATAGTTCAGGGAATACTTATATTCAAAATAATTTAATTGGTGATTTCAAAACTTCAAATGTTTCTACTAAAGGGTATACTTTTTATGGAATTCGCACTTTTGGTAGCGGTGCATGTTCAATCACAGCAAACAAAATAGGCAGTTGTAATTCTGCAAATTCAATACAAATAGGAGGTGCTTTAACTGGTACAGGTGTATGTGCCTTTTATGGGATACATAACGCAGTTACAGGACAATCTATAATTCAAGCAAATTATATTGAAAATTGTAGTGTTTATGGTTCTGCTGGATCTAAAATTTATGGAATTTATAATACAGATGGTTCTACTAATATCACAATTTCATCAAATAATATTGGCAATTTAAGTACGGCCTATTTTGGAGGATCTAACACATCAGCAATGTGTGTTGGTATTTATCAAGACGCATGTGTGACAACAAGTATAACATCTAACACGATACATACATGTACTATAAATAATGGTTTTTTTAAAGGTATTTATTTAAATAATACTTCTGGTAACTCAACAGTGACATCAAATACAATTGGAACCTCTACCATAGGGGATATAGTAATTACCTCTCTGTCAAAATGTTCCGATTTTACAACTAATGTGACCGCAAATCATAGTGGAATTGCTGTAGGTGAAAGTACACCGAATTGTTCCTTGACTTCAAACATCGTTCGAAGTATTGTTTGTTCAGGAGAACTTACTTATGTGGTCGGTGGAATTGTAATAGGAAACACTGCTGCACCAATTGTAACCCTTTCATCCAATACCATAGAGAAAATTGGATGTGCTAATACAGGAGGCTACTCAAGTGATGTATATGGGGTATATAGCGGAAGTACTTCAACTACATCGATTACTCATAAAAAAAATACGATACGTCATTTATATAATTGTAATACAACTTCACCAGAAATTTTTGGTTATTACGATATAGCTTACAATCATAGTTTTATTAATAATTTTATCTCTGTTAAAAATACAGATGGAACTAATTCTTACACCAATTCAATCGATCTATATGGATTATGGTTGAATGCTTCTTCTGTTGGAAAAACTACATATATCTATTATAACACAGTCGAAATTGGAGGTTCTCAAGCGGGGGGTAATAATTTATCATATACGGTTTATCAGAATTCTTCGGTAGCAACAACGTTGATTTATAAAAATAATTTATTGCAAAATGCACGAACAGGTAGTAGTGGTAAGCAGTATGTGTATTATGGATCTTCTTCCACACCAACTTCGACTCATAGTTACAATTATTTAGTTGCTCCAAGTTTAACTGATTTCGCGTATGTAGGAGTTAATCTATCAAGTGCTCAATTTTTAGTTGTTGCTGATGATTATGGTAATTCAACAAGTACTGCAACGATAACTGCACATACTATTGGTGTGGATGGTTCGATAATAGATATTTCTGCTTTAACACCAGGTGAAGATTTACATTTAACTACAGATTGTACAGAAGATATTAATGGTACTGAAGGAAATAGAGGAGGTGTTTCTACAATGGTGCATATGGGATGTTACGAAGGACCTGTAACTACTTTTTATTCTGCGGATGCAACATCAAATGCAGTTGCTGGTGTATTAACAAATTGGAATTCAAAAACAGATGCTTCTGGAGTATCACCAACTAATTTTACGAATGCTGGTTATATATTTGTCGTGCAATCAGGACATAAATACCAAGTCATGTCAAATTGGACAGGTAATGCAACTGGTTTTATTAAAATAGATTCAGGAGGTTCATTAGATTTAAATGCCCAAACACTTTCAGTGTGGGGAAGTATTCGAATTAATGGGACAGGATTATCTTCTTCAGGTGCATTATTAAACACTTCAAAATCAGCATCAAGTTGTTCTATTCCAATTAACTTACAAGCGGCATCATCTATTGTTTCTTTTGGGAGTGGAGGGGTTACATTTACAGGGAATGTTACAAATGCAGGTTTTATGCTAACTGTTGATGGATCGTATGCAACAACAATTTCAACGGCTGTAATAAGCGGAACAGGAGGGATTACAAAAGAGGGGAGTGGTAAGTTAACTTTAACGGGAACAAATACCTATACAGGAGCAACTCTAATTTCTGCAGGAGTTGTAAATATACAAAATGCTACTGGTTTTGGAACAACGGCTGGAGGGGTAATTATCGCTTCAGGAGCAGCAGTTGAATTACAAGGTGGCATAAACGTAGGGGCTGAAGCTCTCTCTTTAAATAATACAGGAGTATCATCCGCAGGTGCATTGCGCAATGTAAATGGAAATAATTCGTGGGCTGGCGCTATAACGCTAACATCCAATGCCGTTCGTATTAATTCGGATACAGGAATATTAACGTTGAGTGGAGGTATTATAAATGGTTCGATTAATTTAACAATTGGAGGAGCTGGCAATGTCACATCAAATGGAGTAATTGGAAGCGGTTCAGGGAACCTCACAAAAGATGGTGCTGGTACTTTAACTGTTGGTGCAACAAATTCATATACAGGTACAACAACTGTTTCTGCAGGAAGCATCGTTTTAGACGCAGCTCAAACATCCTTAAAAAATGATTTAGTATTAACTGCAGGTACATTTAATGCTAGAGGATATGCCATCACGACATCAGGTAATTGGACGAACAATGGTGGGACTTTTATACATGGAAATAATACTGTAAACTTAATAGGTAGTAGTAAAACGATTGGAGGTAGTTCAAGTACTACTTTTTATAACCTGACTTTAAATGGAGCAACAGCATTAGGAGTAGCAACAACAGTTACGGATACAATGACTTTAGGGTCGCATCTAACTTTGGGAGTATATGATTTAATAATCGGTTCGTCAGGTATATTTTTAGGATACAGTGATACAACATTTGTTGTAACTGATTCTATAGGAAAAGTAACTCAAAATAGTTTAGGATCTGGTTCAGTTTTAGGTAAACAAGTTTTCCCGGTTGGGCATTCTGCTTCATCTACTGTCTATACACCCATCATAATCAATAATACAGGAACTACAAGAGATATTAGTGTTTGTATTGGACATGGTCGTTTAGCAAGTGGTACAACTGGTTCTGCATCAACATCACATGCAATCGATAAAACTTGGAATGTATCTTCAAGCGGCCCTGGTTATTCAGTAACTTTGACTGTTCAATGGGATGTTTCTCGTGAGTTATCAAATTTTACTAGAAGTAATAGTTATATTGGTCACCATAATGGTTCTTCATGGGACACAGGTATTACATCAAGTGCAGCAACAAATGTATCAGGTACAATTTATACGCAAACGAGATCTGGGATTACATCCTTCTCACCTTTTTCAGTAGAAGATCCGTCAGCTTTACCTATTAAATTAATTGAATTTAAAGTAAAACAAACAGGAAATAAAGTTCGTTTGGATTGGGAAACAGGTACTGAGGATAATAACGATTTCTTTACTGTGGAAAGATCATACGATGGAAAAAACTTTGAGAACGTATTTTCGAAAGTAGGAGCAGGGAATAGTAAAACAAATTTGTACTATTTTGGATATGATAATTACCCTTTGAATGGAATTTCTTATTATCGTTTGAAACAAACCGATTTTGATGGACAATACACATATTCTGAGATAGAATCAGTCAATTTTGAAGAAGAACTGGTTCGTGAATTCTCTGTTTATCCAAATCCACTTGTAGAAGATAAATTGACGATTCGTTTTACATCCTTCGAAAATGATGAAATGACAATCCAATTATTCAATATGGTAGGTCAAATATTGTTTGTTGATGTTTTTCTAGCTCAAAAAGGAAAAAACAATCATAGTATTCAACTTCCACAACTAACAAAAGGTATGTACATGATAAAATTTGGAAATGAACAAATTGGCTATGAAATAATCAATGTAAATCGTTAATATTATTCCTTAAATAGAAAAAAGAGCTTTCGTTTTAACACCTCTGTTGTGTATATAAATCAATCGTAGTTTATTTCAATTACATTCGTTTTTAAGTATGTTTTTTTTACATTTTAAGATAATCCTTTCACTTTAAGATACTCTTCAAGTGATTCGCTATCAGTGTATAATACTTCTCTCGCTTTACTACCTTGGAATGGTCCAATGATATTAAAAGCTTCTAATTGATCTACAATTCGTCCAGCTCTATTATATCCTAATTTAAGCTTTCTTTGCAGTAAACTTGCAGATCCTTGTTGGTGCATCACCACTATTCGGGCTGCATCGCCAAACATAGGGTCAATATCGCCTAAATCAAATTCTTTTGATTCTGCGCCTTCACCTACATATTCTGGAAGTAATAAGGCGTCAGGATATGCACGTTGATTTCCAATAAATGCACAAATTTCTTCCACTTCTGGTGTATCTACAAACCCACATTGTAAACGTATCATATCTTGACCTGTAGAGATTAACATGTCTCCTCGACCAATTAATTGATCTGCACCCGATGAATCTAAAATGGTGCGAGAATCTATTTTTGAAAGGACACGGAATGCGATACGAGCAGGGAAGTTTGCTTTGATCATGCCCGTGATAACATTTACGGATGGCCTTTGAGTGGCAACTATTAAGTGAATACCGATGGCACGTGCTAACTGAGCTATACGCGCAATAGGATGTTCTACTTCTTTACCTGCAGTCATAATCAAATCAGCAAACTCGTCAATCAAAACAACGATGTATGGTAAGTAACGATGACCTTTTTCAGGGTTTAAACGACGTGAAATAAATTTAGTATTATATTCCTTAATTGTTCTTACCCCAGCATCTTTTAATAACTCGTAACGCTCATCCATTTCGATACATAATGAATTCAACGTAGCTACTACTTTTGATGTATCAGTAATTATAGCATCTTCTTCTCCTGGTAGTTTAGCAAGAAAATGTCGTTCAATTTTGTTGTATAAAGTTAACTCTACTTTTTTCGGATCGACCAATACAAATTTAACTTGTGCAGGGTGTTTTTTGTATAAAATTGAAATTAAGATTGCATTTAAACCAACGGATTTACCCTGACCGGTTGAACCTGCAACCAATAAGTGAGGCATTTTTGTTAAGTCAAAAGTATATGTTTCATTCGTAATCGTTTTACCAAGTACCACTGGAAGTTCAAAATCTGAGTTTTGAAATTTCTCAGAAGCAATCAATGAGCGCATCGAAACCATTTGAGGATTACTATTTGGGACTTCTATACCAATGGTACCTTTTCCAGGGATCGGAGCAATAATACGAATTCCTAATGCGGATAAACTTAACGCAATATCATCTTCCAAGTTTTTGATTTTGGAAATTCGTACTCCAGGTGCTGGAATAATTTCGTATAAAGTGACAGTAGGACCAACAGTTGCTTTGATTTTTGCAATGTCAATTTTGTAATGAGAAAGCGTTTCAACAATTCTGTTTTTATTGTCTTCTAATTCTTGTTTGTTGATACTTACTTCTGTATTCCCCCAATCTCTTAATAAATCAATAGAAGGTAGCATATAGCCTGCCAAATCCAACGTCGGGTCGTAATCTCCATATTCTTTGCGTAAATCGTCAGTTTCTTTTTCTGATAGAACGTCTTCGTTTTCGGGGATTTCTACTTGGAAATCATTCGCGATCTCTAAGGTGGAAGGATGTTCAATTGCTACTGGTGTAAAAGTGTTTTCCGGAATTTCGACAATGAAGTCATCAGTATGTATTGATGAAATCGGAGCAATTGGTTGAGTGATGGATTCAAAATCATCTTCAATTTCTTGAATAATAGTTGATGGAATATCTTGTTTTTCAATCGGAGCAATGACAGTGTCAAAATCATCATCTTCGTCAAATATAACAGGCTTACTTATGTATTCATTTTGAATATCCTCCTCTTTAATAGGATTGATAATATGTAAATCATCTGGTGTAACTGTATGTTTTATTCGAAGTTTATTTTCCAAATCCTCTTCCTCATGCCCTTGTTCATCCTCGTCCTCATCTTTCGTGAAATGAGTTATTAAATTAGCAAACATTTCTTGGAAATTAGGGTTGTGTAGAACAACTAAAACAATATAGAGTAAGGCAAGTATGAATACAAATGTTCCAATTTCTCCAATGGTAAAACGCAACCAATGATTGATGTAGTAGCCAAATGATCCGCCTACAAAATTTACGTAGTTTGCAAAATAGCCCAAGAAAATAGAAGCCCAAATCATCCAAACAAGCGACTTGCCTGTAGTTTTTTGAATGGGTAAAAACTGAATGTTTGCTAATAATTTTAATCCATATAGAAAAATTAAAAAAGGAATGACTAAAGCAGCTATTCCGAAGGAATTAAAGATTAATGTGTGAGAAATCCAAGCACCTAATTTACCATTCCAATTGGCTACTTGTTGCACATTTGATTCGAAAATAAATTCAAAAAAACCTTTTCCAATAATTCTGTTTTGATCAATTTGCCAAGTGAAAAGATAGGAAACACAGGCAAGCAAACAGTAAAATGAAATGCAAATCAATAAAGCTCCAATAATCGTTGATGCACGTTTTTTGTCCCAACGTTGGGAGAATTTTTCAATGATAGAAACTTTATCTGATGTTGCTTCTTTCTCAACTTTTGAACTTGATCTTTTTGTTTTTTTTGGAGCTTCAGGAATTACTTCTTCTTGACCTCGTTGTATATATTGGTTTTCTAATGACATATCTGCGTAAAATCTATCCTACGAAGATACAATCAGTATATGGGGGAAAATCGAGATTGTAAACGAAGTATAAACAGCGAAATGTTAGTTTTTTTAGTGTTATTTACTGACGCGTTCAATAAAGTCTAGGAAAGAGATTTTTTCATACTCTTTACTGACTAAAAAAAGTGAGCTAGGAATTTTTTTTTCTTTAAATTCTCTTAAGGTATAACAAAGTAAACCGTTTTCTGTTTGAATGTAATATTTTACAGGAAGTCCTGATATACCTTTTAATATGCCAATGTAGTTTGGGTTAATTTCTTTGACGTAATACATGGCTAAGGGAGTTTTGAAGTTGGAATGATTTACAATGATTTTTTTTGCTTTAAATCCTCCAATTTTTTTCACTCCTCTACACTCAGTAAATGTGTAACTTGAAGGAATCGTATCTTTCCCTATATTTTGCTGGATGGCATATTTTTTGCCTTGGTATTCGAGTAGTACGTATTGTTTAGATAGTTGTAAGTGTCTAATGAGTGTTTGTTTGCCTAAAGCAATATTTTCACTCTCTGTTCGAACTAATGTATCATTTGTAAAGATTGTTGTGAATGAAATAAATTTCGCTTTGTTTGTTTCTGGGTGAATTAATTCAATACTATAGGTTAATTCTCCCTCAAATGGTTTGTAGTTTTGAGAAAATACCAAGGAGGAATAAAGGAAAACTGAAAATAGTAAGATGAGTTTCATAAAGTGCAAGGTATTCGTGGATATGTATTATTTTTGTGGATCTAGTATTTTGAATTTATGTATAAAGATATAACATTTCTCCTAAATCCATCGGAAATTACAGCAGGTACGCGCGGAGCTTCATTAGGTCCTTTCGCCTTAATTACAGCTGCAAGAAAAAATAGAAGTTCTCTTTTTGGTCAGTCTCCTGTGGTGTGTATGAAAGATTGTAATTCCTTGTTGGATAAAGAGTCTACGTTTAACTTTGCAAAGAATTGTGATGGGCTATTAACCATTTTTAAAGAATTAGATACACACATATCAGCAATTTATAAGCGTAATAATTTCCCGTTTTTACTATCTGGAGATCATGGTTCTGCCGGAGGTACAATTGCTGCCATTCGAAATGCTTTCCCTAATAAACGTTTAGGTGTTGTTTGGATTGATGCTCATGGGGATATTCATTCTCCTTATACCACTCCTTCAGGAAATATGCATGGAATGCCCTTGTCAACGGCACTTAATGAAGACAATTTACCATGTAAGGTTAATGATATTTCGATTGAAGAAAAAGAACTTTGGGATTCATTAAAAAACATACACGGGATTTCACCTAAAATTTCGCCTGAAGATTTGGTGTTTGTATCTGTAAGAGATACGGAAGAGCAAGAGGATACTGTTATCGAGCGATTAAGGATAAAAAACTATGGAGTAGCTGAAGTACGAGCGAAATCAGCAAGCCAAGTTGCTGTTGAAATTTTGTATAAGCTTGAAGCTTGTGATTTAATTTACATCTCTTTTGATGTTGATTCTATGGACCCAAAAGTGACTTCTCATGGTACAGGTACTCCAGTAGATAATGGTTTGTTTCCCGATGAAGCAGAGGTAATTATGAAGGGACTATTGGAAAGTCAGAAGGTATGTTGTGTGGAATTTGTTGAAATAAATCCTTGTTTAGACGAAAAGAAAAACGAAATGGCTGAAGTGGCTTTTGGTATAGTAGAGAATTTGGTAGCGATCATTACAAAGTAATTATGGAAAACAAAATAAAGAATCTTTTAGTTGAGCAATCAGATCAATTGTTTGGTGTGAAAATCGAAGATAAGTCAGTACAGTTTCAATTGACGCGTAAGGAATTTGAAGGTGACTTAACATTAGTCGTTTTTCCTTTTGCTAAATTGTTAAAGTCTTCTCCTGTTGATGCTGCAAACAAAATTGGTCAGTTTTTAAAAGAAAACATTGATGATATTGTTGATTTTAATGTGGTGCAAGGTTTTTTAAATATTAGTCTTTCTGCTGATTACTGGAAAAAAATCTTATCAAACATAGATGAAAACACCTCGTTTGGTCGCGAATCTGTAGATTCTAAGGGGACTGTCTTAGTTGAATATTCTTCTCCAAATACCAATAAACCTTTGCATTTAGGACATTTACGTAATAATTTTTTAGGTTATTCAGTTGCTGAAATTTTAAAAGCAAATGGCCATAAAGTAATTAAAACTCAAATTATAAACGACCGAGGAATTCATATTTGTAAAAGTATGTTGGCTTGGGAACGTTTTTCACCGGTAAATGCGCAAGGTGAACGTGAAACACCTGAGAATACAGGTTTGAAAGGAGATAAGTTAGTAGGGAAATATTACGTTGTTTTTGATCAAGAATTTAACAAAGAAGCAAAAGAGGTTATTGAAAAATGGGAAACTAATGCGTTTGAAGGTTTTTCTCCTCAAGTAGTTGAACAATTCCAAAAGTTTGTTTCTGCGAAAGAAGGTAAGGATGAAAAAGCACAAGCAGATTTAGATTCCAAAATTAAAGATTTAGCTAAAAACGAAACTTCTGTTTTAAGAGATGCTAAAGAAATGCTCGTAAAATGGGAGGCGCGTGACCCTCAAACTTACTTATTATGGTCTACGATGAATGGGTGGGTGTATGATGGGTTTAAGTCGACCTATGAAGCGATGGGGGTGAATTTTGATCGTTTATATTATGAGTCTGAAACCTATTTGTTAGGAAAGGACTTAGTGAGTGAGGGATTGACAAAAGGTGTTTTTTATAAAAAAGAGGATGGTTCTGTATGGGTAGATTTGACTGCTGATGGTATGGACGAAAAGTTGTTGTTAAGAGGAGATGGGACAGCAGTGTATATGACTCAAGATTTAGGTACAGCTTTAGATCGTAAAAAAGATTATCCAGATTTGGAAGGTGTTGTTTATACAGTAGGTAATGAGCAAGATTATCATTTTAAAGTGTTGTTTTTAGTCCTTAAGAAATTAGGGTATGTATGGGCTGATAAATGTTTTCACTTGTCTTATGGTATGGTCGACTTACCATCCGGAAAAATGAAATCAAGAGAGGGAACAGTGGTTGATGCTGACGATTTAATGGCAGATGTGGTTCAAAGTGCAAAGGAAATGACTTCTGAACGCGGACATATAGAGGGGATGTCCAATGAACAAAAAGAATTGCTTTTTAAACAGATTGGTATGGGAGGCTTGAAATATTATTTATTAAAAGTAGACCCTAAAAAACGCATGTTATTTAATCCTGAAGAGTCAATTGAATTGACCGGAAATACAGGCCCGTTTATCCAATATGCACATGCTCGAATTAATTCATTGTTAGCAAAAGCAGGGGAGATTCAAGCATATTCAAATGCAACGCTAGGATTGGAAGAGAAAGAATTGATTAAAGTGTTGTCTCAATACCCTTCAGTTGTTAAAGAGGCTGGCACCTCCTATTCTCCGGCATTAATCGCTAATTATTGTTATGAATTGGTAAAAGCGTTTAATCATTTTTACCAATCTGTTCCTATGCTGATTGAAGAGAATAAAAGCGTCCGTGATTTACGTTTAGTGATAAGTAGGAATGTTTCGAAAGTGATCGTTGATTCATTACTTATGTTAGGGATTGAAGCACCACAAAAGATGTAGGTTTACCGTGCGTTTACTATGATAATGTCTTGTAAATGCGTTGTATACCTCGGGGAAAGTCGTTCTTGCTTCATTTTCCATACACGTTTTTGATCCTGACTTGCTAATCTAATTTTTTGTTGACCATAACAATGATTGATTACATCCATTGTTTTCATTAATTGTGTGTGTTTCGGATTACTGTTCTCAAACAGATTAAGCTGAATCTCATTTTCAGGTTTAAAATCCATAATGACTACTCCTGCTTTTTTGTATTGATATCCTTGTCGAAAAATACGTTGAAGCCCCTCAGTTGCAAATTTAACCAGTTCAATACTTGAGTTAGTAGCAAATGGAAGTTTTACAACTGTACTATTGTTGTATTGATCTAATTCTTGTCTGTGAGAATTTGTCTTTAAAAACACTAATAAGGCCGTGCAACAATCGTTTTGTCTACGAAGTTTCTCGGCACAAGCAACTGAAAAAGTGGTTATTCGTTCTTGAATATCACTAAAATGGACTAAATTTCGTTCAAATGAACGTGTTGTAGCAATATTTTTACGTGGCTTCACTTTTTCTAAATCCAAGATGGATGTACCTGATAAGTCGTGTTTCAAGCGCAACTCCACCACACTCATATTACGACGTACCCAAGCATCGTTTAATTGGGTAAAATCAAACGCAGACCTTACGCCATACGATTTCAATTTTGTTGCATGTTGCCTACCTATTCCCCAGATATCTTCTACTTGCAACCACTTCAAAGCCTTCAAACGTTTTTCATCCGTATCCATGACGTACGATCCACCTGTTCGTTCAGGATACTTTTTCGCGATACGATTCGCTACTTTTGACAATGCTTTAGTTGGTGCAATACCTACACTAATTGGAATGCCGGTCCATTTCGAGACACGACGTTGCATGTCCAATCCATAAGTCACTAAGTCGATATAGTCAAATCCTCTAAGTTTAAGGAAGGCTTCATCGATACTATATATTTCTATATCGGGACTATATTCTTTGAGTAGGTTCATTACTCTACTACTCATATCTCCATACAAAGCAAAATTTGCAGAGAACACATAAATATTGTTTTTCAAAAAAAAAGATTCGTATTCAAAAGCAATCGCTCCCATAGGTACTCCTAAGGCTTTCGCCTCATTGCTACGAGCAATAACAGCGCCGTCGTTGTTCGACAAAACAACAATTGGTTTCCCAACTAATTCTGGTCGAAATACACGCTCACACGATGCATAAAAATTATTACAATCAATTAAAGCAAACATTAAAAAGCTTTAATTACATGCGTAACAATTCCCCAAATTAAAAAATCATTTTGACTCGTAACACGAATCGGTTGATACGCATCGTTTGCAGGGATTAACCAGCACACATCTTGTTCGAACTTGATTTTTTTGATCGTAAATTCACCGTCGACATAACAAACTGCGATTTGATCATTTTTAGGTGTGATACTTTTATCGATCACTAATAAATCTCCATCCGTAATACCAACATCCTTCATAGACTGACCTTTCACACGACCATAAAAAGTAGAAGAAGGCCTCTTAATCAAATGTTTATTCATATCAATAGATAAATCAATAAAATCCAACGCAGGAGAAGGGAATCCTGCAGAAATAGCTGTTGAAACAACTGGGATTTCTAAAACTGTATCTACTGAAACCGGGAAAATATCCAAATTCCTAGTAGTTATTTTTGAGAATAATTTCATGTTGATTAATATTTAAGCAAATATAAGATAAATAAATAATCAAAATTAAAATTAAAAGATGAAAAATTATGAACAATATTGCGCAATTCATTCGCACTTAAAAAAGTCTCACTAAAAAATAATATTTCTATATTTGTACTAAGTAAAGAACAGCGAAATTAATCTTTAAAATATATGGCAAATTCAACAATTGCAGCTAACAATCCAGCATTAAAATCTTGGGTAAATGTACCAGCAGGTTCAGATTTCCCAATTCAAAATTTACCTTTTGGAGTTTTCAGAACCTCTTCATTAAGCGCGCGCGTTGGTGTACGTATAGGTGAACATGTATTGGATTTAAAAACATTACATGTGCTTGGTTATTTGGATAACTTAGCATTTGACGCTTCTGACTTTGATACAGATGCATTAAATCACCTAATGGCAAAAGGAAAACAAGCTACAAGAGAATTGAGAAATAGAATCTCTTACTTGTTGGATACAGCTAATGATGAATTGCAAAAAAACACACACCACGCAGAACAAGTATTAATTCCAAATAAAAGTGTGATTATGCTAATGCCAGTAAAAATTGGGGATTACACCGATTTCTACTCTAGCCGTGAGCACGCTACAAACGTTGGCACTATGTTTCGTGATCCAAACAACGCATTATTACCAAACTGGTTATGGATTCCTGTTGGATACCATGGTAGAGCGAGTTCTGTAATCCTTTCAGGACAAAATATCTACAGACCAAAAGGACAAATCAAACCAGATCCAGAAAAAGATCCAATTTACGCACCATGTCGTAATTTAGATTTCGAATTAGAAACTGCATTTATTACCTATGATGGAAAACCATTAGGGGATTCAATCACACCAAACGAAGCAGAAGACTTTATCTTTGGAATGGTCTTGTTTAATGACTGGTCTGCTCGTGACATTCAAACATGGGAATATGTTCCACTAGGACCTTTCTTATCTAAAAACTTTGCATCAAGCATCTCTGCTTGGGTAGTAACCATGGACGCTTTACAAGCATATAAAGTTGCCGGACCAGAACAACATCCTGAAGTACTTTCTTATTTAGAATTCGAAGGAGCAAAAAGTTATGACATTAATTTAGAAGTATTGATTCAACCAGAAAATGGAACGGAAAACTTAATTTGTGAATCCAACTTTAAATATATGTATTGGAATATGGCACAACAATTAGCACACCACACGGTGAATGGTTGCAATGTGCGTTGTGGAGATTTAATGGGATCTGGAACTATTTCTGGCCCAACACCAAATTCTTATGGTTCTATGTTAGAATTAGCTTGGAAAGGGACTAAACCATTACAACTAAACGATGGAACAGAGCGTAAATTCATCCAAGATCATGACACAGTAATCATGCGTGGTTACTGTGAAAGTAATGGCGTACGCATCGGATTTGGAGAAGTTGCAGCGAAAATTTTACCTGCGAAATAATTAAAAAAATACGATAAAAAAGAGTCTTCTAAACCATTTTAGAAGACTCTTTTGCATTCAACAACACAAAGAAAGAAACTAGAAATGCAGATTAATGCATTAAAATTCGTATATTAAACTGAAATTTAATTTAGAATAAATGTCAACATTACCAGAAGGAATTGATTTAGAAAAAGAGAGAAAAGAAATTTTACAAGCATTTAAAGGCTTACTAAAAACTGCTAAAAACCTTTCCAAAGAAGATTTAAAAATGGTTCGTAAAGCCTTTGACGTTGCTGTAGAAGCACATAAAGACATGCGTCGTAAGTCCGGTGAACCATATATTTACCACCCAATTGCAGTTGCGCGTATTGTTTCTGAAGAGATGGGATTAGGCGCCACAAGTATTGCTTGTGCATTATTGCATGACACTGTGGAAGATACCTATATTACTCTTGAGGATATTGAAGAATTATTCGGGGATAAATGCAGACGTATTATTGATGGTTTGACAAAAATTCCTGAAATTTTTGACGAAAACTCATCGATACAAGCGGAAAATTTCCGTAAAATGATTCTAACAATTTCAGATGATATTCGCGTTGTTTTAATCAAATTAGCAGATCGCTTACACAACATGCGTACTCTTGGAAGTATGCGTGCCGACAAACGTTTGAAAATTGCTTCGGAGACAAAATTCTTGTATGCGCCACTAGCACATCGTTTGGGGTTACACTCTATTAAAAGTGAATTAGAAGACCTTGGATTCTTACATACAGATCCTGATAATTATCATTTGGTCGAAAGCAAATTAAAATCTACCAAAGAATCGCGTGACCGTTTTATCAAATCATTTGTGAAACCAATTAAAGAAACATTGGATCATGAGGGATATGTATATGAGGTGAAAGCTAGAACAAAATCTATCTCTTCGATTTGGAGAAAAATGCAAACTAAAGTACTTCCATTTGAAGAAGTATATGATTTATTTGCAGTTCGCGTAATCGTAGACACACCTGTGGAATTAGAAAAGCCAGATTGTTGGAGAATATATTCCATGGTAACTGACTTTTACCAACCAAGTCCAGAACGTTTACGCGATTGGATTTCTACACCGCGCGCGAATGGATATGAATCATTACATACAACTGTAATGTCCGACTTAGGGAAATGGGTTGAGGTACAAATTCGTTCTAAACGCATGGATGAAATTGCTGAAAAAGGACTTGCAGCACATTACAAATACAAAGAAAACGATTCCGAAGACTCCAAATTTGATCGATGGATTGCTGAGATTCGTGATTTGATGGAAAATCACAACCTAAGTGCTATGGATTTTGTTAATGAATTCAAAATGAATTTGTTTTCAGATGAAATTTATGTATTTACACCTAAAGGACAATTACGTGTACTACCAACAGGAGCAACTATCTTAGATTTTGCGTACGACATCCACACGAGTATTGGAAATAAATGTATTGGAGCAAAAGTAAACACACAATTAGTACCATTAAGTTATAAGTTGCATAATGGTGATCAAATTGAAATTATTACTTCTGAAAAACAGAAACCAACAGAAGAATGGTTAAATTATGTGTATTCTGCACGTGCGAAACAAAAAATTAGGGGTACACTAAATGAGCAACGAAAAGTAATAGTTCAAGATGGAAAAGATATTCTTGAAAGAAAATTAAAACAATTCAACTTAAACAATACGAAAGAAAATATCTTAGCGATTGAACGTTATTTCGCAGCAAACAATCAAGCAGATTTATTTATTCGTATAGCAAAAGCTAAAATTGATCTAAATAAATTACGTGAATTGGAAGATAAGAAAGGAAATCTTGTTATTGATAAATCTTTCGTTCAAAAAGAAACACGTAGACAAAAAGATCTGGAAGAAGGTAAAAATATTGAGTTTGATGCTGAATACGATGGTTTTGGGTATAAATTAGCAAAATGCTGTAATCCAATCCCAGGTGATCCCATTTTTGGCTACTTAGGAGGTCATGAAGAAATTAAAGTTCACCGAAACAACTGTCCAAATGCAGAACATTTACATTCCAAAATGGCATTTAGATGTGTTAAAGCCAGCTGGATTAATACTGATTTAATTGAACACTTAGCTTCACTTCGTTTGATAGGTATTGATAACGTTGGTATTGTAAATCGAATCACAGAAATCATTTCAAATCAATTGAATGTGGACATGAAGTCCATTTCTTTTGAAGCGAACGACGGAATATTTGAGGGGTTAATCAAAGTAATGGTATATGATACGGAACATTTAGATGCGCTTACGAAACAATTTGAACAAATTGAAGGTGTGGAGCGCATTGAACGTTGGGATTTTGAAGATCATGAAATTATAAGCGCTAAATAAACAAAAAGGCTGTTTCAATTGAAGCAGCCTTTTTAGTTAAAAACTCGTTAATAAATCTTTAATTATTAACACCATATTCAGTATAATAATAGTTATTTTCGCTTTTTAATAGACGGAATGCAAGTAGAAGAGTTACAAAATATTGTCAAAAATATTTTTTCAGCATATTTAGAACAACATAGTCATAGAAAAACGCCTGAACGTTTTGCTATTCTTGCAGAAATATATGACTATCCAGGACATTTTGATGTAGAAACATTATACAACAAAATGAAAATGCAAAACTACCGCGTTTCTAGAGCCACATTATATAATACAATAGAATTATTGTTAGCATGTAATTTAGTTAGAAAACATCAATTCGGTAAAAATATAGCGCAATTTGAAAAATCACATGGATCTAAACAACATGATCATGTAGTGTTGACAGATACAGGTGAAGTCATTGAGTTTTGTGACCCACGTATTCAACAGATTAAAGCAACGATTGAAGAAGTTTTTAATATTGAGATTCAACATCACTCGTTATATTTTTACGGCATAAAAAAATCTAATAACTAATTAATCGTGAGTATAAAACATACATTACGCAACGAAACAGAAGTTGTCATTATTACTATTCAAGGTAGAATAGTTACTGACAATGACACTGTAGATTTATTAAAAGAAATTCAACTGAATATCGATGAGAACAAAAAAACATTCTATTTCGATTTGAGTCAGTTAGAATATATAACAAGTTCAGGATTAAATTTCTTTGTTCGTATTTTAACTCGAACAAGAAATGTAGGAGCAGAAGTTACCCTTTGTGGAATTCAAGGGAATGTTGAAAAACTCTTTGCAATTTCCAAATTAAATGAAATATTCACATTTAGTCCTTCTTTATCTGAAGCACTAAACAACGTTAATGCACAATAGCATGAAAGTAGATGTACTATTAGGTCTTCAATGGGGAGACGAAGGGAAAGGTAAAATTGTTGACGTACTTACTCCTAATTATTCAATTATCGCTCGTTTTCAAGGCGGTCCAAATGCAGGTCACACCCTTGAATTTGAAGGTATTAAACATGTTTTGCATACGATACCCTCTGGGATTTTCCGTAAAGATGTATTAAATGTTATCGGAAATGGAGTGGTAATTGATCCTGTGATTTTTCAAAAAGAAATTGAAAAATTGGCTCCTTTTAACATGGACATCAAAAAGAATTTGTTGATTTCTAAAAAAGCACACTTAATCTTACCAACTCACCGTTTGTTAGATCAAGCTTCTGAAGCAGCAAAAGGAATTAATAAAATTGGTTCTACCTTAAAAGGTATCGGCCCAACTTACATGGATAAAACTGGTAGAAATGGACTTCGAGTTGGTGATATTCTTTCACCAAAATTCAAAGAAAAATATGATGCTTTAGTTGAAAAACACGTTGGAATTTTAAAACATCACGAAGGATTTGAATATAACCTTGCTGACTTAGAAGGCCCTTTCTTTGAAGGCATTGAATTACTTCGTTCGTTTACATGTATTGATAGTGAACAATTTTTGAATAAGGAACTAAAAGCTGGTAAAAAAATATTAGCAGAGGGTGCACAAGGTACGATGTTAGATATCGATTTCGGGACTTATCCATTCGTAACTTCTTCAAATACAGTTACAGCTGGAACATGCACAGGATTAGGTGTAGCGCCAACGACCATCGGTTCTGTGATTGGTATCTTCAAAGCATATTGTACACGTGTTGGAAGTGGGCCATTTCCAACAGAACTATTGGACGAAGATGGTGAAAAAATTAGAAAAGAAGGAAATGAATTTGGATCAACAACTGGTCGTCCAAGACGTTGTGGTTGGATTGATTTACCTGCATTGAAATATGCTATAATGATAAATGGTGTTACTGAACTATCTATGATGAAAGCGGATGTTCTTAGTGTTTTCAATACCATCAAAGTATGTACTCATTATGAAATCAATGGTGAAATAGTTGATTACCTTCCTTTTGATATAGATGGGGTAGAAATAACACCAATCTATAAAGAATTACAAGGATGGAATTGTGATTTAACGGGATTACATGACTATACTTCTAGTCCTCAGGCGTTGAAAGATTACGTAACTTATTTAGAAAAAGAATTAGAAGTTCCAATTACAGTTGTTTCAGTGGGACCAGACAGAAAACAAACCTTACAAAACACTAAGTAAATTTGAATTATAAATCTCATAGATTAAAAAAAGCGCTTTTCATAAGTGCTTTTTTTGTATTGAGTACATTTTCTTTCACTCAAAGTAATTTGATGGAACTAGCTCCAGGTGCCGAAAAATTAATTTACAATAAAGAAACTGGCGAACATCGATTAATCGGAAACATTCATATAACCTATCAGTCTAATGTAATCTATTGTGATTCTGCTTCTTACTTTGAAAAGTCGTCCGTGTTAAAGATGTATGGAGATGTACATTTAAACAAAAGAGACACGCTAAATTTATATTGTGACTCATTGCATTATGATAGTAAAACACGCAAAGCGAAACTTTGGGGAAATGTTCGTATAAGAGATCGTGATTTTAAAATAACAACTGACTCGCTAGATTTTGATACGAAAAAAGAGGTTGCAATTTATCGAAATGGAGGAAGGATTGAAAGATCTCAAAAAAAAGAAACGCTTCATAGCAAATCAGGATATTTTTATCCTAAATCTAAAAACATAACTGTCAGTGGAAATGTATTGTTTAAAAATGAAAATTCAACAATGTATTCAGATAGTTTAAGATATAATTACGTTGCACAAAAAGCATTCTTTTTTGGTCCGACTAAAATAGTGAGAACAGACAAAACTAAAATTGTATGTTCTAAAGGTTGGTACAAAATGGATACAGAAGAAGGTGTTTTACAATATAATGCATCTATCACTAAAGAACACCAATTTGTATCGGGAGATAGTCTTTATATTAATGAGTTAAAAGGCATTTCAATTGGAAAGGGAAATGTATATTTCTCAGACAATCAAAAAGGAATGGGGTTCAGAGGTGATAGGTTCTACACCTCAAAGAAAAATAATAAAAGTTATCTTACTGGAAAAGCAGTTGCTGAATATAAATTAAAGGATGATACGCTTTTTATTCACGCCGATACACTTTTTACTTTTACTGATAGTACTAATCGATTATCCCTGATTAAAGGATATCATCAAGCTCGATTTTTTAGTCGAAAAACACAAGGAAAGTGCGATAGTTTAAACTATAAACGCCAACTTGGTATACTCGAAATGTTTGTGAATCCAATTGTATGGAGTGAAAAAGCAGAATTAAAAGGTGAAACAATTCAAATTTATTTAAAAGATAGTTTGATAGAACGTGCTGAAATACAAACTAAAGCAACTGTTATCACTGAGGTTGACTCATCCAGATTATATAATCAAGTAGGAGGGAAAAATATCATAGCATTTTTCAATTCAAATAATGAATTAAAAAAAATAGATGTAAATGGAAATGCTCAAACAATATATTTCCCTGAAGAAACACTGAAAAGAGATACAATAATAGAGATTCAACGTAAAGGTATGTCTCGATTATATTCTAGTGATATAAAAATATATGTTGATAGTAATGAATTTTCAAAAGTTGTATACTTAGATCAAGCAGATGGTGTTTTTTATCCGATGGAGAAAATGAATAAGGAGGAACAATTTATTGTTGGTTATAGCTGGAATCCTAACTTACGTCCAAAAAACAAAAAAGATTTGTTCCCAACAATTCTTGAAAAACCAAAAATGTCGGTAAAACCAACCAAAAAGGGAAAACGGAAATGATCATAAGATATTTTTATATGTGTAGGTTTGAGTAATACTGGATACCTACAAATATTAAAATCATAGAGTGTTTTCAACGAAATCAATCAATGAGTGGATTACCTTAATATGAATTTCTTGAGCTCGATCTGCAAATTCTGAATAAGGTGCACGAATTTCAATATCACAAAGTTCTGCCATTTCACCTCCAGTTTTACCCGTAAGTCCAACCACTTTCATTTTTTTTTCTTTCGCTACTCGAATAGCATTTAAAACATTTTTGGAATTTCCCGACGTAGAAATACCTACAAGTATATCACCTTCTTTTCCAAAAGCCTCTATGTAACGTGAGAAAACAAAATCATACCCATAATCATTAGACACACATGACATATGACTCACATCTGAAATAGCAATTGCTGGTATTGCTTTTCGATCACCTCTATAACGACCAGTCAATTCTTCTGCAAAATGCATTGCATCACACATTGAACCGCCATTACCACAAGAAATTATTTTCCCTCCAATTCTTAAACTAGCAACTAAAATTTCACCTGCATGTTGAATTTTTAAGAAATTTTCTTCTGTTGAAAATTGAGCAAGAATATCTGCTGCTTCTGTGAAATGAGATGCGATTGAATTAGACTTCATAAGGTTGATTTTCATCAAAAATAATTATTTCAAATTGATTAATCACGATTCCATCAAACTTAGTATATTTGAGGAAGTCATAAGAACATTTTATACGAATATGAAAGCTACCAAATACATCTTACTTAGTGTTATTCTAACAAGTTTTTCTCAGTTTTTTGCACAAACAAATGACTGCCTAAAAAAAATGGAATACTTGTTTAATAAAAGGGGAAGTTACCCTATTGAAAACGGAATTCATTACCATGTTATTGTTTCATATACTAAACCTGCTGGAAACATTTGTTATAACGGGAAAGTAATCGTTGAAAATGGAACAATTACTAAAATATTTACAGAATTAGAGGATGGTACTTTTGAAGAGTTAACCAAAAAATTTACAAATAGTAAAAATGAGGCACCCAAATTTGAAAATGGAATTTCAGATTTAATTGTTGCAGAAACAGGAATTAAAATTCATATCATATTTATCGACAAGATAAAACCAAAAACTAAAGCATATAAAGAAGCTGAAATACCTGATGATCTTTAAAAAAAAAGAGTTGAATTTTTAAATTAAAATTAATTCTCTTCTTTTGATTTATACATGTATTTTCTAAAAACCTTGCCGAGGGTTACAACCAGTAATACCAATGCTCCAGCTCCAAATGTTCTACCGATAAGATCCCCGTTATTAGCATAAAATGTTTTTTCTTTATTGCGCTTCAATGTTTCTCGTAAACTCGTTTCTTTCCACCAAGACGTTTCTGATAGGATGTCTCCACGTTGATTAATAAAACAAGAAATACCTGTGTTTGCTGAACGAGCAACAGATTTTCTATTTTCGATTGCTCGTAATTGAGAAAATGCACGATGTTGTTTATAACCAGGAGTGTTTCCCCACCAACCATCATTGGTAAGTACAAATAATAATTCAGCACCTTTATGACATTGTTCAGCAACAAAACTCCCGTATAATGATTCATAACAAACAATAGGGGCAATTTTAATTCCTTTGGTATTAAATACTTGGGCGTAATCTTCGATACCTAATGTTCCACTTGCTCCTCCATTATCAATAGATAATTGTTCTAAAGAAGGAAAAATATTTGAAAAAGGGATTTTTTCAACACCTAGTACCAATTTAGATTTATGTAAAAAACGTGGCTTGTCGTGTTGATCAATCAACATAGATGAATTATAATGTTCTTCATAACCAGGACCGCCTTGAATTTTTCTAGAAGCGCGTGAATGTTTGTTTTTGAAAAATTTACTCGTAGAAGCACCAATTAATAACGATGAATTATTCCATTTTGCTTTACGCTCCACCAAGTAATGGTAGTGAATAATTCGTTCAACTTCATCTTCATAAAAGTTAAAAGGTAAAGCTGTTTCTGGAGCTAATACAAATTCCGTTTTTGGAGTAATCAATGCATCAGCAAGATCACATACTTTGTCTAATTGTTTTTCAACGTTTCCTGTAAATTTCTCGTTATAAGGATCTACATTTGGTTGTGTAACAATGATTTCTGTTTTTTTACCGATATCTTCATATGAGTAATATTGAACAAGGGAATATATAATAGGAAAAATCAAAATTGTTGTTAAAAAAAATAGAAGATTTCGTTGTGATTGAATTGTTTTTTTTTGAAAATATAAGTGCTTTACTAAAAAGAAAATAACCAGATTTATTATTAATATCCAACAAGTACCTCCTAATACACCTGAGATTGAATACCATTGAACAAGCTTGGGACTGGATGCAAATACATTGCCGAAATTTAACCAAGGCCATGATAATTCCCATTCGTAATGAATGTATTCAAAGCCGATCCAAAAAAGTATGAAGGCTATATAACCTTCTCGAATTCCAACACGTTTTTTGGTAACATGAAAAAGTTGAAATACTAAAGCCATAATAAAAGAATTGAGGACAAAAGCTAAAATTGCTCCTCCTGGACTTGCATTCCAAATCCACCAAGTAGTACCTAAGTTGTAAAGGAAGAAAGTAATGTAACTGTGAATGAAAATTTTAGTTGATTTATAATTATGACTAAAAATAGAATCTTCAATAAGTAAAATAGGTACTAGACCAAGGAATGCTAAAAATGGAATGCTTCCAGTAAATGGAAATGAAAGTATCAGTAGTAGTCCTGCTGAAATACTGAGTGTAAATCGTTGTTTTTTAGTTAACTGTATCATTTATAGTTCAATTTTATATTGAATAATTAAATTATTTCCTTTTGTGAAAATTAAAATCCCATCTGAAGTTTCAGAAAGTGAAATTATTCCGTGCCCCTCTAAAGCATTTTTCGTGATTTTATTACCTTTCGTGGAGTAAAGGTAAATTGAGTTTTCAATGGAATCTATAAATCCAACAATCGAACTTCCATCTTCAAGGGTTAATACTTGATAATCGGAAATGTTTGAACTTGGTAAATCAATCGTGCAAATTATTTTCCCTACACAATCACATATATAGAATTTCTTATCTGTTAAATAAGTGACGTATTGACGTGTAACACCTCTTAAATTTCTAATCAAGTCTATTTTTGAGTATGATCCAACAATAGTAGTTTTTCCTGTAAAATCGTTTCGTACTAATTTACCTTTATCGGGATAAAAGAATGCAGGGGTATTATCTGTTGCACAAAATACAGTTTGGTTATTTAAAACAGTAAAAGAATTCTTTTTTGATAGATTGTCAAGTTGTATAAGTTGTCCTCCGTTTTTACCTGAGATAACTGTAAGATTTTTCTTGCCATCTTTAAAAATAAAAGGGATAATATTAGTAGGGGAGATAGAAAGTTTTAAAGTTTTCAATCGTTTTCCTTGTAAGTTAAAGTTGATTAATTCTTTTTTGGAACTTACATTAATTAATTGTTTCCCATTTTTTGAATCAAAAAATACAGCTTCAGAGCTAGGTGTGTAATCTAATGTAATAGGAAATCCTTTCAACGAATTACCTTTGAGATCAATAAGGTGTATTTTGTGATTTGTGGTAAACAAAATTTGTTGATTACCATTATTTAAAAAGTCATGACAAACAGGATTTCCGATAATTGTACCATCAAAGGATTTATCCCATAGTTTTTTACCGTTTTTAAGTCCAAAACATTGATCTTCAGTGAAACAAACCTGAATATCCTGAGATCCAATGATATGATTTATACTTAAATCAGTAGTAAAAGTTGTTGTTTTCTCTCGTTCTTGTTGTTTATCTAATTCAGAATTTAGAGAAGAAATGTTTTCAACTTTACATACAGTAATATGTTTGTTAAATGCGATAGTCGTGGTAAATTTTTCCTCATCACTAATAGAACGTTCACAAACTGAAGAAGGTAAGTTTTCGTATATTGATTTCTTTGCTTTTGGAGTTAATGCAATTGTTCTGCCTGTTTCATAGTAAGCTAGAACTTGGTTAACAATTTCTTTACTTTCTGAAAAAACGACTTTGTCTTCAAGGTATTTAATATAAAATGAACCATTTTCTTTGACCGGAAAGTTAGACAAAAGTTTAATTCCTGAATATTCACTTTTACTACCAGCTACCAGTTCTTCTTCTTCTGTTTCGTCGTTGAGCAGATCAAAAGGATCTATATTTGGGGTAAAATCAGATACCAAAACCGTTACTCCGTCAATTTTAAATGAAACATATCCTTGGTCACACCACTTATACAGAAGATCTTGTTTTGTCAGCTTACCAGTTTTTAAAGCATAGGTTTTAGAAATAAAATGATAATTAGTGATACCTTTTGGTAAAACAGATGCAAAAAGATCAAAATCATTAACTTTTTTAATTTTTCCATATTGCTTAGAACTCGTTTCATATTTTGTATAAAATGAAGGTTTAAAATAGTAATCTTCACAAATTTTTTCTTTTGTCAAATTAAGTATGTTACAACTTGCTAATTTATCCCAAACTGGCCAAGTAATCCTATCCCAATATTCTTCTTCTAGGTGTTGTTTACTAATTATTAAATATTTACCTGAAAATTCAGCTTGAAAGCCACCATTAATGTGATATATATTATTTATTTGTTTGGCCGAAATTTTTTTGTGATTGAAATATGTTGTTACTAATTGATTATTCCAATTCGACTTTAATTCAATGACTATTCGATTACGTAATGAGGAGATAAATAGCCGTTCTGAATAACATTTTTTCGAAACAAGATTAAGGATCAGTTTTGTTTCATTGATTGGATGTTTAAAATTAATTTGAGAAAACTTATATTCTTCTAAATTATTTATAATCAGTAACTTTGAGTCTTTTTTAGTGAAGATAGTTTCAGGGCTTAGAGTATGTCGATTATGAATAAGGTGAAACCCGAAAAATAATATTGTACATAAGCTAAGAATTCCTGCAAAAATAAAAAAAACACGACCAAACATAAAATAAAATTAATGTTTAAAAATAAAGAAAATATAGCTATTGAGGAAGAAAAATCGACCTACAAATCTAATTTTGTTTGAAAGGATGCTTTGACATTGAATGTCTTACGGTGAAAGGGAGTTGAGCCATGAATTTCTATAGCTTTTCGGTGATCGTTCGTTGGATAACCTTTGTTTTTTTTCCAATAATATCCTGGGAATTTTATGTCAAGATCCTCCATGAAATCATCTCGATAGGTCTTAGCTAAAATTGAAGCGGCTGCAATAGACATATATTTGGCATCACCTTTTATAATGCAAACATTTGGTATTAAGTGCTTTTTGAAACGATTACCATCAATGAGTAATAATTCAGGTGTTGTTTTGAGTTGATCAATAGCTTGGTGCATTGCTAAGAAACTTGCATTCAAAATATTTATCTCGTCAATTTTTTGATGATCTACAAAGGAAACTGCAAATGCTAATGCTTCTTTTTCGATAATGACACGTAATTCCTTTCGTTTTTTTTCTGATAATTGTTTGGAATCATTTAACCATTCATGTGTGAAATCTTGCGGTAAAATAACTGCAGCAGCTACTACGGGACCTGCGAGACATCCTCGTCCGGCTTCATCGCAACCAGCTTCTAGTGTGTTTTCATGATAATAGGGTAGTAGCATCAAACTAAAATCAAAAAAGCCTTAGATTTCTCTAAGGCTTTCATTTCAGTGGGAGATGAGGGGCTCGAACCCCCGACCCCCTGCTTGTAAGGCAGGTGCTCTGAACCAACTGAGCTAATCTCCCATTTTTGAAACAGCGTTTCTGTTTTGTGTGTGCAAATATAGGTAACTTTTTTATTTCTGCAAGCGTTTTAAAGAAAAAAGTTTAATGAAATCACTAATTAAAAAAAAACTTCCCGTGATTAAAAGCGTATCTTCTTTGTTTACAAAGCTTTTGGTTTGATTTATCGTATCCTCTAAAGAATCAAAAAAAAGTATATTTAAATGCGTGTTTTTACTTTTTTTGATTAATTCTTGTTTAGTGCAACTTCGATCACTTGAAAAAACAGTAAAATAATAGGATGCATTTTGTGGAAATAGGGGTAATATGTCTTTTAGATTTTTATCCGAACTAGCACCGAAAATGATGTGTAACTTACCTTTTTCAATTTTTTTTAGCAATTCAAACGTTTTTTTTAATCCCGCTTCGTTATGAGATACATCGATAATGGTTAGAGGATTTTGTTGTATTAGCTGAAACCTTCCGACGAAATTTCTGTTTTTTATTATATTTTGAATTCCACTTTCTAGTTGTTGATTTGTAATAGAAAATCCAATCTCATTCAATATTTTTACAACACATTTAACTGTACGTTCGTTTAATTTTTTGTAATTGTTTGATTCAGTCAATTCTATTTCTTCATAAGCATAATGGATTTCCGAATTGGTGTTTTTTACCTTTTCTTGAAAAACAGGCAATGTCTCAGGATTATATTCACCTATAATTACAGGGACATTCGTTTTTATAATGCCTGCTTTTTCAAATGCTATTTTGGGTAATGTATCACCTAATAAATCAGTATGATCTAAACTAATGTTTGTAATTACGGATAATATTGGAGTGATAATGTTAGTTGCGTCTAGTCTACCACCTAAACCTGTTTCTATAACGCATAGTTCGCAACTTGTTTCGATAAAATGTTTCAATGCCATGGCAAAGGTTATTTCAAAAAAGGAAGGTTCAAAAGATAAATTGTTTTCTTTTACCTCTTGACAAAATGAAATTACTGCACTTTCAGGAATCAATTGGTCGTTTATTGCAATGCGTTCACGAAAGTCAATAAGATGCGGCGATGTAAAAGTACCAACCTTATATCCAGCCTCCATGAGAATGGAAGAAAGTATGTTTGAAGTGGATCCTTTTCCGTTTGTTCCAGCAACGTGAATGTACTTTAAGTGAGTGTGTTTAATTCCAAGACATACACAAAGTTGTTCAATGTTACCTAAATTAGGTTTATAAGCAGATTTTCCGATGTTTTGATAAGATGGAAATTGTTGAAATAACCAATCGATTGCTTCTGAGTATTGCATTAAGATGCTTTTACGCTAATCGTTATTTTTTGCGTTTGCGGTTTTGTGCCAGGCATTTTATTGAATCTCACCGATGATTTTACATTTGTGATGTATTGATTAATAATTCTAGCATCCGTAATTGTTGATTCACCGTTGATGTTGTTTGCTTTAACAACAGTTCCCTCTGCATTAATGGTAACCATTAAAACAACAATTCCTGAATAATTAGATTCTACTGGTGCAGGGTCACTTAAACGTTGACGTGGCTCTCTACGTGTTTGACCATTACCGCTTCCTTTACCTCCAGCTCCGTCACCATCGCCATTATCTTTTCCAAAAGGACCATCACCACCTCTTCCGGCGCCTTTTTCGCCTCCTGAACCTCCACTTCCAAATGGATTAGGTGATTTTGCAGTTGAGCTAGATGTATTTGTGTTGTTGTTATTTGTATTATTGTTTTCCGATTTCCCAGAGAATACTTGATTATCTGGGTTGCTTGTTTGTGTAAGTATTTCCTCTGTTTGTTCTTGTGGGTCGTCAATTTTATGATTTGACGCACTACCACCTTCCATACCTGCACTACCTCCGTTGTCCGTTACTTCAACATTTGTACGTTCAACTATAAATTCTTCAATCACTTCGTCGGATCTCAAAGGAGGTAAATCGACTGGTAGAGGAGGAGAAATGGTGAATTTAATTAAAATGGTTACAACAATAAATAACGTGATTGAACCAATAGAGCTAAAAAACGCTACTTTTCTATCTTTTTTAGATTCGTTATTTTGTATGTTCAAGGTAATCATCTTTCTACAAGTATTTTGTTTATGCAGTAGCTTTTGTAGCAATAATCATTTTTAAATTATTATCTAATCCAATGCGAAGTATATCCACTAATTCTTGTACTTGAGAATCAAAAGGGATACGAACAACTACTGAATTATCTCCAAGTTTTTTTGTTTCAACAACTAAAACACCTTCAATTTCACTGAAAGTAACTTCTTTTTTGTCTACAAAGTACTTTTTATCCTGTGTGATTGTCAAGCTAACATGTTGTTTGTTTGTTTTTTCATTTGCTTTAGATTCAGGAAGAGGAACCTTGATAACATTAGGATTTGCCAATGTTGAAATAATTAAGAAAAACAACAACAAGAAGAACATGATGTCACTTAATGCAGAAGTAGCTACCTCTGCATGGAATCTTCTATTTCGCTTAATTGCCATTGCTTGGACGTTGAATTAAGTTGATAAACTCTAAATTCATTTTTTGAACTTGCAATGTATATTTATCAATCATTCCAAGTAAAATATGGTAAATCGCATAAGCGATAATTCCAACTACTAATCCCGACCCAGAACTAATCATTTTTTCATATAAACCTCCAGAAATATTACCAATGGATACGTTTTCTGTAATGGATATTTTGTAGAAAATTTTAATAACCCCAGAAATAGTACCGATAAACCCTAATGTTGGTGCAACCCCAGCAATTAGTCCCAAATGTCCTAATTTACTTTCCATTTTACCAATTTCAATATTTACTACTTTTTCCATGTTGGATTCTACTTCACCAATTGGCTTACCAATCGTTAGTACACCTTCTTTTAGAACACTGCCATATGCAGAAGCATCACGAGAAACAGAGTCTAAAACTGGATTTAAATTTCCTGCTTGTAAATTTGTTTTGATGTCAGATAATAATTGGTTATTGTATTTCGACATTCTTGAAATATATCTAAATTTTTCAACAGCGAAAAAAATTGTATACCCAAGTAAAATTGCAATAGGAATTAAAAACACACCACCCTTCATTACAAAATCAAAAGCTGAGATTTCTTCTGTTAGTTTAACAGCGTTTTCAGGTGTGGCTCCAGCTGCTGAAACATCTCCTTGAGAAAAAAGTAAAGAGGTGGTTAAGAAGCTACCAATGATAAGAAAAGTTTTTCGTGAAATTTTCATAATGAATCGTATTTGAACGTAAAATTAAACATAGAGACGCCAATTGAATTTGTAGCTTTCTATTTATATCCACATCAAAATGTTAATTGAAGTGTGTTGTTTTAATTTTTACTGATTCATAAAGAAAAAGATTGCACCTGAAATATATCCAATAAGCGCAAGGAAAGATATGTTTTTTAAATACCAAATAAAACTGATTTTTTCCATTCCCATAGCAACAACGCCAGCTGCCGAACCAATAATTAAAATACTACCTCCGGTTCCTGCACAATAGGCGATGTAATGCCAAACAGATGCGTCAATGGGATTGATAAACATTCCTATGCTTGCAGCAACTAAAGGAACATTGTCTATGATTGAAGAACCTAAACCTAATAACGTAACAAATGTGAATTCTGGTATATTAGCACGAACATTTTCTCCAAATTGGAAAATTAATCCAAGAGATTCCATAGCTGCAACGGTCATTAATATTCCTAAAAAAAATAAAATAGAAGGGATTTCTATTTTTGAAAGTGCTTTTAAAGTAGGTCCTTGACTATTAGGTTTGTTATTGCTACCATGATAGGTGAATTTGATTTGTCTATGGCTTAAAAATTCAGCTATACAAGCGAAAACAGCTAAAGAAAACATCATCCCAATGTAGGGAGGTAAGTGCGTGATCGTTTTAAAGATTGGAACAAGTACAATTGAGATTAATCCTGTAATTAACATTAAACCAGCGTATTTTTGATTTTTATCATTACTTTCTATACCTATAAATTCACCTTTAAAAGCAGGTAGGAATAAGGCTATAGTTAATGGTACTATGATATTTAGTAGTGAAGGAATTACTAACATCCTGGTCAGTTTTACGGTCGTCACTTTGTTTGCCATCCAAAGCATTGTTGTTGTAACATCGCCGATAGGAGTCCAGGCGCCCCCTGCATTTGCTCCGATAATAATAAATCCAGAAAACCACATACGATCTTTTGACTCTGGAATTATTTTTCGGAGAATGGCAATCAATACAATGGTAGCAGTTAAGTTGTCAATAATAGCAGAAAGTAAAAAAGCTAAACTGGAGATAATCCAGAGTAAAACTATTTTTCGCTTCGTTTTTATTAGTTTTTTTATTGCTAAAAATCCTTCGAAATGGTCAATCATTTCTACAATTGCCATTGCTCCCATGAGGAAGATTAATATTTCAGCAGTTTTACCGAAATGATGAAGAAGGGTAATTTCTAAAAGATGGTTTCTGTTTCCAAGTTCTAAGCCAGTAATTAGTTTTGCACTAGAAGGGTCGAACCAGGTTGTGATATTTTGAATGCCAAAAGCAATTGCAGTCCAACACAATGTCATCATTAATAAAGCTGGAATGAGCTTGTCGATTTTGAGCGTATGCTCCATCGTAATTGCTACATATCCTAAGATGAATGTGAGGACTACAAATACTTCCATCTATGTGTTACACTAACTGCTTTAAAGCGATTTCAAAGGCAGTTTTTGCAATATGTGTTTTATTTGAATTTACTTGGTGTGCATTTTCTAGGGCAACTTTGATTGTATTACTAATGTCTTCAAAGATTCCTTGATCTGTAATAGCTTTTAAGTCATTACTCATTAAATAAGCAAATACACGTGCCATTCCACAATTAGAAATAAAATCTGGAATTACAGCAATTTTAGAATCAGCATGTTCCGCAATAGGTCCGAAGAAAATTTGTGGATCTGCAAAAGGAACGTTAGCCCCAGCAGCAATAACTTCAATACCAGCTGAAATCATTCTATTTAATTGGTCTTCTGTAATTAAACGTGATGCAGCACAGGGAATGAATACATCCGCTTTTAAATCCCAAACTTTAGCATTGATTTCTTCATAGGATAATAAATTTGGATGAACTAATTCGTTTCCATTTTTGTTTAAGAATAAATCTTTAATTTCTTCGAAAGAAAAACCATTTTCGTTGATTAAACCACCAACTCTATCAATAATTCCAACTACTATTGCACCTTGTTGCGCTAAATAATATGCTCCTGCAGAACCTACATTTCCCCAACCTTGAACAATTACTTTTTTTCCAGCAACAGAACCTCCCCAAATGGAATAGTAATGTTTTACAGACTCTGCAACACCATACCCTGTAATCATATCAGCAACTACATATTTTCGCTCGATAGCAGGTGTGAATGCTTCATCTTCAATTACTTTTAACACGCCATTTCTTAATTGACCAATACGGTTAATTTTTTGAGCTTCACGTGGTTGAAAATGTCCGTTAAAAACTCCTTCTTGTGGATGCCAAACACCACAATCTTCAGTCATCGGAATAACTTCGTGAATTTCGTCTACGTTTAAGTCACCTCCTGTACCATAGTAATGTTTTAACAATGGTGTTACTGCTGAATACCATCTTCTTAACACGCCTTCTTTTCGTGGATCTTTTGGGTCGAAGTTAATTCCTGATTTCGCTCCTCCAATAGCAGGACCAGCAACCGTAAATTTAACTTCCATTGTTTTTGCTAAAGATTCAACTTCTCTTTTGTCTAAACCAGAGCGCATCCTTGTTCCACCTCCAGCAGCTCCGCCACGAAGTGAGTTGATAACAACCCATCCTTCTGCTTCAGTTTCAGCATCTTTCCATTCAAAAACGATCTCTGGTCTTTTATTTTCAAATTTTTCTAATAATTCTTTCATTTTCTATGTTTTGATTGTTTTATTTTCGTGCCACAAAAGTAATAAATTTTATCAATGTATTACTTGCTTTTTCTAGTTAGGTAGGTGTAAAATACCACTACATGAATTTCTAATTGCTCCTGTTACATCTTGTAGACAATTTGCTTGTTTTTCTAAATATAGTGCGCCTAAGAAGCCGAAGATTATTGCCTCTTTAAATTCAATGATTTGATTATTAGGAATAATTATCTCACCTTTAAAATTAGCTTTAATACAAGTAATAAGATGAGAGTTATGTGCTCCTCCGCCAGTAATTAATAATTTTTTTATTTTTTGTTGCGTTGTAATATTGCCTATCTGCATACCGATGTGCGCACAAATAGTCGCAAGTTTATTGGCCATTGAATCTTCAAAACGCTCAATTACCGGAGAAAACTGTTCATTAATCCATTCAATACCGAGCGATTTTGGTGGGTTTTGTGTATAGAAATCCAAACTATTTAATGTTTCAAGTAATGGAATGTTTACTTTACCCGAAGCTGCTATTTCTCCCTGATGATCATACGGTTTTCCTATCGTATTAATAAGCAAATTCAATGGTAAATTCCCAGGACAAATATCATAGGCATGTATTTTTTGCTCTTGTAAATAGGATATATTACTTATTCCTCCAATATTTAGAAATCCATCGGCTATGGAACTAAATAACAAAAAGTCACCAACAGGAACTAACGGAGCTCCTTGTCCCCCAAGCAAGACGTCTTTTGTTCTGAAATCATTGATTACAGGGATGTTTGTTGTTAAAGCTATGTTTGTACCGCAACCAATTTGATACGTAAACCCTTTTTCTGGTTGATGAAAAATGGTGTGACCATGGGATGCAATAGTGTCTATGTTTTTTTTGTTTATTGAAAATTCCTCTAGAAATAGTAAGACAGATTCTCCAAATAGTTTTCCTAATTTTTTATCTAGTTGAATTAATTCGGCAGCTGAAAGTTGTGTAGCGATTTTTAATGTTTCAGAATCCTCCTCTGAGTAATTATACGTTTTACAGAACAGTAATTCAAAACTCCATGTGTTTTCCTCCCAAATATATTCTGTGCATGTTATATCAATACCATCTAACGACGTGCCAGACATTATTCCAATAATAGTATAGTTAGATTTCATATAAATAAGCCTAGATCATGAATTGAAATACAAATAAACGGATAAAATCAAAAATTATACTCTAAATTTGCTTGTATAAAATATTGTCAAGATGAATTTTGAATTAACAGAAGAGCAAATAGCGGTGAGAGATGCAGCAAGAAATTTCGCGCAAAACATTTTAAAACCAGGTGTAATTGAGCGTGATAATAATCAAAAAGTTGCACACGAGGAATTGAAACAGTTGGGAGAACTAGGTTTTATGGGTATGATGGTTGATCCAGCGTATGGTGGAGGTGGTATGGATACGATATCCTATGCTTTAGCAATAGAAGAAATATCCAAAGTGGATGCTTCTGTTTCCGTTTGTTTATCTGTCAATAATTCATTGGTATGTTATGGTATTGATAAATTCGGGACGGAGGAACAAAAACAAAAATATTTAGTTCCATTAGCAACTGGAGAAAAGATAGGTGCATTTTGTTTATCTGAACCTGAAGCAGGTTCTGATGCAACTTCTCAAAGAACCACTGCGATAGATATGGGCGATCATTATTTATTAAATGGTACGAAAAATTGGATTACAAATGGTTCTACTGCATCTATTTATTTAGTAATAGCGCAAACAGATGTAGCAGCAGGACACAAAGGGATTAATGTGCTTATTATTGAGCGTGGCATGGAAGGATTCATTGTTGGAGCAAAAGAAGATAAAATGGGAATACGAGGAAGCGATACCCATACTTTAATGTTTAACGATGTAAAAGTTCCAAAAGAAAATAGAATAGGGGAGGATGGTTTTGGATTTAAGTTTGCCATGAAAACACTATCTGGTGGACGTATAGGAATTGCAGCTCAAGCTCTAGGGATTGCAGGTGGAGCGTATGAATTAGCATTAGCCTATTCGAAAGAACGTAAAGCATTTGGAAAAGAAATTTCGCAACACCAAGCTATAGCATTTAAATTAGCGGATATGGCTACTGAAATTGAAGCAGCAAGACTGTTAGTGATGAAAGCTGCAAATGATAAAGATACTGGTGAAAATTATGACCAATCCGGTGCAATGGCTAAGCTATATGCTTCTAAAGTTGCTATGGAACAAACAACAGAAGCTGTTCAAATTCATGGTGGTTATGGTTTTGTAAAAGAGTATCATGTTGAGCGCTTAATGCGTGATGCAAAAATCACTCAAATTTATGAGGGTACCTCCGAAGTGCAAAAAATTGTAATTTCAAGAGGTATTTTATCCTAGCATTTCAAGATTTTATATTTTAGAGAAAGGGCGCTTAAATAATTAAGTGCCCTTTTTTTATAAATATTTTACAATTTCCTCTAAACCAATTCCACGAGAGGCTTTTAAAAGAATCAATTTATTTTCGATCGAATTTGATTTTAAGTTTTCTATTAATGCAATTTTAGATTCAAAAAATAAGCAGTTTTCTATATGTTGTTTTTCGCTATTAAATAATGTACCGACAAAATAACAGCTTAATTTTTTATTTGTGATATTTTTAATTATTTCTTGATGTTCGATTTTTGATTCTTCTCCAAGTTCAAACATATCTCCGAGAATTAAAAGTTTATTAGTGTGTTCCATTTCATCAAAACTCTCAATGGCATTTTTCATACTACTAGGATTCGCATTATACGCATCCATAATCAGCATGTTATTATTCGTGTGTAGAACTTGTGAACGATTGTTCGTAGGAGAATAACTTGTAATAGCTTCTGATATTTTTTCGTTATCAACGTCAAAATATTTTCCAATCGAAATTGCAGCTATAAAATTTGTAAAGTTATATTTACCAATCATTTTCGTTTCTAATTCACTTGATGAGTATTCTTTACTTTTCCAACGGATAGAAACATAAGGGGTCATTTTAATAAGTGAGCAATCTAAATTGTCGGAGTAGGGTATGTTTTTTGTATTATGAGGTAAAATAGATTTTAGTATTTGGTCTGAATCATTATAAAAAATAATACCATTATTATTTTCTGCGAATTTATACATTTCGCCTTTAGTATTAATGACACCAGCATACGAACCAAAACCTTCTAAATGTGCTTTACCAATATTTGTTATTATACAATGCGTTGGTTCGGCTATTTCAACTAATTCTTTTATATCTCCGGGTTTATTAGCCCCCATTTCTATTATGGCCAACTCATGTTGTATTGTTAATTGAAGAAGCGTAAGTGGCACTCCAATATGATTGTTTAGATTCCCTTTTGTTGCATGTACATTAAACTTTTGTTTGAGTACGTGGTATATTAGTTCTTTACTTGTTGTTTTACCATTACTTCCTGTTATCCCTATTATTGGGATAATAAATTTTTTTCGGTGGTAGTTTGCTAATTCTTGTAGGTATTTTAAGCTATCATTTACGATAAATATGTTTTTGATTTTTTCATTATGTGAATCATCACTTATTACATATTTTGCTCCATTATTAAGTGCTTCAACTGCATAATCATTACCATTAAAATTCTCTCCGGTTAAACAAATAAATAAACAATCTTTTTGAATGTTTCTAGTGTCTGTACAAACACCAGTTGTATTATAATATAATTCAAATTCCATATTCTTAAGCATAAAAAAACCCACCTAATAGATGGGTTTTAATTTATTAATAATTTTTATTTACCTTTTTTTCTTGCTTTTGCGTTAGCCTCTTGAGATTGTAAACTCATCGAGCTTCCTAATCTATCCATAGCACAACGGAATCCAAGAGTGGAAAGTGATTGATCTTCATCTAAGTATCTTCTAGTTCCACCACCTAACCAATACGCTCTATCTCTCCAAGATCCGCCTTTAAATACGCGTGATTTATCAGATACTAAAGTTGTTGGCCAAGATACAGTTGTTTTTGATTCTTCAGAATATCCTTTTTTAATTTCTGCCCCATCTAATGCAAATTGTTCGTGTTGACTTTGATACATAATTAAATTGGGATCACGTGTAGCTTGATTGATTGCATTTTTACGACTATTGTTATCATAATAAATTGAACTTTCGATATCACCATCCATGTAATCAACATAGTCATCGCGTCTATAATTTAAACGTCCTATGTTTTCTTCTTCGGTTACGGTTCTGTATTTTAATTTACCTGGTGTGTTTAATACGTATGCTCCAAAACCATCTCTTAACAATGTTACAACTTCGAAATCATACTCTTGTTCTGGACCTTTACGTAAGCTTTCACCAAATATTTCACCAAATATTTTAGTTTGAACGTGATTTGATGCTTCAATGTCGTATTTATCATTTTTTAGTTTGATAGCTACATCAAGTTCAGCACTAATTCTTTTTATTAAACCAAGCTCTACAGTATCTTTTTCACTATTGTGAGATAGATAAATTGGATCAGGAGCATAACCTGTTTTAACAGGGTTACGAGATTCATTTCTTTTCATGATACCTGTAGGTAATGCTGAATCTGATATGTCATGCATTTTTGCTGCAATCCTTTGGTAACGAACGCGTTCAAATTCGTTTAGATATTCTTTCATACCATGTACATCATACATGATTTGACCATTTTTTGCAGCAACAACACCTTCATTATTTAACACTTTTGTCGTGAAAACGTTACCTCTAAATGGTCTAAATTCATCAAAATCCTCTGATGATAAAGGTCTATATACATCCATTACCCATTCAGAAACATTTCCTGCCATATTGTATAATCCAAAGTCATTTGGCCAATAATCGTCTACACGACCAGTACAGTCATATCCATCGTTTAAATGACCTGAAACTCCCATGAAATCTCCTTTACCTCTAACAAAATTAGCACGAATTACACCTCTAAATTCTTCATTATCATTTCTAACCCAGTGTCCATTCCATGGATAAATTCTTCTTTCTGTATAATTTTCTTGACCGGCATCTAAATTCCCTACCATTCCATAAGATGCAAACTCCCATTCAGCTTCGGTTGGTAAACGGTATCTTGGTAAAAGGAAACCATCTTCCATTTTAACTTTTCTAGTACCTTCAGTATTACTTGGGTTTAAATCAGGAACAGTTGCTCCACCTTCATGTTGTCCTGATAAATATGCTTCAGTATTGAATGTATTTTCTCCAGTAGCTTCTACATTGAAACCATCTAATATACCTTCACGAACTAAAATATATTCGTTTACTCTATCTGTTCTCCATTTACAATAATCTGACGCTTGTAACCATGATACTCCAACAACAGGGTAATCTCTATATGCAGGATGTCTTAAGTAATAATCGACAAACTTTTCATTAAAACCAAGAGGTGATCTCCAACAAAGGGTATCTGGTAAAGCATTTTTGTATACCATAGGAAATTCTGCTCCATATGCTCTACCTATCCAATATAAATATTCAACCCAATGAAAATTTGTAACTTCAGTTTGGTCCATATAAAATGTAGATACGGACACTCTAGCAGTACGGTTGTTCCAATCGTACATTACATCTTGCTCAGATTTACCCATAGTAAATGTTCCACCTTCTATAAATACTAATCCAGGTCCAGTTTCTTGTTCAAAGTTTGTTGAGCGTTCAAATCCTCCATTTCCAGGATCGTTATAATCCCAACTTGTAGCATTAGATGATTCTTTTGCACACGATTGCATCAAAGACACCGTTAGAATAGATAGGGTAATTAAATGATAAAGTTTCATGATTTATTTTTTTTAATCATTAATTTATATTACAAATATATAGTGTTTAACGTAAAACTTTAAAAAAGTTACATTTTTATTTATTTTTTAGAATGATGGACAAGATAAATTTCTAAAAGCAGTAGGTTTTTCTCCACAACTTAAATTGAAGCCCATTGAAACTTCATGAGAACCATAAGATGTTCCGTTATTCAAACTTGAAACAGTAATATCATAACTATATCCAATTTTAAAAGATTTTGTTTGTACTCCAAGAGACAGTATAAAAGCATCTTTATTTCTATACCAAGCACCAAATGTTAAATTACCATGTTTTACATAAGTACCAATATTCATCTCCATAAATCCTTGTTGATATTGGAAAATGATGTTTGGCAATAAGGAAGTTGATTTCATTCCTCTACTTCCTTTTGTCAAGGTTATCGTTGCGCCTGCGTGAGCAGTAATTCTCATCTTTTGAGGTGATTTACCATTAGTAATCATTGATTCATTCGGTTGATCTATGTTGTGAAGAGCTAAGCCTGTGTAAAAGTTTTTTGAAAAACCGACAACCCCAATAGATGTATTGAAAAATTGATGATTAGCATTTTTTATCTGCTCCCCGGTATTTAAAATAAATCCTTTTCTTGGGTCTATCATATCTCCAAAAGTAAGCTTGGTAATGTCTAAACTTTTTTGAAAATAAGCTGCCCTTGCTCCAAATAGCATTGTAAATTTTCTATTTACTTTTAAATGATAAGAATAAATTAAACCTATCATTGAAGTGTTAATTGTACCTCTACCTTGTTGATCATAAGTAGCAAGTAGGCCTAATCCACCTTTTATGTTTTTAACATATTTATCATAAGAAGCACTATATGTTACGTAATTTCCAGAAAGGTTAGGCCATTCATTTCGATAATTCATACTTACCCTCGGGCATTTATTTGAACCTGCAAATGCTGGATTCAAATATAACGGATTGGCATAAAACTGTGTAAATGTAGGGTCTTGAGCAAATACATCATGAAGACATAAAAACAAGAAACACAAGGTATATAGGCACTTAATCTTTTTCATCCAATCTGAAATTAATGACCAATTATTAGATTTTTTTATTGTAATTAGCTGACAATAATAGTAATTTTTTTTTTAATAACTGTCCCCTTCTTTACTTATTTATACTTTTTTTAATTATTATTCGTTTTAATTTTAGAAATCTTTAATAGTTGATTAAGTTTGTCTGATTACATTTCTAAATCTTATGATTTATAAGTTTTTTTTTATTTTTATAAGTTTTTTTACTGTTTTTTTTGTTGAAGGACAGTTTTTGCAAAGCGGAAGTGATAAGTTCTCTAAATCTTCAGTATTGTCTGATGGTTCTAGTTTGTGGTATAAGATTGCAATTGTTCAAGATGGATTTCATAAGATTACCTACAATGATTTAATTTCATATGGTATAGACAAGTCTTTAATTAATTCAAATTCAATTCATATTTACGGTAATGCTTCAGGTAAATTGTCTGAGTCTAACAATCAATTTATCGTTGATGACTTAATAAAAAATCCTGTTAAATATGTAGGATTAGAGGATGGGGGTTTTGATCAAGATGATTACATTGTTTTTTATGCCTATGGTCCTAATGGTTGGAAGCTTGAAAACGGATTTTTTCAGCGCGAATTAAATATTTATTCTAATTATTCCTACTATTTTATAAGGGTTTCAATGAATGATAAACGTTTAAATGTTTCCGAATATAATTGTTTTAAAACTTCGAATACAGAATCAAATACATATGATTATTATGATGTTCATGAATTGGAAGACACTTCTATTGTTTCGGGAGGTCAGCGTTGGTATGGTGAAATTTTTGATAATAAATTAGTATATAATATTGGGTTTACCACGCCAACACCACCAACCTCTTCTTTGAATTTTAGCTATTCATTTGCCGCAAATGCTTCTAGTGTTGGGAGTTTTATTCAAGTTAATGATAAAAATAATGTTGTATCTAAAACGTATTTATCAACTGTTTCATCTGATTATGTTAGACAAACAAATAATTTTTTAATTAATTCTGATAATAATTCTATTAATTTAATCTTTGAATTGTCGAGAAATAATCCATCAGTGAAGTCTTTTTTAGATAAAGTTGAATTAAATACTCGCTGTTCAAATATATTTAATGGTCTTCAATATCGTTTTAGAGATAGAAAAGTTATATCTAATAACGGAGTTACTCAATTTAATGTAAATTCAATCGATTCTATTTTTATATGGGATGTGACAAATAAAACGAATTCAGTTTCTATTCCTTTACGTAAAACGAATGCAGGTTTTTATTTTATTGCAGAAACAGATTCGCTTAGAGAATTTGCTGTATCTTCTGTTAAATCTTTATTTTCTCCTTTATTTATTTCAAAAGTTGAGAATCAAAATATTCATGGCTTAGATTATGCTGATTTATTAATTGTAACACCTAATGAGTTTCATGTTCCTGCTGAAAGATTAGCAAATATCCATCGTTCCTTAGGGGATAAGGTTCATGTCTTAACTTTAGCTCAAATTTACAATGAATTTTCTTCAGGTAGTGTTGATCCAACAGCAATTAAACTATGTGCAAAAATGTTTTATGAACGTTTTAAGCATGATTCTATTAAATCCTTAAAAAATATTTTGTTATTTGGAGATGGTACTTTCGATCCTAAAAATAGAGTTGCTAATAATAATTATTGGGTACCTACTTATCAATTTCTCAATTCTGAAGATCATTTGAATGCAATGGTATCGGATGATTATTTTGGTATTTTATCAGATAATGGCTCTATTTACTCTAAAGATTCAATGGAAATAGGTGTCGGTAGGCTTTTGATTTCATCTTTAAGTATTGCCGATGAGCAAATTGCTAAAATTGAACAGTATCTTAAACATGGAATAGTTTCTGATTCAATTTTGTGTTGTGGTTCTAATACACTTAATTCTTCGTTTGGAGATTGGAGAACCAAATATGTTCAGATAGCAGATGATGAAGAATCAGGAACTTTTGTGCATAACGATGCTGAACCTCAATGGAAATATACAGAGATGAATCATCCTGAATATAATTCAACTAAAATTTATTTGGATGCTTATAAGCAAGTTACTATGGGGGGAGGTGAACGTTATCCTGATGTAAATAAATCCATTAATAATGCCATAAATGAGGGAGCATTAATTGTAAATTATATTGGACATGGAGGGGAAGTTGGAGCTGCTGAAGAACGCGTAATTACTGTCCCACAAATTAATCTTTGGAATAACTATTCTAAATTGTGTTTGTTTGTATCTTCAACATGTGAGTTTACTAAATATGACGATCCTAGTCGTTTGTCTGCTGGTGAATGGGTTTCACTAAATCCTAAAGGAGGAGCGATAGCATTAATGACAACTACAAGACCAGTTTTTTTTAGTGTCAATACTGTAACCGGCAAAAGTTTTTATAAAACTGTTTTTGAACGAGATTCAAAAAATAGACCTTTAACTTTTGGAGAAATATTACGTAGAACAAAAAATATGGTTTCTTCTGATGTAAATAAGCATAGCTTTACTTTAATTGGTGACCCGGCATTAAGAATTGCTTTACCTTTTTATAAAATTGTGTTGGATAGTGTAAATGGAAAACCGATTAATAAAAATATAGATACCATAAAAGCATTGTCTAAAACATCATTAAGTGCTCATATAGAAAATAAGTATGGTGTTTTGATTCCTTTCAATGGGGAAGTTAATGTTAGGGTATTTGATAAATTTAAGCAACTTCAAACATTAGGACAGGATGTTAATTCTCCAGTGATTCATTTTGAAAATAGAGAAAATGTTCTTTTCAAAGGTAGAGCAATTGTTAATAAGGGCAGATTAAAAGTGAAATTTATAACGCCAAAGGATATAGATTATTCATTTGGTAATGGTAAAATTTCTTTTTACGCCAATGATAGTGTTTCCGATGCAATTGGTTATGACGATAGAGTGGTGATTGGAGGGATTAGTAATGGACAGATGAATGATACGATTGGTCCTAAAATTAACATGTATTTAAACGATAAAAACTTTGTGAGTTCAGGTTTAACAAATGATTCGCCTAAATTGATTATTCATTTAGAAGATGAAAGTGGTGTAAATACAATTGGTAATGGAATTGGTCATGATGCCTTGGCAATTTTGGATAATGATGTTGCTAATCCAATATTATTGAATAATTATTATGTTTCTGATTTAAACTCTTATCAAAAAGGTAGAATTGTTTTTGATTTTAAAGCATTGTCAGAAGGTAAACATTTGTTAAAAGTAAAAGTTTGGGATGTTTATAATAACCCCGCAGAATCTAGCTTAGAATTTGTTGTGCAAAAAAATAATAATTTTCAATTATTGCATGTTTTAAATTATCCTAATCCATTTACATCAAATACTCAATTTTATTTCGAGCATAATCAAATATGTAATCAATTACAGGCTCAAATTCAGATTTTTACTGTTTCTGGAATTTTAGTAAAAACTATTCAAGAGACTATAAATACAACGAGTTTTAGATCTTCTGGAATTAATTGGGATGGGAGGGACGATTTTGGAGAAAAATTAGCTAAAGGAGTTTATGTTTATCAAATTACAGTGAAAAATATGATTGGTGAAATCTCAAAAAAAATCGAAAAATTAGTAATCTTGTGATTTGATATAATAAATATCTTTTTTTTACGTTTATATTTGCTCAACAATTAGTTTTATGTATCGATATTCTATTATTTTTTTGACGACCGCACTCAGTTTTATTTCTTTTGGTCAAAATACTTCAGTGAATCAAAATACTTTGCAATTAAATGCAATAACAACAGCTATGCCGTTTTTAAGTATTAATCCTGACTCTCGTTCTGGAGGTATAGGTGATGCAGGAACTGCGCTAAGTCCAAATGCAAATTCAGTTTATTGGAATACTGCTGGTGTTAGTTTCTCTAAAAACAAAATGGAAATTGGTGGTTCAATAGTTCCTTGGTTACGTCAATTAACAAATGATATAAATTTATATTATATTGCTGGATATCAAAAATTTAATGACAGAAATGCTTTGACTTTTGCTTTTAGACAATTTACTTTAGGTGAAATTACTTATACGAATGATGTTGGTACAGTTCTTCGTCCCGATAAACCCTCAGAACAAGAAGCAGTGATTGGTTATGCTTTGAAGTTGTCAAATAGGCTAAGTTTAGGCGTCAATGGTAAATTTGCCTATTCAAATCTGACAGGTGGTATGATTGTTTCTGGAGCTCAGACTAAAGCAGGAGTTGCTGGGGCTGCAGATATTTCTTTTATGTATCAAAATACTGATTTGAATTTGTTTGAAAAAACTGGCGAATTAAGATTAGGTGCTACAATTAATAATATTGGGAATAAGATATCGTATTCAAATTTATCATCGAGTGATTTTTTACCTACCAACTTAAAATTAGGAGCATCTTATCTTTCTAATATGGATCAATATAATAGTATGACATTTACTATGGATTTGCAAAAGTTATTAGTTCCGACTCCGCCAAAATTAGATTCTAAAGGAAATATCATTGCGGGTCAATCTAATAATGTAGGGGTTATATCAGGAATTTTACAATCGTTTTCAGACGCACCTGGAGCAATTGTATACAATGCTAATAACCAACCAGATTTAGTTGATGGGAAAGCGAAAATTGTAAAAGGTTCACGATTGAAAGAAGAGTTAAGCGAAATTACTATCTCTGGAGGAGTAGAATATAATTATAATAAAGTTTTTGCAGTTCGCGGCGGATATTTTTTCGAGAGTGCAAATAAAGGAGGACGTCAGTTTTTTACTTTTGGAGCGGGACTAAAATATAATATTATGCAAATAGATATGTCATATATTGCTCCTGTTACAAAAAATAGTCCTTTAGCGAATACACTTCGTTTTTCATTGATTTTCACAGTTAATTCTAAACAAGATTAATAAAATGACTTCTTTGAGAATAGGTTATGGAATTGATGTTCATCGATTAGGTGAAGGTTACCGTTTAGTGATTGGAGGAGTTGAAATACCTTCACAATTTGGCGCCATTGGTCATTCTGATGCTGATGTACTTTTACATGCTATTTGTGATGCATTATTAGGTGCTGCAAATCTTAGAGATATTGGATTTCATTTTTCAGATACAGATCCTCAGTTTAAAGGGATTGATAGTACAGTTTTATTAGAAAGAGTCGTTGAATTAATTACTAATAAAGGATTTTTAATAGTAAATATTGATTGTACTGTTATATTAGAGAAACCAAAAGTAAATCCTCATGTACCTGCAATGCAACAAATAATAGCTCGGATATTAAATGTTTCTAAAGAAGAAGTATCTATCAAAGCATCTACTCATGAAACGGTAGATTCATTTGGTGAAGGTAGAGCTATTAAAGCTTATGCTTCTTGTTTGTTAGAAAAGAAATAGAATTTATTTTTATTGAGAGATTGTAATTAACTCCATACTCCAAGCCTCTGCTTTTTTCTCAAACCAAGGTTTAATAGTTGGCCATATGATTGAGAAGAGTTCAGAATCTCTATAATTATTTAAATGAATTTCGGATTCCCATTTGCTGTGGGTAATGAAAATTTCAGGATTATTGATATCTTGTGTCATAAACATTTCGATACAACCCGATTGTTTATTTACTTTGGTAACAACTTGATCAAACAAAGCTAAAAATGATTCGACTTTGTCAAGTTGGAAATGTAGCTTTACGATTCGGTAAATCATAGAAAAAGTGATTCTAAAGTATCTTTTGAACCACGAGGATTAAATTCTACACGCACAATATCATTAATGCTCATTCCGAATAATGCGGTTGCACTATTTCTTCTGTCAGTCGCGCCTTGATTAAGTGCGATTTCTAAATAATTATTCGAGTTAAAGATAGCTACTTTTTCACCTCTCGGCACATCTGAATATGAAATTGAAATTGTATCAATGAAATATTCTTTTCTTCGGAAGAAAATTGTAAATGGAATTTCTTTGTCAAATTTATCAAAATCTGCTCGCGTGATATTGGTAATTAAATTACCGAAATGATCGATGTGAATTACATTTCCCTTAATTACATTTTCCTCAAAAATTGGATGGAAAGTAATCGCACGATGAAAATTATCGTGTTCAGAACAAAAGGTGTTAATTTCTTTTCCAGAAGCAATTCTACAAGCGGCAGGAACTAAAATATTTTTTGTAGGAAATTTAAAAATATTTTTTGAAGAAAGTACATCGTCAATTCTCCAAAAACCTTGATATTCATTATCGCCGATTAATAAATTAAAAAAACCATTATCGTTTGCTATAAAATAGTGTCCTTTAAACAACATAATTGCTGGATAAGAACTTAAAGAGTCATCAGAAAGATTAATCATGGGTTCGCTATTCACTCCCATAATATGCACTGTTCCTTTTGGAAAATCCTCAAAACAATTTTGTATTGCAAAAGTTGCTTGTAATACAGAAAAAGATTGTACTTCGTGAGTAATGTCAATAATATGAATATGATCTATTTGGGATAAAATTGCGCCTTTGATGGAAGCAACATAATGGTCTTTCAAACCCATGTCTGTTGTAAGCGTAATTATTGGCATGTTTAATTATTGATGGATGATTGACAAAAAAAATATAACTTTGGTGTAAAATTAAGATTTATTCTAACAAGAAAGTTCAATTACACATTTTATAAAGAATATTTTTGGAGAAAATTTACGCATTAGAAGGCATTAATCCAGTTGAATTTTTCGGAGTTAACAACGTGTATTTACATATACTTAAACGTTATTATCCTAAATTAAAAATTGTTGCAAGAGGTAATGACCTAACACTCTTAGGAGATGATGAAGTGGTAGCTCTTTTTGAACGTAAATTGACTCAACTAATCGAATATTACCATCGATTTAATACTTTGAACGAAAATATTATTGAACAAATCTTATTAGAAGATGGAGGTTTAAAACCGGCTTCACAAGGAGATGAAGTGCTTGTGCATGGAAATAATGGGTCGAAGATTAAGGCAAAAACAATTAATCAGCAAAAGTTAGTTGCGGAAACTAATCAACATGCAATGGTGTTCGCTGTTGGTCCTGCTGGAACCGGTAAAACTTATACGGCGATTGCATTGGCTGTACGTGCATTAAAAGCAAAAGAAGTTAAGCGTATCGTTTTGACACGACCAGCAGTAGAAGCTGGGGAAAATCTTGGTTTTTTACCTGGAGATATGAAGGACAAATTGGATCCTTACATGATGCCCTTGTACGATGCTTTACGTGATATGATTCCTCCAGATAAATTATTGCAAATGATGGAATACGGAGTGATTGAGATTGCACCTTTAGCATTTATGAGGGGAAGAACATTAGATAATGCATTTGTTATTTTGGATGAAGCGCAAAATGCTACCGTCATGCAAATGAAGATGTTTTTAACCCGTATGGGACAAACTGCTCAGTTTATAATAACAGGAGATATGTCGCAAACAGATTTACCATCCAAACAACGTTCGGGTTTATCCTATGCGTTGGACACATTGAGAGATGTAGAAGGTATTGGAGTTGTTCGCTTAAATCAAAACGATGTAATTCGTCATCCGTTGGTAAAGAAAATTATTGAAGCATTTGAAAAGAAAGAGTCTAGTGAGACATTAGACAAAAGACATTAGACAAAAAGATAATAATAAACTAATTTATAATTCAAAAAATGAGTAACACTATTAGAACTACCAATTATAACTTTCCAGGTCAATTAGATGTGTACAAAGGGAAAGTGAGAGATGTTTATACCTTAGAAAATGACATCGTTGTAATGATTGCATCCGATCGTATTTCTGCGTTTGACCATGTGTTACCAAAAGGGATTCCGTTTAAAGGACAAGTGTTAAATCAAATTGCTACTTTGTTTTTGAATGCGACGAAAGATATCGTTCCGAATTGGTTGTTGGCAACTCCAGACCCATCTGTTTCGGTAGGTGTTAAATGTGAACCTATTCGAGTTGAAATGGTGATTCGTGGTTATTTAGCTGGTCACGCTGCACGAGAGTATGCTTTAGGCAAACGTGAAGTATGTGGTGTGCAATTACCAGAAGGATTAAAAGAAAACGATCGTTTTCCAGAGCCAATTATTACACCAACATTGAAAGCAGATGCTGGTCACGATGAAGATATTTCAAGAGAGGAAATCATTGCTAACAATTATGTCCCTAAAGTTATTTACGAACAATTAGAAGCCTATACACGTGCTTTGTTTCAACGTGGTTCGGAAATGGCGTTAGAAAGAGGCTTGTTGTTGGTGGATACGAAATATGAGTTTGGACTAAAAGATGGAAAGGTAATTTTAATTGATGAAATTCATACGCCAGATTCATCCCGTTACTTCTATGCAGATGGTTATCAACAAAGACAGGATAAAGGCGAGAATCAAAAACAATTATCCAAAGAGTTTGTAAGGCAATGGTTGATTGATAATCATTTTCAAGGATTGGAAAGACAAACAATTCCGGATATGCCAGAAGAGTTTGTGCAATTAGTTACGGATCGTTATATTGAGCTTTTTGAGAAAATTTCGGGTACTACGTTTGTTAAAGCTGATAATACGAACATTGAAGCGAGAATTCAAAAAAATGTAGAAGAATACTTGAAGTCGATATAAAAGAATAGTTAAAATTCAAGAAAAAGCCGTGGGAATGATCTCACGGCTTTTTTTCTGATAAAAATCAGTTTTTTTTCTAATTCCAATCAATCTTTATTTTTATTGATTTTCAAATCTTTGTAGTGTATTAAATATAATAAAATGGGAACTAAAAGTATGGAAGTAAGTGTTATAAAAGAATCAGAATTTAATCGTTTTGGATTGATAAGTATGATTTTATTGGTAGTTGGTTGTGTTGGTGGAATTGCTGTTGGATTAGGAGCAATTAAGTATACAGGAACATTAATTTTATGTGTGGTTCCAACAATGACAACGTTAAGTTTATTGTTAGCAGTTGCTCCTATGAAATGGATTTGGAGATCTGCATTTTTAAGTATGGCAATTGATTTTATTTTGATAATTTACTTTTTGTTTATTGAGAAATAAAAATTGTTTGTAAATAGTTAGTTAGAAACCCAAGATGAAAGTCTTGGGTTTTTTTGTGCACTACGCTTTTGTATGTTAACTTTGAAAGATGAAATTACTGTTTTTTTTATTTTTCTTGCTTGGGGTAATAGCTTGTTCTTCTAAATCGGAAAAGGTTGTCACCTTAGATGAGTTAAATGCTCCATCGGAGAAATACCAAGAGGAAGCGAATTCGATTTCCCAAAAACAAATCGAAATCTATGATTACGATTCTTTGTCCTTGTTTTCTAAAAGACTCATAGATACCTTGGAAATTACCAAAAAATCAATTCGTCGTATTAAAACAGCTTTATTTCCAGATCGTTTTAACCCGATAAAGTCGGAAAAATGGGTTGGGGTATACAAAAAGGATTCGTTTGTTTATCAGCATTGGAAATATTCGGATAGCGTTGTTGCTGAAAATACATTTTATAATTACTTAGATAATTTTGGTACAAAAAAAATAGCATTGAAGTTTGGAGATAAATACCGAATTAGCCCAAATGCTTTCGTACTTTTACTTCAAGATCGAAGTATGATTAGCGTAGAGTCGCGAATTCGTATCGATTTAAAAAGAATGACTGCTATTTTAGACACCATGGGTTTTGGTTCCCAATGGAAATTGGTCCTGTTCCAACAACAAGGAAAAAAGTCGGAATGGTTTGAAAAATTGAACTTAAACAAAAAAAATGAAAGTAGTAAACCGTAGTTACATCACCATTCACCCACGACAAGCGTTTTGGGATTGGGCAAATAAGTATAATACCGAAGTGAAATTTGATGTAGAGGATTCTACGGAGGGTACAGTTTATTTAGTAGAAGAAGATTTTTTTGATTTTGAACCTGTATTGGAGAAAAATTTCAAAAAGATGTTTAAAAACGAATTGTCCAGTATTACGGATGAAGAAGAATATTGGCCAGAAAAATTAACCATCGAGTTATTTTTAGAATGGTTCGTGATTGATTTTGGGTCCATCGTGGTTGATTTAGACAAATCGGATTTACGAAGTGAGTAAGAAGTGAAGAGTGACGAGCGACGAATGACGATTTAAAAGCTACGGAATGTATTTAAAGCATATTAATTTAATCAATTTCAAAAATTACGATCAGGCTGAATTTTCGCTTGAATCAGGAGTGAATTGTTTCGTTGGTAGGAATGGAATTGGTAAAACGAATGTGTTAGATGCTGTGCATTACTTAAGTATGTGTAAATCCTATTTGAATCCTATCGATAAGCAAAACATTCGATTTGACGAGAAGTTTTTTGTCGTGCAAGGTCAGTGGGATGTAGATGGTGATGAAATAGAAATTTACTGTGCTGTCAAAGCAGGAGAGAAGAAAGTCGTAAAACGCAATAAGGTCAATTACGAAAAATTAGGCGATCATATTGGTGAATTTCCTTCCGTAATTATTTCTCCGTATGACCGAGATTTGATTTCAGAAGGAAGTGAATCTCGTCGTCGTTGGGTGGATGGGATTATTTCTCAATTTGACAGAGAATACCTGTACAGTTTAGTAAAATACAATAAGGTGTTGGATCAACGAAATATGTTGTTAAAACAGTTTTATGACAATGGGTTCTTTGAACGAGAAAGCATTGAGGTTTGGGATATGCAGTTGGAATTGATAGGGGATGTCATCTATCAAAAACGACTTGCCTTTTTAAAAGAATTTATACCAACCTTTCAATATTACTATGAATTTATTGGTAACGAAACAGAACACGTAAAACTGGAATATAAATCACAATTAAATGATGCATCCTTTTCAAATTTATTGGTGCAAAATTTGAAAAAAGATTCGTTTTCTGGATATACCAACGCCGGAATTCATAAAGATGATTTCGTGTTTTTAATCAATGACCATTTAGTGAAGAAATTTGGGTCGCAAGGTCAGCAAAAGTCTTTTGTGATTGCTTTACGTTTAGCGCAATTTGATTGGTTAAAAAAACAATTAAATAAAAAACCGATTTTGTTACTCGATGATATTTTTGATAAATTAGACAACCATCGGGTAGAAAAATTAATGAAATTAGTATCTGATAATGTCTTTGGCCAAGTATTAGTTACTGATACCGACAAGGAAAGAGTTGCAACCATTTTTAATCGTATATCCATGGATTACAAATTGTTTGATATGCGTGAAATTTTAGAAAGATAATATGAACGAAAATAAACGAATTTCCAACCAAAGTACCCTTGGCGATGTCATCGATAAATTGATGAAAGCGTATGGTTTAGATGGTCGTATGAAAGAAATGGAAGTCATCAATAAATGGGAAGATATGATGGGGAGAGCAGTATCTGCGAGGACCAAAAATATTTTCATTAAAAATCAAGTGTTGCATTTGACGTTGGATTCATCCGTGATGCGAGATGAATTGATGCAAGGTAAATCGATAATTATTCAACGCGTAAACGAAATCGCTGGTTGTGCGATGATTCGAGATGTATGGTTTAGTTAATTTCACCCAAAAAACGTTAAGCACAAACTATATTTCTAAAAATTGCGTTAATTTTAAAAACTTAAATTATTAGTATGTTCAAGAAACTTTTTATAATTTCCTTTTTACTATTTTCCTTATTTTCATTTTCTCAGAAAAATGATTTATTAAAAGACGCCAAGAAAATAGAAGAGATTTACAATTATATTCATTACATGTATGTGGATGATGTGAATTCAAAAGATGTCACAGAAGCAGCTATAGTTGCAGCCTTAGAGAAATTAGATCCTCATTCAGTTTATATTTCAAAAGAAGATGTTGACGATGCAAATCAACAAATTAATGGTAGTTTTTTTGGAGTTGGGATTCGTTTCCAGTTATTGAAAGATACCTTGATTGTGGTTGCTACGATTCCTGGAGGACCATCTGAAAAAGTTGGTTTGCGTGCTGGAGATAAAATAGTAAAAGTAGGTGCAGATATTGTTGCTAATGTGAAACTTAAAAATTCACAGGTCCGTGAAAAATTGATGGGAGGTTTAGGAACAAAGGTTACTGTAGAAGTTTTAAGAAAAGGAGAAGCAAACTTGTTGAAGTTTGAAATTACGCGTGATAAAATCCCAATGCATTCTTTAGATTGTCATTATATGATTACTCCAGAAACAGGGTATTTAAAACTGAATAGCTTTTCACACACAACAACCGACGAAATCAAAGCAAGTTTATCTGAGTTGACTAAAAAAGGAATGAAAAATTTGATTTTAGATTTGCAAGATAATGGTGGAGGACTTATGTATGCAGCTAAGACGGTAAGCGATGAGTTTTTAACGAAGGATAAATTAGTGGTTTATTCTCAAGGGAAACACCAACCGCGACAATATATGAATTGCGATACTAAAGGTGGGTTTGAAAAAGGAAAATTGATTGTTTTAGTGAATGAAAATTCTGCTTCTGCGAGTGAAATTGTTTCTGGTGCAATTCAGGATTGGGATAGAGGATTAATAGTCGGGCGTAGAACATTTGGTAAAGGATTAGTTCAACGACCAATCGATCTATCAGATGGTTCACAAATTCGATTAACTATTGCACGTTATTACACACCTGTAGGTCGTAACATTCAAAAACCATACGAAGGTAATTCGGAAGAGTATCATAATGATGTGTTAAAACGTTTGAAACATGGTGAATTAATGAATCAAGACAGTATAAAATTTCCTGATTCCTTGAAATATAAAACATTAATCAAACAAAGAATTGTTTATGGTGGTGGTGGAATTATGCCAGACGTTTTTGTGCCATTAGACACCAACGAATTCACAAAATATTTTAGATCTATATTAGGTATAGGTGCGTTTAATACTTTTTCCTTGACGTATGTCAATAAAAACAGAGATAGATTAAAGCTAGATTATCCTAATTTTGAAATGTTTTTATCAAAGTTTAATTGTGATAAAACGTTTATGGATGAATTTTTTAGTTATTTAACTAAAGAACATTCTACTTTGAAATTGGACGAAAAAGAATATCCTGAAAGTGAAAAATTAGTAAAATTGTTTTTAAAAGCGATGATTGCTCAAGATTTATGGGGGACAACTGAGTTTTATCGCATTTACAATGAACGTAATGCTATTTTACAAGCTGCTTTGAAAACGTTGAAAAATGGAAGTTACGAAAAAGCAGGGTTAGAGTAAACTATAAATTAGGAGTTATGAAATTATCTGACAATGATTTTGTGATGCTAATGATATGTTTTTAGTTTAATTTTTCGAATATGAAACGAGTTTTTTTGATTGTAGGAATTATATACGGAATGCCTGCTTGTACTAACACGATGAAAGATAATAATGCACAAGAAGGAAGTGTTTCTGTCCTTTCTGATGGAGAATCGGATGAGGAATTAGCTGCGAAAGTCAAAGCTTTTGAAGCGGAAGAAAAAGCTGAAAAAGAGTCGGTGACTTCGATGTCGTTCGATAAAATGCTATACGATTTTGGGAATGTAAAACCCGAATCGGATAACACGTGTAAATTTAAAGTAACGAATACTGGAAAAAAACCGTTGATTATTGATAAGGTTTCTGCTAGTTGTGGTTGTACGACTCCTCATAAACCAGATCAACCTATTTTACCGGGTAAATCAGATTATATTGAGGTAGGATTTCATCCAAAGCCAGGTCAGGTAGGAGAGATTACAAAAACGGTAACTATTGAAGCAAATACAGAACCTCTTTTGACAGAGGTTCAAATTAAAGCATTTGTTAAATAGTTATATTTTCTTAACTCTTACTGCGTTCATACCTTTCATACCTCTTTCTAATTCGAAAGAAACAGCATTACCTTCTTCAACTTCTTGAAGTAGACCATGAACGTGTACGAAATATTTCTCTTGTGTTTCATTTTCTTTGATGAAACCAAATCCTTTTTGGTGGTTAAAGAAATCAATTCTTCCAACTCTTACTGCAGGCATTTCTTCTTCTACTCGTTTAGGAACAGAAATTTCAATACTTGAAAGTGCTATTTTTTTCTTTGTTGCTGGATCTGGCGGAGTATCGGAGATGTGTCCATTTTCATCTACATATGCCATCATCGCATCTAATCCACTTGCTGTAGGATTAGATTTACGCTCCTCCATTTTTAGGTTTTTATCTTGACGTTTTTTTAAACGTTTTTTTTCTTTTTCTTTTTTGTTGTAGGTTTCTTGCGACTTAGCCATTCAATAATATATAGTATTAGACAATAAATACCTTCGAAGTAAGAAGCTTATATCAAACGAAATAACGAAGTTATCGGTGAGATTAGAAATTATTTGTAGGTATTATCCATTGTAGGATTGTCAAAGGTACAACAAAAAAGGGATGCAATAACGCATCCCTCTATATTTAAGTCGCTTAATTTACTACTTTAAAGCAAAATGTTTTTCAGCTTCATCCGCAATATAACCTCCAATTGCCAGCGATGCCGTTGCTGCAGGTGATGGTGCATTCAATACATGGATTGAATTACCGTGGTATTCAATTCTAAAGTCATCACGTGTATCACCATCCTCTCCAAGAAGAAGGGCGCGTACACCAGCACGACCAGGAACGATATCATCCATGGTTAAACTTGGAATCATGACTTGCAATGTTTTTAAAAATAATTTTTTTGAAAATGCACGACGATATTCATTAATACCATAGCTCATATTTTGAAAAAATAATTTCCAAGTTCCTTTATAGGTTAATGCATCCCAAGAGTCTTTTAATGAGAAATCTGTTTTCCCATACCCTTCACGTTTAAATGTAAAAACTGCATTTGGCCCACATTCGACATCTCCATTTGTCATTCTCGTGAAATGAACTCCTAAGAATGGAAATGCTGGGTCTGGGACTGGATATACTAAATTTTTTACTTTCTTTTTTGCTTCTTCTGTTAATTCGTAATAATCTCCACGGAAACCTACGACTTGTTCTTTTAAATTTACACCATCTTTACGTGCCAAACGATCCGCTTGTAAACCTGCACAGAAAACCAAATGTTTTGCTTCGAAATTCCCTTTATTTGTGATGATTGTGGAAGTGGAAGATTCTTTTTTAACATCAATTACTTCATGTTCTAACAATAATTTACTTTCTGGTTGAATGGCTAAAGAAAGCTCTACCATTTTTGCTGTAGCACCTCGGAAATCGATGATTCCTGTACAAGCAACAAATAAGCCTGCGATTCCTTCGACAAAAGGTTCATATTGTTTGATTTCTTCTCCGGTAATTTTTTTTAAACCTTCTATTTGATTAGCAACACCGTTTTGATATATTTTTTCGAGGTATTCCAATTCACTTTCTTTGGTTGCAACTACTACTTTTCCACAAACATCGTGAGCAATATTGTTTTCTTTTGCAAATGCTACTAATTCATGTCTTCCTTCAACACAATTTTTAGCTTTTAGCGAGCCAGGTTTATAGTACAATCCAGAATGAATCACACCTGAATTATGACCTGTTTGATGATCGGCTAAACAATTTTCTTTTTCTAGCAAAACGATTTTTTTGTCTGGAAATCTATTTTGAAGTTTGTAAAGCGTTGCTGCTCCAACAATTCCTCCTCCGATTATAGCGATATCATAACTCATATTTCATGTTTTTTGTGTTGTAAAGGTAACAAAAATACGTGTTAATAATTATGAGATATTTTCAGAAACTTTTCCATTTTCAAATATTAGTTGATTTATAAATTAATTAGACATTTAAAATTATTAGAATGATAATACGTTTAACTTTGTTAACAAAACAAAAAGTCATGAAATTACCTTCGAAGTACATGGAAGATGCTGTAGAGCAATTAGCGACACTTCCCAGTATTGGAAAGCGAACAGCTTTACGTTTAGTGTTACAATTGTTAAATCGTAAGCCAGAAGAAATAGAACGATTTGCGCAAGCGTTTATTACCATGAAAGCGAAAGTCAAACATTGTGCTACGTGTGGAAATATTTCGGATGAAGAATTATGCTTTATATGTGTAAATCCACATCGTACTCGATCTATTGTTTGTGTTGTTGAGGATGTACGAGATGTTATGGCCATCGAAGAAACATCTTCTTATAAAGGCATTTATCATGTTTTGGGTGGAATCATATCTCCGATGGATGGAATTGGACCTTCCGATTTAAATATACCGTCCTTGGTTGAAAAGGCTGGTAGTGGGGAGGTGGAAGAGGTGATTTTTGCTTTGAGTCCTACTATGGAAGGAGATACCACTAATTTTTACCTTTATAAAAAACTCAAAGAATGTGATATACGAATAACTACCTTATCCAGAGGTGTAACTGTCGGAAGTGAATTACATTATGCGGATGGTTTAACTTTAGGAAGGTCAATTGTTAATCGTACAGATTTTAAGGTTAATTAGTTGAATTTAAATATTTTGAGTTGTAGATTGATTCAAAGTTTAACTTGATTTTTTCTTAATTCTTCGCTCTTTACTTGTTGCTCTTTACTCACTTAAACCAACCTCGCTTATAAAACGCAAATAATAATATTCCGGTTATAACTACCATGATGCCCCAGCAAATATAGTATCCATATTTCATGCTTAATTCTGGCATTTTTTCGAAGTTCATTCCGTAAACACCAACAATGAAAGTTAATGGAATAAAAATTGCACTTACAACAGTAAGAAGTTTCATTACTTGATTCATTCGTTGTCCTTGAACAGCAAAATATAAGTTTGAAAATCCATCGAGAATTTGTTTGTTATCATCAATTTCTTCAAGTACTGTGATGCAATTATCTTTTATTTCTGAAAAATAATAGTGATTTGATTTATCAATTAAAGGATTCATAACTCTTTCTAAATGAGAAGCGATTTCTTTAAGCGGAAAAACAATTTTACGCAATTCAATTAGTTTTCTTTTTTGAATTTCGATTTCTTTTAAAATTTCATTATCTGGTTGGTAAATTAATCGATGTTCAATTTTTTCAATGGAATTTACGATATCATCTAATACTTCAAAATAATTATCGGTTATACTTTCAAGTAATCTAAATAATAAAAAATCAGGTCCTTTGAATCTAATTTTTCCGCGTTTTTTTTCAATTCGATCACGTACATCTTCAAAATGCTGTGCTTTTTTGGATTGAAAGGAAATAAGAAAGTTTTTCCCTAGAATAAATGATATTTGGTCTTTATTTAAGAAAAAAGAGTTCATTTCTTTGGATAAAGCAGAACGCACAGTAAAAAAGAGGTAATCTGGATATTCTTCAATTTTGGGTCTTTTTTCTGTTTTATAAATGTTTTCAATCGTTAATTTATCAATGTTCAGTGAGGTGAAAAGAGATTCAATGGATTCTTTACGGGTTAAAGAGTGAAAGTTTAACCAAAGCGTATCTTTTTGATTAATAGTAATTAAATTTTTTAAATTTTCAGCAAAGAAATCTGGAGAATTTGTGTCGATCACAAAGTCATTTACATTATACTGATATAATTGACTTACATGTTCCATATTAATTAGATTCGCGCATTAATCGTTCTAACTTGTGTAAAGCATATTTATTTCCTCGACTATAAAATGCTTTGTTGACTCTTGCTTTTTCTTGTCCCGTTAAGTGCCAAGTGAGTGAAATGCGTTTTTTTTGTTCTTCGAGTAAATTGAAAGAAATAAAATGGACAGGGAATCCAATTCGATGCGTAGCGTATTGCATTAATGATTCTTGGTCGAAATCTTGCGTTTTAGGAAAGTTATCGTACATATTGCCGAAAGGCATTGTAAATTTGTTTATTAAAGAAACATTTTTCACCACGTCACCGCGTAATAATTTTTTTGTATCTCTAATTTGCAGCACGATTACACCACATGTATTATCTTTAATCCATTTACGCATAGAATATATCATTTCCATGGTTAATTTACCACCATAGTTATCACGTAAACCAGCGTCCATAATATGCATTGTTGGTGTTGTAGGCATAGTAACCATTGGTAGTACGAATGGGAATGTTGCACTCATTCGAAGAATTGAACTAAATCTCAGTTCGTAAGTTGAATTCTTGTTAAAATAAGATTGAAAATCAACGTATTCATAGGAAGAAGTTAGTCCTGAGTCACTTTTCTTCCCTACACAAAGAAAAGACATATTGTGAGTTGATATTAATAATCTTCTTCCGTTGTTTACAATTGTAGGAGTAAAAAACATTGATGGTACTATAGCATTTTCTTCTGGTTTTTTGAAATAGGATAAAGGAACATTCATCGTATTGTTAGTGTTCTCATGTAATTGTTGTTCAAAAGCATAACCACGATCTTTAGTATAAATGTTATTCCCGATTTTTACGTGGTCACGATAAAATAAATCGTTAGAATATGCTGAAAAAATTAGTTTGTTTAATAAATCTTTAGAAATATTTTTTTGATAATTTTCATTAAAACGATTAGTTGTGTTGTGCAGTTTATCTTCTAATAATAAGCTTCTAAAGTATGCTGCACCTATCATTCCTCCTGAAGCACCAGTTATTGAGTGTATGTGTTTGGATATTTTTCCTTCGAAACGTTTGTCTACTTTTTGAAGTACAGAAAAGGTCCATACTGCGCTTCTAGAACCTCCCCCTGAAGTCATCACTAAAATCATTTTTGGTTTTTTCTGTCCAGTCGATTTTTTCCAATTTTCTAGAGTTTTAATATATTTATTTTTTGCAGCTATAACTTTTTCCTTTTCAAGATTTAACTCAGTTATTGTTTCAATGTTAAATGGCACTAATTTTTTAGGTTCGTAAGACAAACCGTATCCGTAACTTGTGTATTGAAACCATGTAGTTGTTGTACTTAAATAATTCATTATAATAATCATTACGATAAGTATTGCTTGAGTCCAATAACCAAACCAAGATCTGAAAGCACTAAAAAGCATTAGGATAATAGTAAGTAGCATAACAAAGCTCATTGCTGCCGGAACTTCGAATAGTGGTGAGTTACGAAGCACTCCAATAAAAACGAAAGCAACGATTGTTACAATTTCAAATAAGGAAGAATTTATTCGGTTTCTTGAAAAAACTTTTTTTAACAACAGTTTATCATAATGTTTAATAGACCTACTTTTTCTCCAAAAGAAAAGTGTAACCATGTAAATATAGGTTCGGTCCTTTTGATATTTGAAATACTCAGTCCAATGTATGTTGTTGTGTAGAATAGATCCGACGCCATCTTCAATTTTTTCTTCTTCGCTTGATTTTCCTAGAAATTTGTATACATCTTTATTTACAGGAAAAAAATATAAAAGTGAAATCGAAATGAATAGTGTAAATCCACCGATATATGAAAATATATATCCGTAAATATCTATATCGGTTGCAAATTCTTCTGAGCGTTGAAAATTTATGAAGCGATAAATAAAATAGATGTTAAAAATAATTGGAAGAATTGAATTGTTAAAACAAAAACGAATAAATGGACGAGACAATGTTGCTAGAAAAGCATATTTTGTTCCAAGTTTCATGTAGCTGTAAGTATTGAATGCCATTGTGAACCCACCAATAGCAAATCCCATAAGTGCGAAAGAGACCCATCCAATTTCTCCATTATATTCTGGCGAATAAAAAAGAAAAGGTATACCGTAGGAAAAACCGATTTTATCCGTAATTATTAAAAATAAAAATATCCAAAACGAAAGAGCAAAAAGATTGTACTTTAAGTGGCCAAAAAGCAGTTGAATTGGAAAGAATGAACGTAAGAAAAATAATATTTTACCTAATATGTTATTTGTAAACATTTAATGTTGGTGTTTTTTTGATGTGCTAAAATTAAATATAGTCAAAAAAAGACGAAATTTTATTCATTTTTAGGAAAAAGTCAAATTAACTATTTTTCGATTCGAACCATAACCATAAAGATTCGTTAGGTACGGGTGCTATAACTTTAATTCTTTCCTTCGTTGTTGGATGATCAAATTCTAAGTGTCGAGCGTGTAAGTGAATAGAACCGTCCGGATTTGAACGCTTCGCTCCATACTTTAAGTCGCCCTTTATAATACATTTAATATTTGAAAGTTGTGCTCGTATTTGATGGTGTCTGCCTGTTTCTAAATTTACTTCTAATAAGTGGTATTTGTCAGAGGAATTTAAAAGTTTATAATGTAGAATTGCTTTTTTAGAACCGTTTACTTCTTTGATATGAACGTAGGATTTATTTTGTTTTTCATTTTTAATTAAAAAGTTTTCTAATCTACCTTGTTTTTGTTCTGGTTTTTGTTCTACCACAGCCCAATATACTTTGTTGGTTTCGTGGGTTTTAAATTGTTCGTTTAAACGTGAAAGAGCCTTGCTTGTTTTCGCAAATACAACTGCACCACTTGTTGGTCTATCAAGTCGATGAACCACGCCACAGAATACATTTCCGGGTTTATTGTATTTGATTTTCAGGAATTCTTTTACTTTATCTGGCATGGTCGTATCGCCTGTTTTATCCCCTTGCACAATATCGGATGGCTTTTTATTTACAACAATCACATGATTGTCTTCATAAAGTACCTCAATATCAGGTATAGCTGTGTTTCCTAGAATCATTTTTAGTTAGAATAAAGATGAAAAGAAAAAAAGAAGAAAGAATTAAAAGTATATAGGTCTTTTTTCTTTTATCTAAAAGTCTTTTGTCTTTTGTTAATATTGTTCGTTTTCGTTAGGGAAGTCGCCAGATTTTACATCCGAAATATAAGCTTGAAATGACGAGAACATTTGTTCGTATAGGTTGTTGTACTTGCGTAAAAAACGCGGGCTAAATTCGTTGTTTATTCCTAACATGTCGTGTACCACAAGTACTTGTCCATCTACACCATTTCCGGCGCCAATTCCTATAATTGGGATAGAAACAGATTTAGCAACAAGTTCTGCAAGTTGAGCAGGAATCTTTTCAAGAACGATTGCAAAACATCCAGCTTCTTCTAATAGTTTTGCATCATGTATCAATCTTTTCGCTTCATCTTCTTCTTTAGCTCGAACAGCGTAAGTTCCAAATTTATAGATAGATTGAGGTGTTAACCCTAAGTGACCCATTACAGGTATTCCTGCAGTCAAAATACGTTTGATCGATTCGATAATTTCTTCACCACCTTCCATTTTTACGGAGTGACCACCGGTCTCTTTCATGATACGAATTGCATTTGAAAGTGCTTCTTTGGAATTACCTTGGTAGGAACCAAAAGGCATATCAACCACCACTAAAGCGCGTTCGACTGCACGAACGACAGAAGCAGCGTGATAGATCATTTGATCGAGAGTAATTGGCAATGTTGTTTCATGACCAGCCATTACATTGGAAGCAGAATCACCAACTAAAATAACATCAATACCGGAGGCATCAATAATTCTAGCCATAGAGAAATCGTATCCAGTTAGCATGGAGATTTTTTCACCTCGATTCTTCATTTCTTGAAGTACGTGGGTGGTTACTTTTTTAACGTCTTTATGTACGGACATGGGGAGTAATTATTCAATTGTTTAATGTGTAAATGTAACAATTATCTATAAAACGAGGTTTTTAGAAACTTGTTTTGTAAATTAGTAGTATGAGACGTTCACTTGGAATACGAATTGTTGGTTTATTGCTTTTTATTTTGTGCATATCGACTTCGTATGGACAAAATCGAAGTTTGCGTAAATTAAGTTTACTGTATTCGCAGGGAAATTATCGTTTGACTTATTGGAATGCAGATAAGTTGGTGAATAATCCCGATTATGATACTTCTCTCTTACCCCGTTACTATCGTGCGATTTCCTTATTGCGTTTAGAAAACAAATTTTTATTTAAGCGACGTAATCCTTCTCCTTGGTTGGAGGGTGGTAATTTGCTGAAAGAAATTAAAATGTTGCCAGAAAGCAAATTACTTTTTGTAAAGCATAAGGATGAAATTTCTGCATTGCGTTTTTATTTGTTGGATGAATTAGAGAGCTATAAGTCAAAGAAGGATAAAGAATCTTACCGAAAATTAAAGGAATTACTCGTTGGGCTTTTTGAGGGTTTACCTTATTCTGATAAACGCATAATCGCTTCTCCCAAAAAAACGGAGGTAGTACCAGCAGATCGCGAGTTAGTAGTCGAAATTGCACAAACGCATATTGGTGTTCCTTATGTCTTCGGAGGAGTTACTCCAGAAGGTTTTGATTGTAGTGGATTTACTTGTTATGTATTGCAAAAAGCGAATGTACAAGTTGGTCGAAGTTCACGCGATCAATTTGCGACTTGTCGGAAGATAGATAAAGATGAAGTTACCAAAGGAGATTTGGTTTTTTTTAATAGTGGTTCAGATGAAGTGTCGCATGTTGGGATTATCATTTCCGAAAAAGGAGAGCCTTTGAAAATGATTCACGCAAGCTCTTCGAAGGGGGTGATTATCGCAGAGATTGAGAATTCTGATTATTGGATGAAGAAGTTACATGGTTTTGGTACTTTTTTGAATAAATAGAATATTATGAACCAACCACATAAACCGACTTCTTATTGCGATGCTGTTTCTCGTATGGAAGCAGATAATTTACACAAAATATACCACGATACTGCTTATGGTTTTCCGATTTTGGATGACAATGAGTTGTTTGAGCGTTTGGTATTAGAGATTAATCAAGCGGGTTTGAGTTGGAATACTATTTTGCAAAAGCAACAAAATTTCAAAAAGGCTTATAGTCAGTTTAAGGTACAGGTGGTTGCTAATTATGGGGACAAAGATGTTACGCGTTTATTACAAGATGCAGGAATAATTCGTAATCGTTTGAAAGTCCATGCGGCTATACATAATGCACAAGTGATTTTGTGGCTTCAAGAATCTTATGGTTCGTTTAGTGCATGGTTGGACCATCATCATCCATTGGTATTGACAGATTGGATGAAGTTGTTTAAAAAGACCTTTAAATTTACGGGAGGGGAGATTGTGAATGAATTTTTGATGAGTATTGGGTATTTGGATGGAAGTCATGTGGATGGGTGTCCGATACGGGAGAAGGTTATTGCTTCGAATCCTAAATTTCTTAATTTCTAAATGGTGAATCTCGCTCACCTTTAATTTGACTATTTTTGTTAAATGAGTTCAAATCTAAATATTGCGGTTGTAGGTGGGGGTGCTGCGGGATTTTTTGCTGCAATTTCTGCTAAAGAACATCATCCGAATGCGCAGGTGACTATTTACGAAAAATCGAATAAGGTACTAGCGAAGGTTAAGGTTTCAGGTGGTGGTCGTTGTAATGTTACGCATGCATGTTTTGATAATAAACAACTATCTAATTTTTATCCGCGAGGTAAAAATCAACTTAGAAAAGCATTTGAGCAATTTAATGCTCAATCTACGATTGATTGGTTTAAAAAACGTGGGGTAGCACTTGAGACCTTATCCGATAATTGTATTTTCCCAAAATCAAATAGTTCTCAAACGATTATTGATTGCTTTGAGTTTGAGGCAAAACGCTTGGGGGTGTGCGTTCAACAACAAACACCCATTAACGATATTCATTTTGATAACGGACGTTTTGTTTTGAAATCGCTAGAGCAAGAAATTTCCGCTGATCGCGTGATTTATACTACGGGTGGTCAACCGAAAGCGGATTCGCTTCACTGGGCAGAAAAATTCGGGCATAGTATTGTTCATCCTGTTCCATCGCTGTTTACGTTCAATATGCCAAACGAACCAATTCGTTCCTTGATGGGAATTGTCGTTGAACCAGCTTTAGTACGCGTAGAAAAAACAAAATTGGAAGCAGATGGACCATTATTGATTACCCATTGGGGGATGAGTGGACCAGCAATCTTGAAATTATCAGCCTTTGGAGCAAGAATATTAGCGGAAAATAACTACGATTTTGCTGTTTTGGTTAATTGGTTGCATACCAAAAAAGAAGACGCATTACGCGAGGAACTAGAACGTGTTAAAGAAACGAATGCAGATAAGAAAATCAGTAATTATAATCCTTTTGGATTATCTAGTCGTTTGTGGGAGTTTTTAGTGGATAAATCCACAATTTCTATCGATGCGCGTTGGAAAGAAGTCGCAGGGAAAGCTTTTAATAAATTAGTAAATACCTTGTTGAATGACCGTTATGAGGTCAAAGGTAAAACGACTTTTAAAGAAGAATTTGTTACAGCTGGTGGAATTGCATTAGATGGTGTGGATTTTAAAACCATGGAAAGTCGTCATCAACCAGGTTTGTTCTTTGCTGGAGAAGTGTTGGATGTGGATGGAGTTACTGGAGGGTTTAACTTTCAGGCGGCTTGGAGTACGGGATGGATAGCGGGGAAGGGAGTGATGAAGTGACGAGTGACGAGAGACGGTCCTTCTAGAACCTCAGGAACCGTGACGAGAGATGAAGCGACGAGTGACGTATTTGATTGAGGTAATAAGTATTTATTTCACTAAGATTTTCAATTCACCGATAAGGCTGCTTTGGATTAGTAATTCGTTGTTCATTGGGTAAATGCCATCAATAACAATGGATGATATAGTTGTTGCCATACGAATGTTTTTATCTAAATCGCGGTTTAATTCTTTTTCTACAAGCGATTTATTGTTTTTTAAATCATTTTTCAAGTCATAAATGGCTGCTTCGCGAATTTTGTCGGTAATGAGGTTGTCGAATAGCCATGCAGCACTCTTTATTAGTTTATTTTTTGTTTCAATGTCAAACGATAGGTCTGGAAACGAAATGATTTGTTTTTCTTTGTCGAATGTTGGAGTTCCGACTAAATAAAGTATTCCGCTTCGTTTTCCGGAGAAATGTACTTGAAAAGAAAGTTGTTTATTGGAAGCGCCTAAGATTTTCACTGAGTCTAGGATTATTTTTTCTTTTTTTAGTAAAATTTCATTTCCATTGATGTTTTTACTCAATAAGTTGTTGATCGCTTGGTAACTTCCATTGATGTCTAAATGAATCGAAAAACCACTATTTTTTTCCTTGTTGTTACTTAGGTTTGGAAGTGGTGGAATCGGTGAATTTTTAGTTTCAAGAAATACTTTGGGATAGGCATTTATTGAAACTATTAGATTTAATTTGTTCTTAGAGAATTCAGGGTTTGATATACTTAACGAACTTGGATTTAGTGAAAAGTATCCCATTTCTGCAATGGATATTGGAGTGTTTAATTGTTTCCAAATATCTGCGATTTGTTTTTTGACATCTGTATCCGCAATTTTTTTGTCGATGTCTTTAGTAACATCTTTCAAGGCTTTCGCTATTTCTTCTTCCAGTTTTTTGGTAGCATCGACTTTAAAAACAGTAATTTGACATTTGTCGATTGTTTCTATTTCTTTGACTTCCGTTTTAGCTTGTAATTGATAATTAGTTGCAATCGAAAGTGCTGTAGATGTACTCACTTTGATTTTACGCATCGGTTCGCCTACACCGCAACTTGCATAAATTCTTGGTGTAATGCAATGATCCTCATCCGAGAACATACCCGTACATTTCGGGCAGTAATTTAGTTTAATCGCATATTTACCAGAAAGTTCGAGGAGTAAATTATTGTTTTTTCCATCAAATTCTAAGGGATTTCTTTCCAATTTATACCAAAAACTAATTCCTTCACATTGTTTTACTTCGTCTTCAAAGGTTTTGGGTGTTTGTTTTTCCGCTTCTTTCAGGTAGGTGGTTAAATCTACTTGAATTGGAACATTTATCTCCGATTTTTCTTGCTTAATAACTGATTCAACTGTTTGTATTGAAGGTGCTATTGGTTGAATTGTTCCGCAACTGAATAAGGTGACAAGTAAAATAAATAGGATTAAATTCTTCATTTAATATTTCGAGTCTTTTCGTCTTCCCCCTTTGAAGGGGTACCGAGAGGGATGACATTTATTTAATAAAAAAACTCTCCAATCTTAACGAAAGGAGAGTATGTTATTTTAAATTACTTATTTGAATTTATGCATTTGTCAACAAAGACTCAATAGCATGGTTAAACGTTTCGCTAGGTCTTAATGCTTTTGCTGCTAAGTCCGCGTTCGGATAGTAGTATCCACCAATGTTTACCGCTTGTCCTTGTACTTCGTTTAATTCATTTAAAATAGTTTCTTTATTCGCTTCCAATTCAGCAGCTAATCCTTTGAAAGAAGCACTGATTTCAGTATCGTCACAATTAGCTAATTCCTCCGCCCAGAATAATGCCAAGTAGAAATGTGAACCTCTGTTGTCTAATTCTTTCACGTTTTTAGAAGGAGATTTGTCTTCTAATAACAAACGTGCAGTTGCTTTATCTAAAGTTTGACTTAATGCTTTAGCTTTTGGGTTGTTGTAGGTATTTCCTAAGTGTTCCAAAGAAACAGCTAACGCTAAAAATTCTCCTAAAGAATCCCAACGTAAGTGGTTTTCTTCTAAGAATTGCTCCACGTGTTTAGGAGCAGAACCACCAGCACCAGTTTCGAATAAACCTCCACCATTCATCAAAGGAACGATTGAAAGCATTTTCGCACTTGTACCTACTTCTAAGATTGGGAATAAGTCAGTTAAATAGTCACGTAATACGTTACCAGTTACAGAATTTGTATTTTCTCCAGCTTTTACTTTTTTCAATGAATAAAGCGTAGCTTCTGTTGGAGATAAAATTTGAATATCTAAACCAGTTGTATCGTAATCTTTCAAATATTTTTGCACTTTTGCCATGATTTGTCTGTCGTGTGCACGTGATTCATCCAACCAGAAAATAGTTGGCCATTGTGTTGCTTTTGCACGGTTAACGGCTAATTTTACCCAGTCTTGGATTGGCGCATCTTTTACTTGACAAGCTCTCCAGATATCACCAGCTTCTACTTCGCTACTCATCAATACCATCCCGTTTTCAGCAACCACTTTTACAACACCATCCGCTTTGATTTCGAATGTTTTGTCGTGTGAACCATATTCTTCCGCTTTTTGCGCCATCAAACCGATGTTAGAAACTGTACCCATCGTTCTTGGGTCGAACGCACCATTTTCTTTACAGAAATTAACTGTAGCATCATAAACTCCAGCATAACTAGAATCAGGAATAACGATTAAAGTATCTTGTAATTTACCGTCTTTGTTCCACATTTGACCAGAAGTACGGATCATTGCAGGAACAGAAGCATCAATAATTACGTCAGAAGGTACGTGTAGGTTGGTAATTCCTTTGTCTGAATTTACCATTGCTATTGCTGGACCATTTGCAAAAGCCGCTTCGATGTCTGCTTCAATATCTATATGGCCTTTTACTTTGTCTAATAAGTCTGCTAATCCGTTATTTACATTAACACCAAGTTCTTTGATTTTCGCAGCGTGTTTAGTGAATACATCCGCAAAATATACTTTCACGATATGTCCGAAGATAACTGGGTCAGAAACCTTCATCATTGTAGCTTTCATGTGAACAGAAAACAAGATGTTGTTTGCTTTAGCGTATGCAACTTGTTCAGTTAAAAATGCGTATAACGCTTTCACGCTCATGTGTGTTGCATCGATGATTTCACCAGCGATTAGTCCTAAGTTCGCTTTCAACGTTTCTTTTGAACTATCTTTCCCTTCGAACTCGATGTTTACTTTTGTAGGATTTTCAATCAATACGGATTGTTCGTTTGCTCTAAAATCGCCAAAAGTCATAGTAACCACTTTTGTTTTAGAATCTTTGCTCCACGCTCCCATAGAGTGCGGGTTTTGGCGTGCATATTCTTTCACTGCGAAAGGCGCTCTACGGTCAGAGTTTCCTTCACGAATCACAGGATTCACAGCACTTCCTTTGATTTTATCATAGGTAGCACGAACAGACTTTTCTTCATCTGTTTGTGGGTCTACAGGGTAGTTAGGAATTGAAAAACCAGCAGCTTGTAATTCTTTAACAGCAGCAACTAATTGAGGTACAGATGCGCTAATGTTTGGTAATTTAATAATGTTTGCTTCTGGAAGATTTACTAATTCTCCTAATTCTGTTAAGGCATCATTTACTTGTTGATCGGCATTTAAATAGGTTGGGAAACTTGCTAAAATACGTGCTGCTAAAGAGATGTCTCTTGTTTCTACATCTACTCCTGCAGAGGAAAGAAATGCTTTCACGATTGGTAAAAAAGAATACGTCGCTAATGCTGGCGCTTCGTCGGTAATAGTGTAAATGATTTTTGAAGTTTCCATAATGATTTCCTACTAAAAATTAATATTTATGCATGCAGTTATTAAGGTTTTGAAGTCCTTATGTTTTTGCAACTCAAATTTAAGGGTAATTATTCAAATTTCCATGATTGTTACTTTTTTAAGGTGAAAAATTTATGTTTAAAGGAAATTCCAATGGATTTTTTCAAGTTATATTCTCTTCTCTTTAATGCCGTCACTCGTCACTCGGTTCCTTATTTTCTGTGTAAATTTCCATTTGAAATATTATTTTTAATTAAAATATAAACCAAAATATGCATTTTTGGTTTAATTGCGACCAATGATTTTAACATAATTTCATGTTTTGAAACCAATCTCTTATATAAAATTCTTTGTATTGGACTGAATCCTTCGTTAGATTTTTCATCCAAGATTTCGATCTTGCTTACTCTTTAAACGAAATTTTCAGGATGTGCTATTTTGTTTAAGAAATGTTTCCAAAGGATTTCGATTTAGATAGATGTTGGTAAAGTTGCTGATCACATTGATTGTTCATTAAGAAAATGAATAAACTTCTCAATTGCTCGTGCTCGATGACTTAACTTACTTTTTTCTTCCAAATTCATTTCAGCAAATGTTTTATCAAATCCATTTGGTAC
>CALPMT020000002.1 GCA_943324745.2 Chitinophaga pinensis | reverse complement strand
GAGGTTTTTTTAGTAAATCAAGCAACACATTCGTTGTTGTTTTTTATGTTTTTAGCGATTTCTTTTTTAACAGTGTTAGTTGCAGGTATAACAATGCATCGTACAAGTAAGCGCGAAGCTGTTGCGCTAGAAAAATATATTTCATCCCTTGGGAAAGCAACGAATGTATCCCTTGGAAATGATATGAAATCTATTTTTTCTGGATGTTATCAGGCACTTACGGTGGTGGATCTAGAATTGAAACGGGTAGATGCTTTTGCACATGCAATTATATCAAATACGCAAAATACGTTCGAATTTCAAGCTAATTCTTTAGTCGATACACATTTAAAGAATATTGGAGAAACAATTTCCAAAATGCATGGGGAAGCAGCACAATTGAAACGTGAAATTGAAACGCGTATGAAAATTGTAGATATCATGTGTATTGTTTCGGAAGTAGATTTGAAAGGATATATTACGTATGTAAACGATAAACATTGTGAGGTTTCGCAATATAAGCGAGAAGAATTAATAGGTGCAAATCAAAATATTGTACGCCATCCAGATATGCCAAAAGAACTATTTAAGGAACTATGGTCAACGATTGGAAGGGGAGAAATTTTTAGAGGGGTTGTAAAAAACCGCAAGAAAGATGGAACTCCGTATTATGTAGATGGTGTATTTGCACCTGTTTTAGGTGAAAATGGGAAACCAGTAAAATACATCGGGGTAAGATATGATAGTACGGAACAAACGTTTGAAAAACAAGCAGCGGAAGGAGTGGTAAATGCAATTGATAATTCGTATGCGTTTATTGAGTTTGATACGAAAGGTAATATCTTGACTGCAAATGATAATTTCTTACAAGTTTTGGAGTATTCATTATCCGATATTCAAAATAAACACCACCGAATTTTCTGTGAATCAAGTTTTGTAAGTTCTTCTGACTACGGAATGTTCTGGGAAGATTTAGCAAATGGATTGGTGAAGAAAGGTCAATTTGTGCGTATTACTAGAAGTGGTAAAAAAGTATGGATTCAAGCGGTTTATTCTCCAGTAAAAGATGAAATGGGAAGAATCATCAAAATCGTGAAAATTGCTACGGATATAACAGTTCAAAAAGAAACAGAAATTGCAACCAAACAAGCAGCTCATGAGGTAAGTAGAGTGATTGGCGCAATGGCAGAGGGAGATTTAACGCAACGTTATTCGATAGAATCTTCCGGTGCATTAAAAGTGATGGGTGAATCCTTGAATGAAACGATTGAAACACTTAATCAATTGATTGGGACAGTGGTAGCAAATGCTGAGAATATTGTTTCTGCAAGTAGTCAAATTGCTGCAGCTGCTACTGAATTGTCTGCAGGTGCAACAAATCAAGCAAGTTCAGTGGAAGAAATTTCTTCTTCGATGGAGGAAATGACAGCGAATATTCAACAAAATTCAAGTAACTCGAAACAAACTGAACGTATTTCTGTACAAGCAGCAATAGATATTCAGTTGAGCAAAGATTCTGTTGTACAAACGGTACAATCGATGAAAACGATCGCGTCAAAAATCTCTATCATTGGGGAAATTTCGCGTCAAACAAACCTATTAGCATTAAACGCTGCAGTAGAAGCTGCAAGAGCTGGAGAACATGGAAGAGGATTTGCGGTAGTTGCAGCAGAAGTTAGAAAGTTAGCAGAGCGTTCACAAGCAGCGGCTACAGAAATTGATGAGGTTTCTGGAATGAGTGTCGATGTAGCACTAAAATCTGGGGAAATGTTGACAGAAGTTGTTCCTAACATTCAAAAAACATCGGATTTAATTCAAGAAATTACCGCATCTAGTTCGGAGCAAAGCGCAGGAGCAGAACAAATAAATAATGCGATTCAAAATTTAAATGTGGTAGTACAAGAAAATGCTTCTACAGCTGAAGAAATGGCTGCAAGTGCTGAGGAATTAAATAATCAGGCTGAGGTACTAAAAGAAGCTGTTTCCTTTTTTAAAATTGATGGATACGTGCATTTAGAAACGCCAAAATCTGCTAAAGTTTCTGAAAATAAAATGGTAAATAAACAAAGTTCGAATCCTACTAAACCGATTATTTCTCCTACAAAAACACCAAGTAAAGGTGTAAATATTCATCTCGGTAGTAAAGATGATATGGACGATGCATTTATTGATTTTTAAATACACTAACTACAAAAAGAATTTTTATAACACAAATATTATATGTCTGATAATCAAATAGCTCCATTAAATGATGCGGATTTCACCAAATTGAGCAATTTTATTTACGTGAATTATGGGATTAAATTACCTATTTCTAAAAAGATAATGTTGCAATCTCGTTTGGTCTCTCGGTTAAAGATTAATGGTATAAAGTCCTATGCAGATTATACTAAATATGTATTGTCCGGAGAGGCTAGTGAAAGTGAGATTGTTAACATGATTGACTTAGTCTCTACTAACAAAACAGATTTCTACCGAGAATCTGCACATTTTGATTTTATGAAAGACGTTATATTGCCTGATTTTTTAGCAAGTGAATCTCGTCAACCGATGAAGATTTGGAGTTCTGCTAGTTCTTCTGGTGAAGAAGCATATACGATCGCCATTGTTATGAGTGAGTTTATCGAAGCCAATCGAAAAATTGACTTTGAAATTTTAGGTACCGATATATCTTCGCGTATTTTAGAGAAAGCTAAAATGGGTATATACCCAATGGATCGTGTGGATGTAATTCCATTAGCGCAGAAAAAAAAATACCTACTTCGTAGCAAAGATCAAGAAAATCCTATGGTGCGTATTGTGCCACATTTACGTGCAAAAACTCGGTTCCAACGTTTGAACTTAATGGATCCTTCTTACAACGTACCAAAGGATTTCGATATTATTTTTTGTAGAAATGTATTAATTTATTTTGATCGTGAAACGCAAGAAAAAGTCATTAATAAACTATGCATGCATTTAAAACCAGGTGGTTATTTTTTCTTAGGACATTCTGAATCAATTTCAGGAATTGATGTTCCTTTAAAACCTTTAAAACCAACCATGTTTGTTAAAATATAATTTAAATCATAAATTTCACAAAATAACTTACCTATTTTTAGGCCTTGTTAAATGAAGATAAAATCAAAAATAATGAAGAAGTCACCGAAATTAACAGATGAAGAGTTGCTGATTGAAATTAAAAGAAGGCTCGATGAGAATGCTGCTAATTTGATTGAGGAACGAAAATTAACTGCAGAATTAAATGCGGTGAATGAAAAGTTACTTGCTTCTGAAAAATTAAAAAGTAATTTCTTGTCGAATATTCGCAACGAAATAAACAACCCTATTTCTTCTGTTTTGGAATTATCTAAAAATATTTCGGAAGGTGAAATGTCTCCTGAAATGATGCAATCATTTGCTTCCCTTATTTTTTCCGAAGCGTTTGATTTGGATTTTCAATTGAGAAATATTTTTATTTCTGCTGAAATAGAAGCAGGCGAATCGCCTTTGTCTGTAATTTCTGTAAAAATTCACCACTTACTAGAATCTTTAATCAATCAATTTCAAAAGAAAATAGATAAAAAAGGGTTGAAATTAACGTGGAAAAATACCTTAGATGCAAACCAAATAATTAAAACAGATGCTGAAAAATTGCATTTGGTTTTGAGTAATTTACTTGCAAATGCAATACAATTTAATGCCGAGGGAGGTACCATTGGAATTGATAGTTTCTTAGAAAATGAGTTACTGGTGCTAAAAGTGAGAGACGCTGGTATCGGTATAAGTAAAGATCAACAAGAGAAAATATACGATCGTTTTTATCAAATCGAAGAAGGTTCTACAAAAACCTATGGAGGACATGGTTTAGGATTATGTATCACAAAAGCACTTTTGGATATTTTGGAAGGTACAATTCAGTTAAAGAGTGAATTAGGACAAGGTACAGAGTTTACGTTGACGATTCCTAATTTGGAAGTTAGTACTTCTAATGATGCAACTTTCTCTTCGGATGGAAATGATTTTCTGTTTGAAAATGATGATGACGATATGTTATTTTAATTAGGAACTAATATTTAAACAAATTGGAACTTTTACTCAATAAACAAAAGGTAAAAATGGACGAAGAGTTAGGTAAACACTATTTATATCCTTCTGCATTATTTGCGGAGAAAAAGCCGTATTTAGTGGATACTGTTTTGGGTTCTTGTGTTGCCGTTTGTTTATTTGATACCCGATTGAAAATTGGAGGCATCAATCATTACATGCTCCCACTGTGGAATGGTAATGGATTAGCATCTCCAAAATTTGGTAATATAGCAACTGAAAAATTGATTGAGAAAATGCTTCGAAATGGATCTAATACTTCAGATCTTATCGCAAAAGTATTTGGTGGCGCAAATCAAATGAATAGTTCGATGGAAATCGGCGCGCGAAATATTGAAATAGCGAAAGAAGTATTAGCAAATCACGGGATTAAAATTATTGCTGAAAATGTTGGTGGATCTGTAGGTAGAAAATTAAAATACCATACGGGAACCGGACAAGTGATGATGAAATTTTTGACTAAAAGCGTGTAATTATGGATAAAGTAAAAGTACTTATTGTAGACGATTCGGCTTTGGTTAGACAAACATTGGTTTCCATTTTAGAAACGGATCCAATGATAGAAATTATAGGTGTTGCTGCGGATCCTTTCATTGCTGTTGAAAGAATCAAAGAATGCAAACCAGATGTTATTACGCTAGACATAGAAATGCCACGTATGGATGGACTAACTTTTCTCAAGAAGTTAATGTCTCAGCATCCAATTCCTGTGGTTGTTATTTCTACGTTGACAGAAAAAGGGACAGATTCTGCATTATTAGCATTAGAATATGGGGCAGTAGAAGTTATCGCTAAACCAAAAGTAAATACCAAAGCATTATTAGAACAATCGACCATTGAATTATGCGGTAAGGTAAGGGCAGCAGCACAAGCACTAATACGTAAAAAATCAAATCTAAGTTCGGATCGTACAAGTAATGGTGTTGAACCTAAATTGTCTGCGGATGCCATTATTAGCAAAGCCAAATATGCCAGCATGATTCAAACAACAGAATCAGTTATTGCAATTGGTGCATCTACAGGTGGAACAGAAGCTTTACGTGTCGTTTTAGAAGAGTTTCCTGCTGATAGTCCTGGTATTGTTGTCGTACAACACATGCCGGAGATGTTTACCAAACAGTTTGCAAAACGATTAAATGATCTATGTAAAGTAACAGTAAAGGAAGCGGAAAATGGCGATAAAGTAATACGTGGTCAAGTTTTGATTGCTCCAGGTGGGAAACATATGTTAGTTAAACGTAGCGGTGCCATGTACCACGTAGAAATAATGGATGGCCCATTAGTAAATCGTCATCGTCCTTCAGTAGATGTTTTATTTAGATCTGTTGCTCGTTTCGCTGGAAAAAATGCGGTTGGTGCAATTTTAACTGGCATGGGGGATGATGGAGCTGTGGGGATGTTAGAAATGAAAGAAGCAGGTGCATATACAGTTGCACAAGATGAAAAAACTTGTGTTGTTTTCGGGATGCCAAAAGAGGCAATCAAACGTGGAGGTGTAGAAAAAGTGGTACCTTTATCGGAGGTAACAAAAACACTTTTAAGTAAGGTTAAAGTATTGTAGAATAACTATTTTAAAACTATTTATAAATGAGAAAAGTATTAATTGTAGATGATTCGTTATATATGCGAACGTTAATTAATTCAGCATTAATTGCAACAGGGAGATACGAAGTTATTGGTCAAGCAGGAACTGGAAGCCAAGGGATTGAATTAGCATTGGAACACGAGCCAGATTTAATCACGATGGACAACATATTGCCAGACATGATTGGTATCGATATTGTGAAAGAATTACGCGCAGAGGGTCTTACTTCCAAGATTATCATGGTGAGTGCTGTTGGACAAGATGATGTTGTGGAAGAAGGAAGAAGTAATGGAGCTGATGATTATTTAGTTAAACCATTTACTGCAGAGATTTTGGTGGAACGTATCGATAATTTGTTCGCCTAATCAATTAAGTTGCAATACACATGTTAGAATTAAAACCAAAAGAGCTAGAATTAGCAAGAGACATTATTTCTCAAGGACTTGTTAAAGCAGCTGAATCGTTGTCTTTCTTTATGAATGAAACGATTACTTTGCAAGAATTTGACCAAGAGAAACAATTAAGCTCTCCGCCCCCTGAAATAAATAAAAAAGATCAAACAAATATTCAATTGCTTATTACCAAGGTGATAGGAGAATTAAATGGTGTTTGCTGTTTGATTTTTTCGGAAGAAGAAGCGAATCAATTACGTCAATCGGCCTTACCTCCTGAAATTTTGAATAGTCCGGAAATGATGGCGGAAATGAGTGATGGTATCTTGCTTGAAGTGGATAATATTATTTCAGCTTCTGTAATTACGCAGTTTTCTAACATCTTAAAAGTTAAAATTCATGGAGGTGTACCAGCTTTACGTAAGGTAAATTATGTAGAGTTGGAAGAATATATTCATCATGAAATTAGTAATGAATTATATTTGATTAGTTTTAAAACAAGTTTCAAATCTTCCCACGTAAGTTTTGCTCCTGAGTTTGTTTGGTTGTTTGACGATTCATTCATTCAAAACATAAAAAACTTAGCATCAAATCAAGAAGAAGAAACAAATTAATTTAATCAAGCACATGAATCAAGAAGTATTAAAAGTAGTAATTGTAGAAGATGACCTTACGGTTTCTACTTTATTAACCGAATATGCAACAAGTTGGGGATTTGAAGTACTTCATGTAGCAACAGATGGTCAAAATGCACGTGAAGCGATTGAATTAACACAACCAAATACGCTATTTATTGATGCTGAAATTGGAGGTGCAATTGAAGCAAAAGAATTGGTGGAAACTATTCGTAAAACCTCCGATGCGTTAATTTTCTTCGTGGTTGACACAACAAAAGAGGATTTAATTACTGAATTAGCTACTTTACATCCAAATGGATTTATACACTTACCGTTGGAGCAAGCAGTAGTTAAGAATACAATCGAAGCTGCTTGGAATACATTTTTAGTTTGGAATAAAAAAGTGCAAAAAATGCATGGCGAACTTGAGATGTCTTCGATGCAGATTCAAGAATTGACCGAAACAAATGCGCATTTGATAACTGCTACGTTTAGAGAAAGAGCATTAAAACAAGAATTAGAAGCTACCAAAATATTGATTGAAGCCCAAGCAAAAAAGATCCAAGACAGTATCAATTATGCGAAGAGCATTCAAAACTCCATTCTTCCTAAAGAATTAGTTTTGAAAGATTTATTTCCAGATTCTTTTTTATTGTTTCGTCCCAAAGACATCGTAAGTGGTGACTTTCCATTTATTTATGCGAAAGACGATATGGTGTATGTGGCAGCAGTAGATTGTACAGGACATGGTGTACCTGGAGCATTATTGTCACTTATAGGTTCGTTATTAATTCAAGAAATTGTACATTATGGAAATCCTACTCCGGCTGTATTGCTCGACAAATTGCACGATGCGGTTGTGAAAACATTAAGACAAGGGCAAGAAGGAGGAGAAAATGAACGTGATGGCATGGATGTTGGGATGTGTTTATTTAATCGTGTAACTGGAGAATTCCAATTTTCAGGTGCACATAGACCTTTGTATATAATTCGTAAAAACGCTCAAGCAGACGAAGAATTAGAGGAATTAAAAGGAGATAAATATCCAATTGGTGGTGTACAATATAGAGGTAGAGAATCATTTACCAATATAAGTACACAACTAGAAAAAGGAGATCGTGTATTTGTATGTTCAGATGGTTACCCAGATCAATTTGGTGGACCAGATGATACGGATTTGAAAAAAATAGGTCCAAAACGAATTCGACAAATATTAGTTGAAAATAAAGCTGCAAAAATGAATGTTGTGCAAGACGCATTGTCTAATTTCTTTGAATCTTGGCAAGGTGTGCATAAGCAAATGGATGACGTTTTATTTATAGGAATAGAATACTAGCCGAACGAAATATAATAATTAGGGTATGGAAGAATTGAAAAATACAGGAGCAACAAATAGATCTGAATACATGAATTTTGTTGTGAAGTTTCATAAAATGATGTTAGATAAAAAATTAACATTAGCATATGAAGGGGAAGTAACACAAGAAATTACAAAGGCTTTTACCTCGATGACAGAAAAAAATCTGGATAAAGTGGAAGAAGATGGTAAGATCAAGAAAAAGGTATACCATGTGATGGTGGAATGCTTACAGAATATTTCTAAACATGCAGACGACGATGCACAAACTGCTTCGGATAGTTTGGAAGAAGGTTTGGCTAAAACTGGAATTTTCTTAATTGGGAACGATCAAAATCAATATTTTATTACTTCTGGAAATGGCATTTCAAATGAAAATATTCCTGCTTTAAAAAGTTTAATTGACAATATTAATTCATTGAACCAAGATGAATTAAAACAATTGCATAAAGAAAAAATGCGTGAAACTGCTATTTCGGATAAAGGAGGTGCAGGTCTAGGATTTATTGATATTGCACGTAAAACAGGAAATCCGTTGGAATATCATTTTGAGCCAATTGATGAGAATAATTCTTTTTTCTTGTTGAAAACCATCATTAGTAGAAATTCAAACGAACAATAATATTAAATTTTATATATCGCTATGGAAGCATTAATTATTAAAAAAACAGAAGATACTCCAGCAGTACACTTAGATAAAAATGAAGGAGTATTTGAATTTTCAGGAAAATCTTTACCAGAAGATGTTACTTCTTTCTACGGACCAGTATTTGATTGGATCGCGCAATATGGCGAAGCACCAAATACTATCACTAAAGTGGTTTTTAAAATGACTTACTTTAATACCGCTTCTTCTAAAATTATCTTAGATATTTTAATGAAATTAGAAGAGATCCAAGAAGCTGGGAATGAAATATTGATTGAATGGCATTATGAAGAAGATGATGAAGATATGCAAGAAGCGGGCGAGGAATATTCCGAAATCGTGGAAGTACCTTTTTCGTTTATCGAAGATTAATAACAACTACTTGTTATTGGATAATGCTAGATGGTTTCAAAACGATCTAGCATTTCCTGTATATTAGAGCTTTTGTTACGTTAACCAAAGCAAGAATTTACTAAACTACTTTTGTACAGTAAGTTAATACAATTTTAAGGCATGTCTGAAGAAATATTAAAAGCACTAATGCAATTATTTGCTATTATCGCAAAGCAAGATGATGGCGCTTCACAAAGTGAACGAAAATTTGTAGAAGAATTTTTAGTTTTTCAATTAAGTGAAGATTTAGTAAAGGAATACCTTGCACAATATGATGAATTTGTTGGTCCGGTAGAGTTAGATGCCGATGGAAATCACGTGAAGAAATTAACTTCTGTGAAAGATTCTGTGCGAACTTTAGGTATCTGTAAAAAGATTAATAAAACACTAACGCAAAAACAAAAAGTAATTGTACTCGTCCGTTTGTTAGAGTTGATTGCCGCGGATCGTTCGTTTTCAGAACAACGTATGGCAATTATCCACACAGTTTCGGAAGTGTTTAAATTTGAAGATTCAGAATTCCAGGCAATTGTAAATTTTTGTGTAAAAGAAACAGAAGAACTTAAATCGGTGCCAGAAATCATGGTTATTGATAGTTCGGATGAAACTTGGAACTTTGCTTGTAAACATATTTCTTCCAAATTAGACGGAAATATTGTCATTCTAAAAGTTATTTCAGAAGATTTATACTTCTTAAAATATACTGGAAAAAGCGATATTTTCTTAAATGGATTACCTGTAAATCCAATGCGGATGTATTTATTCGCTGCTGGTAGTACGGTAAAAGTACCTGGAGGAAAACCAATCTTCTATTCGGATGTGGTTGCTAATTTTATGGCCGATAATGATGGACTAAAATTATCATTTCACGCGGACAATGTCGCATTCACATTCCCTAATGGTACCGTTGGATTACGAGATATCAATATTTCAGAAGGATCGGGTAAACTGATCGGATTAATGGGTGCTTCTGGAGCAGGTAAAACTACCTTGTTAAATGTACTCTCTGCTATTGAACCAGTTACTGAGGGACAAGTATTAATCAACGGGATTAATATCCACACAGAAAAAGAAAAGGTAAAAGGCTTAATCGGTTATATTCCACAAGATGATTTGTTAATTGAAGAATTAACCGTTTTTGAAAACCTATTTTATAACGCAAAATTATGTTTTAAAGACCTATCAGATTCGGAAATTACGGATTTGGTAATGAAGGTGTTAAATAACCTTGGGTTAGCGGAACGTAAAGATTTGAAGGTTGGATCTCCACTTCAAAAAACGATTTCAGGTGGACAACGTAAACGATTAAACATCGCATTAGAATTAATTCGAGAACCAGCAGTTTTATTTGTCGATGAACCAACTTCTGGATTGTCCTCCCGTGATTCGGAGAATGTTATGGATTTATTGCGCGAACTTACCTTAAAAGGAAAGTTAATTTTTGTGGTAATACATCAGCCTTCCTCGGATATTTATAAAATGTTTGATAAAATTATTTTCTTAGATGTAGGTGGGTATCAAATTTACTATGGAAATCCAGTTGAGGCAGTTGTATACTTTAAAAAAGCGGACCATCAAGTAAATGCAGACCAAGGACAATGTTTAATTTGTGGGAATGTAAACCCAGAAATTATTTTCAATATCATAGAGGCGAAAATAGTCGATGATTATGGAAATTACACAAAGAACCGAAAAGTTACCCCAGAACAATGGAAGCAATTGTATGATAAACATGCGATGTATACACGTTCCGAGGATATTAAAGAGTTGCCTTCATTTAGCTTAAGTATACCATCTTGGTTAAAACAAACTAAAATATTTGCTACTAGGGATTTATTTTCCAAGATTAGTAACAAACAATACCTATGGATTAACTTATTAGAAGCACCATTGTTAGCGCTCGTCCTTTCGTACATTATTCGTTACGTAGAAATTCCGGGAACTGACTATATTTTTAGAACCAATGAAAATATTCCTGCTTTTATTTTCATGAGTATCATAGTCATGCTATTTATTGGTTTAACCGTTTCGGCGGAAGAAATTTTTAGAGACCAGAAAATTTTAAAGCGTGAAAAATTCTTGAATTTAAGTAAGTCGAGTTATTTAATTTCTAAAATAGGGATCCTATTTACTATATCTGCTGTACAATCCTTTTTATTTGTATTGATTGGTAATAGTATCGTTGGAATTTCAGGAATGTATTGGGATTATTGGTGGATGTTGTTCACGGTTTCGTGTTTTGCAAACTTGTTAGGACTTAATATTTCTGCAAGTTTTAATTCTGCGGTAACCATCTATATTTTAATTCCAATCATCGTAATTCCTCAGATGATATTGGGTGGCGCCATGTTTAGTTTCGATAAATTAAATGATTCCATTGGTGGAGGTAAACAAGTACCACCAATGATTGCAGAGGTAATGGTTTCCCGTTGGGCCTATGAAGGATTAATGGTCGATCAATTTAAAAACAATCCATTAGAGCGCGAAGTGTTCGACTTTGACCAAAAGGAAAGCATGTGTAGTTACAAACAAGCATTTTTTATACCTAAATTACAAGAATATACAGATGAATGTATTTCCTTAATTCATGTGGTTGGAGACTCTGCCGATAGCATCATGAAAGATCGTTTATGGGTAATTCGTAAATCCCTAGAATCAGAGAAAAAATTAGTACCGAGAGTATCCATCGAAAATATTGAAAAATTCAATTTCAATGAGTTTAACGAAGCTGAAGGAGAACGTTTAAAAGGGATTTTAGATGATTTGTTAAATTATTATTCGGAAATTTTTAATGTAGTAAATGGTAAAAAAATGTTGTTTTTAGCCAAATTACAAGATAAACCAAGTAAACAAAAAGCATTTGTGCAAGCAAAAGATGATTATCTGAATGACTATCTAACAGAAATCGTTACAAAATCTACCGAGAAGGATAAGATAAGTATACAAGATCATCAAATCATTCAGAAAAAAGATCCGATTTTTATGGACCCATCAACGGAGAGTGTTTTTAGTTTTAGAACTCATTTCTTCGCCCCAACCAAAAATTTATTTGGTTCATTGGTAGGAACCTTTGGTTTTAATATTTTGATTGTATGGGTTTTTACATGCTTTTTATATATTGTTTTATATTTTGACGGATTAAAAAAAGTAATGAATTTGTTTGTACAAAAACCGCATTAATTTGTAAATTGAAAAATGGAAGTTACTAAACTACATAGCTTATTCAAAAGTAAAGAACTCACTTTTTTGTTAGTTTTATGTGGTTTCTTATGTCTTTCCAATCGTTTATCTGCACAATGTACTCCAATTATTAATATAGATAACGGTACATTAAGTGGATGTGCACCGCTTACAATTTCATTTAATGATCCAGATAACACATCTACACGTTTTTGGGATTTTGGAGATGGTAAGACTTCCGGTTCACAAAATCCGACACATGACTTCGAGGCTGGAAAGTTAGGAGATACGACCTATACAGTTACTTTAAGTAAAACTTGTAATGGTGGAGTTTCAACAGATATTAAAGTTACTGTTTTTGGAAAACCAAAAGTAAATTTCATTTCAGATACCACTTCTGTTTGTGCAATTTATGACAAGGTGAAGTATCAAGCAATTTCAGATCCGGGTGTTTATTTGTGGAATTTTGGAGATAATACCTCTTCAACAGAACAAAATCCTTTTAAAACCTATAAAACAGGAGGGAACTATACCGTTTCGCTCAAGGTAACTAATGCACATGGTTGTGAGGATACGAAAACAAAAGTCAAATTTATGACTGTAAATTCACTGCCAAGTCCTGATTTTATTCTCAGTAAATACTCAGGTTGTGTTCCTTTTACAGTAGGTTTTACAAATACTACAGACACATCCAATGTAGCTATAAAAAAATGGGAATGGAATTTAAATAACGGTGGAGGTTTAGATAATAGTTTTACACCTTCAAACACAGTTTATAGTATTCCAGGGACTAAATTATTGACGTTAACAGCAACAAGTATTTTAGGTTGTAAGCGTAGTTCTTCCATTCAAGTGAAAGCAATTTCTTCACCAACACCCGATTTTACGGTAAACCCTGAACAAATTTGTTCTAGTGATTCATTATTTATTACGTATACAGGGAGCGCTGGAGTCAATGCTAATTTTACTTGGAGCTTAAATGGTGGAGTTGGAAATGGTGGAGTTGGAAATCCTGTTGTTGGACGTGGGCCACATTGGATAAATTGGGAAAAAGGGGGAGTTAAAACACTGAATCTAACAGTCACAGATAGTACTTGTTCATCCAATATGAGTAAACAAGTAACCGTATTAGTAAGTCCCGTAATTACTTTTACTGCTTCCAAGGATACTATTTGTACAGGGGATGAAGTTTCTTTCACGACCACACCGGCATCATTAGTAGATTATAAAGTATATAAAAATGGATCCTTGTATCAGACCATGGAGGAAAATAGTTTTGCAACTACTTCCTTAGCGACAGGGGATGTTTTTTATGTAGTAGCAAGTGATGTGAAAGGTTGTAAATCTAGAAAAAGTAATCTAGAAAAGTTGACTGTTAAAACTCGACCATCTGTATCCTTGTTAAGTTCAGATGCGGATAATATTATTTGCTCGGGTGATTTAGTCACTTTTAGCGGGACCCCAACCAATTATTCGAGTTACACGTTTTACAATTTTAGTCAACCATTACAAATAGGGGTTTCTACGACATTTAACACTTCTTCTTTAACAGATAATGACTCCATTTTTGTAGAAGCTACAAATTTCAATGGTTGTGCGAAAATGTCTAGTAATGCATTTGTGATGCATGTAAAACCTCCTTTACCAAAACCGATTGTAAATTGTGGGGCTTCTACAGATAGTCAAGTGTCTTTTGTTTGGGGAGAAATTTCAGGTGCAGCAGGATATGAAGTAAGTGTAAATGGTGGCGCATTTCAAGATCCAAGTTCAGGTGCTAAAGGGTTGAGTCATGTTTTTGGCGGACTATCGAGCGGAGATTCCACAAAAATTGTCGTAAAAGCAATTGGTTCATTTTCATGTGCAACGAGTTTAGTATCCAAAGAAAAAGCATGTGTTTCTAAAGTTTGCACCCCTTTTTCGATGAAATATGTTCCGTTTGATACAATTTGTAATGGTGAAACAGTGAAGTTACGGGTGGATAATATTTCTGCTACTAACTACTCAATAGCTTGGAATGGAGGTACACCTGGAAAAGATACTACGTTTACGTTTAAACCTTCTGTTGATAAGGAAATTACTGCAGTAATTAAAGATTCTGCGCAATTATCCTATTGTTCAACATTTGATGCAACATTCCGAATCAAGGTGCATCCATTACCAGTAGTTACCTTAGAATCAAGTTTAAAAGCAATAAATTGTCAAGGAGAGGTAGCTATGTTAAAAGCTACTCCAGCCAATTATGATTATTATTCGTTTTACAGTGGAAATGAATTACTCCAATCAGGGTGGAAAAATTATTATACCTTAAAAAATGTAAAAAATGGTGTGCCACTTACGGTAGTAGCTGAAAACTTTGGGTGTAAAGCAAGATCTGTAAACACAATTACTAATACCGTAATTCAGCCTTTGGCGCAACCTGTAGTCAATTGCGGTGGTTCCACCACTTCTTCGATGGAATTTACGTGGGACCCAATTCCAAATGCCATTGGCTATGAAATTAGTGTAGATGGTGGAATTTGGACAACACCAAGTTCTGGAGGCTCTGGATTGAAACATTTATTGAGTGGATTAACGCCTGGAACAGCTGCTTATGTGTCTGTAAGAGCCTTGGGAGCAACCGTATGTGGTAATTCAAAAGTGTCTGTACAAGCAAGCTGTTTTACAAATCCTTGTACTGCAATTTCATATGCAGCCCCTACAACTGTTACTATTTGTCAAGGAACAAGCGCTAGTTTAGCAGTATCAGATATTACGATTCCAAAATACGATATCTCTTGGAATAAAGTCTCGTATTCCAAAGCAACTACGTTCCAAGTAAAACCTACAAAAGATACAAATATCACCGTAAATGTTCGTAATTCGAATGAGTTAAATTGTCCATATGCAACAAAATATATTCGTGTTGAAGTTATCGAACAACCAAATGTTTCGCTTGCCATTTCTCCCACTTCGAATTGTTTTGGAGATTCTTTAAGTTTGATTGCTTCGCCAGTAAACTATGAATCCTATCGGTTTTATAATGGTTCTGCTTTGTTATATGCTGGATATAAGAGCACATTCAAGTCAGATAAATTAAAATCTGGAGCACAATTAAAAGTGGTTGCACGAAATGGATCATGTATTGATACTTCAAATATCATTCCATTAGTTGTATCAGTCCCACTAGAAAAACCAGTTGCCAATTCTGGATTCATCGATTCTGCGTCGATTGACTTTGTTTGGGATCCAATTCCGAATGCTGCAGGATATCGTGTAAGTATCAATAATGCACCTTATATCGTTCCAAGTGCTGGAAATTTAGGACTTCACCATACGGTTACAGGCCTTGGGAAAGGACAATCGCGCATTTTTAAAGTAATTGCATTGGGAAGTACATCCTGTGGAGATAGTCCGGAATCGGACACGATTATGCGACATACAACGTTCAATAAGGATTCTGTTTGTACTGCAATTACGTTTAATAAAATGCCGAATACTGCTATTTGTGAAGGAGATAGTTCGATCATTTCCATAAATTCGATGAATACTACCTCCTATGCAATTTCTTGGAAAAATGGAGTAAAAGGTATCATTACTTCGTATCGTTTTGCACCAATTATTACAGATATAGTTTCGGTTAGCGTAAATCGAACGGATGAACCATTATGTCCTGCGGTAACTAAGTTTATAAAAGTTACAGTGAATCCTAAACCAATCGTGGACATCATTAAATCGATTATGAATGATAGTATTTGTGAAGGGGAAGCTATAACATTTACGGCAATGCCTAATGGATATGTATTATATGACTTTAAAAATAGTTCTTCCTTAGTGCAATCTTCTAATGGAAATGAATATACATTGTCTCCTATCACCTCTTCGTTGAATCTGACCGTATTGGTAAAGGATGATATAGGTTGTACAGCTACAAGTGATGTATATAAAATGACCGTAGTAAAGAAGCCTGAAATAACGTTAACAAGTAATGCCATCAATGGGGGTATTTGTATTGGAAATGATTTGATGGTTTCCGCGAGTCCTAGTATCTATAAGAAATATAATTTTTATGCGAGTGGTGTTCAGGTTCAATCGAGTAATAGTACTGTATATGCACAATTTGCAATAAATTCAGGGTATTCCATTACTGCAAATGCGATACATCCTTTTGGTTGTGTTGGTGATAAAACAACGGCTTTACCAATTCAATTGTTTCAATTACCAAAGGTTTCCATTCTTTCTTCGGATGTGGATAATAGTATCTGTGATGGAGATATGTATTCGATAACTGCGTCTCCAAGTGATTTTCCCAAATATGTTTTTTATGAAAATACAACAGCGGTTCAAACCTCTGGATCCAATATGAAAACGTATCCCTCATTAAATACAAATAAATCAATTCATGTAGTTGCAACCGATATTAATTCGTGTGTAAGTAAAAGTTCTGATACACTAAAAGTAGTTGTAAATCCTATTCCAGCGATGACGAGTTCGTCTTCATTAACCTTATGTAGTGGATTTGAAGTGAATATACCTTTAAAAAGTAATTTACCTGCAAGTTATACGTGGCAAGCTACTAACAATCCCAATATTGTAGGAGAGAGTGTTACACTACAAACTACTGCAACGTTAAAAGATTCGCTTAAAAATAAAGGTATTCTCAAAGAAAGTATCTTATATTCCGTGATACCAACTTCTATTCCAGGTTGTATTGGTCAACCGCAAACGGTCACAATTTCTGTAAACCCAACTCCTGAAATTGCTAGTCAAGTAGACACGATCTGTAGTGGTGTTTTGTTGGATATACAACCACAAAATGGGCTACCATTAGGAACTATTGTTCCAGCAAATACTTCTTATACTTGGACTTCTCCAGTTATTTCTGTTCCTAGTTCAATAACCGGTGCAGGTGCACAAACTACTGGAGCTTCAAAAATTACACAAACGTTAAGTAACGTAACAAATACTGCAACAAAAGTATCTTATTCTATTACGCCAAAAGCAGGATTAAATGCGGGTTGTACAGGTAAAGTTTTTACTTTGGATGTGTATGTTAATCCTACACCTGCTATCGCATCGTACACCTCAGATTCATTGTGTAGTGGCATTACTTTCAGTAAGTTACCTTTGAATGGTGTGCCATCGAAAACAACGATTGTTCCAGCAGCAATAGCGTATACTTGGAGTGATCCTATTGTTTTACCTAATGGAGCAATAACTGGAGCAAGTGCACAAGCAGTTGGACAACAAAACATTGCACAAACACTCGTAAACACTAGCTTGAATTTAGCGTCTATTACGTATGTTGTAACTCCAAAAGCAGGAAATTGTATCGGGCCGAATTTTTCAATTCCCTTGGTAGTGAAACCCGTACCAACGATGACAAATCCTACTACAAAAAGTTTTTGTAGTGAAAATCAAGTAGATATTTCATTAACACCTTCTGTTCCATCGCGCTTGAATTGGTATGCGGATGACAATAGCGCTATTCAAGGAGAAACAACTTCTAGTCAAAGCAGTGTGATGCTTTCGGATAAATTAACCAATCAATCGAATAGTATCCAAACGGTCAATTATTTTGTGACACCAACGTCTAATTATAATTGTATAGGTGCTAAAACACCCATTACGATAACGGTTTATCCAAAACCGGTAATTTCAGATATCACAAAATCGTTGTGTTCGGAAGATTCTTTACTTGTTCAACCAATTCAATTGGTGGGTGGAGACATTGTTCCAATTAAAACGACGTATACTTGGCCAAGTCCTCTTGTAACTCCAGTAGATTCAATCCTGGGATCTAAAGCCCAAAATACACCTATCGTGCGTTTGGCACACCAATTGAAAACTACTACCGTTTCCGGAACAGTTATGTATACTATAACTCCAATATCAGGGGATGTAGGAGGATGTATTGGGAAAGACTTTACGGTGAATATTTCCGTGCATCCAGTTCCAAATCCAATAGTTAGTTCAGACGTAGCTGGAATTTGTAAAGGTTCCTCGGTACAAATTTCGACTGTTTTGGATGAAACACACTTTCCTAATATTGTTTATGCATGGAGTGATGGACAGAAGAAAAAAAATATAACTGTTAAACCGACAAATACGACCGATTATATTTTAAATGCTACAAGTAATGGTTGTACGAGCGTACCACGTTCAATCCATGTGGATGTGGATGTAAATGTTCCAAATGCGTATGCAGGGAAAGATTTTGTATTGTGTAGGTATGATACTGCAACATTAGAGGCTACTGGAGGTAAATCGTATGTGTGGGAGGATCAATTGGGGATAGTAAACAAAAAATCAGCAACTCCTAAAGTAGCACCAATCGTAACAACTACCTATAAAGTACATGTTATCAATGATTATTGTGAATCCGTCGACGAGATCGAAGTAATCATTGATCGTTGTTTAAAAGAATTACCTACAAAAATCCCTCAAATTTACACACCTAATGGGGATAATGCGAATGATGCTTTTACGATTACAGATGTGGATTACTTCACCAAAAGTAGTTTGATTGTTTTTAACCGTTGGGGGAATATTATATATCAAGCTGCACCCTATGTAAATACGTGGGATGGCAAAAATGAAAATGGGGATGAGTTACCAGATGGCACCTATTATTATTCCTTAGATTTAGGGAATGGTCATGATCCATACAAAGGTTTTGTTGTAATTACGCGATGAGTAAACAGAGAGGAAATAACTGGTTTTTAAAGCAATTTTTGTTGCTACTAGGTATCTTATTTTCTTTTTTTGTTGCAATTGCACAACAAGAACCTATGTACACCCAAAACAATTTTGATCGCTTAATGTTTAATCCAGCTTATGCAGGTAGTGCTAATTGGATCGTTAGTTCCGTAAAACATCGAAGTCAATTTGTTGGATTAGAAGGTGGACCAGCTACTGATATTTTGACGATTCACGCTCCTTGGCAGGTACGTTCGATGGGGTATGGTGGTAAAATAGTTTCCGATCGTTTGGGCGCAACTACACAAACGACCGTGAATGCGATTGGATCCTACCATATTGGTTTAGGAAAAGGTAAAATGTCTGTAGGTTTAGAGTTTGGAATTATTAATCAAGCAATTGATTTTTCGACCTTATTTAAAAATGATAAAATAGATAATGCGATTCCACCTGGAAAAACTGCGAAAATGAAATTAGATGGTGCATTTGGATTACAATACCAAACGAAAAATTACTTTGTTGGTTTATCCGTACAACATTTATTTGGAGGATCATTAAATTTCACCGACTATGATCGATCCATCGTGGCAAATTTACATCGTCATTGGTTTATATCCGGCGGTTATGTGAAGGATCTATCGAAAACAGTATCTGTACAACCTTGTATTTTACTTAAAAAAGTGGCAGGATCACCAATGCAATTAGATCTATATGCAAATTTTATCTACCAAGAAAAATATACCTTAGGTATAGGTTACCGAACTGGAGACGCATTAACATTTGCAGCAAAAGTACATATCACGGATGCGATTAGGGTATCCTATTCCTATGATTTTAGAATTTCACAAGTAGCAAACTACTCAAGTGCCGCACATGAATTTATGGTGCGTTATGGTATAAAATTATTACCTCCACAACAAATTAAAGAAATCAATCCGCGTTACTATTTCTAATCTTGAAAACAAAAAACCAACATACAAATTATAGTAAGCATTTCCTGTTAGGGTTGTTGTTTTCTGTGTGCTTTGTGTTTTCTAGTTTTTCTCAAAAGGGAAATATGGAAAAGGGAGATCGTTATTTTGATTTGAATTTATTTTCTGAAGCAATTCCATTTTATCTTCAGGCTTCTGAAGATGGAACTTCGCAGGAAAAAGAAGCAGCAATGATTCAATTAGGAAATTGTTACCGGATTACTGGTCAATTTGAAGATGCCGAAAAAACATTTCAAAAGATTCTGAAGAATAAAAAGACGCCTGCAGCTAGTTATTTAAATTATGCGCTAGCATTAAAAGCAAGTTCAAAATATACGGAGGCGATCGAAAGTTTTGTGAAATATCGGACAAAAAACCCTGCAGATTCCGTCACCGCAAATCGGATGATACAATCGTGTTTATTAGCACAACGTTGGTTAGACGAAGAAATTGAATATGATGTGAATCTAGTAGAGAAGTTAAATACTACAGCCCCAGATTTTGCAGCTAATTATTTCGAGAACGGAATTTTTATTTGTTCTTCCCGGGAAGGAAGTTTAAAACCTTGGATCAATTTTAATGGAGGAGATGCGAGTGCAGCTTTAGATTATTATTTCATGGATATTTCTGGTCCCTTAGATTCCATTAAAGAACCTGTTCAATTTCCAGGCCTGTTAAATACCATATCCCACGAAGGACCAGGATCTTTCACGAAAGATTTTAGTACTTTATACATTACCAAAACGGTAACTAGTGCAAAATCAAAATCTCAGAAAAGATTGAAAACACTTCAAATCTTTGTCACTAAAAAAGATTCTTCTGGAAATTGGAAAGTACCGATAAGCGCATTTAATTTCAATAGTTTTCAATATTCTACAGGACATCCATCTATTACCAGAGATGGAAACCGGATTTATTTTATGTCGGATATGCCAGGAGGAATAGGTGGAACAGACATTTATTATACACAAAAACAAAAAAATGGTACGTGGGGGAAACCAGTGAATGTTGGGAAACCAGTGAATACTGTTGGTAATGAATTATTTCCATTTATTAGTGATGATTCTGTACTGTACTTTTCATCCAATATGCACCCAGGCATGGGAAAATTAGACATTTTCTCAACACGTCAAGTATCCGATTCGCTTTGGGCGGAACCAGCAAATATGCGTCCTCCAATAAACACGATTGGGGATGACTTTGCGTTTGTGAAAGATAGTAAAGGAAATAGGGGATTATTAAGTTCTGATAGATTTAATGGAAAAGGAGCAGATGATATCTACACATTCAGTCATCATGATCCATTTGAAATCAATTTGGAAGGACCAAGAATTCAACTGTTAGATCAAACATTCTATGATGGAATAATTTATAAATTAATTAATGACAGTACCAAAGCAGAGCAAGTATTACCAACGGAAAATGGTTATTATTCAGCCAATTTGGAACCAAATACTAGCTATACATTAGTTGCACGTAAAAATGGTTTTAGATATGCAAAAGTGACATTGATACGCCAAATTCCTCCAATAGGAAATCAAATTTCTTTTTTAGTGCGACCAATGGATAAGACAGTTAAGGTTGCAGGAACTTTGTTAAAATTAGATAGTACACAAACTACGGTTGTCGCTAAAATGCCAGATGCTCCGATCAGTTTATTAGAAAATGAAAATGAAATTTCGAATAAACGAACAGATACAACAGCACATTTTGCATTTAATTATGAATTAACGTCTGGGAATTCCTACCTATTGATTGACAATGAGAGCATCCAACTTCCGGTGGTCGCTGATTCGTCACACGTATTGGATAGTATTGCTTTAGTGACAGATAGTTTAGGGGGTGTCATTGCTCAAAATATCGAAAATAAAATGGATTCTACCAATTTGATGCCATTACCAAAAGTGTATGCGATTGATACTACTATAGTTGCTGAAAATGTACTTTTCAAAGGGATGTTAAATTCAGATGGTAAGAAAATGAGTAATGTAGCTTTAAAACTTTATAACGGCGATTCATTACAACAAAGTGCAAAATCCGATGGAATGGGTTTATTTCAATTTATGTTAAATACGCAAGTCCCTGAATACACGATTTTTGCCTCTAAGCCTGGTTATGAAAGTAAAGAAATTACGATTAAAACAAGTGATTATAAAAACACAAATACGGCAATTATTCGCATAGAAATGATTGAAAAAGAACGATTGGATGTTAATGGTGTCATCAAATCTCGAGATACGGTGGTCGTTAACGCACAAATTGATTTGTATTCCAATATAGAAGAAATGAAAACCCAATTGACTGACAATAGTGGAGCCTTTAAATTTTCTTTAAACCCAGATGGGGAATATAGTATGACCGTTAATAAAAAAGGGATGCTACCAAAAAAAGTGGATATTGCGATGGAAAACATTGGAGAAAATGGCGATTTAGATCTTGCGATAGAGATGGATTCTATCAAAGTAGATGAGGTATTGACGATGAATATTTACTATGAATTTGACAAATCGAATATTAAACATGCTTCGGAATTAGAATTAGATAAATTTATCGCTTTTATGAAAATAAATCCAAATGTACAGATTGAAATAAGTGCGCATACGGATGAAAAAGGAACCGATGCTTATAATATGAATCTATCGAAAGAAAGGGCTAGAAATGTGATGAATTATTTATTAGAAGAAGGTAGAATTAATAAAAAACGAATCATCTCAAAAGGGTATGGTGAGTCAATGTTATTGATTAAAAATGCACAAATAGAAGAAGAACACCAAAAAAATCGTCGAACTGAAATTAAAATTATAGGTTTATAGTAGTGATTTAACATAGAAAAAAAAGGATCGAAAATTGTATACTTCAGTCAGTATGTTATTTTTGTAACTATAAAATAGTTCGTTAATCACTAAAGTATCGTATATGATAAAGAAAATGAAACATATTACTAACTATGCACCCTTTTTGAAAGGGATTATTGCATTGCTGTTTTTGTTTATGACAAGTACATTAAGCGCACAATGCAGTTCCGATGCTTTTATGGATAATTGTTCGAATGCATTGGATGATTTTAATTTTATTAAATCATTTGAGTATACGAATCCAAAAGGAGGAGCAAAAGCAGAATACTCCTATGTGTTTTCGAAAGGATCCACCTATCGCATTGTTGTGTGTGATGAGAATATTGCTGGGAATAAAATGGTTATCTCATTATTCGATCGTAACCACAAGTTGATTGCTTCTAATTTTGACAAGGCTTCCAAAAAAGTGTTTCCAGCATTGACATACCCATGTTCTGCTACCGGAGTTTACTACATCGAATATTCGTTTCAGGGCGATAAAGCAAAATGTGGTATAAATATTTTAGGGTTTACAAAAAATTAATAATAAATCGGATGAAAAATAAATTTTTAAAAATATACTTACCGTCATTTCTTGCTGCTTCAATGTTAGTTGCGTGTGGTGGAAAAGGGAATTCGCTAGATACAGAATTAGGGGATCCAACGTTACAGGTGAATTCTAAAAAGCAGGCAAAAATGTTAGATGAATTAATTCAGTCTATTCCTTCGCCAATCGAAATGAATACCGTAATTAAATCTACAGGAGCCGCTTTTAACGCGAATATCATGCACAAAACTGCCGCTGCCAAAAAGTACACTACAAACTACCAACAAGCATACAATGTTGGTGTCTATACTGCAGATATGGGCTATATCAATGTGTATGATAAAACGATGTATTCCATTTCGTGTATCACTGCAGTAAAACAATTATCCGACGCAATTCAAGTTGGTCAATTCTTTGATTTTGATGCTTTACAACGTTTGTCTAAAAACAGTAACAATGTAGATTCGTTGCAATACATTAGTATTAATAGTTTCAACAAAATGGATGCTTACTTACGTTCTCAAAATAGAGGTGAATTAAGTGTTTTAATCGTTTCTGGAGCATGGTTAGAAGGATTACATATTGCAACGCAAACCATGAAAGCAAAAGCAAACGATGAGTTGCGCGAAAAAATTGGTGAGCAAAAAATTGTTTTAGAGAGTTTATTGAAAGTCTTAAAGATGTGTGATAAAATCGATTATGTGAAAAATGTCTTAACGAAATACGAAAAATTAAATGACTTATTCGCAAACGTGAAAATCGAATATATCCAAGGGGAACCTGTTACAAAAATTGTGGATGGTCAAATGATTATTGAAGATAGTTCTACATCTAAAATCATCATGACAGATGCTCAATTAGCGGAAATTACGGCATTGGTTGAGTCTGTAAGAACAGATTTATTGAAATAGTACCTAACATAATACGCGTTAAAACGGGTGACAATTACGTCATCCGTTTTTTTATTATACTAAAATGATAAAAAGCAACGTTAAGAGAAATAGAAACGTCTAATTAATAAGAAGGATGTAGTAACAGCTAATACCTAAAGCCATGAGACCTTATTTATATTCCGATTTTTTATCTACTTATGTGAAATCCATATTTAGTGATAGAAATGTACCAGTAAACGAGCAGTTTTTAGAAGAATTATACGCCTATATTGCTGCGAATAAAGATACCTGTGTAAATAAATATGGTGAGTTTTTAGAATCGACAATTCATGCTTCGGTCGTGTTTAATTATTTAAAACATTATTTTATAAACGACCGTTTGGATAATGAAAAATATACGTTTTTAGTTTGTTTAGCCTCTGAAAAACAGTTGAAATCCTTGTCAGCAAACTTATTATACTCGGGTGATTTCACGAACCGAATTCAACGTGCTTTATATGAAACGTATGCATTGAATTAATAAAGTACGACCATATTTCCTCGTCCCTTTATAATTCAACTTTCAACTAAAGCACCCACCAGTAAAAAGGCGTCATAATACCCACTAACATCGCTAGTTTAATTAGCTTGTCTACTACTTTTAAGTTTTTAGGTGTACTTTGAACAAATATTAATAGGATTAAAGCGAGAACTACAAGAAGTGAAGCGATAAATACGGGTAATGTAGCAAGAACATGATTGAATTGATGGTCTGCGATATGCAGCACTAAGAATAAAATATAAAAAAGGGGTACTGTGCTTAAGATGCAGAATGCAATCCATTTCGCTGCCGAATTTCCTAGTACAATTGGAATGGTTTGTGCATGTAATAGTTTATCTCCTTCTACATCTTCCATGTCTTTCACAATTTCGCGCCCTAAATTGAGCACAAACGCAAAAAAGCAGAGTAAAAAAATAAAATTACCTGCATCTAAAAATAAGTTCTTCCAATAGATAACTGCATAATTTAAGGATTCTGGAATCGTAATTTTTGCTGCTAAAATGGGATGCAATTCATAACTACAAACATGGTAAAAGTGAAAGCCACTCAGAAGAACCACCAAGGCAGTTAGAGAAGCGATAAATACATTTCCAAGTACAAATTTTCGTTTGAAATACACAGAGTATAACCACAAAACATTGATAGAAATGAGGTGTATAAATGCGTACCAAAAGGTTTGATAGAAAACACTTAAATAACAAGCGATTATAAATCCAATTCCATTGAGTGTCCAATGCCAGATGATTGCTTTGCGTTTAGAGATATGTTTAGTAACAATCAATTTTTCTGGACGATTAATTTTATCTGCTTTTACATCAAAGTAGTCGTTGATAATATTTCCTGCAGCTGCAATACACATGGTGGAAAACATAAGTAAGAAAAAATGAATTTGTTCAAATAACGGATGGACATCTATTTTTCCTCCGATGGTAAAATAAAAAAAGCGAACCGCATACATCGTTAATGCGATGATAATTAGGTTTTTTATGCGGATTAATCGTAAGAAGTGTATCATTTAGCTAGAAATTTATATTCTGTTCTACGGTTAGATTGATGCGCTTTTTCGATTTCTTTAGGAGAGACTAATTTCGCAATTTGCGCGTCGCTCACTTTTGGTTGACTCTCCCCGTATCCTTTAGCAAGAAGTCGCGTTCCATCAATTCCTTGTTGGATTAAATAATTACGCACGGAATTAGCACGACCGTCGGATAATGTTTGATTTTCAGTTGCATCCCCTCTCGTATCGGTATGTCCGCCAATTTCGATGCGTAAATCCGTGTTTTTCACCAATAAATCGCGCAATTTGTTTAATTCAACAAAAGATTCGGGACGCAATTCGGTTTTGTTTAGGTCAAAGAATACATTCGCCAAAACCACCGGTATATCACTTCCAATAGGAACCATTTCTATGTTCATATGAACCGCTTCTTGATCTTGTCCGGGTAACATGTTAAAGTTGGAAGAATAGAAGTTATAACCAGGATAAGAGACACTCAAGGCGTATTCTTGGTTAATTGGTAAGGAAACCAAAAATTCTCCAGTAACTTGGTCTGCTTCAGATCGAATAACTTCTTTACCAGTTTTTACATTTGTCAACTGAAATTTACCTGGCAGCGGTTTTTTGGTCGTTGCATCAATAACTAATCCTTCAAAATAAAGTGTTTTAATTGGTTGCACGGTTTTAGGCATTTCAAAAAAGTAGATGTCCAAATCGCCAAATCCACCTTCACGATCGGAGGCAAAGAATCCAATTTCACCATCTGGACTTACCATCAATGAATTTTCATCGTTTTTGGTGTTAATAGGATAACCTAAGTTCACAGGTGTAGACCAATTTCCTTGATCATCCATGCGCGATACAAATAAATCAGACCCGCCTAATCCAATGTGACCTTTAGATGCGAAATACAATGTTTTTCCGTCAGGATGAATTAATACAGATTCCTCTTCTTGTGGTGAATTAATCGTAGTTGGCAATTTTGTTCCTGGTCCCCACGTTCCATTTTCTTGTAATGTTGAAACATAAATATCAGAAGATCGTTGTCCATTTGCACCCCTAACCCCTCTGATAAAATACAAGGTTTTTCCATCAGCAGAAAGAGATGGTTGAGTTTCCCAATTTTGTGAATTTGGTAATCCTGGTAAATTGAGTACTGGTCCCCAAGAATAGCCTAGTTTTTTAGTGATAAATAGATCACAACTACCGCGTCCTAATCTACCTGCTCCGTATTCTCCAGCAGGATCAGGACATGCGATAAAAATAAGCGATCTACCGTCTGCCGCAATCGTTGGAGCACCTTCATTATTTGCAGTATTTATATGACTAGGCATCGGTTCTGCTTTTGTCCATGCATTTCCTTTTAAGTGTGAGATATAAAAATCTTCTTGTTCCTTCACTGGTCCAGAAACTCTACCATCTTTAATTCTTCGTGTGAATAGAATCGTTTTACCATCTACTGTGATTGTAGGGAAATATTCAGGTGCTTCAGTATTGATTGCAGGACCTAGATTAATTGGTTTAAAATTATTAGGGTTTTTCATCGATTCAATAGCAAAATATGCAGATTGAATTTTTTGATTTGCTAGTGGAATATTTTGTTGATTTGCTTGTTTGTTTTTGATGTATAGATCCAATGTTTGTATACATTTTTGGTAGTCGCCAACTTCAAAATAAAGCATCCCTAAAAAGAAGAAGGTACTTCCTGTATTACTATGTGTAGGATTAATTTGAATTGCTTTTTCATAATATTCAATGGCTAATTTTGCATTATTTGAAAATTCGGCAAATTCACCTGCGGTCAAATAGGCTTCCCAAAAAGAGGGGTCTTTATCAATGGCTTTGTTCATGTACTCTAATCCTAGCGCATAATTTTCTCGACCATATTGATCTTTATTGAGTCTAGGAGCATCCATTCCTTCTTCAAAAAGAGAAATTGCTTTTTTGCTTTTGGAAGAATATTTTTGCTGCGCAAACGTCGCTGAAGTAACGACTAGTAATAGAAGTAATAATTTCATAAATGTTGTTTTTTTAGTCAGATTCAGCGGAGTTCTTTAGTCAGATTGAGCGGAGTCGAAATCTAACTAAACGAAGTCTAATCATCATGGAATATCTAAATATTTATGTGTTTGTAAAGAAATTCGCCATTTCGGATTATGCTTTACATACTCAACGATAAGTGGTAGGTTTTTATTTTGTTTGGACCATTCGGTTTGTAAATAAAGTTTGCATGAAGGCTTCACTTTTTCAGCATGCTTTTCTGCCCATTCAATGTCGGTAGGATGAAATATGACTACTTTAAGTTCGTCCGCTTTTTCGTAGGCTTCAGGAATTGAATCTTTGAATTTCTTTGGTGAAAAGCAGTACCAATCAATGTTTCCTTTTAATTCGTAGCATCCAGATGTTTCTATGGCAACCTCATAATTGTCAGCGTGTAACAAATTAATTAATTCATTCAAGTCATACATAGCAGGTTCTCCCCCCGTAATGACAACAAAATCCGTGGGTGTTTTTTTTATTTCTTTAAGGAGAGAAGTAATCGGAAGTAACTTATGTTTTTGTGCTTCCCAACTTTCTTTCACGTCGCACCATACGCATCCAACATCACATCCAGCTATACGAATAAAATAGGCCGCACGCCCGGTATAATTTCCTTCTCCTTGAATGGTGTAAAAATGTTCCATGATTGGAAGGGAAAGGGATGCTGTTTTTGTTGAAGTGTCCATATTTCAAAAATACGAAAATAATTGAATGGAAGTTTTTATACTTTTTATTCAATTCCATATTTCACAGCAAATTTCACCAATCCAACCGCTGATTTAGCACCAATTTTTTCCATGATTTTATTACGGTGCCCATCCACAGTTCGTTTGCTAATAAATAAATAATCCCCAATTTCTTTGGAGGTCATTTCTTTTACTAACATGGAAATAATTTGAATTTCACGCAGGGTTAAATTAAACTCATTTTGTATCAGGGTTGGAACCTCATCGTTGGTGTGATTAATTAAGATTTCAGCGACTTCGTTGGATAAATATCGGTCGCGTTTCATAATGGAAATCATTGCCTTAGTGATTTCGTCGAGACTGGAATTTTTTAGTATGTAACCAGCTGCGCCATTGGACAATGCATCGCGAATTAAATCTTCCTCTTTGTGCATGGATAACATCAATACTGGAATCATAATTGCTAGTTCCTTCAATTTTTTAAGTGTAGAAATACCATCTAAGACAGGCATATTCACATCTAAAATAATTAAATCAAAGTCCTGTTCTTTGGCTAGTTTAATAGCTTCTTTACCATGATTCGCTTGTGTAATATGTACATCGATTTTTTTCTGGGTTTGCAGCATTAGAGTGAGCCCTTTGCGAACCAATTCATGGTCATCGACTAATAATAAGTTAATTTTTTTCATACACGGTAAAAGTTAAAGAGGTACCATCCGTTGCGTTGCTTTCCCATGCATACTCTGCTTGTAGCACTTCCAATCGTTGCGTAATATTTCGCAAGCCGTTGTTTTTTTGAACTGCATGTAATTCAAATCCGGCGCCATCATCGATGAGTTGAATTGTCAATTGTTCTTTGGTTTGTTGTAATTTGACATAGAGATTTTCGGCATGCGCATGTTTAATCGTATTATTAAAAAATTCTTGTACAATACGATAGATAATTGCTTCTTCTTTTTTGTCTTTTCGGACTATTTTTTTTGCATTCTCGGAAAAATGTACGTGTAAAGGATGGATGGTATTTGTTTGATTACACAGTTGTTCAATTGCTTTGTTTAAGGTGTTGTTTTCAAGTACGAAAGGCATTAGGTCAAAGGTGATTTCTCGCACAGAAGAAATGGAATCGTTCACCATACGATCAATTTCTTCTAAACATTCTAAATATTCAGCAGAATCTTTTTGCATTAAAGAAAGGGATCCTATAAAAAATTTAATTGCACCTAATTCTTGTCCAAGGGAATCATGTAAATCAGAAGCTAATCGTTTACGTTCTTGGTCTTGCCCTAAAATGATAGCTTTTAAACGATCTAATTCTGCATTTTTTTGTAAAGTTATGTCTTTCGCAATGAGTAATATTTGTTTTTTTTGTTCGAAATCTATATGAATTAAGTTGATTTCTAAATGTATCGTTTCTTGCAGTTGGTTTTTGTAGGAAAAATGAAATTCACGGTTTGATTTTTGTTTTTCTTTAAATAATTCAATTTTTTGTAATAAACCTTTGGGGATAAATTCGTCCAATTGGAAATATTTTTTTATCACTTTTTCATTCAAAAAAGGTTCCCCTTCACAATTGGCATAGAAAATATAATTTTTATAGTCAAATACAAAAATGCGTTCTGGAAGTGTTGTTAAGATTAAATTGAAATTTTCTTTATTGATCGTATTAATTTCAAGTTCATCGATATATGCATTTATTCCCTCCCCTAATATTTGAAATTCGTAATTAAATTGTTCCGCTGGAAATTTTTCATAGAGGTTACCTGCCATATTATGGTGCAAATGATCTACGATTGCATTTCGAAGTTTTTTCTCTTCTTGATTTTTGGATTCAAGCAGATGTAATTCTTCTAAAAGATTTTCAAGGGTATTTTCGCTTGTTAATGGAGGAACAAATTCATCCTTATTCAATGCACGAAGTCTACCTATAATTGCATCAATTACTTTTTGATTCATTTGCTTTTTTATGTTTTAACAACCAGTTTTTTGCTTCTTGTTTATTCGTAAATGCACGAAAAGGGACATGTGGCTTTTTTATGGCTATAAAAATATTCACGATATATTTTTGTAGATGATTATGCACTAGTGCAGCTGTTGCATGTAAAAATTCTTGTCCATATTTGTCTGCATAGGCCTTACCCTCGCTTGGCATACTTTTGAGATTATTGAAGTCGTATAACCAATATTGTTTTTCACCTGCAGATATTTCATGCCGTAATGCAATAATTTGTTTACATATAGGAACGTTTATTTCTAGCTCTTTTTTAAAGATAGAGTACAATATTCCGTCTTTATCAATCCAAAGTTTTGAAAGGTCATCTTCTAATTCTTTTACGATCATAGTGCGTTTTTTGCTTTGAGTTCTAACAACCAGTTTTTTGCTTTGACTTTATCTGTAAAAATTCGTGTCTTTACATTCGGTTTTTTTACGATAATATATGTATTAATAATAAATTTTTGCAGATGGGAATGAACGATAATTGCTGCCGCATGTAAATAGTTATCCCCATATTTTGCAGCATAGTCTTTCGCATCTTTCGTCGTAGATTGAAGTTTATCAAGATCATATAACCAATATTGTTTTTCACCTTCTGAAAATTCTTGACGGAAATTAATTAATGCTATGCAAAGTTCAAGTTCTAAATGAATATCTTGTAAGAACATCGAATGCATGATTCCATCTTCCATCCAATACTTTGTATAATTATTTGAAGCTTCTCGCATCGTTTTTTGTTACAAAGATACCAAGCATTTTAAGATTTAACACTTCAAAAATATAGGTATAAATACCTGTTTTTAGTAGTATTTGTACTCAAAACAGCCTTATCTAGTTGGATTTAATCAGAAGGTTAATGTAGGTTCCCCTTTCAACTTTAATTTTTTTTTAATCAATGTATTTAAGGATGTTTCCTATGTTGTTAATTGGAGCTTCATGTAAAAATCTGTTTCTGTAAATTACAACATACGGTTTGGCCTATCATTCTTTAACATTTCATTTAAGTAGTGGAGCAAAATTTCACGACAATTGAATATAAATTCTATCTATTAATTTAGTATAAATCGCGTGTTTTTTATATGTAAAAATAGTTATTTCAGCGATTTACGTGAATTGACCAATCCTTTATTTAGGTATTTATACCTGTTAATATGGGTATAAGTACGCTATTTGATTGTCTACACTTGTATCGCTTGGCCTTTTGGTGTAGGTTTGATATTCAATCCATAAATCAATAAAAATGAAAAATTTATCCATCAGTTTATTTATGCTAGTATTTTCTATCTCCAGTTATGCATCTGATTGGGAATGGTTAAATCCAAAACCTAATGGGAATGGATTTATCGACATGAGTTTTCCAACCAAAAATATTGGATATGGAGTTGGTGATTGTAAAACTATTTCAAAAACCATAGATGGAGGTAAAACATGGAAATTATATTCTGTTTCAAAAGAGAAATCTTGGATTATGTCTGTTTATTTTACGAATGAGAACATCGGTTATATCGCAACATTCGCGGGCTCGATATATAAGACTGAAGATGGAGGAAAGCTTTGGAAAAAATTAGATTCAAATTGTGATCGTATATTATTAAAAATATTTTTTTCAAGTGCATCAACAGGTTATGCTTGCGGTTATAATGGAACAATATTAAAAACGATTGATGCAGGTAATACGTGGTCAAAGTTACAAAGTGGTACGACAAGTGCGTTACAACGTATTCAATTTATGGACGATAATAATGGGTTTGTATATTCAGGAGATGATGTGATGTATAAAACAAAAGATGGTGGTAAAACGTGGGGGAAATATTCGAGTCCCAATTATGTTTATAAAAAGGTGGATTTCTTAACTGTTGATACTGGATATGTACTTGCAAGCAATAATGTATTATTAAAAACAGTAGATAATGCCTCAACCTGGACAAAATTGACGACACCAGATAATTCGATTGATATTAAGTTTATAAATAATAACATTGGATTTATTGCAACTTCAACAATGCAAATACATAAAACAACTGATGGTGGTGTTCATTGGTCAAAAATATTTCAAGATACATTAATAAAAAACACTCTAGATCTTAATTTATGTGTCTTTGATGAAAATAATGTGTACGTATCAACGGAAGAGGGTTTTTTCATGAAATTGACAAATAATGGGGATAGTTGGTGTAAATACTCCAGCGCTGATAATTTTATTTTTAATACGATTGCTTCTAGTAATAAAATGACTTTATATGGTGCTTCATTAGGACAAAATGGTATAATAAAATCTACGGATGGTGGTTTGTCATGGAGTCAATTGACAGATAGTAAAATCAAAAGCGGATATTTTTCCAAAATTTATTTTAATGAGAATAAAATTGGATTTGGTTTAGGGTTAAGTTCATTTTATAAAACAAACAATGAAGGAAAAACGTGGATAACTCAAAAACTTCCTGTTGAATTAATAGATGGTGCAAACTTAAATAATATATATTTTTCTACAAATTCAAAAGGGATAGCAATTGGTCGAAATGGAGTTATCATTCAGACATTAGACACTGGAAATACATGGTTAAATGTTAATAGTAATACAACGAAAGATTTGAGCGGAATAACAATGATTGATCTATCAACTGGATTTGTTGTTGGAAGTGGAGGTACCATTTTAAAAACGATAAATGGAGGAACTACCTGGCAAAAAATTAATTCTCCTAGCACTGATTATCTTACGTGTATAACAACGATTAATTCAAAAACACTGATGGTTGTTGGATTGAATGGCATCATTCTAAAATCAATTGACGGGGGTGATTCATGGGTAAAGAAACAAAGTGGTGTTATAATCCAGTTAAATTCTGTGAAGTTTATTTCAAGTAAGATAGGTTATATCGCGGGAAATAACGGATTAATTTTAATGACTAAAGATGGTGGTGAAACTTGGAAGTCGATATACACGGGATCACTAAAAAATATGAATGATCTATTAATGATTGATAGTAATAATGTATATGCAGCTGGAGTTGAAGGGGTATTTAAAAATAGTGATTTTGAATATTTATCTAAGAATAATAATACTGCTACTCTTTTAGACATAAAAATGTTTGATAAAAACAATGGAATAGCAGTAGGACAAATTGGTAATATTTTAGTTACCCACACTAATGGATTAAATTGGAGTTTTGTTTCAATTATGAATGAAAATATTAATTCTTTAAAAATTATTAATTCGAATACAGCAATATGTGTTGGTGATAAAGGCGCTATATTTAAATCCGTGGATAGCGGTGATTCTTGGAAACAAATGAATTTTACAGACAAAACCCAATCACTTCGGGACGTTTATGTATTAACTAAAAACATCTTCTTTTCGATTTCATTGAATGGAAATGTATATAAATCAATTGATGCCGGTCTTAATTGGATTAAAATCAATTCCAAATCAATTCCTATCTCATATTCGATATACTTTATGGATGAACAAGTTGGTTATGCAGCAGGTGGCCTAATTTATAAAACAATCGATGGAGGTATTACGTGGAATTATAATTCAACTGGAATGTCAAACGATAAAAAGTTTATATTTTTTATGGATTCATTGAATGGATTTGCTGGACAATACAAAACAATCGATGGAGGAATAAATTGGAGTAATATGTCAGATTTAAATTCGAATGTAAATAAGATATTTTTTATAAACGATACGCTCGGATATGCTGTTTCTGAAGATGGGTATATTCATAAATCATTTGATAAAGGAAAAACATGGATAGAAGATAGTACAATTTCATGTTATGATTTTAAATCAATACATACAGCAAATTCGGGAGAGCTATTTGTTTGTGGCGATGGTGGTTTAATTATGAAAACTAAAACAGGTATCACACAAAAAACAGATACAACTACTACAGCTAATCTAACTGAAAAAGCGTTGGTTAATCAATGGAATTTGTATCCAAATCCTGTAGATGCAGAGATTACTATTATAAACAATTCATTGAATAAGAATAGTACTTCTTGTATTATTTATGATCTTCAAGGTAAAGAAGTAAAAGTTGAAACATTAAATAATCCTGAAAATATCATACATGTATCTGAACTAAACAATGGATTATATGTGTTGAAATTAAAATCGTCGGCAGATGAAAAAATTTATAAGATTCTCATTAATCATTGATTATCCTTCTTGATTTGGATGTGTTTAGTTGTTTTTTTAGCTTTTGCAATTAGTAATATGGGTTCAAATACGTTTAAAAATAGTTGTTCAAAAAAACGACTTTAAAACAAAAAATTCATTTATATTTGTTTTTCAAAAATGAAAACAATATTCCCATGGAAAAAATAAAAAATAGATTTTCAGATACTGAATTACAGGAGTTTAAGGAATTGATTTTAGATAAATTAAAAGAAGCTGATCACGATTATTCTTTGTTAAGTAAATCTCTTTCTCTTTCTGAGGATCACGGAACTGATGATACAGGACGTACATTCAATATGATGGAAGATGGTTCCGAAACTTTGTCAAGAGAGGAAGTTGCACAATTAGCTGCTCGTCAGGAGCAATTCATCCAAAATTTGAAAAATGCATTAGTTCGTATTGAAAATAAAACGTACGGCGTATGTAGAGAGACTGGTAAATTGATTCAAAAAGAACGTTTACGTTTGGTTCCACATGCAACATTAAGTATTGAAGCCAAAAACGCTCAGAAATAATATGTTTCGAAAAAAATTAATCATTGTAGGGGCTATTGTGGCCCTTATTTTGTTTTTAGACCAGGCGATGAAAATTTATATGAAATCATCGATGGTAGCTTCTGTGGAACCAATTAATATTTTCGGTTCATGGTTGCGGTTACAATACATAGAGAATCCAGGAATGGCTTTCGGCACTACTTTTGGTAGTGGAATGATTGCTAAATTATCGTTGAGTATTTTTAGAATCATTGCAATTGTAGGTATAGCTTGGTATTGGGTAAAACAAGCCAAATCAAATGCAAGAATCGAATTTTTGATTGCTGTTGGATTTATTTTTGCAGGAGCTCTGGGGAATTTAATTGATTCGATGTTCTACGATTATATATTTTCATTCGACCCTTGTTCAAGCTACAATCAGTTTCCAGGATCAGGGGTGAAAGCGATTTGTAATTATTTTGGAACAAATCCAGTAGAAGTTGAGGTACGTCATCAAGGGTTTTTGTTAGGAAATGTAGTTGATATGTTTCAATTTAATGGAATTTGGCCATCTTGGGTTCCATTTTTAAGTGGAAAAGAGATTTTTCCTGCGATATGGAATTTAGCAGATGGCTCAATTACAGTTGGAGTAATCATGGTACTAATTCGTCAACGATCCTACTTTCCAAAGGAAAAGCAGGCTAAAGAGATTGAATCAAGTGAACCAACCCAAGAATAAAACGTAAGACAATGTTACTTGCTCCTGGTGCTGCTGGTTGGATTACCAAATACGAAGATTTACTGAATAAAGGAGAAATTAGCGTTTCAGTAGAAAAACCGAAAGGATTAAGTCTCGAACATTTTGCGCATTTACATTTGTCACAATCGGGCATTGTGTTTGGATTTCCTACAGAGTTATTATTTGCGACAGAAGTAGATGGAAATTCCTGGACCACCGAAGAAAAATTAACCTTATTACTTTTTGAATCTCACCTTTTTATTTTTGTTTTGAATGGTGGGGATGCTGTAACTGATTTTGATGATTTTATTGCTTCATTATTAGCTTTTTATGGAAAGCACAGCGCGCCTACTATTAGTAAATTAATGGGGTTTTTCAAAAAAGAATCTAACGTAGAAAAATTAGAAAATATACTTGAAAAACGTACAGATATCAAATTAAATTTAAGAGATAATGCTTTGTGGGTTAATTACTTAAGTAACTCGTTTGTCTATCTGGATGTGATCCTTTATCACGAGTATATCAAAACACATAGAACCATCGTTGAATCTAATTACGAAGAGTTAGCGTTGGATGTATTGAAAACCATTGTATTTACTGGTTATTCGGATGGTGAATTGCAAGCATCAGAAAAAGCGATGTTTGATGTTTTTTTAGCCTCTGCAAACTTAAATGATCAACGTAAAAAACAAGCGATTTATTACATTAAAAATGGAGCATCATTAACTGATTTATCAGCAATATTCTCACATATTTGGATGTTTAAACGTTTTTTGATTGATATTTCGGTCTTAACGATTTATACCAATCAAGAAACATTAGTGAACGAAAAAGATTTCTTGTTGAAATTCTGTGATTTTCTTCATATTCCTCGCGAAGAATTGAATGAAACGATTGTAACCATCGAACAATTTGTCTTGAATCATGCAGATAAAATTTCGTTTCTACAAAATAAAAATGCGGTAGAACATTTATATGGGAATGTCTCCAAACGTTGGATTAAAATTTTAGGAAGAAACAAGGATAAATTAGCCTTAGAATTAAAGCAGAGTAAAGAGTTAATGTTACTCATTAAGAAATCTACCAATCAAGAATTAACCAAAGAGGAGAAAGAAAAGGTGAAAACGCAATTTTTGGATTTGTTGAAAACCATGCCAGCAATTACGATATTCATGTTGCCAGGTGGAGCTTTGCTATTACCAATCGTAATGAAGATAATTCCTGATTTGATACCATCTGCATTTAGAGACAATGAAATTGATGATTAAAACATGCATATTAACGAGTTATATGTGTTTGTTTGTGTTTTATTTACACGCACAGTCATCGAATTTAACCTCATTATATCCTCATTCACGCGGATGGATAAACAAATACGAAGATTTATATATCCACGGAAATATAGAGGTATTAGAACACGCACAAATCCCTACCATGCATGAAAAAACCTTAGGACTTGAACGAATGCATCTACCAGATTTATATCCAACATTGATTTATGCGACACATATTTCTGATCAATTTTGGACAAAAAAAGACAAGAATAAATTAGTGTTGTTTGAATATTATTTGAGTACTTATATAAAATACAAGGGCATCCCAACGAATAATTTGGATGATTTCATCAATTCTTTAAGTGTATTTTACCAAGCAGACACATCGAAGTTTTTGACTAAAATTCTTAAAATGGACTTTTTAGAATCGACTATCAGTCATAAAGTTCAAGTACCTCGAAATTGGTTTAAGAATCCAATGTGGTATCGCACACAAGCAAATGCATTACTTTTAAATGAAGTTATTCAGTATGAAAACTTTCTTAAAACTGGCGAGAAATTCGACAAAATTACAGAAGATTCATTGGCATATAATTCCATTTCGTTTGTCGTTCAACAAGCTCGTAAAGATTTTATCATCAATTGTAAGGAAAAAGAATTGTTTGATTTTTACGTTGCATCTGCAAGATTTTCACAAAAAAAAAGACGTTTGTTAACTGAAAAATTTGAAAATGATGATACTACACATTTTACAAATGGATCTGTAAAAAAGGGACAACACTCAGTAAATAATTATGATAGATGTGATGATCAGCAAATAAAATGGCAACAAGAAGCGGGGTTTAAATGGACAAAGATTCGTAAACGTAATGCTTACAAATTTAGAATCGAAGCGAAAGAATCAGGAGAATTGTTTTCACTTATTGGGAAATCATTTCATTCAGATTTAACGGAAGATGAACGAAAAAAAGTAAAAAGACAATCTGCTGATTTATTAACGGTAATACCATCAGCTATTATTTTCATAATCCCTGGAGGATCCGTTATTCTTCCTTTTGCTTTAAAATATATTCCAGCACTATGTCCAAGTGCTTTTAGAGATAATTCATTAAAAGTGAGATAATGAAAGTATTTAAATACATCATTGTTCTATTATTAGGGCATTTCAGTGCTTATGGGCAGAAATTAGTGCGTATTGGATCATTACCCGATCGTGTGAACGAATCTTCTGGTTTAGCATTTTACAACGATAGCCTCTTAATTACGCATAATGATAGTGGAGATAAAACCACGCTTTATTTTGTAAATTTAAAAGGCAAATTAATCCATCAAGTATTGATTGAAAATGCAGCTAATACAGATTGGGAAGATATTTGTACGGATGATCGAGGTAATATCTATGTTGGAGATATTGGCAACAATCATAATAATCGAAAATCACTTACAATTTATAAGATTTCAATGCATCAACTTTTGGGTAAAGAAAAGGTAACTGCTGAAATTATCTCATTTTCGTATCCAGATCAACATACATTTCCGCCGATTGATTCCTTGAAAAATTTTGATGCAGAAGGATTAGCGTATCACAATGATTCACTTTTAATTTTCACAAAATGTAGAGCAAATCCTTTCAATGGATATTCCTATTGTTACAAAGTTCCTACGACGCCTGGTAAATATGTTGCTCGTAAGAGTTTTGAATTGTTTATTGGAAACAAAGGTTTTATGAAAGACGCTGTAACTGCAGCAACGATTTGTAAGGATAAACTCTATTTGTTAACATACAACCGATTTTTGATTTATACCAATCAACACGAAAAATGGGTCTATCAAGAACAACATTTTACACAGCCGTATTCACAAAAAGAAGCAATTATAACCAAGGATAATCAGCAGATTTACATTACAGATGAAGTTCAAAAAATAGTTGGAGGTGGTAAATTGTATAAAATGGAACTCAAATGATTGATCAATTAAATATTTCAGATTTTGAAGCGGTAATTTTCGATATGGATGGGGTCTTAATAGACTCTGAGCCAGTTTGGAAAATTGCGATGGGTGAGGTGTTTCATTCCGTGGGTTGTCCATTAACGGTGAAAGATTTTCAGCAAACCGTTGGTTTACGCATCGATGAGGTAATCAACTATTGGTACAAACACAGTCCATGGGAAGAGGTGAGTCCAGAAGAGGTAGAACAACGCATTGTAGACAAAATGGTTGAACTAATTTCTGCCAATGGAAAGCCTTTGATTGGGGTTCTAGAAACGTTAATGTATCTGAAACACAAAAAGATAAAAATTGGTTTAGCTACTTCTTCGTATACGGTATTAATCGATTGTGTGTTAGAAACCCTATCCATCAAAGAATATTTCGATTTCACCCATTCTGCAGAACATGAATCGTATGGTAAGCCTCATCCAGCTGTGTACCTAACAACAGCAGAAAAATTAGGGGTCAACCCGTTAAAATGTCTAGTTATCGAAGATAGTATCAATGGGGTTATTTCTGGAAAAGCTGCACGTATGAAGGTAGTTTGTATTCCTGAAAAAACACATTATCCAAACCCTAAATTAATACTTGCAGATTACACCTTTGAAACGATGAAGGAGATGTTGAAGTACATCGAAAGATGTTAATAAACTAAATGTTTCTAACTTAATTATGTCACTACACAATTTCTTAATTTCTTAATGGTTAACATTTCCACTGCTTATTCTTTTTTACTAATTTTACTTTCAAATATTCCATACCATGCTCCTAGAAATACAAGATAAAATCGTTTCGTTAGATCTATTTGAAAAAAAGTTTGTTTGTGACTTAAGTGCGTGTAAAGGTGCTTGTTGTATCGAAGGGGATTCTGGTGCTCCACTAACTTTTGAAGAAGTTTCGATCATAGAGGATCATCTAGAAGCTATTAAACCATACATGCGTCAGGAAGGATTAGATGCAGTGGAAGAAACAGGAGTGTTTTATATGGATTGGGACAATGAACCAGTGACGACTCTTGTCAATGAGAAGGAGTGTGCGTTTGTAGCTTTTGATGAAAAAGGAACCGCTTTGTGTGCAATTGAACAAGCGCATAAAGACGGAAAGTTAGATTTCAAAAAACCAATTTCGTGTCATTTGTACCCAATTCGTGCAAAGAAATTTAAAGAGTTTGAAGCCCTAAATTACAATACGTGGGATATATGTTCTCCTGCTTGTGCTTGCGGGGAACAGTTAGATGTGAAGGTATACAAGTTTTTAAGAGAACCACTAATTCGTGCGTATGGGGAAGAATTTTACCAAGAATTAGAAGTGGTAGATAAAGACATCGAAGAGCAAAAGAAAAACGGGGAATTTCCTCAGGGATAATTACCACTTTTTGATTTTTTCTATCAATGCTTCTTGTGTGATAAGTTTATCTTCTTTGATTTCTTGACGGGTAATTAAAACACGATCAATTATTTCTTGATCACTTAAAGTAGGATAATTAACAATTTCTTCTTCTATTACATTAACAAAATCTAAAGACTTAACATATTCCATAAAAGCAAGTACTTTAGGATTTGTAGAGTCGGTTATATGAAGAGTGAAAGCCATGATTTCTATTTTAATCAAATTTACAAAATAGATTATTTTTTTCAAAATATTTTAAGGCTTTACTTTTTGATATTCTAAACCAAAAGGTATAACTTTGTTTTAACTTAAAAACAAAATTATGGCTGAAGTACAAGCAGGATTAGAAATACAAGAAATATTAGATCAATTAGGAATTGAAGCTACGAATAGTGGTGCATCAACTGGTAGTTTTTGGTACGAAACCAAAGGGGAAACCATTGATTCTTATTCTCCAGTAGATGGAAAATTAATCGCATCAGTTACTGCTGCTACGGAAGCAGAATATCAAAAAATTGTTGACAAAGCGCAAAAAGCATTTAAAGAATGGAGACAAGTTCCTGCACCGAAACGTGGTGAAGTTGTTCGTCAATTAGCAGAAAAATTAAGAGAATATAAAGAACCACTTGGAAAATTGGTTTCTTACGAGATGGGTAAATCCTTACAAGAAGGGTTAGGAGAAGTACAAGAAATGATTGACATTTGCGATTTCGCAGTAGGTTTATCCCGTCAATTATATGGTTTGACAATGCATTCAGAGCGTGCTGGACACAGAATGTATGAGCAATACCACCCACTTGGATTAGTAGGTATTATTTCTGCATTTAACTTCCCAGTTGCCGTATGGAATTGGAATACCGCTTTAGCATGGGTGTGTGGAGACGTTTGTATTTGGAAACCATCCGAAAAAACACCATTAACTGCAATTGCATGTCAAAAAATTACGGAAGAAGTATTTACCGATAACGATGTTCCAGAAGGAGTATCCAACTTAATCATTGGGGGTGCTGAAATCGGAAAATTATTAACTGCAGATACGCGCGTTCCTTTAATTTCTGCAACTGGTTCTACACGTATGGGTAAATCTGTTGGTGAAGTGGTAGGTGCTCGTTTAGGAAAATCTTTATTAGAATTAGGTGGTAACAATGCAATCATCATTACACCAACTGCTGACCTAAAAGTGGTTGTTCCTGGTGCTGTATTTGGTGCTGTTGGTACTGCTGGTCAACGTTGTACTTCTACACGTCGTTTGATTATCCATGAGGATGTGTATGATGTTGTTAGAGATGCAATTGTGAAAGCATATGGTCAGTTAAAAATTGGAAATCCATTAGATACTAATAATCACGTTGGACCACTTATCGATAAAGATGCGGTTGCAGCATACGAGCATGCTTTGAAACAAGTTGTTGCTGAAGGAGGTAAAGTATTGGTAGAAGGAGAAGTTCTTTCTGGAGAAGGATATGAATCTGGATGTTATGTTCGCCCAGCGATAGCAGAGGCAAATAATTCCTTTAAAATCGTGCAACACGAAACATTTGCTCCAATTTTATATTTAACAAAATATACAGGTGGTGTTGAAAATGCCATTGAAATTCAAAATGCGGTACCACAAGGTTTATCTTCTGCAATTATGACGAACAATTTGAAAGAAGCAGAAGCCTTTTTAGCTGCTTCAGGTTCAGATTGTGGTATCGCAAATGTAAATATCGGTACTTCTGGTGCAGAAATTGGTGGTGCTTTCGGAGGCGAAAAAGAAACGGGGGGTGGACGTGAGTCTGGATCAGATGCTTGGAAAGTATACATGCGTAGACAAACAAATACGATTAATTACTCAGATAGTTTACCGTTAGCACAAGGGATTAAGTTTGATTTGTAAGAAAAATATACATCATAGTTTAAGGCGATTGCATAGCAATCGCCTTTTTTATTACATGATTTTTAGTGTTCAGGTGGTTCCATCCCTCTCATCTCCCTTCTCGCCCCTTAATTTCTTCTCTTCGTCGATTATTTACATGGTAAATAATTTACACGATTTTTAATATTTATATTTGTTCTTTGAAATACATTGATTTTAAACTAATTAATTGTAAGTATATGAAAAACAAACTATTATTTATAGCCATTTTACTTTTGTCTGTGTCAATTAAAGCACAAACTCTTAATCTGGAACAGTGCCTAAAAATGGCAGATACTGCCAATGTAATCATTCGAAATGCACGCGTGGATGTAGCTATGAGTGCAAGTCAAATAGATGCATATCAATCAGCATTATTACCTAAATTAATTTATGCTGGGGATTACAGATATAATGCAGTAATTCCTGGACAATTAATTCCTGGACAAATTGCTGGTGGTGCACCTGGTACTTATGTTGCTGTTCAATTTGGCGTACCTGTGAATATCAGTAATACAATTCAATTAAATCAAGTGTTGTATAATCCTCAATTAAATGCGGCCATTAAAACGCTTAAAATTAATCAAGAGGTTGCTGAAATTCAGGCTGGATTAACAGAACAGAACGTAAAATATCAATTGATTCAGACCTATTACAATTTACAAGCTGTTCACAAGCAATTATCATTTGTCCAAGAAAACATCGTAAACATGGATAAAATGATTGCCAACATGAAAGTAATGTATGAACAAAAAATGGTCATTGCAACCGAATTAGACAAATTAAATATTACACGTTTAACTTTGAAAAATCAAGAACAGACATTAATTTCAACGAAGGAAAAAACAGAAAATTACTTGAAATTAATGATTGGGAAAACAATCAATGATAAAGTAGAATTTCAACAAGAAGGTGCCGTTCAACGTTCTCTTTTACAAGAGCAAAAAGGAGTAAAAGCTTTAGACATTCAATTGCTTCAAGCACAACAACGTTTGAATTTTGTAGAACGTAAAGGAATCAGAATGGCCTATTTACCTGTGCTTTCGATGTATGGAACATATTTGTACAGTTACAATTATCGTCCTGAAAATAAATTTGGAAAAGGGATAGATGGTGCTTTTGTTGGATTGAAGCTAGATTGGACCTTGTTTGACGGTTTTGAAAAACACCACAAATCAAAGGTGAATTTGTTGCAACGTGGAAAAATCGCGGATCAAATTGATTACTCTAAAAAACAATTAGATGTAAATATCATTAATGCGCAAAAACAAGTGGAGATTCAAACACAATCACTTCAAATTTCTCAAGAGCAATTGATCTTGTCTGAAAAAGTACAAAAACAAGCGAAGTTTTCATTTGAACAAGGGGTAATTGGTTCTAATGATCTTCTCAAAAGTGAGAATGATTTATATCAAGCTCAAACAAATGTAGTTGTTGCCTTTGTGCAATTACGTCAAGCAGAATTGGAATTATTAAAATTAACAGGAAATATAAAATAAACGAATATGAATAAGAGAGTAATAACGATTATTGGTATCGCAATTGTATTGGTAGCAATCAGCGTAGTAAAATTAAAAAACAACAAACAAAAAGTACAGGCTAAATTGTATATACATGATACTACAACTGCTATTTTAGTGAATGTTTTAAAACCTAATTTTCATTCCTTTGAAAATGCTTTTTCTTACTTAGGAACATTTGACCCAAATAAACAAAATTTAATCGGTTCGGATGTTGCAGGTAAAATTATCCGCATGAATGTTCAAGATGGAGACAGAGTTTCCAAAGGACAGGTGTTGGCAAAATTGGACGATGAAATGTTGTCATTACAACTAGAAAATGCGGCTATTCAAGTAGAAAGTCAAAAAAATGATGATGCGCGAAATAACTATTTAATCAAAGAAAATGCGATAACTGGTGTTCAAAATGAAAAAACAAAGTTGGCTCTTAAAGCTGCTGAAGCGAATTATAAGTTAATCAAAAAACAATTTAAAAATACAGCAATAACCTCACCATTTACCGGGGTAATTACTAAAAAAATGATTGATTTAGGAAGTGTAATCGGAATAGGTGCACCCTTATTTGAAATTACAGATATTTCCTCAGTTAAATTAAATATTTCAGTTCCTGAGCGCGACATCCTTAAATTCAAAGAAGGTCAAAAAGTAGTGATCAATGTAGATGTTTATAATAATATTGATTTTCAAGGAACGGTATCGTCTATTGGTGTTAAAGCAGATGCGAGTCATAACTTCAAAGTGGAAATTGCTGTTAAAAATTCAAGTAAAAACAGAATTATGGCAGGAATGTACGGTTCTGTGAAGTTAGCAAACGCGACTGCTAAAAATGCATTGTCTGTGGCTCGTAAAGCTTTAGTAGGATCTACGAAACACCCACAAGTGTATGTTGTTCGTAATGGAAAAGCTAAATTAGTTTCTTTCACAGCAGGTACAAGCGATGGAGAATTTATTGAAGTAGTAGATGGTTTATCTGCAAACGATGTTGTGATCGTAAAAGGTCAAATTAATTTACAAAATAATTCAAACGTACTTATTAAATAATTGGTATTATGACTATTACGGAAATTGCGATCAAACGACCTTCCTTAATTATTGTAATTTTTACAATACTTATTGGAGGAGGGATGCTAAGTTATAATCAACTTAGCTATCAATTATTACCTGATTTTTCTCCACCTTTATTAACCATTACAACGCCTTATCCTGGAGCTTCCCCTTCGATTGTTGAAAGTCAAGTGTCTGAACCGATGGAAGATGGATTAAGTGGTTTGGAAGGAATCAAAGAAGTTACTTCTTTCTCTTTAGAAAATGCTTCGATGGTATTGTTAGAGTTTGAACACTCAACAGATTTAGAACAAGTAATGCAGGATGCCCAACGAAAAATTGAAGGTTTAAAAAAGAATCTTCCAAACGATGCGGAAACACCTGTTATTTCTAAAATTGAGCCAAACGCATCTCCTGTACTTCAAGTAAGTGTTACGTCTAAAAATTTGGAAGATCGAGCTTTCTTTGAATTAATGAAAGAAGACATTCTTCCAATGTTGAAACAAACACAAGGAGTTGGTGAAATCAATGTACTTGGAGGAGAAGAACGTGAAGTGCGTGTAAACATAGACAAACAAAAAGCTAAATTAGCAGGACTGTCTTTAACTTCAATTAATCAAGCGATTGCTTCGGCGAATATTGAGTTTCCAACAGGAAAAGTGAAGGATTTAAACGAACAAATGACCGTTCGTTTGGCAGGAAAATATAAGACTGTTGCAGAACTTCAAAACTTGGTATTGGGTTCAAACGGTACTTCAACTGTTAAATTAAAAGACGTTGCGGATGTTTACGATGGGTTAAAAGATCAGTTGACAATTAGTAGATATAATGGGATCAATGGGATTGGTTTACGTATCAAAAAACAATCGGATGCGAATGCGGTAATTCTCTCAAAATTAACACAGGAGAAATTTAAAGTCTTAGAGAAAAAATACAAGAAAGAAGGATTAAAGTTTGAGGTTGCAACAGATACTTCTGTACCAACCATTCAAGCGGTAGATGCGGTATTCCACGATTTGGAATTAGCGGTCTTCTTGGTGGCTTTAGTGATGATTTTATTCTTACATAGTTTACGTAATGCATTCATTGTATTGGTATCAATTCCTGCATCTTTGATCTCAACGTTCATTGCCATGTATCTGCTTGGTTATACCTTAAACTTGATGACGTTGTTAGCGATGTCATTGGTTATAGGTATTTTGGTGGATGACTCGATTGTGGTTTTGGAGAATATTTACCGCCATTTAAGTATGGGGAAAGACAAACGTCAAGCTGCGTTAGATGGTCGTAATGAAATTGGATTCACTGCTCTTGCAATTACGTTTGTAGATGTGGTAGTATTTACTCCTGTTGTTTTCGTTCAAGGTACTATTTCGGATATCCTACACCAATTCTCTATTGTTGTTGTGATTTCTACCTTGATGTCCTTATTTGTTTGTTTTACATTAACTCCTTGGTTGGCATCTCGTTTTGCCAAAGAAACAGTGTTAAAACAATCCAACCCATTCCATCGAATTTTGATGTGGGTCGAACGTCGTATTACCATTTTTACTGATCAATATGTGTTATTGGTAGCATGGGTATTGAAACATAAAATAATAGCTTCAATAGGGGTCTTAGTATTGTTTATCGCTTCGTTTGCTGTGATGGGTACAGGAATCGTTGGACAAGAGTTCGTTGCACAAGGTGACCAAGGGAAATTCATGGTAAAATTGAAGTATGATAAGAGTACACCATTTGAGGAAAACAATGCGACTACCTATGCAATTGAGCAATTCATTCTTGCACAAAAAGATGTGAAGATGGTATTCTCGAATGTTGGTGGACCAAGTGCTGGTATGGGAGCTGCATCTTTCGGGAATGAATCGCGTTCTGAGTTAACTGTGAAGTTGAATGATCATCTACAAGATCATTTTCCAACGGCGATGTATATGAGTAAAATTCGCGAGAAAATTGAACATAAATTTCCAGGAATTGAAGTAAAAACCATCAATATCGGTATGGTTGAATCGGAGGAAGCGCCAATTGAAATTTTCTTATCAAGTAACGATTCAGAGTTATTAATGGAAGAAGCAAGACGTCTGAAAAAAGCAATCTTATTGATGCCAGGAGCAAAAGATCCAACTATTTCCACGGATGATATTACACCAGAAATTCGAGTGGAACTAGACCGAGAAAAAATGGGTCAATTAGGATTGCCTATTGCAGTTGTTGGTATGCAATTACAAAATGCATTATCAGGTAATTCTTCATCTAATTTCTCTGAGAATGCGAATGAATATGATATTCGTGTGATGATGGATCAAGGGGATCGTAAAAATGTAGATGATATCAAAAACATGAGTTTTACGACAACTAAAGGAAACGTGGTTGAATTAGAAGAGTTTGCAAATATCTCTATCGAGAATGGTTTTGGTTCTTTGGAACGTAAAAACAGGTTAAGTTCAACAACTGTTCGTGCGTATGTTCTAGGCACAGCAGGAGGTACTTTAGCACAAAAAATTAATGAATTTTTGGAGAAACAACCATTGAACGATAATGTAAAGTTAACGTGGGGTGGTGAGGTGAAACGTCAAAAAGAAGGATTTGGAGCAATGGGTACAGCGATGTTAATCGGATTAGTGCTAGTATACCTAATCATGGTGGCATTATATGATAACTTTATTTATCCTTTCGTTGTATTGTTCTCTATTCCAGTAGCTTTAATTGGTGCGTTATTAGCGTTGAATTTCTCTTCTTCAAACATCGGTATCTTCACCATGTTAGGGATGATTATGTTACTTGGATTGGTAGCTAAAAATGCTATTTTAATTGTCGATTTTACCAATCATTTGAAAACAACTGGTAAAAATACCACGGAGGCTTTGTTGGAAGCAATTAAAGAACGTATGCGACCAATCTTAATGACGACGATTGCGATGGTAATCGGGATGGTTCCAATTGCAATTGCAAAAGGTTCTGGTGCAGAATGGAAAAATGGTCTAGCTTGGGTATTAATTGGTGGTTTGTTAAGTTCGATGTTCTTGACAATTATCGTGGTTCCTATGATGTATTATGTGGTGGATGCGGTGAAATTGAGATTCGAAAAACGTAAATAATGTTTGTTACATGTAGAAACGCAAAGCATTGCTGCTCTACATGTAACAACAATAATATAAAATAAAAAAAGGGCTTCGGCCCTTTTTTTGGCACTTAATTTGATTATATAATTTATATGTATCATTAAATTTTATGCCATGAAAAAGATTGTCCTTATATCTGCTGTTACAGGTTTATTATCATTCACAACAGCAACTGTAGATCCTATCACAACTGGTATTTCTTCCAAAGAACTCCGAAAAATTGAAAATCAATCATTTCGCTCTGGTGAACAATTAGATTATGTGATTCACTATGGAATTATAGATGCAGGTTCTGCTCGATTAGAATTAAAAAAAGAAGACATCAAGTTGAATGGACGTGAAGTTCTCCATAGTGTCGGTACAGGTAGAAGTTTAGGTGCATTTGATTGGTTTTTCAAAGTGCGTGATAAGTATGAAACCTATATCGATGAAGACGGAGTATTCCCTCACTTGTTCAAACGCGATATCGATGAAGGCGGGTATAAAATAAACCAAGAATATAAGTTCTATCAACACGCGAATGTCATCGATAATGGAAAGGAAAAAGTAGATGACGCCCCTAGTTATGTGCAAGACATGCTCTCGTCTTTTTATTATGCGCGTACGTTTGATTACGAAAACGCTAAAAAAGGAGATGTATTTGTGATTAACTCTTATGTTGATGAAAAGGTTTTTCCGATAAAAATTAAATACAAAGGCATTAAAACAATTTCAATTCGTACTGGAAAATACAAATGTTACCTTTTCAACCCAGTAGTTCAAACGGGGCGTATTTTCAAACACGAAGAAGATTGTAATTTTTATATTACCGCTGATGCAAATAAAATCCCCTTATTAATTGAAGCAAAATTAATGGTTGGATCAATCAAAATGGAACTAAGTGGTTATAAAGGCTTGTTGGAAAGATTAACAAAAGTATAAGCAATAAGAACTCAATATAAACCAATGAATTTCATCTAACAATGAAGTTTATTGGTTTTTATGATCGGGGAATTGGTTTTCTTACGCCATCATCAAACTCTAGGTTGACTATTTGTTCGGTTGGAAAGTTTTTGAATACTACGAATTATAATAACTTAATTAAAAATAGGAGTTTACAACGTTTTTTTAGATGAGTATTATACGACTAAAGTTGTGCTGTTAAATTGATAATCTCCTTTTATTTCCCTTTCTTTTTCTTAAAATAAGACCGATACCAACTAGAAGTCTTTTTATACATTTGAAACCAACCATCTTCTGGGAAAACATTCACTCTGAAAATTTGAAATTCATCTTCTTCAATAGTCATTCCTCCCGAGTCTGTAGCTACGCCAAAGGTAAATCCGACTTCTTTTACGAGGCATTTAACACGATTATCTAAATCTCCGTATGGATAAGCAAAAGAAATGACCGATGTATTTAATACTGTTTCTAAGTTGTTTTTGCTTTCAGAAAGTTCCGTTGTAATTTCAGAGTCTTTTAACAAGGTTAAGTGAGCATGAGTCATAGTGTGTGCTCCGATTTCCCAATTCGCCTCCACAAATGCTTTTTTCTGGTCAAGAGTCATTAATTGTATGGATTCAATCGACTCGCCTTCATCCCAAAAGTTCACGAGTTTGTCAAAATCTCCCAACAAATAAATCACCCCTTTAAATCCATATTTTTTCATGAATGGCAGTGCATTCGTAAAATTATCTGCATAGCCATCATCAAATGTGAGGATAAATGGTTTTTTTGGAAATTTTCTGAAATCTAATTTTCCTGTTTTATAATCATCATATTCTTTAAATGTAATGGATGTAAGACCTCTTAGTTTGAAGAGTCTTAAGTGTTTTTTAAAATTCTTACTGGTCACAAAAATGCGATGCTTACTCTCTAAAGTGCGAGTTGGAACTTTGTGATACATCAAGATCGGAATATGCTGAGGAGTATATTTTTGGATGTATGCAGATTGATATACTTTTTTTAGTTCAGAATAAACAGAATTTATAGAATATTGCTTTAAAGCTTCTTCTATTTCTGGGTGCGTGTCTTGGTGTGAAGTTAGACCTTGGATGATATCACTGATAACGTGTTCTTTTTGTAATTTAAAAGGATCGTTAGTAGCAACAATGTCTCCAAAATTAGAATCAATAGCATCGTTTATATTAGCCGGACTAATTAGTCCATGGTAACAAGCTTCGCCAACTGCAATTAAAGGTTTTCCTAATAACAAGGTTTCAATCGCAACACGACCAGCTCCCACTATAAGCGAAGATTTTAATATTTCTTCATGTACGTTCGTTATAAAACCAAATAATTTTATCCGATCTGCGTATTTACGTTTTAATTGGTCAAAGACATTCTTCCCTTCTTCGGGTAATTTTTCCCATTCATTTCCAATGAATTGAATGTTAAGCTCAGGTTTTCTCTCTAATAAATCAGGTAAGATTTCACATATAAACTGACTGATGATAATTCCTTTGATACCGTTAAATCTTCCTATGATAGATAAAATACTTTCTGAGCTCTTTATAGTTGTGTAAGCTGATTTGTCTAACGTGATTCCATTAGGAATAGCTATTAATTTAGAAGCGAGTAGCTTGTTTTTTTGTGCTGTATCACGCATTAAATTTTCACAAATCCCAATAATTTTTTCACCGTATATATCTTTTGTTTTTACTTGTTTGCCATGTATAGTAGATACGAGTGGAATGTTACATATTTTTGTGGCATAATAACTTACCCAGCTTGCAGCCCTAGAATGAGCATGGATAATTGTAATATCATGTTGCTTGATATAACGAATTAAAAAAAGAATATTTTTTATACGTTGCGCGATGGACCTATTAGATATCGGCAGCTGAATAGTTGAAATACCTTCAATGCTAATTTCCATATCAGTGATGATATGAACGTTTTCATGATTATGCTTTTGTATACTAGCTACGTCTTTAGCGTATTGAACTGATCCTGAATAAAAATTTGAGGAGAAAACGTGAAGAATTTGTTGATTATATGTACTCATTATTTTTTAGGTTACGTCAAATGATTACCTCTTCATTTTTAACATAAATTTTTCAATAACTTCCGCAAAATGAAAGTAATCATGACAATCATTAGAAAATGACTTTAGAATATTCCAATTAAGATTATTTGTGCTTTTTACATTCATTATCTTGATAGTATGTATTAATATAATGTTCTAAGATAATAAATGTATTTTTATTTACATATATTATCTTTTTATAAGTGTTTTTGGAATAGAGAAAAGGAAAAAAAGATGTTTTGATGTAGAACCTGTTTTTGGAAACATTAAAAACAACCATAAATTTAAACGATTTAAGCTTCGTGGTAAGATTAAAGTTGAGATCGATTGGGGATTTTAGCAATAGCGCAAAATATCAGGAAAATATCAGCCTAAAAGGGTCTGTAATAGATGTTAAAGTACTTTTTTACTCATTAGAATCTTCCAAAAATAGAAAATAGAATTTTTAAGATAATTTATAGAAAATAAAAAAAGAGACTACTCAAATTAGTTTTGAGACAGCCTCTTTAAAAAATAAAAATGACTTTTTATTGATAGAATTAAAAACCTATTTACACACCCCTGAAGTAACACCACCGACTGGACAATTCGGATAAGATTTTTTAGCTAAATTTCTAGCTTCTTCAGCATTTTTAGCATAAATAGGTAATTTTGTTTGTGCTTGATTAGGACAATTTATAGTTACACAAAATGGTTTAGCTTGTTCAACGTTCTTCGGCGAATTAATTTTTAAAGTAAAAGACAGACCCAAAAAAGTTAAAACAAAAATTGAAACAAATAAGATAGTTTTTTTCATTTTTTTAAAGATTAAATAATTTTATACTAAAATAATATTATTTATAAGAGATATAACGTTTTATTACAAAAAAGTTTAATTTAAGTTTTTTGCAAAGGTAGAGGTATTTAAGAAATGAAAATCAATCTACTTTCGAATGAAATTCACATTTAAAAGTCCAAAACTTTGAATAATTATAATATTAAATAAAACAGCACTTCTGTCCGATAAAAATAGAAATTAATCGATTTACAACCTAGAAGTATTGATTTTACTACGTTGATTCCTAATTTTCAAAAGTAAGCTCCCCTTAATTAAACAGAACTCTAATTGAAGTTGTGGATTACGTTTAAGTTGGTAATAAACTAAAAACAACGTTTATTCTCATCGTCCCAGTATGCTATTTTTCTCAGTTCGATTGTTTTTAGCTAAATTCCATTTTTTTATATCTACACTAATAATTTCATCTAATTAAAGCGTTTTAAAAATCGTTTTAGGTGATTTATAAAGTAAATATTAGACTTTGCGTGATGCCTTGATGCTAACTTTCAACTGAACTTATATTTCAGTTAGTTAGGTTTATTTTGTAATTATGAATAGATTTATCTGAAAATCTAAAAGAGAAGGAATCTTAAAATAAAAAAAATGAAATTTTTTTTAACATCATTTTTAATTTTAATTGCCATTGTAACTTTTGGTCAAGAGCGAAAAATTGAAAAAAAAGTGTATTCCAACTTTAGGGCTGGTAAATTGGATGTTGCTTTAACTGAACTGGAAAGCCTCCATGATAAGTATAAAGAGGAATCTTTTTTTTATTACTGGAAAGCATATATTTACATGGATAAAATTTCAGAATTAAAAAAGTTTAATTATACAGATATAAGTCGTGATAGTGCAAGTTATTATATACAACAATCTCTTAGGTTTTTAGGAGAAGCGTCTCAACATTTAACACCTGAACATTTAACGATAGATAAAGAGGAATTTGATGTTTTATTTCCTGGTTGTAATGTAATTCCGCCTATAGGTGAAAAAAAGTACACAAATTGTGTAAGTTTAATTAAAAATGATTTCAATGCCAAAAAAGATGCTATAAGAGAATTAAAGTATAATCTTTTCTTAGGTGAGTTAATCGAAGGGTTAAAAAAAACAGGAAATCAAGATATCAGTTCTTTTTTAAAAGAAATTAAACCAAGGGTTAAATTGCTTCCAGCTAAAAATCCATTGTTTGGTGAAATTGCAAAAGCTACTTATATGGAGTTAGCAAATATTCGAAATCAACGTGAATTAGTTCAACTACAAAAAGAGTTAACCGATGAAAATTGGTTATATTATATAGATAATAAGACTGACGAGGAATATTTGTCTATCGTACCAGATTTAGAAAAAATGATAAATAATTATTATTTTAAAAATCTGGAAAATCAATACCAAAAAATTAAAAATAATTTAGTTGAATTAAAAATATATGTAGACGATTTAGCGTACAGAAAAAAATTTATTGAATCTGATGCTTTAAAGTACCTTGCTTTTAAATATATCGATATAAAATTTTCAAATTCTTTTATCGAGCAACGAAAAGTGCTTTATAATAAAATAATCAATGAAGCAACAATAAAACTTAAGGAGTTAATTGAGATACAAGAGAAAATTGAAAGACAAAAGAAAATTGAAAGACAGAAAGTATTTGAGGAACAATTTAGCTACAATGAAAAATTTGAAGATAATTTTGAAAAAAATACGAATGGTTGGTATGAAAGCGAAGATCAAAATGCTATTAATAAAATAGCAACCGGAAAATTTATTTTTGAAAATAAAATTGCTGGAGGTTATATTAATTTAGCTGCTAAAAGAATACCAACTAATATTGAAAACTTTTTTATTTCTATGAATACCACATGGCTAAAAGGTATTGACAATAATTCATACCATATACTATGGGGAGCCAATGGATTTTCTAATTATTTTTCATTTGGAATCACTGCTAATGGACTTTATAGGTATTCTACTATTGATAATGGTAATTATAAAGATATTATTCCTTTGACAGCATCTGAGTATATCAATAGAAATGGATCAAATAGTATTGGTGTAAGGAGAAATGGAACTATCATCGAATTTTATATCAATTATTTCAAAGTAAATGAATTTGAATTTAGTGAGTTTTATGGGGGCCAAATAGGTATGTCAGTTAACGGAGCGCAACGTATTGAATTTGATGATTTGAAAGTAGCATTTACCGAAACTGGACTCGGAGGCCCTCCTGAAATGTCTGCTGAAGAGTATGTAGAGTACTTAGAAGAGGAAAGAAAAGCCGCTGAAAACGATGATGTTTCTACTCAAAATGAAGATAATGGATTTAGTTATTCAAAAATTGGCTCAAAAATTCCTACTATAAAGATTGGAAGATTAGAAATTGCTTTGTTAGATTTCCCAAACAATATGAATTGGTGGGATGCTAAAAAAGCTTGTAAAAATTTAGGTTCTGGTTGGCGCCTTCCTACGCCAAGTGAATTTGGTGTTATGTATAAGAATAGATTTAAGATTGGCGGATTTATATTAAATAGTAATAACTCCGAATCTTATTGGAGTAGTAAAGAGTCAACGTCAGAATATTGTGAAGGGGTTTGTATAGGATATACATTCTCTTTTAATGATCTTTACAAAGGTTTAAATACCGCCTTGGAGAATCCTTATCCAATTAACAAAGAACATACAAAGTCTGTTAGACCAGTCAGAACATTTTAGTTAATAATTTCATTTGATTTTTAGTTTATTTTTATCATCGTATTTAATTTCTGACAAATCATATTTATACTAATTTATTGTGTTTTTCAATTGAGATTATTTTTCACAATAAATTAAAGAATTAGGAAAATTTGTATTGTTTTACAGAAAGTGGAAGCCTCGATTTGACAGGAATGAGAAATAACATAAAAATATTTATAATTTACGTATATTTCAGTAAATTATATTTTTTACAAAAATAACAGCGGATTCCGAAAAGCTGATAGAGTAGGAAAATTTAAAACCAAAAAAAATGAAAAAAGTAAATTATTTATTATTAGGGTCTTTTATGGCTTTATTTTCTTGTAATTCATCTGATAATATCAAAGATGATATTAAAATAGACGAGCAAGTAAAAGAGGAAAAAGTTGAGCCTTTAAAATTAGGCGATAAGTATGAAGGTGGCTATATTTTCTTTTTAGATTTTGAAGGGAAGCATGGTAAGATTTGTGCTCCATTATCTGATGGAGATAATAAGTTAGTTTCACAAAAGCAAGCAATTGCAGAAGCTGAAAAGTTGACTTTAAATGGTTTTTCAGACTGGAGATTACCAACAAAAGATGAATTACAAATTATAAGAAATTCAGATGAATATACTGTTTTTTTATTTAAAAATTCTGATTATTTGACTAGTGAAACTGAAAAAGATGTCACCGATGTACAATTTCATGTATTAGTGAATATGGATAAAGAAAATGGGGGATCGAATACGTCTCCTGTTGACTGGAATCGTGAATTTCATTATAGAGTTGTAAGAGATTTTTAATATAAAATTTTAATTAATATGAAAAAAATATGTAGTGGACAAAAAGTAGGCTGTTTTTTTTTATTCAAAGTATTTGATTTGCCTCAAAGCTAGTAAACATATAGCTTATAGAAGTTTTCAGCCTACTTTTTGTCCATTAGCCCAAAAAATAATTTTAAAAAAATATTAAATCTTTTTTTTAGGTCTAAAAAAGAAACAACACAAGCCAACAACTCTTCTTTATTTACTGCACTAGCGGGTGGATGGCGCCAAAGTTCTGATAATTTTAATGAGGCTGAAAGACGAGGTTTTTGGTGGACATCATCTAAATCCAGTCAATATATGGGACAATCTGAAGGTTTAGATTCTTATTCTGGAAAAACTTTTAATACTGATTATCCAATGGATTATGGCTTGTCAATCAGATGTTTAAAAGATTAGTAAATAAAAACAACACGAAATGAAACAAACAATTTATCTCATAATACTTGTAATTGCTCTATTCTCCTGTAAAAAAGAAACCGTTAAGGAAAATACCACAGAAACAATAGTAAAATCTGATAATTACAAAAAAATAAAATATATTATTTTTAATCAAGATAATGTAATTGATACTTTGACATTTCATTATAATTTAGATGGTACATATAAAGATTTTAGTAGATTTTATAATTCTTCCAAAACCATTTGGACTTATGAATCAGATGGTTACCTGATAAAAAGTTTAGATTCTAATAATAATAGTCATCTTTTGTACCGTTGTGAGTATAATACCAATAAAATTGTTAAATCTATTTATAGATCAGATGACACATTAAATTTGTTTTATAGTGATGGACTTTTAACTTCTACTATTGGAAAAAAATATAATAGAATAAACAATTTTTATTGGAAAAATGGAAATATAATTAAATCGATAAGTAAGTATAATGGTGCTGTAGATTCCTTAACATATAATTATTATGATACTAAAAATCATAATTTTTGGAAAGTGTTAGGATTAAACAATTGGAATTTTCTTTACGAGGGAAATGTTATAGGTTTTCAATTTGGTTGTGAGTTTAGTAATTTGATTAAAAACATTAAAAATAGTAAAGGTCAAATTATTCAAGATTTTGAATATCAATATGATAAAGATGGTTATGTTGTGACATCAAAATCAACAGGATATGAATATTATAATGGTAATAAGACAACTTTTAGGCCATTAACCTATTATATCGAATGGTATTAATCAGATAATTTTACAAATCTTACAACAAAACTTTGATCTCTTAGTTCGTTAAAGTATGAGTATTACAAAGCGATAGTTATCTATTAGATGGAAGGAAATTCATAATATAAAGTGAAAAATGGTTCACAATTAAACAAAAAACCCTTCTTAATTTACTGTTTTACAGTGTTTTTAAGAAGGGTTTTAATAAATTAATGAAGTGGTCCCACCTGGGCTCGAACCAGGGACCACCTGATTATGAGTCAGGTGCTCTAACCAACTGAGCTATAGGACCATAATTCACATCTGAATTATTTTGGTCTGCAAATATAAGAATTGATAATAAATTTACAAGTATAAAATGATTATTTTCAAAATTTATTGATACCTTTTAGAAATGTTTTTTTTTCTTAAACTAAAATATTATGAACAAACCTAAGAAATGGAAATTGATGCTAATTACTTGGTTATTTGTGTATCCAGTTATAAATATTTTGTTTATAACCATTTTCCCATTAATTAAAGACTTCCATCAATTACTTAAAACCTTGGTTTTAACATTAATTCTAGTTCCTTTGATTGGTGTTTTTGTTCCCAAATTGCACAAAAAATTTGACGCATGGATTCGAAAGTAAATTGGATATATATGATGTTTTTGTTCACGGTATTTTCGTGTGCGAGCTCTAAAAGAAATCAAATAGATGAGATGAATAAAAAGCCAGATTGTGCGCTACCACTTATAAACGAATCTATCCTTGACCAGCCAAAAGAAACAAGAAAGATTGTTGTTTATAAATCAAAAAATGATTTTTCAACATTTGTTCCTATACATCTTACGGAAGATAAAAAGAATATAATCGGATATCCTGCAAGAGAAGATTTGAAATCACTTGGTAATACCAATGCTTTATTTGTAGAAAATGGGTATTATATAGATCTTGTTGGTGTTAATTTCAATTCGGTATTTACTTCATATACAATCGAATCGTATCAGAAAATAAATAATCCTACGTTAGAAGAGTTTAAAAATCATATAATTGAATTAAATCCATTTGAAGAAATGTATATTTGTGATAGCAGATATAATAATACCGAGATTGAGCAATTTATTAAAAAGGGAACTTTAAATACGAATTGCACAAAAATTAAATAATATAAATAAATCATTATGAATAATTTAGAATCAAAATTACTGAAATGCGCTTCTATTCTTTTTCTATTTATTATGAGCATTCACTCATATGCTATTGAGGTGCCAGAAGACAAAGCAAAATTAGTAGCGACAAATTATTTGCGTTACCTTACTAATCAATCGTTAAAACGTTCAGGTGAATTAGTTAAATTGGTTTACACTTCTAAACAACCAACATCCAAACGAGCAGTTTCAGCTCCTTTATTTTATGTATTCAATCAAGTACAAGGTTCTGGTTTTGTTATTGTTTCAGGTGATGACAACATAAAACCGATCTTAGGATATTCCCTAGAGTCAAATTTTGATGAAACTAATTTGTCTCCTCAAGTTGCTTATTGGTTGTCTGAATACGAAAAACAAATTGCTTTTGCAGTTGAATCGAATGTTCAAAATATAGCGGAAAAGCAACAATGGGAGTTTATTTCTTCGAATCAAATTGCTGTCAAAAGAGGGACTACTGCAGTAAAACCATTACTTAAAACAACGTGGGATCAAGGTACATTTTATAATGATTCATGCCCTTTTGATAATACTGCAAAGAAAAGAGTACCAGTAGGTTGTGTTGCAACGGCAATGGCTCAAACAATGAAATATTGGGGGTACCCTAACAAGGGAGTTAGCTCAACTTCTTATACACACACTACATATGGGTTATTGAAAGCTAGTTTTGGAAATACTACATATAATTGGGCGGCTATGCCAAATAAGGTTTCGTCTTCTAACACAGAAGTTGCTCGATTAATGTATCATTGTGGTGTTGCATTAAATATGATGTATGGTCCTGATGGTAGTGGATCTTGGGCTACGTATGATGCTCGTTATGCTAAGTCTGCAAATATGCATCTTTCGTTAATTGATTATTTTCAATACGATAACACTTCAATCTCGAGTATTTTTAAACGTGATTTTACAGATCAAGCTTGGCAAGACAAACTTAAAACCGAATTAAATCAAGCAAGAGTTATTGTATATTGCGGAAATGACGGAACAGGTAAGTCAGGGCATTGTTTTGTTTTTGATGGGTATGATTTAAATGATTTTTTTCATATTGACTGGGGATGGTCTGGCGCGTTCAATGGTTATTTTACAATTACAAACTTAGTCCCTAACGGAACAGGTACAGGGGGAGGTAGTGGTAATTATTCTTCAAATCAAGAGGCTGTAATTGGTATTAGGCCAAAAGTAAGTCAGGTTCCTGTAGCAGGATTTAGCACTTCAACTAATTTCACGAGTGTTGGACAAGTAATAAATTTAGTGGATGAATCAACAAATTATCCAAATGCTTGGTCTTGGACTATTTCACCCAATAATGCAACTTTTGTGAATGGAACAGCAAATACTTCTAAATTTCCTGAAGTTATTTTTTCTACTCCTGGTAAATACACAATTACGCTTACCTCTACAAATTCTAAAGGAGCAAATACAGTTTCAAAAACTAATTATATAATAGTAAATCCTGCATTAACTAAACAAGTATGTGACACCTTGACTAATTTTTTATCAACGGAGAAAAAAACATATGTTCCAATTAAAGGAGGGGGATCATTAGCTGGACATATCAGTGGGTTAATTGGTTTTGCTGAATTGTATACGAATTATGGTTCTTACACCCACATAAGTGGTGCATTACTTGATTTTGCGAGAGCAGAGACTAAAAATACAACAAGTACAATTAAAGTAAATGTTTATCAAAATAATAATGGAGCACCAGGTACTATATTATCTTCCAAGCTAATCAAAATTTCGGATATTAAAAATGATGTTGCAAATAAAGTTGAAACGAAAGTTCTTTTTGATAATCCAATAGCAATAACGGGTCAGTTTTTTATAGGGATTGAAACAACAAATGCCCCAGGAGATTCAGTTGGTTTATATACAACTTCTACTAGTGGTGTTACAACCAATACTGGTTTTATAAAATTCTCATCTGATAATTCTTGGTGTACATACGAGAAATGTTGGAGTGCATTAAAAATTCATTTAAAAGTATTGCCATTAGTTGCTACTTTACCAACTCCAAATTTTGTAATCAATACTTCACCGACAACAATTAATACAAATGTTGATATTGACGCTTCATCTTCAAAGGATGCTTATGCTTATAATTGGACGATAAATGGGGCAACTACTACATCTTCAAATTATTATAAGGAAACAATATCATATAAAACTCCTGGTACATATGATATTAAGTTAGATGCAATTGGTGGTTGTGGTAGTACAAGTTCAATTACAAAACAGATAAAAGTAAACGGTTTGTGCACTACAGCACCTTCAACACCGGGATCTATTACCGGTACAACAAATATTTGTGTTGGTCAAACAAATACAACTTATTCAGTAGCGCCTGTCAATGATGCTACTAGTTATGCTTGGACCTTACCTTCTGGATTTACAGGTACTAGTTCGACGAATACAATAAGTGTAACAGCTCCAAATACTGTTCAATCTGGAGATATAAAAGTGCAAGCGTTCAATAGTTGTGGTACGAGTGTAGCTTCAACTTTAACATTGTTTTCAATTCAAAAGACCTTACCTTCATTTACGGCTGTAGATCCTATCTGTTCTGGGGATGTTTTAAACGCTTTACCATCATTGTCAACAAATGGTATCTCAGGTATTTGGTCACCATCATTGGATAATACTAAAACAACTGACTACCTTTTTACACCAACGCAAGGTCAATGTGCTACTGCTGGAACTATTAAAATTACAGTAAATTCTAAAATAATTCCTTCATTCACGGCTGTAGATCCAATATGTACAGGAGCTACTTTAACTGCTTTACCATCATTGTCAACGAATGGTATCTCAGGTATTTGGTCACCATCATTGGATAACACTAAAACTACAGACTACCTTTTTACACCAACTCAAGGTCAATGTGCTGATAAAGGAACAATTAAAATTATAGTAAATTCAAAAATAACACCTTCTTTCACAGCAGTAGATCCAATATGTACAGGATCTATTTTAAATGCTTTACCAACAAGTTCGACAAATAGTATTTCTGGAACTTGGTCACCAGCATTGGATAATACTAAAACGACGAGATATACATTTACTCCAACGCAAGATCAATGTGCTGATACTACTTCCATAATAATTTCAGTATTGAGTACACCTGTCACTCCAACTTTTGAAAGCGTTTCTCCTATTTGTAATGGAGAAAAACTACTTAGTTTACCTACAACATCGTTGAATAAGATTGCAGGAACTTGGTCACCAGCATTGGATAATACAAAAACAACTGACTACCTATTTACCCCAGCCCAAGGTCAATGTGCTACTACAGGTGCTATGAAAATTACAGTAAATACAAAAATAACTCCTTCTTTTACTGCAGTTAATCCAATATGTGCAGGAGCTAATTTAAATGCTTTACCTACAGCATCGTTGGATAAGATTGCTGGAACTTGGTCTCCAGCATTGGATAATACTAAAACAACTACCTATACATTTACCCCAAATAAAGGAATTTGTGCTAATATAACGATGTTAAGTGTTCAAATTGATAGTATTCCAAATCCAGGTATATTATCGATTTCTGGTGTAGTTTGTCAGGGTAAAACGGCAAGTATTAAATCTTCGGTAAATGGAGGTGTTTGGACGAGTAATGATAATGGAATAGCGACTGTGGATATAAACGGAAATGTAACCTTTGTTTCAGAAGGAACAGCAACCATTACGTATACTAGATCAACTAATTCATGTAATGCTAAGGCATCTAAGTCATTTGCGATAGGAAAATGTTTAGAGCTAATAACTCTAGATAATCAGAACATAAACATTTTTCCTAATCCAACTCAAGATAAATTACATTTACAACTAAATAGTGATTCATTTGTTAAATATGAGTTGATTTCTCCAGTTGGAAATGTGCTCCTTTCTAATTTATTAATCGACAAAAATACGACTATAGATGTTAGTGAATATGCGGCTGGTCTTTATTTGATTCGAGTATTTGATGTTCAAAATAAAGTGTCTCATTTGTATTTTAATAAAAACTAATATTAATCATATAGTTTTAGTAGGAAATAAATGTTTAATCCATTATTTTTGCAAAAAAAAAACAGATTATGGCAATTTTAACGATTCCGGAAAAAAATATACAAATTACGAATGCCACTGAAATTCGTGCTTTTTTCCAAGAAAGAGGTGTGTTTTTTGACCAATGGCAGTGTGATGTAATATTCGAAGATAAAGCTACTCCAGAAGAAATACTGCATGCGTATGATAAGGACCTGAAACCATTTATGGAAGCGGGAGGTTACCAAACTGCAGATGTTATTTCAATCAATAAATTGACAGAAAACTATGATGCAATTCGTGCTAAATTTTTAGCAGAACATACGCATTCCGAAGATGAAATTCGCTTCTTCGTAGATGGGAAAGGATTGTTTTGGTTTAACTTAGAAACAGAACCAGTTTTTAATTTGTTGTGTGAACAAGGTGATTTAATTTCTGTTCCTGCAGGTACTAAACATTGGTTTGATGCCGGTCCTGAAAATCCATTTGTAAAGGCAATTCGTATTTTCATAGATATGTCTGGATGGGTGCCTGAATATACTGGGTCTAAATTAGAAGAAAAATTTGCAGATATTACAGTGAAGAATTAAAGTCACTCTGATTGGATTCGAATACATGTCACTCTGAGCGGAGTCGAAGAGCAATTTATTCATCCATTTCATTTTTCTTTAACAAATTATTCATCCCTCTTCGGAGGGATTTTTTTATTTTTGAAATACTTAAAGTTATTTTCATGTCCAAACCAACTTTCATACTTACAGATATCGAAGGAACAACAACTTCGGTTTCTTTTGTGTACGATGTGCTTTTTCCTTATTTCAGAGAAAATATGCAAAAAGTACGCACGATGATTCATCTTCCGGAAGTACAAGCAATTTTCAAAGAAACAATTCGTTTGTCGCAGGAAACAGAAAACAAAATCATTGCAACAGAAGAAGAGGTGATTGAAACCTTAATACGTTGGTCCAACGAAGATAAAAAACTCACCCCACTGAAAGATTTACAAGGAATTCTTTGGAAGGAAGCCTATGAAACTGGTATAATCAAAGGACATGTGTATGATGATGTTGCTCCTGCTTTAAAAGCATGGAAAGACGCTGGACTCCAATTAGGTGTTTTTTCTTCTGGTTCTATTGCTGCGCAAAAATTAATCTTTGGATACAGTGTTGCAGGCGATTTAACGCCTTATTTTTCTGCTTATTTTGACACGACAACCGGCGGAAAAAGGGAGGTAGAAACTTATAACAAAATCAGCCAACAATTAAAAATACAACCTTCTGAAATTTTGTTTTTATCCGATATTGTAGAAGAATTAGAGGCAGCACAACAAGCAGGCTTGCAAACCATACAATTGGTGCGCCCAGGTACGCTTGCTAATTGGAAAAACACCGCTTCTTCTTTTTCTGATATCCTCCGTACAGACGCGATGCCTCGCGTCTCACCATAATGCCTTATATCGATCCGTAAGGATGTTGCATTGCAACATCCATTTATATCATCAATAATCTTATCTATATGTCAAAATTCCGCACCATCTGGCCTACAGCCGACAACTACGTAGAAGTAATAGACCAACGTAAACTTCCGCATGAATTCGTAACAGAAAAATTGATTACCTACAAAGATGCCGAGGTAGCAATAAAAGAAATGACTGTAAGAGGAGCACCATTAATTGGCGCGACTGCAGCTTATGGTATCTATCTTGCAGTGCGAGAAATGGTAGAAAAAGAATTGGATGGTGCGTTTTTAGATCAGGCGTTTTCAGATTTACGTGCATCTCGCCCAACTGCGGTTAATTTGTTTTGGGCCTTGGATAAAATGCGTGAAGCAATGGACAACGCCGATGATTTTTTAAAAACAGCGTGGGAAGCAGCAGCTGCAATCGTAGAGGAAGATGTGGAAACATGTCGCATGATTGGGGTGCATGGTTTACCGCTGATTGAAGAAATCGCAAATAGAACAAATGGGGAGGTGGTAAACATTTTAACACATTGTAATGCAGGAATGTTGGGGTGTGTGGAGTGGGGAACAATCACTTCACCAATATACCAAGCAATCCAAAAAGGAATCAAAGTACATGTATGGGTGGATGAAACACGTCCAAGAAATCAAGGTTCAAACTTGACAGCGTATGAATTAACACGCCATAATGTTCCACACACATTAATCGTGGATAATGCAGGAGGTCACCTCATGCAACACGGCATGGTCGATATGGTGATTGTTGGTACAGACCGCACTACTCGTCAAGGCGATGTTGCAAACAAAATTGGAACATATTTAAAAGCATTAGCTGCTTATGATAATAAAATTCCGTTTTATGTAGCTCTTCCATCTACAACATTAGATATGACCATCAATAATGGATTAACCGAAATTCCGATTGAAGAACGAAACCAAGATGAGGTGCGTTACATGATTGGCAAAGGTCCAAATGGAAACATCGAATCGGTATTAATTTGTCCGGAAACTACCCCTGCAAGTAATTATGGATTTGACGTTACCCCGGCACGTTTGGTAACTAAAATTATTACCGAAAGAGGTGTATGCGACGCTTCGGAAGAAGGCTTACTAAGCTTGTTCCCAGAATATAAATAAAATTTAGTTTCGTCCGACTGAGCGAAGTCGAAGTCATATCCTCCACCAAAAACGGTTGAACCTACATCCGAAACATCCAATTAGCGATTGAAAGTCTGTCGCTTCGGAAAAGTAAAACCGGGACCCATAGAATAAGTAAACGAAAGAAAAAATAGTGTTTGAGGAGGAACGACGAGTTTATTTTTTCTCGTTTACGTTTCGTTATGGGTGGTTGCTTTTCCAGCGACGAAGCAGTTTTTGGTTACTTTTTGCTGCAACAAAAAGTGACAGAAAAACCTCTGTTTCGCACCGCGAAACAATATCCTATCAAAAACCAACAAAACCATTCAAAAAGCAAATCGCATAATTAAATGTATACATTTGTATTAATGGATTTTGAATTAAATTATGCCACAAAAAATCTTTATATTCTCAGGACTTGGCGCAGATCACCGCGTATTTCATAAAATGAAATTTCATGAGTTTGAGCCAGTGTATATTCATTGGCTCGAACCATTTAAAAATGAAACAATACAAGATTACGCCTTGCGTATTTCCAAACAAATCACCGAACCAAATCCGATTGTCCTTGGCATTTCTTTCGGAGGAATTATGGCGATTGAAGTTTCTAAATTTCTTACATTTCAAAAATTGGTCTTAATTGCTTCAGCAAAGTCAAAACAGGAAATTCCATTTCTTTATCGAATGCTCGGAAAACTAAAAGTTCCACTTTTCTTTCCAATGGAATGGCTCAAAAAGTCAAACCGCTTGTCCTATTTTGTATTTAGTGTTTCCGCACAAGAAGACCGAAAAATACTTGATGATATTTATAATGACACATCACCAACCTATTTACGTTGGGCATTAAATGCAGTGTGTACTTGGCAAAATGAAGGGCTGAGCTGGAATTGTATTCCTGCTTCAAAAAATCTTATTCACATCCACGGAACAAACGACCGTATCTTATATTATTCCAACATTAAAAACGTAGTTCCTATACCCAACGGCGGACACCTCCTGCCACTCACAGAAACCCAAAAATTAGAAGAACTCATTTTAAATTTTCTACGCTAATAATCCTCTTATTTATCATCTTTCAGTTTAGTCCGACTGAGCGAAGTCGAAGTCACACCCACCACCTATATACGGATAAACTACATCCGAAACACCTATTAGTGTTAGATAGTCTGTCGCCTGGTGAAAAGTACATCGTGCTTTTATCGAATAAGGTAGCGTAACAAAAACAAGTGTTTGAGGAGGAACGACGAGTTTTGTTTTTGTAGCGAACGTTTCGAACTAAAAGCCGATGCTTTTCCAGCGACAAAGGCCTTTTTGCTTACTTTTTTGGTCAAAAAAAAGTAAGAGAAAAACCTCTGTTTCGCACCGCGAAACAACCACCATTTCTAATTTCCACACCTCCATTCTCCCCCCTAAACTTTCCTTTCTCAAAATTTCTTTCAAACCACTCATAACTGACTATTATTTCTTAAATTTGTCTGTTAAGTTTAAAATTTTAGCATGAATATTTTAGTTTGTATCAGTAAATCACCAGACACAACTTCTAAAATTGCGTTTACCGATGGTAATACAAAATTTGATGAGAACGGTGTGCAATATATTGTTAACCCATACGACGAGTGGTATGCCCTTGTTCGTGCTTTGGAGTTAAAAGAAACTATCGGAGGAAATGTAACAATCATTACCGTTGGAAATACGGCAGATGAATCGATCATTCGTAAAGCATTAGCAATCGGTGCTGATAATGCCGTGCGTATCGATGCAGAACCTACTGATGCATTTTTTGTAGCTACTCAAATCGCCGAGTATGCAAAGAAAAACAACTTTGATCTAGTGTTGACAGGAAAAGAAACAATCAACTACAACGGTTCACAAGTTGCTGGAATGGTAGCTGAATTCTTAGATGTTCCTTTTGCTTCGCAAGCTTCTAAATTAGATGTAAACGGTACAACGTTGACCTTGGAACAAGAAATTGTTGGAGGTTTACAAATCGTTGAGGTTTCAACTCCTGCAGTTGTAAGTTGTGCGAAAGGGATGGCGGAACAACGAATTCCAAACATGCGTGGTATCATGGCAGCTAGAACTAAACCACTAGAAGTGATTGCTCCATCTGAAGTGGAAGTTTACACAAGTTTTGAGTCTTATTCATTACCAGATGCGAAAAAAGCATGCAGAATGATTGATCCTTCAAACATGGCAGAATTAGTTGATTTGTTACACAACGAAGCAAAAGTTATTTAAGATGAAAGCATTAGTATATATTAATACAAACCATTTTGCTGCTAAAGCTTCTTTTGAAGCTGTAACGTATGCGAAAAAATTAGGAGGAGAAGTTACAGTTGTTGCTTACGGTAATACTGCTGGTGCGGAAGCATTAGGCGCTTACGGAGCTAACAAAGTATTGGTTGATTCTTCCATCAATGACGCAGATAACCAGCAAATTACACGTTTAGTAGCAAGTGCTGTGGAAGCAACTGGTGCGGAAGTGGTAATTTTTTCTCATGACCTTGTAGCGAAAGCGGTTGCTCCTCGTTTATCTGTTCGTTTGAAAGCTGGTTTAATCTCTGGAGCGATTGCCTTACCTGAAACTGGAAATGGTTTTACATGCAAAGTAAACGTGTTCTCCGGTAAAGCTTTTGGAAATGTTGCTGTGAAAACAGCAGTGAAAATCATTTCGTTATTACCAAACTCTATCCAACCAGAAAATGTAGGTGGTACTGCTACTGTTGAAGCTTTTAACGGGAATGTGGGTGCTGCTGCAATTAAAGTGGTAGACACTAAAAAACCAGAAGGAAGTATTCCATTGCCAGAAGCAGATTTAGTAGTGTCTGCAGGTCGTGGTTTAAAAGGCCCTGAAAATTGGGGTATCGTAGAAGATCTTGCAAATGTATTAGGTGCTGCGACAGCTTGTTCTCGTCCAGTGGCAGATATCGGTTGGAGACCTCACCATGAGCACGTAGGACAAACAGGTGTGGCAATTCGTCCAAACTTATACATCGCTGCAGGTATATCTGGTGCTATTCAACACTTAGCTGGTGTTAATGGTTCTAAAGTAATCGTTGTGATCAACTCGGATTCGGAAGCTCCTTTCTTTAAAGCTGCAGATTATGGAATCGTAGGAGATGCATTTGAGGTATTACCTAAATTAACAGAGGCATTGAAGAATTTCAAAAATGCAAACTAATAATATCAAATAAATTTATAATAAAAACTGGTAGCGGAAACACTACTGGTTTTTGTTTTTTCATATCTTGAGTAATAATACATGGAAAAGGTAAAATTGGAAATTGTAGGACTTTCCTACAGCCAAACACAGTCAGGAGCATACGCGCTTGTTCTTGCCGAAACTGGAGGGAAAAGAAGTTTGCCAATTATCATCGGTGGCTTTGAAGCGCAAGCTATAGCTATTGAATTGGAAAAAATGACACCTACAAGACCATTAACCCATGACTTATTCAAAAGTTTTGCGCAATCTTTTCAAATTGAAGTAGTTGAAGTAATTATTTATAATTTAGTGGAAGGTGTTTTTTACGCGAAATTGATTTGTTCGAAAGACGGAACATTCAGTGAAATCGATGCGCGCACTTCCGATGCAATCGCTCTAGGAGTACGTTTCAAATGCCCAATTTATACCTACGAAAATATCCTAGCAAGCGCTGGTATTTTATTAGATGAAAACGCAGAATTACAGCAAGATACTCCTTCTTCAGAAGTAAGTACAACAGCAAGTGAAAAACCTGCTACTACGTATAATGTGGAAGAATTAGAGCAACAATTATTGGATGCTATTGAAAATGAAGATTATGAATTAGCTTCTCGTTTACGTGATGAAATTAATAAACGTTCTGAATCCTAAAAACACATGAAACAATACCACGATTTACTAAACTATATTCTTGAAAACGGGACACAAAAAGGGGATAGAACTGGTACCGGTACTATTTCTACTTTTGGTTACCAAATGCGTTTTGATTTAAGTCAAGGTTTTCCATTACTTACGACAAAAAAATTACATTTACGCTCTATTATCGTCGAATTATTGTGGTTCTTACGTGGGGATACAAATATTAAATACTTAAAAGATAACAACGTATCTATTTGGGATGAATGGGCAGATGCACAAGGAAATTTAGGACCAGTATATGGGTATCAATGGAGATCTTGGCCAGATGGTAAAGGTGGGACGATTGATCAAATCTCAAACCTTATCGACCAAATCAAAAAAAATCCAAATTCTCGTAGATTAATGGTTTCTGCATGGAATGTAGCGGATGTAGATAATATGGCTTTACCTCCATGTCATTCTTTATTTCAATTCTACGTAGCAGATGGTAAATTAAGTTGCCAATTATACCAACGTAGTGCAGATACATTTTTAGGTGTACCTTTCAATATAGCTTCATACGCTTTATTAACGATGATGGTAGCACAAGTTTGCGACCTGCATGTAGGAGATTTTATCCATACGTTTGGAGACGCGCATTTGTACAATAACCATTTAGAACAAGTGAAATTGCAGTTGACGCGTGATTTCAGACCACTTCCAACCATGAAAATCAATCCTAATGTGAAAAACATCTTTGATTTTAAATTGGAAGATTTTGAATTAACCAACTACGACCCACACCCACACATCAAAGGTGCAGTCGCAGTTTAGTCTCCCCCTTCGAAGGGGGATTAAGGGGGATGACTATTTGCAGAATTTATTTTTCAAATTGAAATCTCAACTTTAATCTTTTTAGATCTATATCTCATATATCATGAAATTCTCTCTTATCGTAGCCATGGACAGCAACCGAGGAATCGGTAAAGACAATGACCTAATGTGGCATTTACCCGCTGAAATGCGTTTTTTTACCAACACCACCAAAGAACAAATTGTGGTGATGGGACGAAAAAATTACGATTCGATTCCGGAGAAATACAGACCACTTCCAAACAGAGAAAATGTGGTACTTAGTCGGAATGCTAATTTTGACGCAGGAACGTGTAAAGTGTTTACTTCTCTTAATGAATGCATAGAACACTTCAAAGCTGAATCTGAACGCAAATTATTTGTAATCGGTGGTGGACAAATCTACCAGGAAGCATTGGCGCATGCAGATTTAAACGAAATGTTTATTACCTACATTGATCACGCATTTGAACCAGACACCTTTTTTCCTGAATTCAATGAATCAGCCTGGAACAAAGAAGAAGTTTTGCGTTACGAAACAGATGAGAAAAATCCGCATGGTTTTACGGTGTATCGTTACTGGAAATAAGCTATTTCTCACGACTTATTAACAACATTTTTTCTTCCTTTACATTTTCCGTATCTTCGCTCTCCCAATAATTTCCTATGATTGTTTGTATAGCAGAGAAACCAAGTGTTGCACGTGATATCGCCAAAATAATCGGTGCTACACAGGCCAAGGACGGCTATATGGAAGGAAATGGGTACCAAGTCACATGGACTTTCGGACACTTATGTACGCTGAAAGAACCGCAAGACTATACCGAAAAATGGAAGTTCTGGCGCTTAGAAGATTTACCTATGGTACCTACTAGTTTTGGAATCAAATTAATCGACCAACAATCCTCCAAAAAACAATTTCATACCATCGAACGTTTAGTGCAAAACTGTACAGAAGTTATAAACTGTGGGGATGCTGGGCAAGAGGGAGAATTGATTCAACGTTGGGTATTGTTGAAAGCAAAATGCAACGTTCCAATCAAACGTTTATGGATTTCTTCTTTGACAGAAGAAGCAATCAAAGAAGGGTTTTCTAAATTGGTGGAATCTACCAAATACGATAATTTATACAAAGCTGGAAGTGCTCGTGCAATCGGCGATTGGATGCTAGGAATGAATGCCACACGTTTATTTACAGTAAAATTTGGTCGTGGTAAAGCAACATTTTCAATTGGTCGTGTACAAACTCCAACCTTATCCATGATTGTTCAAAGGCATAAGGAAATTGAAGCCTTCGTTACGGATGAATACTGGGAATTAAAAACTACCTACCGAGAAACGGAATTTACAGCAACCATCGACCGAATTCGTTCCAAAGAGAAAGCAGAAAAAGGATTAGAATATTTAAAACAGAATAATTTTGAAATTACCTCTTTCGAACAAAAAGAAGGTAAGGAAGGAAATCCTAGATTATTTGATTTGACGGCGCTACAGGTGGAAGCCAACCGTAAATATGCATTTACTGCTGATGAAACGTTAAGAGGAATCCAAAACTTATACGAAAAGAAATTGGTGACGTATCCGCGTGTTGATACAACCTACCTATCGGAAGACATCCATCCAAAAGTTCCAGGGATTCTTCAAGCGATGAAGCCATACGAACGTTTAATAGCACCTTTATTACAAAAACCAATTCCAAAGTCGAAAGTAGTTTTTGACGATAAAAAGGTAACAGATCACCACGCTATTATTCCGACAGGGGAATTCCCGCAAGGATTACCACTGAATGAAAAACAAATCTATGACCTAATAGCAAAACGTTTTATTGCTGTTTTTTATCCTGAATGTAAAGTGTCAAACACAACAGTACTTGGAAAAGTAGGTCAAGTTGAATTCAAAGCAACAGGAAAACAGATTATTGAACCGGGTTGGCGAGAGGTATACAGCAATGATAAACAAGGGGAATCGGATAAAAAAGGGGAAGAGGAAACGGTGATGCCGCATTTCGAAGAAGGAGAATCTGGACCACACGAACCAAAAGTACATCAAGGTAAAACTTCTCCACCAAAATATTATACGGAAGCGACATTGTTACGTGCCATGGAAACAGCAGGTAAACAAGTAGAAGATGAAGAAATGCGAGAGTTACTGAAAGACAATGGTATTGGTCGCCCATCCACACGTGCTAACATCATCGAGACACTATTTCGCAGAAAATATATTGAACGTAAAAAGAAAAACATTGTTCCAACCCAAACAGGAGTGGATTTGATTGACACAATTCAAAACGAATTATTGAAAAGCCCAGAACTTACAGGTAACTGGGAGCGTAAAATTCGTCTCATTGAAAAAGGAGAATACGAATTAGATACCTTCAAACAAGAATTAGTTCAAATGGTTTCTGAATTAACGGAAGAGGTAATTTTTAACACAAAACGTGTGATTGCTATCGCTCCTGAAAAACCAAAAGAAGAAGTCAAAACAAAAGTTTCTAAACCACGCGAGAAAAAAGAAAAGAAAACCGAAAATCCCGAAGAATTAGTGTGTCCTAAATGCAAACAAGTAAATCTTCGTAAAGGGAAGACTGCATATGGATGTGCTAACTTTGCTACCTGTGGATTTAAAATACCATTTGGCCTACTAAATAAAAAGCTCACGGACAAACAAGTCGTAGACCTCATTACTACTGGGAAAACAGCCAAAATCAAAGGCCTCGAAATGCCTGGCACCGAAAAATCCATCGATGCCCGTTTCATACTCACCTCAGACTTCAGTATCGAAATCGAGCGGTAAAGCCGCAATGCATTGCGGCTCCATTATCGTAATTCTCAATACATTGCTTCGCAATTTTCATTTTCTAACCCCCTCTATTTCGCTCCGCGAAATCCCCTCTCAGTCAATGCGGATAAAACTACAATCGAACCACCTAATTAGCGATAGAAAGTTTGTAGCCTCAGAAAAGTAAATCGTGTTTTTATCGAATAAGGCAGGGTATCAAAAACAAATGTTTGACGACGAAGGTGGAGTTTTGTTTTTGTAGCGAACGTTTTGAAATAAAAACCGATGCTTTTCCAGCGACGAAGGCCTTTTTGCTTACTTTTTTGGCCAAAAAAAAGTAAGAGAATACCCTCCATTTCGCAACGCGAAGTCCTACCCAACAAATTGCTACATTTTCACATTGAAAAATTGGTACATTAATCATAATTTTCACTAACTTAAATAGAGTCAATTTTTAAAAACAACTAAAAATCAACTCTCTATGAAAGAAGAATACCTCCATTACCTCTGGAAAACAAAAAACATTCCACTAAATAATTTATCCTTAACAGACGGTCGACCAGTATCTATAATCTCCTTTGGAATCCACAACCACAACAGCGGACCAGATTTCTCAAATGGAACAATAAGCATCGATGGAATGACATGGATAGGTAACATCGAAATCCACATTAACTCCTCCGATTGGTACAAACATAACCATCAATCAGACCCTGCTTATGAAAACGTAATTTTACACGTCGTCTATAATCACGATAAACCATTGTATATAAACAATGAGGAAATTCCGACCCTAGAACTGAAAAATTACATTCAACTAGCCCAATTCGAACATTATAATAAATTACTTACAAATCAAAAATGGATTTCTTGTCAAGAAGAAATACAGACTATAGAAGTGATTCATATCAGTAGCCAAATTGAAAGTGCTGTTATTCAACGTTTAGAACGAAAAAAAAATCTGATTTCATCACGATTTAAAGCATTAAACTTTGATCTGAATCAACTTATTATCGAACAAGTAGCAAGTATTTTAGGAACAAAAGTCAATCGTTTACCCATGCAAGAACTCATTCAAAAAATTCCATTAACTATTTATTGGAAAGAAAATAAAGAAATGATTGAAGCTATATTTCTAGTTGTAGCTAATTTGTTACCCACGAATAAGAATGATTCCTATATTGAAATATTGAAAAAACAAGGAGAATTCTATCGTGTAAAATATAATTTACATCAAATGAATCCTGCTTCTTGGAAATTTTTCGGCACGAGAACTCCTGGTTTTCCACCTTTTAGAATCGCACAATTAGCAGCTTTACTAACAAATCAAAAGTTTTTCGATTTTCTAAATACATCTATTGAAGAATGGTTAAACTGGTTTTTAAATGAGGAATTTAGTGTAAATGAATATTGGAACACACATTATCATTTTGGGGTAAAAACTAAAATGCACAAAGCAAAAATCTCCAATAATACTAAAGATTTAATTATAATCAACGTAATTGTCCCAATTATGTATTGGTGGGGAATATATCAGCATAATGAAATATGGACAGAAAAAGCTTTTAATCTGCTAGAATTTATAAAACCAGAAAATAATGAGATAATGAAAAAATGGAAAAAATTGGGATTATCTTTAATTTCTGCTAAAGATTCACAAGGTTTATTGGAATTAAAAAACGAATTTTGTATTAAAAAGAAATGCTTATCTTGTAAAATAGGTCATCAATTATTCAAACAATGAAACTGATACAAAAAATTGCCTTCTTTTTTGAAATGCGCTCTTATGGGGTATGTTCTTGGATTGCGCGAAAGTCAGGAATTAGCTCATCCAAGGTTAGAGTAGGTTTTATTTACGCTTCATTTATTACGTTAGGTTCACCTTTATTGATCTACTTCGCTATGGCCTGGATATTAGAACATAAACATTTTTTTGGGTTTAAAAGATTAAAAAGACCATCTGTTTGGGAACTTTGAAAAACATAGTAGCTAATCTCAAACTATTCAAAAGGGTTTATATCTTTTTGGGTATTATCATCGCTATTGTTACGATCGGAACAATCGGTTTTATGCTCATTGAAAAATGGTCTTTTTTAGATGCATTTTATATGACTGTAATAACCACGGCAACAGTTGGATTTGAAGAAACACATCAGCTGTCTTCATTAGGTAAATTATTTACTATTTTTCTTATCATTATTAGTTTTGGTACCTTTGCATTAGCGATTTCGTCCATCACAAAATACATTATGGGGGGAGATTATAAGATTAATCTCAAACAATATAGAACAAACAAACTCTTAAATACCATGGAAAATCATGTAGTCATTTGCGGTTTTGGTCGCGTAGGAAAGCAAGTTGCAGAAGATTTGAATAGTAAAAAAACACGTTTGATAATCATAGATATCAATGCAGAAGAATTTGAAAAAAGTCATCTGCTGGAAAATTTTGTTTTTATTAAAGGTGATTCTACAGATGATGAAGTACTTGCGAGTGCTAAATTAGATAAAGCAACAGCAGTAATTTCATGCTTACCGAAAGATGCAGACAACTTATATGTAGTGCTGTCCGCCCGCGAATTAAATCGATCGTTGAAAATAATTTCACGTGCAACCCATGCAACATCTGTGGCAAAACTAAAATTAGCTGGTGCCGATAATGTAATTATGCCAGATTCTATTGGTGGAACTCACATGGCGTCTTTAGTTGCAAACCCAGATGTTGTTGAATTTCTAGATTCAATTCGTTCCCAAGGAAATGAAGGAGTAAATATTGAGTCAATCGCTTTTAATGAATTACCAGTTGAATTTCAATTTAAAAAACTAAAAGATTTAAAAGTATTGAAAATTCGTACAATTACATCCGTAACAATTATTGGATATAAAACCGCGGCAGGTAATTATATCATCAATCCTACCGGTGAAGAAGAAATAGTTCCACATTCTAAACTTTTTGTTCTTGGAACTCCTTCTCAAATCAAACACTTAAACGATCTTCTTGGATTGAAATAATATCCAATCCTTTTCTTATATGCCTTTCAGGTTTCAGATGAGCAAAGCGATCTTAATGTTCTTTTGCCTTCACCTTCATTTCCCTAAACCTCTTAATTTCTAAATAGTGAAAAATACCTACCTATAACATTCCACCCTACATCATTTTCTTCACATCCCCTACCAACCAAACAACTCCAATCTCTAATTTATTTTTTATATTTACCCCCTGAATTAAAACGTTTTACAAAATGCGTATCCTCATCACCGGTTCAAACGGACTCTTAGGACAAAAAATTGTCAAAATTTGTTTAAAACGTGGCACTGAATTTTTAGCGACATCGAATGGAAATAATCGTAATCAAGATTGTCCAGATGAATTGTATCGCGAAATGGATATAACAAATCAAACTCTAATTTCCGAAGTTTTTTCAGTGTTTAAACCCACACATATTATTCATACTGCTGCACTTACAAATGTAGACTACTGCGAATTGAATCCAGAAGAATGTCAAGAAGTGAATGTACTTGCTACCCAAAAATTGTGGGACGAAGCGCAAAAAATAAATGCACATTTTCAACTACTGTCAACTGATTTTATCTTTGATGGACTTACAGGTAATTACAAAGAAACCGATAAACCATCTGCAGTAAGTGTATACGGTCAATCAAAAGTTGATGCGGAGAAAATTTTAATCAATTCCGAAAATAAAAATTGGTCAATAGCACGTACAATCATTGTATACGGAACTGCAAACAACCTTTCGAGAACGAACATCGTACTTTGGTCAATCGATGCGCTGACAAAAGGAGATCCAATGAAAATTATAAACGACCAATTCCGTATGCCAACTTGGGCGGATGATCTCGCTTGGGGGTGTATAGAAATTTGTCAAAGAAATAAAACAGGAATTTTCCATTTGTGTGGACCTGAATTCATGGCAGTAAACGAAATCGTTTTCAGAATTGCCAAACACCTTGGTAAATCAACGGAAAATATTGAAATCATTTCATCATCTACCTTAAATCAACCAGCAAAACGTCCGCCTAGAACAGGCTTTGATCTTACCAAATCAAAAACTGAATTGGGATATAATCCAAAAACTATCGAAGAAACAATAACTATTTTAACAAATAATTAATTTCAAAAATGAAAAACCTTTGGGCTAGAAAATCAATTATTGATTTACAAAATGAAGCAAGTGAACATGGTTTAGCAAAAACACTAGGTGCAAGAGCACTGGTTTTGCTAGGTATTGGTGCTATTATCGGTGCCGGTTTGTTTTCAATCACTGGTTCTGCAGCTGCAAATAATGCCGGACCTGCTGTTACAATTTCATTCGTTATCGCTGCCGTGGCGTGTGCTTTTGCTGGTTTATGTTATGCTGAATTTGCTTCGATGATTCCTGTAGCAGGGAGTGCTTATACCTATTCGTATGCAACCATGGGGGAGTTTATCGCCTGGATTATAGGATGGGATCTAGTTCTTGAATATGCTGTTGGTGCAGCAACTGTAGCAATCAGTTGGTCAAGATATCTCGCAAAATTTGTAGAATATTACAACATACATATCCCTCCGCAATTGACACTTTCTCCTTGGGAAACAATGACTTTAGCAGATGGTTCAGTTGTAAGTGGTTTTTTAAATTTACCTGCTGTTTTCATTGTGGTTGCAATGTCTTTATTACTAATTAGAGGAACGAAAGAATCTGCAATTGTGAACGGAATTATCGTTGCTTTGAAAGTTGTAGTAGTATTAATATTTATAGCATTAGGATGGGGATATATTAATACGGATAACTATACACCTTTTATTCCTGAAAACACTGGCGCCTTCGGACATTTTGGTTGGTCTGGCATTGTACGTGCCGCAGGTGTTATTTTCTTTGCTTACATTGGTTTTGATGCTGTTTCAACTGCTGCGCAAGAAGCGAAAAATCCTAAACGTGATATGCCTATTGGAATTCTAGTTTCGCTTGTGATTTGTACGGTATTGTACATACTTTTTGCACACGTAATGACTGGTGTAGCAAACTATACAGAATACCAAGGTGCGGATGGAATTGCACCTGTTGCGGTTGCAATTGAACACATGGGATCGCTAAATGCTGCTGGTAAATTTGTACTCGCTTATCCGTGGCTAAATAAAGCAATTATCATAGCAATTCTTGCTGGATATTCTTCTGTAATTATGGTAATGCTAATGGGCCAATCTCGTGTGTTCTTCTCTATGTCAAAAGATGGTTTACTACCAAAGGTATTCTCTGATGTACACCCTAAATTCGGGACCCCTTCTAAGTCAAACCTTTTATTCATGGTATTTGTAAGTTTATTTGCAGCCTTTGTTCCTGCTACGGTGGTAGGTGAGATGACAAGTATTGGTACTTTACTCGCATTTGTATTAGTATGCGCAGGGATTATCATTTTACGTAAAACACAACCTGATCTTCCTAGAGCTTTTAAAACTCCATTAGTTCCTTTAATACCAATATTAGGTATTGTTTGTTGTCTATTTATGATGTTTTCACTGCCTGGAGATACTTGGTTGAGATTAATTATTTGGCTTGCAGTAGGTGTTTTGATATATTTCAAATACGGTGCCAAACACAGTAAATTAAATAAGAAAAACAATCCATAATCCAACCCCATATTTATAACTCATAACTTTGTCTACTCATCAACTAAAAAAATCATTAGGACTCCTCGATGCTACTACTATAGTTGCAGGCTCTATGATTGGCTCTGGAATTTTTATCGTTACTGCACCTATGGCTAGAGACATCGGTTCAGCAGGCTGGATGATGACACTTTGGTTCATGACTGGATTGATTACTGTATTTGCTGCGTTAAGTTATGGCGAACTCGCTGGTATGATGCCTAATGCCGGTGGACAATATGTGTATATTCAAAGAGCATACGGTAAAACAATTTCTTTTTTGTATGGATGGACAGTTTTTGCAGTAATTCAAACAGGAGTAATTGCTGCAGTAGCAGTAGCTTTTGCTAAATATGCAACCGTTTTTTTTCCGAGTTTGGCAAATGAAGCAATCAATGTTTTTAATGTAATTCATGTTAATTACGGTCAACTTCTTGCAATTTCATCTTTAATTTTTCTCACTTTTATTAATGTTGGAGGTGTTAAGAATGGAAAATATATTCAACTGATTTTTACTTTCGCGAAATTATTAGCTCTATTTGCCTTAATTATTTTGGGTTTATGGGTAGGTTTGAAAACAGATACTCTTGGTAATAATTTCCAAGATGCTTGGCAGGCAACAAAAACGGTGGTTACTGATTCAGGGAAAATTCAAATCACTCAATTGACTGGATTTGCGCTTATGGGTGCTTTAGGAGCAACAATTATTAATTCGTTGTTTTCGTCAGATGCATGGAACAACGTGACTTTCATTGCAAGTGAAATTAAAAATCCTAAGAAAAATATCCCAAGAAGTCTATTCCTCGGAACGTTAATTGTTACAATTGTATACGTACTTGCAAACCTTGCTTACCTTGCGTTAATTCCTCTCAAAGGTTCTCCTGACGGATTAAATGTACTTTCTCAAGGACTCCAATTTGTTCCAAATGATAGGGTAGGAGCAGCCGCTGCAGAAATGATTGTAGGACCAATTGGTGTTTCAATTATGGCAATATTGATTCTAATCTCCACTTTTGGATGTAATAACGGACTGATTTTAGCAGGGTCAAGACTTTACTATGCAATGGCTAAAGATGGGTTATTCTTCAAAAAAGCAAAAAAGATCAACAAACACGATGTCCCTAGTTATGCATTATGGATTCAGTGTATTTGGGCTTCTGTACTCTGTTTATCTGGTAAATATAGTGACCTGCTTGTTTATAGTACGTTTGCTTCGCTTCTTTTTTACATCCTGACAATCTTTGGAATCTTTATTCTAAGAAAAAAAGAACCAAACACTGAACGACCTTATAAAGCTTGGGGATATCCAGTTGTACCAATAATCTATATACTAATTACACTATTCATATGTATTGACTTGTTAATTTATGATTTTTCAAATACGGGTATGGGATTGCTAATTGTTTTACTTGGCCTTCCTATATATTACTTGTTTCAATCAAAACAAAAACATTCAATCTCTGAATAAAACAGCTAATGAATAATGCAGATTTCTCTAAAAGATCACGTAGGGCAATTTTAATCTTCGTTGTACTATTGATTGTTTTTGCAATTATCCCTCGCATTGTAATTTATTATACACCTGAAAAACCGATTCATTTTTCCTGGAAAGAATCAGAAAGAATCAGAAGTTTTAAACCTGTTGAACAAAAACAATGGAAGTCTAAATACATCAAAAAAAGCTATAAAACACCTTCCAAAAAATTTGATCCTAATACATATTCTGTTGCAGATTGGATGAATTTAGGGCTTTCACAAAAACAAGCTGAAGCGGTACTAAAATTCGGTAAATACGGTTTTAAATCGAAGGAAGACCTTAAACATGTTTTTGTTATTCCACAAGAATTAATGACGAAAATAATTGATTCTACATTTTATCCTGTAAAAATTCAATCGAATACCCAATTTGCTGAAATTAAAAAAGAACAGAAAATTACAATTATTGATTTGAATTTTGCATCGGAAGAAGAGTTACAGTCAATCAAAGGTATCGGCCCTTTTTTTGCTAAAAATATATTTAAACGAAGAGAGCAATTAGGCGGATTTATTAATGTCGAACAATTGCTTGAGGTTTGGAAAATGACTCCTGAAAAAGTTGAAGAATTGAAACCATATATTCAATTTGATCCTTTGAATGTTAAAAAAATGAATATAAATGTATTAACTGCAGAAGAATTCAAAAAACATCCTTATTTTACTTGGAATATTGCAAATGCTATTGTAAAATTGAGAAATCAACACGGTCCTTTTAAGTCAATTAACGACCTGAAAATGTCTGTGGTATTGACAGAAGAATTATTTTTGAAAATTAAACCATACTTAACGCTATGATTGAACAAAAAATTAAATCCGTAATACGAGATGTTCCTAATTTTCCTAAAGAAGGAATTATTTTTAAAGATATCAGTACAATCATGATGAATCCTAAAATTTCAGCTGAAATTTTAGATCATTTAGTAGAACTATACAAGGATAAAGGGTTAACAAAAATTGCGGGTATCGAAAGTAGAGGTTTTTTATTTGGTTACCCTTTAGCTATTCGATTAGGTTTACCATTTGTTCTCATTCGAAAAAAAGGAAAATTACCATACGATAAATTATCCTATAGCTATGATTTAGAATACGGTAGTGCTACAATCGAAATCCATACAGATGCAATTGAGAGTGGAGATAAAGTATTAATTCACGATGACCTACTTGCTACTGGTGGTTCTGCCTCTGCTGCTGCGGAGTTAATTCAACAATGTGGAGGAACAGTGGAAGCATTTAATTTTTTAGTTTCCCTAGATTTTTTAAATGGAACCGAAAAATTGAAAAACTACACGAATAATATTAGTAATTTAGCATCATATTAAAAACTTAAAATAGTGATAAATCATATTTTATAACTCGTAATTTATTTGAATATGGACTTTGAAATGAACGAAAACCAACTAATGATCGCCCAAATGGTGCGCGACTTCGCTGAAAAGGAAATCCGTCCTCACTTTATGGAATGGGATGAAACGCAAGAATTTCCTGTACATGTTTTTAAGAAATTAGGAGAACTAGGTTTAATGGGAGTTTTTATTCCTGAAGCATACGGTGGTTCTGGATTTTCCTATTTCGAATATATAACAGTTGTTTCTGAAATTGCAAAAGTTTGTGGTTCAATTGGATTATCTGTTGCTGCTCATAATTCATTATGTACTGGTCATATTTATTACCATGGCTCTGAAGAACAAAAGAAAAAATATTTACCTAAATTAGCTAGTGCTGAATGGATTGGTGCTTGGGGTTTAACTGAAACAGGTACAGGTTCTGATGCTGGAGGGATGAATACAACAGCTGTTTTAGAGGGCGACCACTGGGTGTTAAACGGGTCTAAAAATTTTATTACACACGGTAAATCAGGTGACATTGCTGTTGTAATTGCTCGCACAGGTGAAAAAGGCGCTTCTGATGGTACTTCAGCATTTATCGTAGAAAAAGGCACCCCAGGTTTTAGCGCTGGAAAAAAAGAAAATAAAATGGGAATGCGTGCTTCAGAAACATGTGAACTTATTTTTAATGATTGCCGTATCCCAAAAGAAAATTTAATCGGAGTATTAGGTGAAGGCTTTAAACAAGCAATGCAAATATTAGATGGTGGTAGAATCTCGATCGGTGCACTTTCATTAGGTATTGCGAAAGGCGCTTACGAAGCAGCTTTAAAATACTCTAAAGAAAGAGAACAATTTGGTCAACCAATATCTAAATTCCAATCTATCGCATTCAAATTAGCAGATATGGCAACTGAAATTGAAGCTTCAGAACTATTATTATACCAAGCAGCTTATTTAAAAAATCAAAAGAAAAAAATGACTAAAGAGTCTGCAATTGCTAAGTATTATGCGTCTGAAGTTGCTGTTAGAACAGCAAATGAAGCTGTGCAAATATTTGGAGGTTATGGATATACAAAAGACTTTCCAGTAGAGAAGTTTTATAGAGATGCTAAACTATGTACAATTGGCGAAGGCACCTCAGAAATACAAAAATTAGTAATTTCTCGAGAAATTTTAAAATAATACTTGTAAGTTCAATATTTAATACTAAATTTGTATCCTATTTGAGAATTTAATAAACAAAGATATGTTAATAATCCCAGTTAAAGAAGGCGAAAACATCGAAAGAGCGCTTAAAAAGTACAAGAAGAAATTCGATAAAACGAAAGTAATGCTTGAGTTGAGAACACGTAAAGAGTTCGTTAAACCTTCTGTGATTAACAGACAAAGCAATATTAAGGCTGCATACAAAACTAGAATGCAATCATTGGAAATGTAAAACTTTTTTTTAAAGTTTACGTTAAGGGAGTTTATGACTCCCTTTTTTATTTTATATCAATTTGAAAATTACTTAACATCTGAAAAACGATTTTCAGTGCATACGGTAACTTCTTATAAAACTGACCTTAAACAATTTGTTGAATTTATTGAAATTACCAATGAAGAAGGGTTAAAAGAAGTCAATCATCAACTCGTACGAAGTTGGATTGTAAATTTGATAGATGATGGGATGAGTAATCGTTCTGTAAATAGAAAGCTATCCACGTTGAGGGCTTTCTTTCGGTGGTTGCTAAAACAAGGATTTATTGAACATAACCCCTTACTTAAAATTAAAGGACCTAAATCTGAAAAGAGATTACCTACCTTTATGAAGGAGTCGGAATTAGACGAAAATAAATTAGATGTACTTTTTACGAATGATTTTGAGGGGGTAAGGGATCGTTTAATGATTGAATTTTTTTATCAAACTGGGATAAGATTGAGTGAATTGATCTCGTTAAAAGAGAATGATGTCACCGAAACCACCATTAAAATACTTGGTAAACGAAATAAAGAACGTATCATTCCTATAACAAAAGGTTTACACACTAATATTTTAAATTTTAAACGACTTAAATCAGCCTTCAAAATAAATTCGGAATGTTTTTTTACTTTAATTAATGGCGAAAATCTTTACCCAAAACTTGTATACAGAAAAATAAATTATTACCTTGGTCTTGTATCGAGTTTGGAAAAAAAGAGTCCACACATCCTTCGTCACACATTTGCAACGCATATGTTAAACAACGGAGCTGGACTTGAAACATTGAAAGATATATTAGGCCATGCCAATTTATCTGCAACACAAGTATATACCCATAGTTCGTTTACACAATTAAACAACATATATTCACAGTCCCACCCTCGTGGGCGTAAAAAGTAAAGACATGGAAGTTAAAGTACACGCAGTTCACTTTTCAGTAGACAAAAAGTTGGTGGATTACATTGAAGAAAAAGTGGGAAAGCTTAATTTATTTAATGATCATATCGTTTCTGGTGAAGTTTTTCTCCGTTTAGAAAACACAACAGATATAGATAATAAAGTAGGAGAAGTAAAGGTTCATCTTCCTGGTAAAGAGCTTTTCGCTAAAAAACAAGCTAAATCTTTTGAAGAAGCTGTTGACTTGGCTGTTGAAGCAGTAAGAAAACAGGTGTTAAAAGAAAAAGAAAAGGCTTTATAAAATAAAATTTATTAAGTTAAATGATTGAATTATAGGAGAGAAATTAACTTTCCTATAATTTTCTTTAAAAAAAAGTTATTAAATGTTTGGTGAGACAAAAATCCTTTATATATTTGCACACCCAAACGGGATAACATAAACGTTCTTTTAAAATTTAATTACCATATTCAATGTGCCGGTGTAGCTCAGTTGGCTAGAGCAGCTGATTTGTAATCAGCAGGTCGGGGGTTCGAGTCCCTCCACCGGCTCCATATGGGGGTATCGCATAGTGGCTATTGCAGCAGACTGTAAATCTGTCACCTCACGGTATCGTTGGTTCGAGTCCATCTACCCCCACAACACATTGAAAATTTAGTATAAGCGGGAGTAGCTCAGTTGGTAGAGCGTCAGCCTTCCAAGCTGAGGGTCGCGAGTTCGAATCTCGTCTCCCGCTCATTTTTTAAAAGAATGCCGGTGTAGCTCAGGGGTAGAGCGCTTCCTTGGTAAGGAAGAGGTCACGAGTTCAATTCTCGTCATTGGCTCATGCAGAGATTCATCCAAATATTGGGTGAAATTTTGTATATTTGTAAATTGGCAATTAATTAATAACTAAAAAGTAACAAAAACAATGGCTAAAGAAAATTTTAACCGTTCGAAACCACACGTTAACATCGGGACTATCGGTCACGTTGACCACGGTAAAACAACATTAACTGCTGCAATCTCTAGCGTATTAGCGTCTAAAGGTCTTGCTGCAGTACGTGATTTCTCTTCTATCGATAATGCACCAGAAGAAAAAGAACGTGGTATTACTATCAATACTTCTCACATCGAGTACGAAACATTAAACCGTCACTATGCTCACGTTGACTGTCCAGGTCACGCGGATTACGTAAAAAACATGGTTACTGGTGCTGCTCAAATGGACGGTGCTATCCTTGTAGTTGCTGCTACTGATGGACCAATGCCACAAACTCGTGAGCACATCCTTTTAGGTCGCCAAGTTGGTGTTCCAAGAATGGTTGTTTTCATGAACAAAGTGGATATGGTTGATGATGCTGAGTTACTTGAGTTAGTTGAAATGGAAATCCGTGAATTGTTATCTTTCTACAAATATGATGGTGACAATACTCCTGTTATTCAAGGTTCTGCTTTGGGTGCTTTAAATGGTGAAGCTGCTTGGGTTGCTAAAGTTGACGAATTAATGGATGCTGTTGATACTTACATAGAACTTCCTCCACGTGATGTTGATAAACCGTTCTTAATGCCAGTTGAAGATGTATTCACGATTACAGGTCGTGGTACTGTAGCAACAGGAAGAATTGAAGCTGGTGTTATCAATACAGGAGATGCAGTTGATATCTTAGGTATGGGTGATGTTAAATTATCTTCTACTTGTACTGGGGTTGAAATGTTCCGTAAAATCTTAGATAGAGGTGAAGCTGGTGACAACGTAGGTCTATTATTACGTGGTATTGAGAAATCTCAAATCAAACGTGGGATGGTTATCGCTAAACCAGGTACTGTTAAACCACACACAGATTTCAAAGCTGAAATTTATGTGTTGAAAAAAGAAGAAGGTGGACGTCACACTCCATTCCATGATAAATACCGTCCACAATTTTATTTCCGTACTACGGATGTAACTGGTGAGATTTTCTTAACAGACGGACGTGACATGGTTATGCCAGGTGATAACGTTTCAATCAACGTGAAATTAATCGTTCCTGTGGCTATGGACAAAGGTTTACGTTTCGCTATCCGTGAAGGTGGTAGAACTGTAGGTGCTGGTCAGGTTACTGAGATTATCGCTTAATCACTAGATTAAAAATTAAATTATTAAGGGGGACTTGTTCCCCCTTTTTACACACGGGTGTAGCTCAGCTGGTAGAGTAGTGGTCTCCAAAACCATTGGTCGTGGGTTCGAACCCTACCGCCCGTGCAAATAAATACTTTGTAAAGTGTCAAAATTTAAAACATACATCGACGAGACTGTCAATGAAATGGTTCATAACGTTTCTTGGCCAACTTGGAAAGAATTGCAAAATAATACGATTATCGTTGTGATTGCAACATTGATCTTCGCTGTATTAATCTTTGTTATGGATTTCGTTTTCGGAATTTCAGGAGAAGAAAAGTCTGCTTGGAAAGGATTATTAGGTTTCATTTACCAATTGTTTAATTAATCGTTATGAGTGAGATTAAAAAGAAATGGTATGTTGTTCGTGCTGTAAGTGGGAAAGAGAAAAAGGTGAAGGAATACTTAGAACTTGAAATCTCTAGACTTAAATTAACTGACTTCGTAGAACAAGTATTAATTCCTACTGAAAAAGTTTTCCAAATTAGAAATGGAAAAAAAATAAGTAAAGAAAAGAATTATCTTCCTGGATATGTACTTATTGAGGCTTCACTCGTAGGAGAAGTTGAACACGTTATTAAAGGTATTCCAAATGTAATTGGTTTCTTAGGCACTGAAAAAGGAGGAGATCCTGTACCAATGAGACTTTCTGAAGTAAACCGTATCTTAGGTAAGGTAGACGAATTATTAGAAACTGAGGAAGAAATGAAAATTCCTTTCGTTATTGGAGAACCTGTTAAAGTAATAGACGGTCCTTTTAATAATTTCTCTGGTACTATAGATGAAATCAATGAGGATAAGAAAAAACTTAAAGTGATGGTTAAAATCTTTGGCCGTAAAAATTTACTTGAGTTGAGCTACATGCAAGTTGAAAAAGAATTATAAATTTGTATTAACCCGTAGGAGTGAACCAATTGTCTAAAGCTTCCCTTTTGACGTTCACGTTGACTACATAATTTAAATATAATGGCTAAAGAAGTAGCAGCATTGATCAAATTACAGATCAAAGGTGGTGCAGCCAATCCAGCTCCTCCAGTTGGTCCCGCACTAGGTGCAAAAGGGGTTAACATTATGGAATTCTGCAAGCAATACAATGCTAGAACGCAGGATAAGCCAGGAAAGGTTTTACCATGTGTTATCACTGTTTACAGTGATAAATCTTTTGATTTTGTTATCAAAACGCCTCCAACAGCGATTCAAATTATGGATACTGTTAAACTTAAGAAAGGTTCGGCTATGCCAAACAAAACTAAAGTTGGATCTATGACTTGGGATCAAGTTAAAACAATCGCAGAAGACAAAATGCCTGACTTAAACTGTTTTACAGTGGATGCAGCAATGTCAATGGTTGCTGGAACGGCAAGAAGTATGGGTGTAACTGTTAAAGGTGGTGATGCACCTAGAACTAAATAGTGTTAAACATGGGAAGAATTTCTAAAAAAAGAAAAGAAGTTTTGGCTAAAGTAGATTTGGCTAAATCTTATACCTTAGTTGACGCATGCGATTTAGTTAAGGTAATCACAACTACAAAGTTCGACGCTTCTGTAGATATCAGTGTAAGATTAGGAGTTGATCCTAGAAAGGCTAACCAAATGGTTCGTGGCACTGTTGCGTTACCTCACGGAACTGGTAAGGATGTTAAAGTACTTGTACTTTGTACTCCTGACAAAGAAGCAGAGGCTAAAGCTGCAGGAGCAGACCACGTTGGTTTAGATGACTACATTGAAAAAATCAAAGGTGGATGGACAGACATCGACGTTATTATCACTATGCCTTCTGTAATGGGGAAAGTTGGTGCTTTAGGTAGAATTTTAGGTCCAAGATCTTTAATGCCTAATCCAAAAACTGGAACTGTAACGATGGAAGTTGGTAAAGCTGTTGAAGAAGTGAAAGCTGGTAAAATTGATTTTAAAGTAGATAAGTATGGTAACATTCACGCAGGTATCGGAAAAGCAAGCTTTGACGGTGATAAATTGCGCGATAATGCTGCTGAACTTGTTTCTGCTTTAAACAAATTGAAACCATCTGCAGCAAAAGGTACTTACATTAAAAGTTTGTACATTTCTTCAACTATGAGTCCTAGTATTCAAATTGATGCTAAATCTGTGTTAGCTTAAAACTTAGTAATTATGACAAAAGAAGAAAAAGCTAAATACATAGACGATCTGACTGCAGAATTAACACAAGCTGGTGTATTCTATTTGGCAGATACTTCTGAACTTTCTGTTGAAGTTATTAACAACTTACGTAGAAAATGTTTCCAATCTGGAGTAACTTTAAAAGTGGTGAAAAATACATTACTTTACAAAGCAATGGAAAGAGTGGAAGGTATTGACTACGGACAATTGTCTGAAGTACTTGCTGGACCTACATCAATTATGTTTGCAGAAGTAGGTAATGTACCTGCAAAAATTATCCAAGAATTCCGTAAGAAAAGCGCTAAACCTATACTTAAAGGTGCATTTGTTGGTGAAGCTATCTTCATTGGAGATAACCAACTTGAAACACTTGCTAACATTAAGTCTAAAGATGAGCTTCTTGGAGAAATTGTTGGATTACTTCAAAGTCCTGCTAAAAACGTTATTTCGGCTCTTAAGGGTCAAGGTGGTAAAATTGCAGGTATCTTGAAAACGCTTGAAGAAAGAGCGTAATTAATTAAAATAAATTGTTAAAAATTTTAAACTAAAATATAATGGCTGATTTAAAACAAATCGCGGAAACGCTAGTAAACCTTACAGTAAAAGAAGTTAATGAACTTGCTACAATTTTAAAAGACGAGTACGGAATCGAGCCTGCTGCTGCTGCTGCAGTTATGGTTGCTGGTGGTGGTGCTGGTGCTGGTGAAGCTGCTGAAGAGAAAACTGAATTTGATGTTATCTTGAAAGCTGGTGGTGCTAACAAACTTGCTGTAGTAAAATTAGTGAAAGAATTAACTGGTAACGGTTTGAAAGAATCTAAAGATTTAGTAGATGCTGCTCCTTCAACTTTGAAAGAAGGTATCTCTAAAGACGAAGCTGAAGCACTTAAAAACGCTCTTGTAGAGGCGGGTGCTGAAGTTGAGATTAAATAATTTCAACAAAAAATACATAGGAAAGGCACTGCTTTATAGCTGTGCCTATTCCTATTTTTAAATGTGTGTAAATAAGAGTCCAATTTTCAATTAATTGTTTTAGCCTTGGCAACACCAACCAATAAATCGACAAGAATAAATTTTGCTTCTAGCAAAAATCCAATTGAATATCCTGATTTTCTTGATATTCAATTAAAATCCTTCCAAGAGTTTTTCCAATTGGAAACAACTCCAGAAAACAGAAATAGTGAAGGTCTTTTTAAAGTATTTTCTGAAAACTTTCCTATTACGGATACAAGAAATCAATTTGTTTTGGAGTTCTTGGATTATTTCATTGATCCACCAAGATATACGATTGAGGAATGTATCGATAGAGGTTTAACTTACAGTGTTCCACTGAAAGCTAAATTAAAGTTATATTGTACTGATCCTGAACATGAAGATTTTGAAACGATTGTTCAAGATGTTTATTTAGGTACGATTCCTTATATGACTCCGAAAGGTTCATTCGTGGTTAACGGAGCTGAACGTGTTATTGTTTCTCAATTACACCGTTCTCCAGGTGTATTCTTTGGTCAAAGTCGTCATGCGAACGGTACTAAATTATACTCTGCTCGTGTTATTCCTTTTAAAGGTTCTTGGATTGAATTCGCTACGGACATTAACAATGTTATGTATGCCTATATCGATCGTAAAAAGAAATTACCTGTAACTACTTTGTTCCGTGCTATCGGATACGAAACTGATAAGGATATTCTAGAAATATTCGGATTAGCGGATGAAGTAAAAGTTACAAAAGTTAATTTGAAAAAATTAACCGGAAGAAAACTTGCTGCACGTGTTTTAAAAACATGGATTGAAGATTTCGTTGATGAAGATACTGGAGAAGTTGTATCTATCGAACGTAATGAAGTAATCTTAGATCGTGAAACAATCATTTCTGATGAGCACATTGATTTAATTATCGACGCAGGAGTTAAAACGGTTATCTTACATAAAGAAGATGTAAATTCTGCTGATTTTACGATTATTTATAATACGTTACAGAAAGATACATCTAACTCTGAAAAAGAAGCTGTAGAGCATATCTACAGACAGCTTCGTAACGCTGAACCACCTGATTATGAAACTGCAAAAGGTGTATTTGAGAAATTATTTTTCTCTGATACTCGTTACGATTTAGGGGAAGTAGGTCGTTTCAGATTAAATAAAAAATTAAAATTGGAAGACACTGAGACTTCTCGTGTGTTAACTAAAAATGACATAATCTGTATCATCAAATATTTGATTGAGTTAATTAATTCAAAAGCAGATGTTGATGATATCGATCACTTATCAAATCGTCGTGTTAGAACAGTTGGTGAGCAATTATATGCTCAGTTTGGTGTTGGTTTAGCACGTATGGCTAGAACAATTCGTGAACGTATGAACGTACGTGATAACGAGGTATTTACACCAATCGATTTGATTAATGCTAAAACATTATCTTCTGTAATTAATTCGTTCTTCGGAACTAATCAGTTATCTCAATTCATGGATCAAACCAATCCATTATCTGAGGTTACACACAAGCGCCGTTTATCGGCTCTAGGACCTGGTGGTTTATCTAGAGAAAGAGCTGGTTTCGAGGTTCGTGACGTTCACTACACGCACTACGGTCGTTTGTGTACTATCGAAACTCCAGAGGGACCAAATATTGGTTTGATTTCTTCTTTGTGTGTTTATGCGAAAGTAAATAAATTAGGATTTATAGAAACCCCTTACCGTGCTGTAGTAGATGGTAAAGTGAAATTGGATGAGCCTGTTTATTTAACAGCTGAAGAAGAAGATGCAAAAATGATTGCACAAGCAAATGCAAATATTGACGATTCTGGTAAATTCTTAAATGATGTGGTTAAAGCACGTTTTGAAGGTGATTTCCCAGTTGTTAATCCTAAAAATCTTCATTTGATGGATGTTGGTGCTAACCAAATTGCATCTATCGCTGCTTCATCTATTCCTTTCTTGGAACATGATGATGCTAACCGTGCCTTGATGGGATCTAACATGCAACGTCAAGCTGTTCCTTTATTAAAACCTAATTCTCCAATCGTTGGTACTGGTATTGAGCGTTTAGTTGCTCGTGATTCTCGTGTATTAATTAATGCAGAAGGAAATGGTACCGTTGAATATGTGGATGCGAATGAAATCGTTATTCGTTATGACTGGAATGCTGATGATAAATTAGTAAGTTTTGATAGCGAAACGAAACATTATGCGTTGACAAAATTTCAAAAAACTAACCAAAGTACAACTATCAATTTGAAACCTATTGTTAAAAAAGGTGACAAAGTTGAAAAAGGTCAAGTACTTTGTGAAGGATATGCAACACAACAAGGTGAATTAGCTTTAGGTCAAAATCTTAAAGTAGCATTCATGCCTTGGAAAGGTTACAACTTTGAGGATGCTATCGTGATTTCTGAGAAAGTAGTTCGTGATGATATTTTTACTTCTATACATATTGATGAATACACATTAGAAGTAAGAGATACTAAACGTGGTATGGAAGAATTAACTTCTGATATTCCTAACGTAAGTGAAGAAGCGACGAAAGACTTAGATGAAAACGGATTAATCCGTATCGGTGCTGAAATTAAAGAAGGTGATATTTTGATTGGTAAAATCACTCCAAAAGGTGAAACGGATCCATCTCCAGAAGAAAAATTATTACGTGCTATCTTTGGTGACAAAGCAGGTGACGTAAAAGATGCTTCTTTGAAAGCTGGTCCTTCATTGAGAGGTGTTGTTATTGGTAAAAAATTGTTCTCTCGTTCTGTCAAAGACAGAAAATCTAAAGCACAAGATAAACCTATTCTTGAGTCTTTAGATTCAGATTACGAAAAAGATTTTAATTCTCTTAAAGAAAAACTAGTTGATAAATTAGTGGGTATTTTGGGGGAAACTAAATCTAACGGAGTTTTCAATAACTTTAAAGAAGAAATCATTAAAAAAGGAAGTAAGTTCTCGCAAAAAGCACTTCTTTCTATAGACTATTCTATCGTAAATCCTGCTAATTGGACAGCTGATTCAAATACAAATACGTTAATAGGTCGTGTGATACACAATTTTACTATCAAAGCAAATGACTTGTTAGGTACTTATAAACGTAAAAAATTCCATATTTCTGTTGGAGATGAATTACCAGCTGGAATTGTTAAAATGGCAAAAGTATACATCGCTAAGAAACGTAAGTTGAAAGTAGGTGATAAGATGGCGGGTCGTCACGGTAACAAAGGTATTGTTGCAAACATCGTTCGTCAAGAAGATATGCCATTCTTAGCGGATGGAACACCAGTAGATATCGTATTGAATCCACTAGGGGTACCTTCTCGTATGAATTTAGGTCAAATTTATGAAACAGTTCTTGGATGGGCTGGTGAAAAATTAGGTGTTAAGTTTGCTACTCCAATTTTTGATGGTGCTACACCGGATGAAATTAATGAGTATACGGATAAAGCAGGAGTTCCTAGATCTGGTAAAACTTACCTATATGATGGAGGTACAGGAGATAGATTCCACCAAACCGCTACAGTAGGTGTAATCTACATGCTTAAATTATCACACATGGTAGATGATAAAATGCATGCACGTTCTATCGGACCATACTCGTTAATTACGCAACAACCATTAGGTGGTAAAGCTCAATTCGGAGGTCAACGTTTTGGTGAGATGGAGGTTTGGGCATTAGAAGCATTTGGTGCTGCAAATATCCTACAAGAAATCTTGACTGTTAAATCGGATGACGTAATGGGTCGTGCTAAAGCTTATGAAGCGATAGTTAAAGGAGATAATATTCCAGAACCAGGTATTCCAGAATCATTCAATGTATTATTACATGAGTTGAGAGGTTTAGGATTAAATATCTCTATGGATTAATTCTCTAGTTGTTGAATTTGAAAACAAGCAATATATAATGGCTTTTAGAAAAGAAACACCAAAAAAACAAAGTAGTTTTAATAAAATCACTATTTCACTTGCTTCTCCAGAAATTATTCTGGAGCAGTCAAGTGGTGAGGTATTAAAACCTGAAACTATCAATTATAGAACTTACAAACCTGAAAGAGATGGTTTGTTTTGTGAGCGTATTTTTGGACCAGTTAAGGATTATGAATGTCACTGTGGTAAATACAAACGTATCCGTTATAAAGGAATCGTATGTGATCGTTGTGGGGTTGAAGTAACAGAGAAAAAAGTTCGTCGTGAGCGTATGGGGCACATTTCATTAGTGGTTCCTGTTGCTCACATCTGGTATTTCCGTTCGTTACCAAACAAAATTGGTTACTTATTAGGTTTACCGACAAAAAAATTAGATCAAATCATTTATTATGAGCGTTATGTAGTTATTCAAGCGGGTACTGCAACTCATCTAGATGGTGGTTTAATTAAATATTTAGATTTTTTAACGGAAGAAGAATATTTAGACATTTTAGAGTCTGATGTTGTTTCTAAAGACAATCATCATCTAGAAGATACAGATCCTAACAAATTTATCGCAAAAATGGGTGCTGAGGCACTTCACGATTTATTAAAAGGATTAAATTTAGATGAATTATCTTTTAGCCTTCGTCATAGCGCAAATACTGAAACTTCAGTTCAACGTAAAAATGAAGCATTAAAAAGACTTCAAGTTGTTGAATCCATGCGTGAATCTCAGACACGTATTGAAAACAGACCTGAATGGATGATTGTAAAAGTTGTTCCAGTTATTCCACCAGAATTACGTCCTTTAGTTCCACTAGATGGAGGTCGTTTTGCTACGTCTGACTTAAATGACTTATACCGTCGTGTGATTATTCGTAACAACCGTTTGAAACGTTTGATCGAAATTAAAGCTCCTGAAGTTATCTTACGAAATGAAAAACGTATGCTTCAAGAATCTGTAGATTCATTATTTGACAATTCTCGTAAATCAAGTGCTGTCAAAACGGAATCAAACAGACCATTGAAATCGTTATCTGATTCATTGAAAGGTAAACAAGGTCGTTTCCGTCAAAACTTACTTGGTAAACGTGTCGATTATTCTGCTCGTTCAGTAATTGTTGTTGGACCAGATTTAAAATTACACGAATGTGGTCTTCCAAAAGATATGGCTGCTGAACTATACAAACCGTTCATTATTCGCAAGATGATTGAGCGTGGTATCGTTAAAACAGTTAAATCTGCGAAGAAAATCGTTGACAAAAAAGATCCTGTAGTTTGGGATATTTTAGAAAGTATATTAAAAGGTCACCCTGTATTATTAAACCGTGCTCCTACTTTGCACCGTTTGGGTATCCAAGCTTTCCAACCTAAATTAATTGAAGGAAAAGCAATACGTCTTCACCCATTAGTTACTACCGCATTCAACGCCGATTTCGATGGTGACCAGATGGCGGTTCACTTACCATTAGGTAATGCTGCAATTTTGGAGGCTCAATTGTTAATGCTTGCTTCTCACAATATCTTGAATCCTGCGAATGGAGCTCCGATTGCAGTACCATCTCAAGACATGGTGTTAGGTTTGTATTATATTACAAAAGCACGAGTTTCAACTCCAGAGCGAAAGGTAATTGGTGAAGGTGGAATTTTCTATTCTCCAGAAGAAGTTATCATCGCTAATAATGAGGGTAAATTAGAATTACATGCACCTATTAAAGTGAAAACATACGATTTAGATGAAAACGGTGTTCCAACTTTGATGATGATTGATACTACATGTGGTCGTACTTTATTCAATCAACACGTTCCTAGAGAAGTTGGTTTCGTAAATGACGTATTAACTAAAAAAGCATTAAGAGATATTATCGGTAACGTATTAAAAGTTTCTGGTACAGCTCGTACTGCTCAATTCTTGGATGATATCAAAGAATTAGGTTACCATATGGCATTCAAAGGTGGATTATCTTTCAACTTAGATGATATTATCATTCCTAGTGAAAAAGCGGTTTTAGTTGGTAAAGCTGAAACGGATGTGTTAGAAGTTATGAATAACTATAACATGGGTCTTATCACTAATAATGAGCGTTATAACCAAATTATTGATATTTGGACACATACAAATTCTCGTTTGACTGAGACGTTGATGGATCAATTGAAAAATGATAACCAAGGATTCAATTCTATCTATATGATGTTTGATTCTGGAGCTCGTGGATCTAGAGAGCAAATTCGTCAGTTATCAGGAATGAGGGGATTGATGGCGAAACCTCAAAAATCTGGTGCTTCTGCACAAGAAATTATTGAGAACCCTATCTTATCTAACTTTAAGGAAGGTCTTTCAATTCTTGAGTACTTTATTTCTACACACGGTGCTCGTAAAGGTCTTGCTGATACGGCACTTAAAACTGCTGATGCTGGTTACTTAACACGTCGTTTGGTGGATGTTTCTCAAGATGTAATTATCAATCAAAATGATTGTGGTACATTGCGTGGATTGATTGCTACAGCTTTAAAGAAAAATGACGAGGTTGTTGAGCCATTATTGGATCGTATTGTTGGTAGAACATCTGTTCATGATATTTTTAATCCCGATACAAATGAGTTAATTGTTCGTTCAGGGGATTTAATTACTCAAAATGCTGGTGAAGCGATTTCAGCTGCTGGTATTGAAGAGGTTGAGATTCGTTCTGTACTTACGTGTGAAATGCGAAGAGGAGTTTGTTCTAAATGTTATGGAATAAGTTTATCTACGCACCGTATAGCACAAGAAGGTGATACTGTTGGAGTTGTTGCTGCTCAATCAATTGGTGAACCAGGAACTCAGTTAACGTTGCGTACATTCCACGTTGGGGGTACTGCTTCTAACTCTACAGATATCTCAGATATGAAAGCAAAAGCTACTGGTTCATTAGAAATTGATGAATTACGTACGATTGACTTGAAAACTGCAGATGGTGTTAAGAAAATTGTAGTTGGTCGTTCTGCTGAATTAAAAATCACAGATGATAATACTGGAATTGTATTAATGTCTACGAATGTACCTTATGGTTCTGAGTTGTTGATTGAAAACAATAAAAAAATCAAAAAAGGTGACGTGATATGTAAATGGGACCCTTACAATGCTGTAATCGTTTCTGAAGTTTCAGGTAAAGTTGTTTATGATAATGTAATTGAAGGTATAACTTACCGTGAAGAAGTCGATGAGCAAACAGGATTTACTGAAATCGTGATTATCGAATCTCGTGATAAGAAGAAAAATCCAGCAATTCATATTATTGATCCAAAAACAAAAGAGGTATTAAGAGAATATAGTTTACCTGTAGATGCTCACGTTTCAGTAAATGAAGGTGATAAAGTTGAGGCTGGTGTAACTTTAGTAAAAATACCACGTGTTTCTGGTAAGACAGGTGATATTACAGGTGGTTTACCACGTGTAACTGAGTTATTCGAGGCAAGAAATCCTTCTAATCCTGCTGTTGTATCTGAAATTGATGGTATTGCTGCCTTTGGGAAGATTAAACGTGGAAATAGAGAAATCGTTATTACTTCTAAAACAGGAGAAGAGCGTCGCTACTTAGTTCCACTTTCTAAACATATATTGGTACAAGAAAATGATTTCGTACGAGCTGGTCAGCCATTATCTGATGGTGCAATCACTCCAAATGACATACTAAATATTGAAGGACCTACAAAAGTACAAGAGTACATTGTAAATGAAATTCAAGAAGTTTATCGTTTACAAGGTGTGAAAATTAATGATAAGCACTTCGAGGTTATTGTTCGTCAGATGATGCTTAAAGTTGAAATCGTTGATGGTGGAGACACTAAATTCTTAGAAGGTCAATCAGTTCACAAAGCTGACTTCATGGAAGAAAACGATGCATTGTATGGAATGATGGTTGTAACAGATGCTGGTGATTCAGAGGAGTTACGTTCAGGTCAAATCATTTCTTCTCGTAAGTTACGTGATGAGAATTCTCAATTGAAACGTGCTGACAAGAAAATTGCTGAAGCAAGAGAAGCAGTACCTGCGACATCTACACCGTTGTTACAAGGTATTACAAGAGCATCTCTTCAAACTCAATCATTTATTTCAGCTGCATCTTTCCAAGAAACAACTAAAGTATTGAATGAGGCTGCAATTTCTGGAAAAGAAGATCATTTATTAGGTTTGAAAGAAAACGTAATTGTTGGTCACTTAATTCCTGCAGGTACAGGTACTCGTAAATTCCAAAAAATGATAGTTTCTTCTAAAGAAGCGTTAGAGGAATTACAGGAAAATTAATATACAAACCTATTAAAAGGGCTTATGAAAGTAAGCCCTTTTTTTATTTTACAGATTATGGAAAACACAGAAAATCAAATCACGATTGAATTGAATGAAGAGACTGCAGCAGGAATTTATTCTAATTTGGCAATCATTACTCATTCTAATGCTGAATTTGTATGTGACTTCGTACAAATGCTACCTGGTATGCCAAAAGCACAGGTAAAATCTCGCGTTATTATGACTCCACACAATGCAAAAAGATTGATGAGAGCATTGATTGAAAATGTTCAGAAATACGAGCAAGCGATGGGTGTGATTAATGAAGAAGATATTCCAGGAACTCCTCCAATGAATTTTGGAACTCCAACTACACAAGCTTAAAATCAAAATTCCCCATTTTATTTTCGTTTGACTTTAAAATAGCTATTCATTTACCAATGTAAACTCATAAAATTTTTTCTTGTCTACTATGCTAGAAAATATAAAAATTTAATTTAAGAGAGGTTATTCAAATTTTGTTTAACCTCTTTATTTTTGCATTTACAGAGATGATTAGCCTCCTGAAATCATTCGAAAAGATTTTATTGTTAAGAAGTATTTATTTAAATGGTTCAATAATTAAGATTTCAATATTATTTTTGTAGAAAAGTTGTTTTACATGTCTGATCGTATAGTGCAAATAATAGCAGAAATTCGCGATAAATTTTATCACGCAAATAACGAATTGAAGCAAGTCAAAGAAAAAAGTATTTTATTAGAAAATGAAGTAGCATCTTTACACACTAAACAATCAGAATTAACATCCGTTATTGTTACTAAACAGGATTTTATAGATACATTACATCTTGAGAATCTTGAGCTAAAAAAACAAGTTGAAGAGAAGACTTTGTTATTAGTAGAAAAGTCATCTTTGATTGTTCCTGTTGTTAATCATGATGATTTAATTAATGATTTAGTGAAAGAGATAGATACGTGTATTAGTCAATTAAAAAAACAGTAATGAGTAAATTATCTTTAAAAATAACACTTGCAGGAAGAACTTATCCATTAACTGTGAATGAAGGTGAGGACGAAAAAATCTTAAAGGCTGCAGAAGATATTAATCGTGCGATTAAATTGTTGCAAGAAAATTATGCAGTTAAAGACATGCAGGATTTGTTGGCTATGACAGCTTTACAATTAGCTACTAAAGGTGCCAATGCGCCAGTGCAAACAAATCAACAAAATGAATTAGATAATATAGAACTGTCATTGGAAATGTTACTAGAGGATCTAAACAAATTATAGTATTAATCGCCAAAAAATAAGTTGGTTTATTATTTAAAAAATGAGTGTAGAGGATATTTTATTAGGGAGTTTGATTGGGTTGATTACAGGTGGTGCAGTAGCTTTTGTAATTCAAAATATTGTTCTTAAAAAGAGAACATTAAAAATTTTAGCTGACGCTGAGCATGATGGAGAGGCTTTAAAGAAAGATAAAATTCTTCAAGCAAAAGAACGTTTTTTAAAACTGAAAGAAGAGCATGAAGAAGTGATAAAGGATCGCGAACGTAAGATGCAATCTAACGAAGATCGCTTTAAAGCAAAAGAGAAGATAGTTTCTCAAAAAACAGAAGAATTAGCACGTTCTGAGAAAGAAATTGAAAAATTGAAGACTGAATTAGATACAAAATTATCTTCTGTAGAGGTTAAGAATCAGGAATTAGAGAAGACTCAACAAAAACGTGTCGCTGAGCTTTCAAGAATTAGCGGGATGACTGTTGAGGAAGCAAAAACACACATGATGGAAGCCTTAATTGACGAGGCTCGCACTCAAGCGATGGTTCATATTAAAGACATAACAGAAGAAGCAAAATTAAACGCAAATAAAGAGGCGAAGAAAATTGTCATTCAAACAATTCAACGCGTAGCTACAGAACAAGCTGTTGAAAATGCTGTTTCTGTTTTTAACATTGAATCTGATGAAGTTAAAGGAAGAATTATTGGTCGAGAAGGTCGTAATATACGTGCATTAGAAGCTGCTACAGGTGTTGAAATCGTTGTAGACGATACACCTGAAGCAATTATTCTTTCTTGTTTTGATCCTGTACGTCGTGAGATTGCTCGTTTGTCCTTACACCAATTAGTTTCAGATGGTCGTATTCACCCTGCAAGAATAGAGGAGGTAGTAGCTAAAACTAAAAAATCTTTAGAGGAAGAAATTGCGGAGACTGGAAAGCGAACATGTATTGATTTAGGAATACATGGTTTACATCCTGAATTAACACGTATGGTAGGTCGTATGAAGTATCGTTCTTCTTATGGACAGAATTTACTACAACACTCGCGTGAGGTTGCTAATATGTGTGCTATCATGGCGGCAGAATTAGGATTAAACGTAAAAGTTGCTAAAAGAGCAGGATTATTACATGATATTGGTAAAGTTCCAGATGAGGAGCCAGAATTGCCACACGCAATTTTAGGAATGAAATTAGCCGAAAAATATGGTGAAAAACCTGATGTTTGTAATGCAATTGGTGCTCACCACGACGAAGTAGAAATGACTACATTAATAGCGCCTATCGTACAAGTTTGTGATGCTGTTTCAGGAGCTCGTCCAGGAGCTCGCAGAGAAATTGTAGAGTCTTATATTAAGCGCATTAAAGAACTAGAAAGCTTAGCTTTATCGTATGATGGTGTAACAAGTGCTTATGCAATTCAGGCAGGTAGAGAATTACGTGTATTGGTTGAGGCTGAAAAAGTAACCGATTTAAAATCTGATGAATTATCTTTCACTATTTCACAACGAATTCAAACAGAAATGACTTACCCGGGTCAAGTTAAAGTTACTGTGATTAGAGAGAAACGTTCTGTAAATTACGCTAAGTAAGTGATTATGCATCAACAAGAAGATACAATAGACCTCAAAAGGGTATTGATTTCAAGTTTAAAATTTTTAGTTTATAGAAAAAATTTTTTGCTATTTTCTTTCTTTGCATTTGTTGTTTTGGGTATTATTATTCGAACTCTAAAACCAAAAAATCAGAAAGATTTGTATGAGATAAATTACTTATTTGAGTCATCCGTTTTACCTAAAGAGTCAATATTAAGTATACTTGAATCAATAAGTAAAAATAAAGATCAATATGTAAATGAATCATTCAAAAACGTAAAAAAGATTGATGTTAAGATAAGTTATTCTTTAGTGGAATTAAGTATACAATCTAACACAATTTCTAGTATAGAATCATGTGAGAAATTGATAGAAAAACAATTACAAGAAAATCGTTTTATTCAGGAAAAGATTTTAAGGTCTAATCAATTATTGACAAAAGTTAAATTAAGTATTGAAGAAATTGAGCAACTTAAATTATCAAAAGAAGAATCAAAGAGTTCTGTAATTGAAAAGTTGTTTTATCAAAATCAATCTAAAACATTGGTTGATCTTTACAAAGAAAAACAAAAGATAGAGTTAAGTATATCAAAACCTTCTGGTATACAATTAGTCAGTAAGTCTACGCCTATTTTAATTCAAACGTTTTCAATTTTAAAGGAATGTTTATTGATTTTTACATACGGAATTGTTGGTACAACTTTCATAATTTTTCTTTCGTTAATTAATTTGATTATAAGAAAAATGAAACAATTGCACTTTAAATAAGTATTCATTCTCAAAATTTTCAGAATGAAACTTTTATTTATTAAGTCTAATTTTTTAAAAAATTCTCTAATATTAATAGGAGGAACCGTACTTGCTCAATTAATACCACTTTTTCTACAGTTGTATTTAAGAAGAATTTACACTCCGGAAGATTTTGGCGCATTTTCAATCTATTTTAATTTATTAAGTGTATTTATTATATTTTGTTCGTTGAGATATGAAGCAGCGGTAGTATTACCTAAAAATGATGTAGAATCCATAAATGTATTATCACTATCCCTTTTATTGACGTTTAGTTTTGGATTCTTTTTTTTATTTTTTTTAATTCTTTATAACTATCAATTTTGCAAATGGGTGAATTTTCCGCTTAAGTATTCTAATTATTTATATCTTCTTCCTTTTAGTGCAGTATTTTTTAGTTCGTATCAAATAATCAATTATTGGTTGGTTAGAAAAAAATTATTTAAATCTTCAGCGATTAATAAAGTAAGTAGGAGATTTTTTGAAGGATTGACGCAAGTAGGATTAGGAGGGATAAAATCTCACGGTCTATTTATTGGAGATTTTATAGGTAATTTCGCTAATGTTTTGAGTGGATTATTTCAAATTAATCGAAAAAGTAAAATCAGAATGGATCAAATTTCACTTAGAAAGATGAAATTTGTTGCTTTAAAATATAAAGATTTTCCACTTTATAATTTAGGACCAACTTTATTAAGTTCAATTGCTAATATTGTTCCGTTTTTATTAATAAATAAGTTTTACTCAACGGACGAGTTAGGCTATATTGATCTAACTAAAATGGTTTTATCGATTCCATTAGCATTTATTTCAGTTACAATTTCTCAGGTTTTATTTCAAAAAGTTTCGGAGAATAGAAATAATGGAAAATCAATTGTAAGAGAAATTAAAAAAATTGGATTAATCTTGTTAGCTATAAGTATTCTAGAGATAATAATCATTCAATTATGGGCTCCATTTTTATTTGGTTTTGTATTTGGTGAAAAATATAGTTTATCAGGAGATTTTTCTAAAATCTTAGTATTTAGTTTTGTGTTTAATTTTATAACCTCCTCATTTAGTTCTATTTTTATTGCTTTACAGAAGATTAAATATTATAGTATTTGGCAAACAACTTATTTTATTGTTATTAGTTGTTTGTGGTTTTTTAAACAGGTATCAATTACGCATTTTTTAGAAGTTTTTGTTTCATTTGAAGTAACAATGAGTGTTCTATTTTGTTTGTTATTGTGGGGTGTAATTAAACAATATGAAAAGTCATTAAAATTGATTTAAATGAAAAGTTATAGAGACTCATTATATTTAATTGATCGCAATTTTTTGAAGATTCAATTATTGTTATTATTTGTTTTTATAGTATTAGAATTTTATTATAAATTCTTTATTTCTGTTCAATTTGATTATTTAGGATTTAATAATAATTTTTCTTTACTTAAACTAATTGAAACAAAAATTTTATATTTTGTTTTGATTATTGGATCCTATTTATTGTATAAACGAAGCATGTTTGTTTTTTCAATTTATGTGTTGTTGGCACTCTTTTTTTTCATTCCAAATGCAGTTATGTATGTCTTTAGTAATGTCGAAAGAGGTCCAATATATTCTAATTTTCTATTTATATTAACTTTCATATTACTTACTCCTTTTAAAATAAAGTTACCTGTCATTAATTTTCCCAAAAAGTTCACTATAACTTTATTTATTGGATTAGCACTTTTAGTATTCACTCCAATTTTTATTGTTTATGGATTTAATATAAATCTCAATACATTATTATTAAAAGACATATATTTAACGAGAGATATTTTTACTTTAAAAGAAACATCATTAATAAAATATTTATACAATTGGGAAGTAAAAGCAATCATACCATTATTGTTGGTTTTTTTATTAATAAATAAAAGACCAATTCTGGCTTTTTTCGTTTTTGCGATGTTAATTTATTTGTTTTTAATTTCTGGAAACAAAATTGTGTATATGACATCTATCATTACGCTGTTTTTTTTCTTTATTGGTAAAAATTACACCGACAAAATTGTTTTTTTTCTCATTGGCATTTTATTGCTTTTAATTGTTTTACCAATTATTGATTTATTCATATTAAACAGTTGCTTATTGAGAGGTACTATTGTTATGCGCACATTTTTTTTTCCTGCCTTACTGAATCATTGTTATTTCGATTATTTTCAAGATTTTTCTTTGTATTTTTCAGAAAATTCGCCTTTTAATTTATTTTTTTCTAGTCCTTTGGAAATGAAATCTGCAACAATAATTTCCAAGGTTTACTTTCAAAATTCTGATATGTATGCAAATAATGGAATCGTAAGTGATGGTTTTATGAATTTAGGATATTTTGGAGTAATATTGTTATCGATATTGTTTGGTCTCATATTTTTATTTTTTAATTCGCTTAATTTATCTAGCAAATATTTTGGCGTCTTTTTGACTTTTGTTTTTTTATTTCTTAGTTTACCTACATTTACAGTAATTATGACTGGTGGATTATGGATTTTTGCATTAATCGCTTTTTTTGGATTGCGTAATAATTAACTTTAATTTTTTAATTAAAATGAAAATTGTTTTTTTATCTGTATGGTTCTCTGAAAAAATGGGTTATATAGAGAATTGTTTACCTAAAGAGCTAGTTGCATTAGGGAATGAGGTTCATGTGGTAAGTACAACAGCTCAGGTGTACTATAATGATCCAGATTATCTAAGTGTTTATGAACCCTATTTAGGTAAGAATATACAAGAGGTTGGCGTGAAAGAAATCGATGGGTTTAAATTACATCGATTACCTTTTGATTTATTTTTGAATAAGATTTATTTTAAAGATTTAAAAGCTACATTAGATGAGATTCAACCTGACGTAGTTCAAACTTTTGAACCATTTTCTTTTTATACCCTACAAGCGGTATACTATAAATCGAAATTTAATTACAAATTATTTACTGCAAATCATACTGTAGCCTCAGTGTTTTCTTTGTATACGCAGAACAAAACATCTTTTTTTCAACGTTTACCATTTTATATTACTCGAACAATTCCTGGTAGGTTGATTAGTTTATTTACTTCTCGTTGCTATCCTGCAACCATAGATGCACTGGAAATTGCTGTTAAATTTTATGGTATTCCGCGCGAAAAGGCAAAATTAGCTTGTTTAGGTGTAGATACAGATTTTTTCAAACCGTTAGTTAATTCAAATGAAGAAATTGAATTAAAAAAACAAGAAAGAAATCGATTAGGTTTTTCTGAGGAAGATATAGTTTGTATTTATACTGGTAGGTTTACTGAAGGTAAAAATCCATTGTGTTTAGCGAATGCAATAGAAGAATTGGTTAATAAAGGCGAACCCTTTAAAGCATTTTTTATGGGTAATGGACCACAAATAGATGAAATTAAAACCAAAAATGGTTGTATTGTTCATGATTTTGTTCCCTACCATGAATTGCCTAAATATTATGCGTTAGCAGATATTGGTGTATGGCCAAGACAAGAATCTACAAGTATGTTAGATGCTGCATCCTGTGGTGTACCGATCGTCATCAGTCAAAATGTTCAGGCAAAAGAAAGAGTGGAGGGCAATGGATTAACGTATGAGGAAAATAATGTACAGGATCTTTCAAATGTATTATTGAAATTAAAAGATGCCTCATTGAGAAAAAGTTTGGGTGATTTTGGAAAGATGAAGATTGAAAATGAGTTTAGTTGGGTGAAAATTGCCAAAGAAAGATTCGAAGATTATAAACTTTTTGTTCATTAAACTTAGGATGAAAAATTTGTTTTTTTCAAATCTTAATGGTTTTAGAGCACTTGCTGCCTTTGCTGTTATATTGGCTCATTGTAGTTATTGGATTCCATCACCTAAAACAGATGGCTATTCTATTTTACATTTCTTTATGACTTTTAATGGTGGAGAAGGAGGAAGATTAGGAGTTATATTTTTTTTTATTTTAAGTGGATTTCTAATATCCTACTTGTTATTTACTGAACTAAAAGAATACGGGAAAATTAATTTAATCTATTTTTATTTAAGAAGATTCTTTCGTATTTGGCCACTTTACCTACTTGTTATATTTATTGGGTTTTTTATTTATCCTTTCTTTGTGATTGATGTATCATTTAATGAAAGTGCCTCATTATGGATGTATTTATGTTTCCTAGCTAATTTTGATCATATTTACAATTATTTTCCTGCTTCTAGTATTTTAGGGGTGCAATGGAGTGTTTCTGTCGAAGAACAATTTTATTTATTTTGGCCAATATTAATTCGATTGATTGCTAAAACAAAATATTTAATGATTTTTTTAATCTGTATAATTTTATTTTCTGAAATTTTCTATTTGACATTAGGGATAAAGCTAAGAGCAGGAGAATATCATTTAATTTCATGTATGAAATATTTATCAGCAGGAGGTTTACTCGCATATTTGTGTTTTCACCAACCTGTTTTTTTTCAAAAAATCACAGATTTTCTGAGTAATAAGATCAATAACATAGTTATTTATATTATTTCATTCGTAATTCTTTTTTGTGAAAAAATTATCATTGATAAATTACCTATTTACAAATATTTTATTGACATTGTACCTCTTATTTTCTTTATGTATGTGATATTTGAACAGAATTATTCATCTAATTCATTTTATAAAATTGGTAAGTTTAAGTTATTAGATCACTTAGGTAAAATAAGCTATGGATTATATTTATTACATATGATAGTGATTAATTTTATCCTTATTTTTTTACCTCGGGATGAGAATTATTTTTTAGAATATGTAATTATTACTATAGTAGCAACAATTATTTTGAGTATTTTAAGTTTTAACTATTTTGAGGCATATTTTTTAAAATTTAACCGAAAATATAAAATGATTTCAAGCGAAAAATAATTCTATTATGCAAAATTTCTGTACATTATTTGACTCAAACTACCTTTCTAGAGGTTTAGCAATGTATCATTCATTGGTAAATACGGGTATTGAATTTCATCTTTATATTTTTAGTTTTGACGCTCGATCTGAGTATATTTTAAAAAAGCTGAATTATTTTAACATTACGGTTGTTTCATTAGTAGAATTTGAGAACAAACGTTTATTGGAAGTTAAGCCATCTCGTTCACGTGCGGAATATTGTTGGACTTGTACTCCCGCAACTATACTTCATGTATTTGATAATTTTGCCGTTGACAATTGCACCTATATTGACGCTGATTTATATTTCTATAACTCACCTCAAGTTTTATTTGATGAGATGGGAGATTTCTCCGTTTTAATCACAGAGCATCGCTATACACCAAAATATGATCGAACTGAAAAATCAGGTAAATATTGTGTTCAATTCATGACGTTTAAAAAGGATGTTCGAGGATTAAAAGTGTTGAATTGGTGGATGGATGCTTGTATAGAATGGTGTTATGATCGTTATGAAGATGGAAAGTTTGGTGATCAAAAATATTTAGATAATTGGACTAAACAGTTTGAAGGAGTTCATGAGTTACAACATTTAGGAGGTGGAATGGCACCCTGGAATATTCAACAGTATGAAGTTGTAAACAATGATAATGGTAAATTGGTTTTTGAAGAATCAATTAGTAAAAACAAGTTTGATGCAGTATTTTTCCATTATCATTATGTACGTTTTTATAAGAATGATTTGGTTGATTTAGGTTGGCTGTATTTGCCAACTAAAAGTATTAGTGTATTATATTCAGGTTATATTGGCAAACTTGATGATTCAATAAAATTAATTCAGACAATTGATGTTGATTTTAAAGAAAATCTCCGACCATTTTCTATTTTTGATGCTGAGGGATTCAAGGGTAAACTCAAAGTAGTTGTTAAATTGATTTTCAGGATAAATTTATATAAGAAACATACTCTTTTAAATTTAAAAGTAAAATAATTACTTAGCATTGAAATCATTTTCAAACAGTACTGAATTAATCCATTATATCAATAGTTATTTATGCAAAAATTAAAAGAATTTTTACCACCTTTTTTAATTCGAAAACTAACAGGTTTGTTTTATGGTTGGAGAGGAAATTATAAAAATTGGTCAGAAGCAAAAAGTAGGTCAACTGGTTATGATCAAGATTTAATTTTAGAAAAAGTTAAAGCCTCTTTATTAAAAGTTAAAAATGGTGACGCAATTTGTGAAAGAGATTCAGTAATCTTTGATAAAATTGAATACTCATTTCCTTTATTGACTTCATTGTTGTGGATCGCTAATGTTAAAGGAAATAAGTTGAATTTAATTGATTTTGGTGGGTCTTTAGGAAGCTCTTATTTTCAAAATAAACTATTCCTAAACAATGTAGATCTTACTTGGAATATTGTTGAACAGGAAAAGTTTGTCATTTGTGGTCAAGAACATTTTGAAAACAATCAACTTCATTTTTATAAAAGTATTGAAGATTGTATTGAAATCAGTAAACCTGATGTATTATTATGTTCAAGTGTTTTACAGTATATAGAATCACCCTATATTTTAATAAGTTTAATTTTAAAGCAAAATTTTGAATTTATTATTATTGACAGAACTCCTTTTGTTAAAGGTAAAGAACGTATCACTATACAAAAAGTACATCCTAAAATTTATAATGCGAGATATCCATGTTGGTTTTTTAATGAAGCACGTTTCTTATCTCAATTTCTTGAAAAATATGAGTTAATAACTGATTTTAGTTCCTTAGATAGATCAAATATTAAGTCTGAATTTAAAGGTTTTCTATTCAAATTAAAAGAGTAAATTTTAAATCTTTATTTCCATCTATTAATCTAGTATAAAAAAGTAAATTGATAGAAAGTAATGATTAATTTTGTGTAAAAACATTGGATTAAACAATTAAAAACATGTCTTACAGTATTGATTTAACAACATTTACCGATAAACGTGGAAAGTTAACAGTTATAGAGAAAGTTATCCCTTTTGATATTAAACGTGTTTTTTATATTTACGGTGTTGATGATTCTGTGAGAGGGGGGCATCGACATCACAAAACAATTCAAGCTGCTATTTGTATTCAAGGAAGTTGTATTATCTCAAATAATGATGGTGAAACAAGGACAGAATACGTTTTAGATTCACCCAATAAATGTTTGATTCTTGAGACAAAAGATTGGCATCAAATGCATCATTTTACGAATGATGCTATATTAATGGTTTTTGCTTCAGAGTATTATGAGGCAGCAGATTATATTTTTGAAAATTACCAATGATAGATTACGAAAATTTAGGAAAATTAAACGCCCCTTTTTTTGAGGCTTACGAGAAATCATTTAGTGAAACATTAAGAGGAGGGTGGTATGTTTTAGGAAACAATGTGCAAAATTTCGAGATTGAATTTGCTTCATATACTGGTGCTAAGCATTGTGTAGGTTTAGCATCCGGGTTAGACGCATTAATTTTAGGACTACGATCATTTGATTTTGAACCTGGATCAGAGGTTATCGTTCCTTCAAACACCTATATTGCTACTATTCTAGCAATAATGCATGTCGGATTAAAACCAATATTAGTAGAGCCTAATGTTCATACCTATAATATGGACGCTTCAAAGATTGAAGAAAAGATAACTACAAAAACGAAAGCAATTATTGTTGTTCATCTTTACGGAAAAGCATGTGAAATGGATCGAATACAGGCTATTTGTAGAAATCATAAATTACGATTACTTGAAGATTGCGCTCAAGCGCATGGAGCGACGTTTAATGGTCAACAAGTTGGAACTTTTGGAGATTTTGGATGCTTTAGTTTTTATCCAACCAAGAATTTAGGAGCTATTGGAGATGCAGGAGCTATTATTACTAATGATGAAGAATTAAGTAATAAAATTAAGATGTTACGTAATTATGGCTCAAAAGAAAAATACGTTAATGAAGTTGTAGGCTATAATTCTAGACTCGATGAAATTCAAGCTGGATTTTTATCTGTTAAATTGCAGAAATTGGATGATATCAACAATCATAAAATAAAATTAGCTAAATTATATCATGAAGGGATAAATAATTCATTTATTAAGCCTGTGATTCAAGAAGGGTATAAAGATGTATTTCATATTTATAGTATTCGTCATCCTAAAAGAGATGAATTAAAATCATATCTTCTAGAAAATGAAATAAGAACTGAGATTCATTACCCAATTCCTCCACATAAACAAGAAGCATTAGCAGGAGTGTTTGGCACACAAGATTTTCCTATTGCTCGTGAGATTCATGAAACTACTTTGAGTTTACCAATTTCATATTTTCATACAGAAAAGGATATTTTAAGAGTGATCGAAGTAATTAATAATTTTAATTCGTGAATAATTTAAAAATTAGTATAATAACTGTTTGTTTTAATAGTGAAGAATTTATTAAATATGCAATTGATTCTGTATTAAATCAAACATATTCAAACATTGAATATATCATTATTGATGGTGGTTCAAGTGATCGTACAGTTGAAATCGTTAAGTCATATGGAAGTAAAATAACAAAGTTTATTTCTGAAAAAGATAAAGGAATATATGACGCAATGAATAAGGGAATTAATAATTCAACAGGAGATATTATTGCGATACTAAATTCAGATGATTTTTATGATAATCCAAATGTGATATCCAATATTGCTACCTGTTTTTTATTGAATTATCCAGATGGAATTTATGGGGATTTGAATGTGGTTTATCGCGATGATATTTCTCGTGTGAAAAGACAGTATTTATCTAATAAATTCACTGTAAATAGTCTTTCATATGGTATTATGCCAGGGCATGCAACTATTTTTTTAAAGCGAGAATTGTTTGATAAGTTCGGATTTTACAGTTTGAAGTATCCAATATCTGCAGATTTTGAATTATTAGTCCGTTTTTTTTATGCTAATAATATTAGGTTACAATATTTACCTCAAATAGTTTTGAAAGCAAGAACAGGAGGTGTTAGCGATAATAGTTTTTTTACTAAATTAAAAATATCTAAAGAGATAATTCGAGCATGTAAAGAGAATGGATTAAAGACTTCGCTTTTTAAAGTTAATTTACGTATCTTAATTAAACTTGTATTATTACTTAGGGCAAAATTAAAACATTAAAATGAAAGCTTTAATTACAGGTGGGAGAGGCTTTGTAGGGTCTTATTTTTTAAATCATTCAACACTTAGTATGGATAGCTGTTCATTGCGTGATAATCCCATTGAAAATATAGATTTTACAAAATTCGATACTGTTATTCATTTAGCAGCACTGGTTCATCAGATGAAGGATGCTCCAGAGAGTGAATATTATAAGATAAATAGAGACTTAACAATAAATGTGGCAACACAAGCTAAATTAGCAGGTGTAAAACATTTTATATTTTTCAGCACCATTAAAGTATATGGTGAGTTTACGGAGGGTAATAATGTTATAACTGAAGATTCAGTTTGTGATCCTAAGGATGCGTATGGAAAAAGTAAATTAGAAGCAGAAAAGTTATTGTCTAATTTAGAAGATGAAAATTTTACCGTTTCGATTATAAGAATACCATTAGTGTATGGGCCTAATGTGAAAGGAAATTTAATTAGTCTTGTGAAATTGGTAGATAAATTTCCCATATTACCTTTTGGAAATATTAATAATAAACGAAATTTAGTTTTCGTAGGAAATTTGTTGAAATACGTTGAACAGATAGTGTTGCTGAAACAAGGAGGTGTTTTTTTAATCTGTGATTTAACCCCAATTTCAACAACGGATTTAATACGAAAAATAGCAAAGGTATTTAATAAAAAAAGGGTGTTATTACCAATTCCAAAGCTCATTCAAAATTTGCTACTTCGAACTTATCCTAAGTTAGGAATTAGATTGTTTGGAGACTTACATTTAGATAATTCTAAAACGAGAAAAAAATTAGGACTTGACGATACTTTTTCATTTGAACACGGTATTGAAGAGATGGTAGAATTTTACAGAAGTAATAACAACCAATTAACCTTCAAATTTCACCTTGTTTTTTAGTAGAAAAGGCAGGAAAAAGGCGTAAAATTCAACGCCCGCTTTCGTTTCTAACATTGATTCCATGAGCATGTTTAATGCAATGAGTACAACAAAAAGAAGTAAGATTTGATTTCTTGATTTATAAGCATAAATAAATGAGAGGGAGAGTATTAAAATCAATATAAGACCTCCTAAAATTCCGGAAATCAAGGTAAATTGTAAGTATTGGTTATGACAATTATAATTTAATTCAATACCAGCCTTAAAATTATTTTTTTTATATTGTTTGCTTAATTCATCTTTGATGTCGCCTGTTCCAACGCCAAATAAATAATTATTTTTTATAAGTTGTGAAGTAGCTTTCCACACTTCCACACGTATATCCGAAGAACCTTTTTTTTCTTCCGATTTTTTTGATTTATTAGTTATTAATTCATTTTTAACCTCAGCAAACCGTTTAGTTGTTGTTGAGTTTTGATTTGTTAAAAGAATGAAAATTAGAATACTTAATATAGAGGTAAAGTATATTAGAAGGTGTAATTTTCGTTTGTAGATTTCACGGATTGTTATTATCATAAAACAGATTCCTGATATCAAAATTCCAGCTTTGGATGAAAGTAGCGTAATAAAGATTAAAAAGATAGTACATAGTATAAAAAGAAGGCTAATTTTCTTTTTGTTTACATGTTTATCCTTTGTTAAGGCAGTTATGGACTGAATAATGAGAATTACGTTAAATCCAAGATACATAGAGAAGTAACTTGGGTGCATGAAATAAGTAAGTTCGTTGTAGAAGAAAACATAACTATTATGATCGATGTTAAAGCGATAGATTGCATGAATCAAGCAAAGAACCATAGCAAGTATATTTCCAAATGTAAAAAAGCGGAATACTTTTTCCATTGCTTCTTTTGGCAATTCCTTTTCCGCAAAAAGTACAAAAGGTATAATCAATAATGGAAGTTTGATTTCTAAATCCAGTCCAGCATATTTAAAGTTAGAAGTATATAATAGTCCTATTATATGAAGAAAATAAAGTGAAATGGATAAGATTGCTATTTTATTTTCAAGAAGTATTTTGAATTTGGCTTTTAGATTTACCTGTTTGTCAAAAAAGAAATTTAAAAATAAAAGAAAACCTATTACTGAACTTATACTGTTTCTAAATGGAAGAAAAAACACATATAAGCACATAATTACTAATAAAGTAGTAGATCTGTTTTTAAATAAATTAGCTATTATCATATATAATTAACTTTTGAATTTGTAAAGTTAAAGTTTTCTATTTCTTTCTTCTATTTTTGTAAAAGAAACTAATAAGAGTTTCAAAAAACATCATTCAATGACAATATTTTTAGTACTTGCTGGCATTTTTTCTTTTTGCTTAACATACATAACGCGTAAGGTAGCAATCAAGAAATCCATGCTTGATCTGCCGAACGAAAGAAGTTCACATACGATACCTACTCCTAGAGGAGGTGGAATAGCTATTGCTTTGACTTGGTTTTTGAGTATTAGTATTTTGCACTACTATAATCAGATAGATAAATCCCTGTTTTTAGCATTGTTTTCTGGGCTATTCTTGTCTGTAATTAGTTTGTTGGATGATATTTATACCTTGAAAAATAAACCAAGATTGTTGGTGCAAGCTATCGTTTCTGGTTTAGGTCTATATTTTATAGGTGGATTTAATTCAATCGATTTAGGGTTTATTGTTTTTTCTAACCCTTATGTATTAAATATTATTGCTTTTTTCACAATTATTTGGTTTATAAATCTATTCAATTTTATCGATGGGATAGATGGCTATGCTAGTTCTGAATCGATTTTTGTAATTGCGTCATTGTATTTTTTTACAGGAGAAAGTTTCTTGTTGTTTTTATTAATGGCTTTGGTGGGTTTTTTGCCATGGAATTGGGATAAGGCAAAGATTTTCATGGGTGACGTAGGGAGTACGTTGTTAGGATATACAATCATTATAATACTTTTTTATTTCCATAAAACACACATGGTGAGTTTGTTTGAAGGCTTAATTCTTACTTCTCTATTTTGGTTTGACGCAACTTATACTCTTATTCGAAGATTCCTAAACAAAGAGAAAATTGGACAAGCACATCGTAAACATGTTTATCAACGATTGGTTCAAGCTGGTTTTAGTCATCAGAAGACAGTTTTATGTGGTACGTCTATTAATGTATGCCTTTTACTCCTTGTGATACTGATTAAACAAACGTTCATTTCAACACTATTTGGCTGTGTTGTTTCTCTTATTTTTTTATTCGTAATCGTGTTTTTTGTAAATAAAAAGAAAGCTTTTTAAAATGGCTAGTTCTTTTGATTTTTTCGATTCCGTTTTTCAAGTGGTAAAATTAATTCCTAGAGGTCGTGTGACTTCTTATGGTGCTATCGCTGCCTATATTGGCACCAAGAAATCAAGTCGTGTTGTTGGTTATGCCATGAATGCATCCCATGCAATTCCTGGAATTCCTGCGCATCGGGTGGTAAATCGTTTAGGTTGCTTAACTGGTAAAATGCATTTTTCAAATCCGGAAGAAATGGAACAATTATTAGAAAAAGAAGGTGTTCTCGTAGAAAATGATAGTGTCGTAAATTTTAAGCAATTGTTTTGGGATCCTTCCATAGAATTAGAATTGTAATTCTTAAATTCGTTGCATGATACTTGTAACTGGTGGTACGGGACTTTTAGGAAGTCATTTAATTCATTCGCTTGCTTTGGCAGGGAAAAATGTTCGTGCGACCTATCGTGATAAGAAGCGTATTGAGAAAGTTCAAGCCTTATTCTCTTTTTATAATACTCCCCCCGCTGTTTTTGAAAACATCGAATGGGTGGAATGCGATGTTTTAGATGTTGTTACTTTGGAGGAATCGATGACAGGTTGTGAAGAAGTATACCATTGTGCTGCGATGGTTTCTTTTCAAAAAAAGGATTATCAAACCATGTTACGTATCAACAAATATGGAACAGCCAATTTGGTGAATGTGGCGATAGGATTGGGGGTTAAACGTTTTTTACATGTATCGTCCACGGCAGCTGTAGGTAAAAATCCATTGGATCAAACAGGATATCGTTCGGTAGTAGAGTCTAACAAATGGATAGCTGACGATAATCATTCTGGCTATGCCCTTTCAAAATACCTTTCAGAGAATGAAGTATGGAGAGGAATCGAGGAAGGGTTGAATGCTGTAATTATTAATCCAAGTGTTATTATTGGTCCTGGCGATTGGAATGAAAGTTCATTGTCGATTTTCCGTACCTTAAACAATGGCTTGAAATTTTATACCTTAGGAGCAAATGCGTTTGTAGATGTGCGCGATGTTGTTTTTGCAATGACGCAACTTATGGAGCGGCCAGAAGCTTTTAAACAGCGTTATTTGTGTACAGGAACAAATGTTACGTTTAAGCAGCTTTTTGATGTTACAGCAAAGCAAATGAACAAGAAAGCGCCATTTTTGGTTGCGAAATCTTTTTTGAGTGGGTTGGCTTGGAGGGTTTCTAGGTTGCTGAGTCTAGTGACAGGACACCAAACGGTTACAAAAGAGTCTGCAAGTAGTGCTCAGGCTAAAGTTACCTACGATAGTTCGAAATTAAAAAAAGTGTTAGATTTTGAATTTAGGAGCCTCGAAGACACAGTGAAACATGCGGTTGAAGGACGATTAATGTAGTAATTTCTTTGAATCACGTCTCTTTTGTCTAATATCTGTCGTCTTTTAGTCTAAAAAGAAATTAACACGTCTTCAAAATCTCATCGATATAATTCAAAACAGGTTCTTTACCAAATTTTGATTCGCTAGAAGTAGCAAAAACTGGTGGTAATTCTTCCCACTGTTTCAACATTTCCTTTTTATAACTCAAAATATTCTTTTGTTTTTCGGAAGAAGATAATTTATCTAACTTCGTGAAAACCATTGAGAAAGGAATTTCTTTTTCACCACACCAACCCATAAATTCTAAGTCAATATTTTGTGGTGGTAATCTTGCATCTAACAATACAAAGGTGTTTAATAATGTTTTGCGTTGCGTTAAATAAGCTGCAATAAATTCTTCCCACCCATGACGTGCTTTTTTAGAAGCCTTCGCAAATCCATATCCTGGTAAATCGACCAAGTACCATTCATTGTTAATTTCAAAATGATTAATCAACTGTGTTTTTCCAGGAGTCCCAGAAGTCTTTGCTAAACTTTTTTGATTGGTCAACATGTTGATTAACGATGATTTACCTACATTGGATCTACCGATAAATGCGAATTCTGGTTTGTTATCGTCAGGACAAAGTTTGTGGTCTGAGTTACTTACTTTGAATGTTGCTGTTTTGATAATCATAAGGGGAAGTTTTGTGCAAATTTAGTCATTTTCAAATCAATAATCTTCATTTTCCTACCTCTTCCAATTTTCAAATTTTACCCTGAGCTTGTCGAAGGGTATTTCGTTTTCAAATCAACAAATTTTCTATTTTTCAAATCGTTAAACTTTTCCACATTAATTCACATTATACCACTTTTTACCACTCTTTTTTAGTTGTTCAATATATTGTTTTTCAATATTTTATATTTTTATTGAAACATTTTTACCGCTTTATACGTTATAAGTTATTAACATAGTGTAAATTGGTGGTAAAAAGTGGGGAAATCTTCACTAATTTTACCCATTATTAATTTGTTATGGCTGGTTTAGTAGGAGAATATGAAGTAAGATTAGACGCGAAAGGGCGTTTCTTATTTCCTGCGTCATTGCGTAAGCAATTGTCTCCTGCTGCCCAAGAGAAATTCATGTTGAATAAAGGATTTGAAGATTGTTTGACGCTTTACCCAATGAATGAGTGGGATAGATTGAGCGATAAACTTTCTAAAATGAATTTGTTTAAGCCTAAAAACCGTATGTTCTACCGTTTATTTCATCAAGGTGCGAAAGCAATTGCTTTGGATGGTGTTGGTAGAATTTTGATTCCTTCCATGTTGATGGATCGAGTAGGTTTAGATAAGGATGTAATGCTTATTGCATACAACGACAGAATTGAAATCTGGGATAAAACCAAGTACTTCGATATTATCGAAGGAAACATGGCAGACTTTGCTGATTTAGCAGAGGAAGTAATGGGTGATATCGATGACACAGAATAAAGAAGTATACCACGTACCAGTAATGCTTGAGGCTTGTTTGGAGGGGTTAAATATCCATCCTGAAGGGATGTATGTTGATGTTACCTTCGGTGGTGGCGGACATTCGAAAGCGATTTTTTCAAAACTTTCAGAAAAAGGTCAGTTGATTGCTTTTGACCAAGATCCAGATGCATTTGCAAATGCTTGGGAAGCTCCAAATTTTCAGTTGATACCTTCTAATTTTTCATTTCTTAAAAATCATTTGCGTGCAATGGGAATTGAAAAAGTGGATGGAATTTTAGCGGACTTAGGTGTTTCTTCCCATCAGTTTGATGAGGGGAAACGAGGTTTTTCTATTCGTTCCAATGATCCTTTAGATATGCGCATGAACCAAAATGGTGCGTTATCTGCATTTGTGGTGGTGAATGAATATGAAGAAGATCAATTAATTAGGATTTTACGTAAGTATGGTGAGTTGACCTCTCCGGGAAAGATTGCAGGGACTATCTGTAGAGCGCGTCAAGCAAAACCAATTCATACTACCGGAGAGTTGATGGAGGCTTTAGCACCAATTGCACCAAAATTCAAAGATCACAAGTTTTTTGCGCAAGTTTTTCAAGCCATTCGTATGGAAGTGAATAACGAATTGGATGTGTTGGAGAAATTCTTGTTACAAACAGGTGAGGTGTTGAAGCCAGGCGGACGTTTGGTGGTAATGTCGTACCATTCTTTAGAAGATCGTTTGGTAAAAAACTATTTGAAACGAGGAAATTTAGACGGGCATATTGAAAAAGATTTTTTCGGGAATATTCTGAAACCATTTGAAGACGTAACTAGAAAGCCAATTGCTCCTTCAGAAGAAGAGGTTGAGGTAAATTCTCGTGCGAGAAGTGCAAAATTAAGAATAGCAGAACGAAGAAATGGATAACGAATACATCAACAAAGAGGATGTAATTGAGGAAGTTTCTCAGTCTCCTGTAAAGAAAAAGTCTGTAAAAAAGAAAGATGGAAAAAATGCAAATATTTTTCTGCAAATCTTAAATGGGGAATTTTTAATGCAGGATTTTGTTATAAATAATTTAGGCTTTGTTTTCTTTTTGTTTGCCATGTTCATTATTGTGATTTCTAAAGGGTATTATGGGAAGAGCTTAGTGAAAGAAATGGAAACGACTCAAACGGAATTAGATGCTAGAACAGCTGAATTTGTAGAGACAAGAGCAAAATTAGAACAAGCTACAAGACGAGAAATATTAATTAAAAAACTGGAAGGCAGAGGATTGTATGAAACAACCAAGCCTGCAAAAGTAATACGCATAAAGCAAGAATCGAAATGACCGAAAAACAAGGATTGATGTTGAGGGCCTATTTGGTTTACTTTCTATTTGTGATAGGAATGCTTCTTGTTATTGTCAAAATTTTCATCATTCAATCTCCAGCAAAAGATAAAAAAAACGGAAACAAATTAAGTTCTGAATTATCCAATTCAGATTCTGACGAAAAGATGCCAATACGTTATGTAAAACGTTACCCAAGAATGGGTGAAGTGTTGGATTGTAACGGAATTTCTTTGGTCACTTCTATTTCTTACTACAATTTATACATGGATGCTACAGTTCCAAAAAAAGAATTGTTTGATAGTCAAATAACTGATTTATCAGTTAAAATGTCTAGAATGTTTCCTAAAGTATATACTAGTCCTAGAGAATTTGAGAATTATGTGCGTAAAGCGCGTGCGAGAAAAAATCGATATTTATTGATCAAGAAAAAAGTTACTAACGAACAAAGACGTTACATTAAAACTTTCCCAATTTTCGAAACGGGAAGAAATAAAGGTGGATTAATTGATAATGATGAAATTATTATTCGTAAAAGACCTTTTGGGGATTTGTTAAAAAGAACATTGGGTTTATATAGAAATATCCCTGGAAAACCAGAATTACGTGTTGGAATAGAAGGGGCCTTTCATGATTATTTAGCAGGTGAACCAGGGGAAGAAGTGGAACAAAAAATTTCCACTGGTTGGAAAAAAAGAGGTCAAATTACAAGAGAAGCCGTTGAAGGTGCTGATGTTGTGACTTCTATCGATAAAGAAATTCAAGAAGTTGCTCAAAATGAATTACACAAACAATTAAAAGACAAAAAAGCGAACAACGGTTGTGTAATTGTGATGGATGTAAAAACAGGGTTTGTGAAGGCTATTGCAAACCTTAGTCTATCTCCTGAAGATGGTAAATATTATGAATTGTACAACCAGGCAATTGGTAGGAAAGAAGTACCAGGTTCAACCTTTAAGTTGGCTTCTTTAATGGCGGGTTTAGAGGATGAAAAGTTTAAGATTACGGATACTGTTCAAGCAGCAAGTAGTTATACATATAGAGGTAGGACATTGAATGAAGCGAAAAGACATAACTATGGACGTATTTCAATTCAGCAAGCGTTTGAAAAATCTTCGAATGTAATCTCTAAAATCATTTACAAAGCATATAAAGATGAGCCACAAGAATTCCTAAGACACTTAGATGAATTTGGATTAACAGAACCTTTAGGAATTGATTTAGCAGGTGAACCAAATCCGACGGTACATAGACCAGGAACTAAAAAATGGTCAGGCTTGTCTTTGCCTTGGATGTCTGTAGGGTATGAATTTCAACAAACACCTATGCAAACGTTAGCTTTTTATAATTCAATTGCAAACGATGGGAAATTAGTTAGACCACAATTTGTCCAAGAAATTCGTCGAGGCGCAGAAGTGGTTAAAACATTCCAGCCGATTGTATTGAGACAAAAAATTTGCTCAAAAAGCACATTAGAAATTTTGAAAGGTTGTTTGGAAGGAGTAATGACGAATGGTACAGGTAAAAAATTGACATCCTCTTATTTTGAAATTGCTGGTAAAACGGGAACTGCTCAAATTATGAATGATCGTTCTGTAAAAGATGGTAAGGGTGAGCGTATATTCTTAGCTTCATTCGTAGGTTATTTCCCGGTTAAAAACCCTCGTTATTCGTGTATCGTATCTGTAGAAGCTATAGGTGAAAATGTTTATGGTTCAGTTATGTCTGGAACTGTTTTTTCTGCGATTGCAAATAAGGTGTACGCATCAAGTTTAAAATATCACAAAGCAATTAATGAAAAAGGAAGACGTGTTTGGGAAATACCAGTTTCTAAGGATGGTAATCGTTACGACTTAAAAAAAATCTTAGGCAAATTGAAAATTCCATTTAGACAAACATCAGAAGATGAATGGATTTCTACTGAAAAACAAAAAAACGCAATAGAATTTCATAAGCGTTTAATTACAAAAAGTTTAGTTCCTGATGTAGTTGGTATGAATGCTAAAGATGCAGTTTATTTAATTGAAAACGCAGGGATGCATGTAAGTTTGAAAGGGTATGGTAAAGTGACAAAACAATCCGTTTTTCCGGGGAAACAAATTTACAGAGGTGGTTTAATAGAATTGACTTTAAATTGATGAAAAAACTCAACGACATATTAATTAATTGCGATATACTTTCTGTTCAGGGAGATGTATCAGTTGCTATTGATCAAATCGTTTTTGACTCCAGAAAAGCTGTAGAAGGCACTTTGTTTGTAGCAATTAAAGGTACGCAAGTAGATGGCCATTCATTTATTACCAACGTAATTCAACAAGGATGTAAAGCTATTTTTTCTGAAGTAGAATTTAAAGTTCCTACAGATGTTACATTGATTATTGTAAAAGACACTTCGTTTGCATTAGGGGTGGTTGCATCCAATTTTTATGAACATCCTTCATCTGCTTTGAAATTGGTAGGAGTTACAGGTACAAATGGAAAAACGACGATAGTAACGCTTTTACATAAAGTATTTACAGAATTAGGGTACAAAGTTGGTTTATTATCGACAGTCGTAAATAAAATTGGAACAGTGGAAGTTCCTGCGACTCATACCACGCCAGATCAAGTAACTTTAAACGCTTTATTAGCACAAATGGTGCTTGAAGGATGTGAATATTGCTTTATGGAAGTGAGTTCTCATGCTGTAGTGCAACATAGAATTAGTGGTTTAAGTTTTACTGGAGGTGTATTTACTAATATTACACATGATCACTTAGATTATCATGGTTCATTTAAAGAATATATTAAAGCTAAAAAAGGCTTTTTTGACGCTTTGAATAAAGACGCTTTTGCATTGACAAATACCGATGATAAAAATGGAACGGTAATGCTTCAAAATACGAATGCACATAAAGCTTCGTATGCCATGAAAACACCAGCAGACTTCAAAGTGAAAATTATCGAAAATCAATTTTCTGGATTGGTTTTAACGATAGATGGCCAAGAAGTTTGGACAAAATTATTAGGTTCATTTAATGCATATAATTTATTAGCAGTGTATGCAGTTGCTGTTCTTTTAGAGCAAGATAAAATTGAAACATTGACGGTTATAAGTAAACTGGATGCGGTTGTAGGTCGTTTTCAACAGGTAAGAAGCGAAGGTGGAATTACTGCTATTGTTGATTATGCTCACACACCTGATGCTTTAGAGAACGTGCTTCAAACGATTGCTTCTATTCGTACTAAAAATGAAACAGTTTATACCATTGTTGGTTGTGGTGGCGATAGAGACACTACTAAAAGACCAAAAATGGCTGCAGTTGCTTGTGCTTTGAGCGACAAAGTAATCATTACTTCCGATAATCCTCGTTCCGAAAATCCGGAAGATATTATTGCACAAATGATGGAAGGGGTAGAAGGACAATACTATAAAAAAACATTGTCGATAACCGATAGAGAACAAGCAATAAAAACAGCTTGTGCGATGGCTGAACCAAACGATATCATCTTAATTGCTGGTAAAGGCCACGAAACCTATCAAGAAATTAAAGGGGTGAAACACCCTTTTGATGACCTAAAAATTGTAACTAACCTTTTTGAAAAACTAGAGAAATAATGCTATACTATTTATTCGACTTACTAGACAAATGGAATGTTCCTGGAGCTGGATTGTTTCATTTTATTTCGTTCAGAGCTGCACTTGCTTTGATCGTTTCCTTAATTATTTCTATCGTTTTTGGAAAAAAATTAATTAATCTATTACGTCGTCAACAAATTGGTGAAACAGTGCGTGATTTAGGACTTGCAGGACAAGTTGAAAAATCAGGAACTCCAACAATGGGAGGAATCATCATCTTAAGTGCTATTATAATTCCTACACTTTTGTTTGCGAAACTACATAACGTATATGTTATCACGATGTTGATTTCCACAATTTGGTTAGGGTTGATTGGATTTTTAGATGATTATATCAAAGTATTTAAGAAAAACAAAGAAGGTTTAGCAGGAAAATTTAAAGTAGTTGGACAAATTGGTGTGGGAATTATCGTTGGTTCCATTTTGTATTTTAATGACAATGTTAAAGTGCATAAGTTAGTTCCTAAATCACATGTACTAACGCAAGACGAACGTGTTGTAAATAGCCACCATGCAGAATTTGCAAAAGATTCAAACTCTGTTTGGATTGAAACACGTGACATGACTACAACAATTCCATTCATTAAAGGAAATGAGTTTAATTACAACTGGATGGTACATGATGTAAACAAGTCTTGGGGTTGGTTGATTTTTATTCCAATAGTAATTTTTATTGTGATTGCTGTTTCGAATGGAGCAAACATTACGGATGGATTAGATGGGCTAGCAACAGGAACTTCAGCGATAATTGGTATTGCACTTGCCATTTTTGCGTATGTGAGTTCGAATGTACGTTTTGCAGACTACTTAGATGTAATGTATATACCTGCTGCTGAAGAGTTAGTGGTCTTTATCTCTGCATTCGTTGGGGCATGTATTGGATTCTTATGGTACAATTCTTACCCAGCACAAGTATTCATGGGAGATACAGGTAGTTTAGCATTAGGTGGAATCATCGCTGTATTTGCAATTTCGGTGCGTAAAGAATTATTAATACCTGTATTGTGTGGTGTTTTCTTGATTGAAAACTTATCTGTCATGATTCAAGTTGGATATTTCAAACTAACAAAAAAACGTTTTGGTGAAGGGAGAAGAATTTTCTTAATGGCACCACTTCACCACCATTATCAGAAAAAAGGAATTCATGAAGCGAAAATTGTTTCCCGTTTTTGGATTGTTGCTGTTTTATTAGCCGTGATTACTATCGTAACGCTTAAAGTAAGATAAGATGAAAGGCGAAGGTAAATATTTAGTGATTTTAGGTGCTGGTGAAAGTGGAGTTGGTACAGCTATTCTTGGGAAAAAACAAGGATGGAAAGTATTTGTGTCTGATTTTGGTCAAATTTCAACGGATTATAAAGATGAACTAAATCAATATGATATTGCTTGGGAGGAAGGAAAGCACTCATTGGAATTAATTCAAGATGCAGATATTGTTGTGAAGTCCCCTGGAATACCTGATAAAGTAGCTATTGTTAAACAATTTTTGGATAGAAAAATTCCCGTGATATCAGAAATTGAATTTGCAGGTTACTATAATACTGCAAAAACGGTTTGTATCACAGGAAGTAATGGTAAAACAACTACAACTATGCTGACTTACCATACATTCCAAAAGGCTGGATTAAATGTAGGTCTTGCTGGTAATGTTGGAAAAAGTTTTGCAAAACAAGTAGCTGAAGATAATTTCGATTGGTACATCTTAGAACTAAGCTCTTTCCAATTAGATGGAATGTTCGATTTTAAAGCCGACATCTCAATCTTGTTGAATATCACCCCTGATCATTTAGATCGCTATGAGTTCGACATGCAAAATTATGTTAACTCAAAATTTAGAATTATTCAAAATCAAGGTCAAAACGACTTTTTCATCTATAATGCAGATGATGAGGTAATTATTTCAAGCCTTGAAAAATTAAAAACAGAAGTAAACTCACTGCCATTCTCACTGCGTAAAGTAATTGAAAATGGTGGTTTTGCAGATGAAAAACAATTAACCTTAAATATAAATAAAGATCCGTTTATTATGTCAATTCATGATTTAGCCTTAAAAGGCAAGCACAATGTGCAAAATTCGTTAGCGTCAGGAATCGCTTCACGTTTAGTTGAAATCCGTAAGGAGGTGGTAAGAGATAGTTTCACTGATTTCCAAAATGTAGAACACCGTTTGGAGTTTGTTGCAAAAGTTCATGGTATTTCGTTTATCAATGACTCAAAAGCTACAAATGTAAATTCTACATGGTTTGCATTGGAAAGTATGGATGCTCCAACGGTTTGGATCGTAGGAGGTGTGGATAAAGGTAACGACTATTCTGAACTATCAGATTTAGTAAAAGATAAAGTAAAAGCGATTATCTGTTTAGGGACTGACAATCAAAAGATCAAAGACACTTTCAATGGAGTTGTAGAGACCATTGTTGAGGCTGGATCAGCGATGGAAGCAGTGAGTTATGGTTATCGTTTAGCAAAAAAAGATGAAACAGTATTGTTGTCGCCAGCATGTGCAAGTTTCGATCTTTTTGAAAACTATGAGGATAGAGGGAATCAGTTTAAATCAGCTGTAAGAGCATTATAATTATTCGTTGAATAAGTTTTTCTCATACCTCAAAGGAGATCGCGGTATTTGGGTGATCACGCTGATATTACTAACCTTTTCGTTAGTGAGTGTTTATAGTTTTGTCCCAATTCTAGTAAAAATTGAAGGTGGAACACCTTTTAAGTATTTATTTAAACATTTGATTTATGTAATACTTGGATTTAGTGCTATGTTTTGGATACACCGTAAAGATCCATCTTACTTTTCTAAGTTTGCACGTTTGATGTTTTATGCATCTATTCTTTTACTTTTATTTACCTTTTTCTTCGGAACCAAAGTAAATGATGCCGGTAGATGGATACGTATTCCGTTTGTAGGATTAACCTTCCAATCGTCGGATTTTGCAAAGCTTGGGTTAATTGTTTACCTATCTCGTTTGTTGGTGAAGAAGAAAGAATATTTTAACAACTGGAAAAGTGGTTTTTGGCCAATTATGCTCCCAATTATCGTTATTTGCGGACTTATTTTTAAAGATAACTTTTCTACTGCTTTCCTATTATTTTGTATATCATTTTTATTGTTAATTATCGGTAAATTTCCATTTACTAAAATGTTAGCGGCAATATTTGGTGGTTTAGCATTAGCTGGACTAGTTATATTACTTCATTTATCTTTACCTTCTGCGAATATTTTACCACGTTTTGACACTTGGAAAAATCGATTAACAAATCGATATGATAATGAAAACAAACAAGGTCAAGATCAAAATATTCAAGCAAATGCTCAAGCATTAAATGCTGAATTAGCCATTTTTAATGGAGGTCTTTTTGGTCAGGGTGTAGGTGACGGAAAATTGAAAGAATACCTCCCAGAAGCTTATGCAGATTTTTATTTCTCAAGTTTTGTTGAAGAGTTCGGATCCTTATCAGCAATTATCTTGATTTTATTATACTGTATTTTGCTTTTTAGAATTATTCGTATCGGTCTACGTTCAGATAAATTATTTGAAACATATCTATGTATTGGAATTGGAATATTACTCTTAACACAAGCAACTGTAAATATGATGGTTTGTACGCGAATTTTCCCTGTTACCGGACAAAATATGCCATTACTTGCAATGGGAGGCTCTGCACTTATTATGACTTGTCTTGCTATTGGAATGGTACAATCGATTGCTTATAAACAATCTAAAAATATCAAATCCGAAATTTCTTCGGATGAGGAGTAATAATGTTGCACTGTATGTAAGGATGTGCATTTTAACATCCCCATTTTAATAAAATAAAATGTAATGAGCACACAAAAAATAATCATATCAGGAGGAGGAACAGGAGGACATATCTTCCCAGCAATTGCAATTGCAAATGAAATAAAACGTCGTAATCCATCTGCTGATATTTTGTTTGTTGGTGCATTAGGTAAAATGGAGATGGAAAAAGTTCCTCAAGCTGGATATAATATTATTGGGCTACCAATTACAGGTTTTCAACGCAGAATAACATTTTCAAATTTTGTGTTGCCTTTTAAATTGGTGTTTAGTTTAATCAAAGCATATTTTATTTTAAAGAAGTTTAATCCACAAATAGTAGTTGGTGTTGGGGGTTATGCATCAGGACCAATATTACGTATCGCTTCATTAATTAATATACCTACTGTTGTTCAAGAACAAAATTCTTTCCCTGGAAAAACGAATCGAATTCTCTCTAAAGTAGTCTCTAAATTATGTGTTGCATATCAAGGGTTGGATTCATTTTTCCCAAAAGAGAAAATTGTACTAACAGGTAATCCTGTTCGAAATGAAATGGTTCATATTGAAGGTAAAAAAGAAAGGGCAATTCAACATTTTTATTTAGATTCATCCAAAAAAACGATACTAATCATTGGTGGCAGTCTCGGAGCAAAGACTTTGAACGAGAGTTTAATGGAAAATAAAGAAAGCATTACGAATTCAAATACTCAGGTCATTTGGCAGTGTGGAAAGTTCTATTATCCTAACTATGCAAAGCAAGAAGCCGAACTTAAATCTCAAGGAATTCATTTATTTGAATTTATCAAAGAAATGGATTTAGCTTACGCTGCAGCTGATGTAATTATTTCTAGGGCTGGTGCAATGTCTGTTTCTGAATTAAGTATTATTCAAAAACCTACGATTTTAGTTCCTTCGCCAAATGTGTCAGATGATCATCAAACACATAATGCAAAAGCTTTAGGAGAATCAGTGATATTGATAACAGATAAAGAAGCAAAAGAAAAATTAATACAAACAAGTATTTCGTTGCTAAAGGAAGAAATAAATGGAATTGATATGGCGCAAAAATTAAAGAATTATGCCATTCCAAACGCTTCTGAATTAATTGTAAATGAGATTGAAAAATTGATCGTATGACAAATGTGGATTTAAATGCATTCAAAAAAATCTATTTTTTAGGAATTGGAGGAATAGGAATGTCTGCGCTTGCTCGCTATTTTAATTTGAAAGGTTTTGAGGTTAGTGGTTACGATAAAACTCCCTCTCCCTTGACAGACACATTAATTGAAGAAGGGATTTCAATTCATTTTGAGGATTTAGGTGAAAAAATTGGTGCTCAGATAGAAAAAGAAAGTACATTGGTGATATTTACACCTGCGATTCCTAAAGATATGTTGGAATACAATTACATTGTAAATCAGAATTTTAAGATACTTAAAAGGGCGCAAATTTTAGGGTTGATTACACATAACTCTAAAGGATTATGTGTGGCAGGGACACATGGTAAAACGACTACTAGCACTATGCTTGCTCATATTTTATTTACTTCATCTTTGAAATGTAATGCTTTTTTAGGTGGAATTTCTACGAATTATAACACCAATTTTATTGCTTCTACAACTTCTGAATATACTGTAATAGAAGCAGATGAATTCGATCGTTCCTTTTTACAATTAAATCCATTTGCTTCAATAATAACTGCTTGTGATGCTGATCACCTAGATATTTACGGAGATGAAGAAACGTTTTTAAAAGGATTTCAATCATATGCTGATTTGATAAATACTGATGGTGTACTTGTGATAAAAAAAGGACTTCCATTAAAAAGAATTGCGAATACATTGACCTATTCTCTTGCTGAAGAAGCTGACTTCCAAGGTAAAAATCTACGATATGAAAATGGGTTACAAGTCATAGACGTATATTTTGAAGGACATGTATGGGAAAGTATTGCTCTAGGTTTACCAGGAATTCATAATGCTGAAAATGCTTTAGCATGTATTGCTTTATCTGTGTTTCTCGAGCTTTCTGAACAAGAAATACGACATGGTTTAGAGTCGTTTTCAGGAGTGAAACGTCGTTTTGAATATCATGTTAAATCAAATAATATAGTATATATCGATGATTATGCACATCATCCGACTGAATTGAAAGCATTGATTGATTCGGTAAGATTATTATATCCAACAAAACAAATTTCTATCGTTTTTCAGCCTCACCTTTTTTCGCGTACGAACGATTTTATGGAAGATTTTGCACGTGAATTATCACAAGTAGATAATTTATATTTATTGCCAATTTATCCGGCAAGAGAACTTCCAATGGAGGGAGTTACTAGTGATGTGTTATTAGCTAAAATTTCATGTCAATCAAAACAATTGGTAAATAAAGAAGAATTACTAAATAGGATTGAGCTCACTTCAAATCAAGTTATTTTATCGGTAGGAGCTGGTGATATAGATCGTTTAGTGAAGCCTTTGAAAGAAAAAATACTAAGCTATAATGCAGCTCCGTTGAATTTGTAATCCTGCGGTAAATTAATTTATTATTTATGAAACTTTGGCTTAAAATAACAATTTGGATACTCTTTTTAGCTGTGATACTTACGATTCTGGCCATTACAAATAGTCAGCAAAAAAAGACAGCCCTCAAAACGCCTAAAATTCATATTGATATTCAAGATGAAAATGCTTTTCTAACTGAAAAAGAGCTTTACGTTCGATTGAAAAGAAAAGGATTGATTACTCCAAATCAAATAAACAATCAACTTCAATTGAACACTATTGAAAAATTCGTGAATGGAATGACCGAAGTGCTAGAGTGCAATGTTTATACAAAATTAGGGGGTGATTGGGCGATTAACGTGAAAATTCGCAGGCCGATTGCACGTGTTTTTAATAATTTAGGTGAGAGTTTTTATTTAGACGAATTAGGACATACTATTTCACCATCATATCTGTACACTGCTAGAGTTGTGGTGGTTACAGGGGATGTTATTGATAAAAACAATGGATTAACAGTCAATAAAATTATTAACAACAAAAATTTAATAACTAAATTTTCATTAGACGATATTTATCGAATTTCTCGGTATGTTTGTAATGATCCATTCTTTTCTCTACAAATTGGTCAAATACATAAAGAAAAGAATGGAGATTTTGTACTCGTTCCTAGGGTGGGAGAGCAAAAAATAATTTTCGGAAGTGCCCTTTCTAATGAGGAAGTTAAAGTAAAATTTCGTAAATTAGCAGACTTTTACAAGGAGGGTATCCCTTACGAAGGTTGGAGTACTTATGATTGTATTAATCTTAAGTATGAAAATCAGGTAGTTTGTAGTAAAAAACAATTAGGATCAGACCAGAAAGAAGATTAAAATTATGAGTCAAGTAATTGTAGGTTTAGATATCGGGACAACGAAAATTGCATGTTTCGTTGGGAAAATGAACGAACATGGTAAAATTGAAATTTTATCAATGGGGAAAAGTGATTCTCTTGGTGTTTCGCGTGGAGTTGTCTCTAACATTGAAAAAACTATTGACTCAATCGAATTGGCTGTAAAAGAAGCGCAATCTCGTGTTGAAGGTGATTTGATTATTCGTGTAGTGAATGTAGGTATTGCAGGTCAACACATAAAGAGTTATCAACATAGAGGAATATTGACTCGAAGAAAAACTGACGATTTGATAACAATCAATGATATCAATGCTTTGCGCGATGATATGTATCGTTTGTCGATGGAACCAGGGGAAGAAATTATAGATGCACTTCCACAAGAGTATATTGTGGATAACGAGTATGGTATTAAAGAGCCAATTGGTATGGCAGGTTCTCGTTTAGAAGCAAATTTTCATATCATTACTGGTCATGTGTCTGCAGTAAAAAACATTAATCGTTGTGTAGAACGTGCAGGTTTGGTTATTAAAGATACTATTTTAGAGCCTTTAGCTTCTGCTGAAGCTGTTCTAAGTGAAGATGAAAAAGAATCTGGTGTAGTATTAGTAGATATCGGTGGTGGTACTACTGATATAGCAATTTTCCATGAAGGAATTATTCGTCATACAGCTGTAATTCCTTTTGGTGGAAATATCATTTCTGAAGACATTAAAGAAGGGTGTTCCATTATGAAAAAACATGCTGAAGCATTAAAAGTGAAGTATGGTTCTGCTCTAGCGAGTGAATGTCAAACAAATGAAGTAGTTTGTATTCCAGGTGTACGCGGCAAAGAGGCTAAAGAAATTTCATTAAGAAATTTGGCTAGTATCATTCAAGCACGTATGGAGGAAATCATTGAACATGTGTATTATGAAATCAAAAACTCTGGTTTCGAAAGAAAATTGAGTGGTGGTATTGTGGTAACTGGCGGTGGTGCTCAATTAAAACATATTACACAATTATTTGAATATATTACCGGAATAGATACACGTATTGGTTACCCTACAGAGCATTTAGGAAGTTCTAATACCATTGAGAACTTAACAAGTCCAATGTATTCCACGGGTATTGGTTTAGTATTGAAAGGATTTCAATCTATTGATTTGAAAAACAAATTAAATTTAAACGAATCTGTATCTGAAAAAGATCCAACTACAAACAAAAAAGAAAAACCTGTTCAAAAAGAATCTAGAGGTCCTTTCTTCAAATCTATTTTTGAGAAATTAGAAGGAATCCTTAAAGAACCTGAATAGTAGGTTTGTTGTATTGCAGCACACCCATTTTATAGAAAAAAAACAATGTTTTTCACAACATTCAAAATATAAAAAGACAAAAAAATGGAATTCGATTTACCAAAAAACATTTCATCAATCATCAAAGTTATCGGTGTTGGTGGCGGTGGAAGTAACGCAGTTAATCACATGTACAACCTTGGGATTAAAGGAGTAGATTTTATTGTTTGTAACACAGATAAACAGGCATTAGATATTTCTGCGGTACCATATAAAATTCAGTTGGGTGCTTCTCTAACAGAAGGTAATGGTGCAGGTGCTATTCCTGAAATAGGTAAAAATGCAGCGATTGAAAATATTGACGAAATCAGATCGGTATTAAGTGAGAACACGAAAATGGTGTTTGTTACTGCTGGTATGGGTGGAGGAACAGGTACGGGTGCTGCTCCAGTAATTGCTGGAATTGCTCGTGAGCTTGGAATTCTTACTGTTGGTATAGTTACCGTTCCTTTCGGATTTGAAGGCCGCAAAAGAAGACAACAAGCTGAATTAGGTTTAGAAGAAATGCGTCAAGCAGTTGATACATTGTTAGTGATTAACAATGAGAAATTACGTGAGATGACTGGAAACCTTACTATCAATAATGCTTTTTCTAAAGCGGATGACGTACTTACGGTTGCGGCAAAAGGTATCGCTGAATTAATTTCTGTAACAGGGTCTGTAAATGTTGATTTTAATGATGTTTACACAGTAATGAAAGATTCTGGTGTAGCAATCATGGGTTCAGCTGCTGTGGAAGGTGAAAACAGAGCACTTCGTTGTGTAACTGAAGCATTGGATTCGCCTTTATTAAATGATAATAATATTGCAGGTGCTAAATTCGTGTTATTAAACATTACTTACGGCGATAAAGAGGTATTGATGGATGAAATCACTGAAATCACTGATTTCATTCAAGACGAAGCAGGTTCTTCAGCTGACGTAATATGGGGACATGGTTATGATCCAACTTTAGGGGAAAAATTAAGTGTAACATTAATAGCTACAGGTTTCAATTCAACACCTATCACGGGTTTTGAGAAGGCTCCTGAAAAGATTGTTCGACCTTTGCATGAGGAGCCAAAAAATGAGATTACAACGCAATTAGGAAAACCAACTGAAGTAGCGCCTAAGGTTGAACCAACAAATACTGTTCAGAATAATAACGAACCTTTTTTGAAAACAGTTGAACCAAGAATGGAGGTAAAACCAACTCTAAACAATTGGGTAGAGGAAGCGCCAAAAGTAGTAGTTGAACCACAAAAAGAACAAGAGCCAGTAAGTTTAGTATGGGAGGTTGAATCAACTTCAAATGTTGAAGAAGAGGAAACTATAGTAAACGAAGTAAAAACTCCATCTGAAGAGAAAATTGTTCACACACTTGAACTTGACGATGCAATCATACCTTTAGAAAATACAATTAGAGCGACACCTAAAACGTATACGACACCTGAAGAACAATTGAAAATACAACAAGAGCGCATGGAGCGTTTACATGCTTACACGCAGAAATTGAAAAAAGCAGATGGACTAACTCAACTAGAAAAAGAACCTGCTTTTGAAAGAAGAAACATTCAATTAGATCACTCACGACCAAGTACAGAGAACTCTGTTTCACGTTATGGTGTTTCAGGAAATGGAGATAATATCTCTTTAAGAAGTAATAATTCATTTTTACACGATAATGTAGATTGATGATGGGGTTCATGGAAAAAATATCTGCTGACATTAAAAATGCGATGTTAGCGAAAGAGAAAGAAAAGTTACAAGCATTACGTGATATTAAATCTAAACTATTATTAGAAGCTACTTCTGGTAATGGTGAAGTGTCAGACGATGTAGCTGTTAAAATTATCATGAAGCTACATAAACAACGTATGGAAACATATGCTGTATATGTAGCTCAAAATAGAGAAGATTTAGCGAAAGATGAATTGTTTGAAGCGCAAGTAATGGAAGTTTACCTGCCTAAAATGATGTCCGAAGAGGAAGTACGTCAAGAAGTACTAGCTGCAATTGCACAAACAGGAGCAAAATCTCCACAAGAAATTGGGAAAATTATGGGAGTTTTATCTGGTAAATTAGCAGGTAAAGCAGATGGAAAAGTAATTTCAACACTCGCCAAAGAAGAATTATCAAAATTAGCGTAGAGACGCAAAGCTTTGCGTCGCTTAATTAAATTATGTAAGAAAACCACCAACTAGGTGGTTTTTTTATTCCAACAATCTGTAATTCTGCAGTCTGTCAATCCGAAATCTTTCCACTGTTAATCTATAAATTTATTTCCGTAAAAATATTTTTTTTATCATTACTTCTTTTGTAATTTTATACCACTAAAAAATCTAGTATGACAAACACAACAGAAAAATTAGCGTTTAAAGTAAAAGACATTACCCTAGCAGATTGGGGTAGAAAAGAAATTACATTAGCTGAAGCAGAGATGCCAGGTTTAATGTCTTTGAGAGAAGAATATGGTGCTTCCAAGCCTTTAGCTGGTGCTAGAATTGCTGGATGTTTGCACATGACTATCCAAACAGCGGTATTGATTGAAACATTAGTTGAATTAGGAGCAGATGTTTCTTGGTCTTCTTGTAACATTTTCTCTACGCAAGATCACGCAGCTGCTGCAATTGCTGCTGCTGGAATTCCTGTTTTTGCTTGGAAAGGAATGAATGAAGAAGAATTCGATTGGTGTATCGAACAAACGCTTTATGCTTTTCCAGACAGCCAACCATTAAATATGATTTTAGATGATGGAGGTGATTTAACTAACATGGTTTTTGATCGTTACCCACAATTAGCTGCTGCTATTAAAGGTTTATCTGAAGAAACTACAACTGGAGTTCACCGTTTACACGAACGTGTTAAAAATGGTACGTTATTAATTCCTGCAATTAATGTAAATGATTCAGTTACTAAATCTAAATTTGATAACAAATACGGATGTAAAGAATCTTTAGTTGATTCAATTCGTCGTGCTACAGACATTATGATGGCTGGTAAAGTTGCTGTTGTTTGTGGTTACGGAGATGTTGGTAAAGGTTCTGCTGCTTCTTTACAAGGAGCTGGTGCGCGTGTTATCGTTACTGAAATCGATCCTATTTGTGCTTTACAAGCTGCAATGGACGGATTTGAAGTAAAAAAATTGAATAACGTAATTCATTTAGGTGATATCATCGTTACAACTACTGGTAACAAAGACATCGTAACTGGTGAACATTTCTTGAAAATGAAAGACAAAGCAATCGTTTGTAACATTGGTCACTTTGACAATGAAATCAGTGTTGCTTGGTTGAATGAAAATTATGGTCATTCTAAAGTAGAAATTAAACCACAAGTGGATTTATATAATGTGAATGGTAATGATATTATATTATTAGCTGAAGGACGTTTAGTAAATTTAGGTTGTGCAACTGGTCATCCATCTTTTGTAATGTCTAACTCATTTACAAATCAAACATTGGCGCAATTAGAGTTATGGGCAAATTCTGCTAACTACGAAAACCAAGTGTATACATTACCTAAACACTTAGATGAAAAAGTTGCACGTCTACACTTAGCTAAAATTGGTGTTGAATTAGATGTTCTTTCTAAAGACCAAGCTGATTATATCGGTGTTGCGGTTGAAGGACCATACAAACCTCACGAATACAGATACTAAGAAATTAGTATTCTTCATAAAATCGAAACCCGGCCTAGTGTCGGGTTTTTTTATTTCTAAATCGGAAGGATTTCTTACCATTAGGTAATTTAGAAAATAGTTAGTCTGAACCGTACCAAGCAAAGTGCCTTAATTTTCTTCTAACTTAACTACACCTATCGTCCTTAATGCCTAAATGGTTCACATCGTCACTCATTACTCCGTCACTATTATATGGTTTCACACGTCGCACCGCGACCTAAATGTTCTTAATTTCTACCCAATTCCACATATATCTTAATGTTTCAATTCTCCCTTATTTGCCTTATATGGTTTAATTCATCACTCTTCACTCATCCCTCTAATTTGGTTGCTTAGGTTCTCGAACATGGTTGCTTAGGTTCACGAAGCAACGAATTCTCATTTAATCCCGACGAATTCTCATTTCTTCTTCCCCCTTCCAAATCTGCGACTTATATTTGCTTCAGAAACAAATTAAAATAAAGAATATGAAAAAGTTACTACTCGCGTGCTTGTTGTTTACAGGATGGAGCCAAGCACAAAACATTACGTTTAAAGATCCAGAGTTTAAAAAACTATTAATTAATAATTCAAATAGTGGATTCATATCATTTCAAACTACTACAAATAATGGGTTAATATATTCATTAGATCAAAATAAAGATTCAGAAATCTCTATTCAAGAAGCTCAATCGGTTATTTCAATGTGGTTAAGTTATAATAATTCAATAACTTCAGTTGATGAGATAAAGTATTTCATAAATTTAGAGAACTTATACCTTGAATTAACTTCGATTACTTCGTTAGACGTAAACAATCTATCTAGTTTGAAATATTTGAATTGTTCGTATTCAAATATAAATTCAATTGATCTTTCGAATAACCTATTATTGGAAAATTTGAATTTGTTAAATTCAAGTAAATTAACAAATGTTGATTTAACTAAAAATATCAAGTTAAAAGCGATTAATTTTTCTGGAACTAATATATCAACTATTGATGTTACTAATAATAAACTTTTAGTAGGTATTTCTGTTTCTAATGTAATCAAAACACTCGATTTATCTGGAAATCCAAAAATGGATACAATTAGTTTAACTTCTAGTGTTGAGTATGCTAATTTAAAAAACGGATCAACTTTATCAAGATTTAGTTTTGAGAGTATACCTACTAAACATTTATATATTTGCGCAGACAATCAAAATATTCCTTTAATAGATCAAACAATTGAGCAATCAAAACTTTCAAACGTAGAAGTTAATTCCTATTGTACATTCACACCAGGTGGTGTTTATAATACAATTACAAGTAACGTAAAATATGATTTGACAGGAAATTGTACAGGAAATGACAATTTTACAATGTTTACTAAATTCAGTATTGAAGACAAGAATGGAAAAGGGACTTCTCTATCTAATAAGCAAGGATTAGTGAATTTCTTCAAACAAAAAGGATCGTATACGTTAACACCTCAATTAGAAAATCCAAACTACTTTCAGATTTCACCTTCCTTGCAAAACTTTAATTTGATTGAAAATTCGGGTCACGATACTACTATTAACTTCTGTATCACACCAAAAGGCATTCACAACGATTTAGAGATTGTGCTTTCACCTATAGGTCCTGCGCGTCCAGGTTTTGATACTAAATACCAAGTAACCTATAAAAACAAAGGAAATCAAACGCTTTCTGGAGATTTTACAGTGGAATATAATTATAATGTTCTAGATCTTGTAGCTTCTTCATTAAATGCAGTTTCAACAGGTAAACTAGGGAAATCATTTGTTGACTTGAAACCATTTGAAATCAGTGTATCAGATACAATTGTTTTCAAAGTGAATAGTCCAATAGAAGTTCCAGCTGTAAATATTGGAGATACTTTGAAATTTATCACTAGGATAAACCCACTTCAAGGAGATGAAAAACCAGAAGATAACGTAGCTAAATTTAACCAGATAGTAGTTGGAGCGTATGACCCAAACATAATCACCTGTCTACAAGGAAACGTTCTTCCAAGCAAAGAAATCGGAAAAACACTTCATTATACGATTGATTTTGAGAATAAAGGAAATTATCCAGCTGAAAACATTGTAGTGGTAGAAACAATTGATCCTAAAAAGTATGATATTAATTCCATACAAATCTTTAATACTTCCCACCCAATGAAATTGCGTATCGAAGGGAATAAAGTAGAATACTACTTCCAAAACATCGATCTAGGGGAGCATAAACATGGAAACATTTTATTAAAATTATGTGCTCTAAGTAATTTAATTGAAGGAGATACGGTTAACAAACAGGCAAATATCTACTTTGATTACAATGCGCCAGTTGAAACGAACAAAGAAACAACAGTATACAAAGATCAATTATTAGCAAGTATCAAAGGAATCACCTTGGACGAATCAATCATTGCATATCCTAATCCAAACAATGGGTTATTTACGTTAAAAGCTGCAAACCAAATTTCATCGGTAGAGATTTATGATTTGCATGGTAGAAGTATTCAAACAATCATCGTGAATGATTTTACGAATAAAATCGATCTTTCGAACCAATATGCAGGGATTTACCTTTTAAAAGTAACAACAGGCACAGGTGCAAATGTCATAGAGATAAAAAAAGACTAATACATTACTAGTTATTTATCCTTTAAACCCGGCCCAGTGTCGGGTTTTTTAGTATTAAATAGTTAGGATTTCTTACCATTAAGTAATTTAGAAAAATTGGCACACATAGCCAAACCAAGAAAAGCGCCTTAATGTCCTCCTAATTTAACTACCACTAACATCCTTAAACGTTTTTATTCTTCACTTCGTCACCCGTCACTTATACCACTAATTCGGTTCTTGAGGTTCTCAAATTCGGTTGCTGATGTTCTCGAAGACGGTTGCTGAGGTTCTCGAAGCAACGAATTCTAATCCAATCCCTACGAATTCTAATTCATTCGAACTATCTATTTCTTAAATGTTATTTTTGTATCAAAGTTAGTCAGGTGAAAAACATTCTATTTTTAGTCTTTATTTTGAGTTGTGTAACTTCTCTTGTTTTTGGAAACAAAAATCCAAGGCTGGATTCGATGTTATTGCTTTCTACGAAAGTAAAAGAAGCTACTTCCAAAGCGAAAATACTAAATCAAATCGCAGAGGAATACCTAGAAACGAATCCTGATAAAATGCTTTTTTATGCCAATCAAAGTCTTGAATTTGCATTAGAAAGTAAGGATCCTAAAAACATCAGTCTTTCTTACCAAAATATTGGAAATGCCAATATCATGCTTGGGAACTATCAGGATGCATTAGAAAGTTTTCATACGGCTACTAATTATTTAGAAAAACAAATACGCACGAATAAATCACAAAGGATCAAAGAAGTACTTGCACGCGCATATGGAAGTATCGGTGTAGTTTTTTCAGAACAAAGTAATTACAGTAAAGCATTGACGTATTATCGAAAAGCGATAAAATTGTATGAGCAAATTAAAAATAATAAAAATACAGGACGATTATACAATAATATAGGAATCGTATACCTTTCACAAGCTAAAGAAGATAAGGCACTTATCTATTTTTTGAAGTGTCTCCATTTTCAGAAAAAGTTAAAAGATCCTACGATGGGAATTACCATTACGAATATTGGTAATATTTACAACCATAAAAAGCAATTTAATAAAGCTCATACGTATTACATGCAAGCATTGGAGTTATTCCAAAAATATCCAAATCCAAGAGGGCTAGGGGAATTATATAATAATTTAGGATTGCAGTATAAAGCCCAAAATAAAATAATACAAGCAAAAGAGAATTTTGAAAAAGCAATCAACATATTTACTTCTATTGACGATAAGTTTGGGATTTCAGATACTTATTTCTATCTCGGAGAAATCTATATTAATTCGAAAGAATACGCATTAGCAATTAGTTATATGGATAAATCATTAGGTTTATCGAAAGAATTAGGTGTTTTAGATCAAATAAAAAACACAGAATTAAAGCTCTATGAAATATATAAAATGCAGAATAATCCTAATCTAGCCCTTAAACATTATGTTGCATATAGTACTGCAAAAGATAGTATTCGTAGCGAGGAAAATATTCGTAATACCATCCAGGCAGAAATGAATTTTGAATTTGACAAAAAAGAGCTTTTCTATAAAAAGGAACGTGAAAAAAACTATGTGATTTATCAAGAAAAATTAAAAAGAAATCAGCAGGTTTTAATCATCTCAGGATGTTTTGTTCTAATTGTTTTTGGTTTTCTAATTGTTTTATATAACAGACAACAACGAACCAAAACCTTGAATCTAAAACTAGAATTGATTGAATACGAACAAAAAGCGTTACACCTACAAATGAATCCACATTTTGTATTTAATTGTCTTGGATCTATTTCAAGTTTTATAATTCAAAATCATACAGATGAAGCAATCAAATATTTATCGAAATTCTCTAAATTAATGAGACTTACACTCGAATTTTCCAAAGAACCATTAATCCCAATTCATAAAGAGATTGAGAGTTTAGAAAATTACTTAGAACTTGAGCAATTGAGATTTAATAAATGTTTTACATATTCCATAACACGTTCTAAAGAAATAGAAGATGATGTTGCACTGCCTTCATTATTATTACAACCATTTATTGAGAATTCTATTATTCATGGTGTTGTTCCGAAGAAAGAAGCAGGTGTTATTAAAGTCCATTTTGATATCCAAGATGAATTTCTCGTTTGTGAAATTACTGATAATGGTATAGGTATATATACTTCTCAAAAAGGGAAAGAAAATTTAGTCAATGTACACAAATCAATGGCTTTAAGTATTACTAAGAAACGTTTAACTATGATGGAGACTATTCTACTTAAAGAAACTACACTCCAAATTTCTGAAATAAAAAATGAAATTAATGAAATATCAGGAACTAAAATCCACCTTAAGATTCCACTCCAATACCTTTAATTGAAATCTGTAATTTGCTAATCTGTAATTTGTTAAAAAAATGATAAAAGCTATATTAATCGACGACGATGCCAACCTACGTGTAGGACTAAAAAGTATGCTTTCTCGCTATGCGCCTCAAATTGAAGTAGTAGGAGAAGGGGAAAGCGTATCTTCTGGGTTTGAGATCATTGAAAAAAATCCATCAGATGTGTTATTTTTAGATATACAATTGGGTGATGGTACTGGTTTCGATATTTTGGAGAAATTGATTCAACACAATGGAAAAATCAATCAACAAATCGTTTTTATTACTGCTTTTGAACAATATGCTGTCAAAGCTTTTCGTTTTTCTGCCCTCGACTACTTATTAAAACCAGTGGATCCAGAAGATTTAAAACAAGTAACAGATAAGATTGTACAAGCTGTAATAAAGAACTCAAGTAATGAAAATGTTGGTATTCTACTAGAAAATATTCGTAAAAAAACTAAAGAATTTAAACGCATAGTCTTATCAAATTCTGACGGAGCACATGTTTTTGAAGTATCAGATATTATCCGTTGTGAAAGTGAAGATAATTATACTAAATTTTTCATCATAAACCATAAACCAGTTCTTATTTCAAAAACATTAAAAGAATATGAAGAGCTTCTTTCTCCTCATGGGTTTGAACGAGTACATCAGTCTCACTTGATTAATATGGCGTATGTAAAAGCTTTTAATAAAACTGACGGACTTTATATTGAAATGAACGACTTATCGAAAGTTCCAGTATCTGTTCGTAAAAAAGATAGATTTCAAAGCCTTCTTAAAAATATATAAATACCCAACAAAAAACTCCCTCGGTTTCCCAAGAGAGTTCTATATATAGGCGTCCTTATCTATCCTAAACAAGTAGGGAAGGAAGGACGAGAAAGGTTTGAGTTGCCTCAAACCTATAAATCCTAATTTTACATCATTCCACCCATTCCACCTGGCATTCCACCGCCCATCATTGGTGCATTATCTTCAACTTCGTCTGCTATAACACATTCTGTAGTCAATAACATTGCAGCAATAGAGGATGCGTTTTCAATAGCAATACGCGCAACTTTTGTTGGATCGATTACACCAGCTTCATATAAGTTTTCGTATACTTCTGTACGTGCATTGTATCCGAAGTCATCTTTTCCTTCTTTTACTTTCTGAACGATTACCGCGCCTTCTCCGCCTGCATTAGCAACGATTTGTCGTAATGGTTCTTCAATGGCACGTTTTACGATTGCAATACCAGTATTTTCGTCTTCATTGATACCTTTTAACGTTTCTAAGGCTTCAATTGCACGAATGAATCCAACACCTCCACCAGGTATAATACCTTCTTCAACAGCAGCTCTAGTTGCAGCCAATGCGTCATCTACACGGTCTTTCTTCTCTTTCATCTCAACTTCTGTAGCAGCACCAACATAAAGTACAGCAACACCTCCAGCTAATTTAGCCAAGCGTTCTTGTAACTTTTCTTTATCGTACTCTGAAGTAGTTGTTTCAATTTGTGCACGAATTTGTCCTACACGAGATGCAATAGCTTCTTTGTTTCCTGCTCCATTGATAACAGTTGTATTGTCTTTATCAATTTCAATTTTTTCAGCAGTTCCTAACATATCCAATGTTGCACCTTCAAGTGTATATCCTCTTTCTTCAGAAATAACTTGACCTCCTGTAAGAATTGCAATATCTTCTAACATTGCTTTTCTACGATCCCCAAAACCTGGAGCTTTAACAGCAGCAATTTTTAATGAACCACGAATTCTGTTTACTACTAAAGTAGATAATGCCTCTCCATCAATATCTTCTGCAATAATTAATAATGATTTACCTGATTGAACTACTGGCTCCAAAATCGGAAGTAATTCTTTCATGTTGGAAATTTTCTTTTCGTAAATTAATACTAAAGGGTTTTCCATTTCTACAATCATTTTATCTGCATTAGTCACAAAATAGGGAGACAAATATCCTCTATCAAATTGCATTCCTTCCACAGTTTTTACTTCTGTTTCAGTACCTTTTGCTTCTTCTACAGTAATCACTCCATCGTTACCCACAACTTTCATTGCTTCAGCAATTAATGAACCAATTGTTTCATCATTGTTTGCAGAAATAGATGCAATTTGTTTGATTTTATCATTGTCTGATCCAACCTCTTTTGATATACTTTTCAATGTATTTACAACAGAAATTACAGCTTTATCGATACCTCTTTTTAAATCCATTGGATTAGCTCCAGATGCCACATTCTTCATACCTGCTGCAATAATAGCTTGCGCTAAAACTGTTGCAGTTGTTGTTCCATCTCCTGCAATATCGGCAGTTTTTGATGCAACTTCTTTGACCATCTGAGCACCCATATTTTCAATAGGATCTTTCAACTCAATTTCTTTAGCTACAGTAACTCCATCTTTAGTTACATGCGGTGCTCCAAATTTTTTCCCAATTACAACATTTCTCCCTTTTGGGCCTAATGTTACTTTCACCGCGTTTGCTAATTTATCAACGCCACTTTTAAGCTTTTCTCTAGCTTCTACTTCAAATACGATTTCCTTTGCCATAATACTTTATGTTAGGGGTTAGTCGAGACTAACCCAATTTTTTTTAAAAATATAATTAACCAATCACCCCGTAAACATCCGCTTCTTTCATAATAAGATATTTGTTTCCATCTATCTTAATTTCAGTACCCGAATATTGACCATACATGACATTATCCCCAACTTTTAATGTGATAGGCTCATCTTTTTTGCCATTTCCAATAGCTTTTACAACGCCATGTAATGGTTTTTCCTTTGCAGTGTCAGGAATAATGATTCCACTTGCTGTTTTTTCTTCTGCTGCAGCTGGTTCAATTAAAACGCGATCCGCTAATGGTTTAAATGATATAGACATATGTTATAAATATTAAATTTCATTTTCTTTATACACCAAATTTGTGCCATGAGTATTATATGGACAATTTTTCATTTTTTGGCAATTATTGAGAAAAAAAAATGTCAGTATGATGGACATACTGACATTTTAAATAATCTAACTTACTTTTTACTGCTGTGGAGCACCATTTTGTGGAGCTTGTTCAGTTGGTTGTACTTGTACCGTTTTCTTAGGAGTAGAAATAACAGTCATCGCAATACTACATACAGCAATAACTACAGCTAATATTTTTGTGAAATTATCAATGAATTCATTTGTTTTTTGAATACCACCCAATTGTGTAGCGGATCCAAAATCAGAAGATAATCCTCCACCTTTAGGGTTTTGAATAAAAATAACCGCAATTAATAAAATACTTGCTAAAATGATAATAATAGATAAAACCGCCATAACTTATGAATTTAATTTTTCTTTTAACTCTTTAATTTTTTTTACAAAGAAAGTCTTTTTTTCTGGAATTGTCAAGCATAATTGTTCATAAGCTAAAATAGCTTTTGGATAATTACCTTGGATCCCTAAAATATTAGCTAATGTTTCTGTATACTGAATGTTTTCGGAATCTAAACTTTTTTTAGCTTGCTTAATAGGAGAGTAAAATTCTTTCTTAGGTTGACTAATTTTTGGATCCTCTTGGATAAATGTATCTATGATGTTATCTACTTTGTAACTTTTATCTGATTTAACCTCTGAAGTAGAACCTAAACGTAACCATGAACTAAATCGCTGTTTAGATTCTTTATTCTTTATTTTGACTTGTTCGTTTTCGCTTGTTTCGTTATGTTTTTCTTTCTGAACAGAAGTTTGAATTGTTTCTTTTTCATTACGTATTGGTTCAAATTCTTTTTCAAAAACTCCAGAAATTGCATTGGAAATAACTTCTAAATCTAAATATTTTTCATCATTAGAAGATGTTTTTTGGGGCTCGTTTTTCAGGTCGTTAGAGTGTTTAACTATAATCTCAGAGTCGATTTTTTGTATTTCAATTTCAGAATTTTCATTATCTAATAAAGAATATTCTTCTTTTTTACTTGTTTCTTCTTTACTTGTTTCTTCAAAAATTTCGGTAATAATTTCTACTTCTGATTGCTCATTAAGAATTTCAAACAATCTTCCACGATCAGTAATTTTATATGCATGTTTTCCAACTTCATCTTCTAGTTCTAAGGCCTGATCCTTAGATAAAGCTTTTAGATAAAGGATAGAAAGTAATTGTGAGTATGGGTACTTTTTTGTGAGTTCTTGCAATACAGGTATGTCAGCCGACAAGAGTAAGGACGGATTTTCAATACGTAATGAAATATCGTGTAAATTCATACTACCAATTGGATAATAACTTATTTATAATATCTTGAACTACTTGCTTATTAATGTCTTTCAATAATTCGGTTTCTACACTTCCTATATCTTGAGAGGAATTATAGTCTGAAAATCTTGAGCAGGAAACTATCATTTCTTGTTCTTTTGGTGCCAGTATATTTATTTTATAATTACTATTAATTGTTAATCTGTTTTTCGCAGCATTATCTCCGGGTTGGAGAGCAATAGGTGAAATTGAATAACTTGTAATCACACCTTCAATACGAATTTCGCCACTATTTGGTGTTGTAGATAATTTTAAACGTGTATTATTTTGTATTCCATCTCTTATTTCATCAGCTAACTGAGCTGAATAGCTAATCGGAGCATTTGGAGCATTATTTTCCAAAGGACTTATCGAAAACGTTTTCCATTCCTCAGGCATCGAACCAGTATCTTTAAATGATATACTAGTTGGCCAACATGAATCTAAGGATAATAGTATTATGATTAAACAACAGATTAACTTCATCAGGCTTGGATGTTATATTCTTTAATTTTTCGATACAATGTACGTTCTGAAATCCCTAATTCTTCTGCAGCATATTTTCGTTTACCACGATGTTTTTCCAATGCTTTTTTGATCAACTCTTTCTCACGATCTTCCAAGGATAATGATTCTTCAACCTCGATATGTTCATGAAAGTCTTGTTGAAACACTTCTTCACTAGACACAAATTTTGTTCCTTCAATGGAAGGTTGATAAATATGTGTTTCAGCTTTACTAGGTGCCATATCATTATACATGCGATTAATCATCGCAGATTGCTCTGAATTCAATTGAAAATCAGATCCCTTATTGATTAATTCATGAACTAATTTCTTTAAATCATTTAAATCACTCTTCATATCAAAGAGAAATTTATACATGATATCACGCTCGGAAATGGATTCTTCAGATTTGGAAATAACACTTGGTAAATTCTCACTTATAACAGGTAAATAATTTTGAATGGTGATTTCATCAATTTCTCGCTTGCTTTCTATCACTGAAATTTGCTCAACTAAGTTTTTTAATTGTCGAATATTTCCAGACCAAGTGTAATGCTCAATTACAATAACTGCTTCTGAAGTTAATCGAATTGCTGGCATTCTGTATTTTTCAGCAAAATCATTCGCGAATTTTCGAAACAATAAATTTATATCTTCTTTACGCTGGCGAAGTGCTGGTAATGCAATCGGAACTGTACTCAATCGATACAATAAATCCTCTCTGAATTTCCCGGAAGAAATGGCTCTTTGCATATTTTCATTGGTTGCTGCAACAACACGAACATTTGTTTTAATGACTTTTGAAGATCCAACTCGAATAAATTCACCAGTTTCTAATACTCTTAATAAACGAACTTGTGTCTGCATAGGTAATTCGGCAACCTCGTCCAAAAATAATGTGCCACCATCAGCTACCTCAAAATATCCTTGACGACTGCCACTTGCCCCTGTAAATGAACCTTTTTCATGCCCAAATAATTCAGAATCAATAGTGCCTTCTGGTATTGCCCCACAGTTAACAGCTATATATTCACCATGCTTTCGAGCGCTTAATTGATGGATGACTTGAGGAATAATTTCTTTTCCCGTTCCGCTCTCACCGGTTACCAAAATGGAAATATCAGTCGGTGCTACTTGTGCTGCGATTTCCAACGCACGATTTAACAAAGGGGAATTCCCAATAATACCAAATCGCTGCTTAATTTGTTGTAAATTCATAATTTATAAAGCTAATACTTCTCCTATTAATGTTGCAGAAGTACAGTCTGTTATCTTTACCTGTACATAAGTTGCGATTGGTAAGTCTGTTTTTGGAAATACTACTTTTATATTGTTTTGATTTCGTCCAACTTGATGTTCTTCAGAACGTTTTGAAAACCCTTCAATAAGTACTTCTTGAATATAACCAATAAATGATTGATGTGCCTGTAAAGAATTTTTACGTTGTAAATCGATAATTTCTGACAAACGATGTTTTTTCACTTCTTCAGGAACATCATCTTTAAATTTCCTTTCTGCTAACGTTTTGGGTCGTTCAGAATACATGTACATATAAGCAAAATCAAATTTCACTTCCTTCATTAATGAAAGTGTGTCTTGATGCTCATCTTCTGTTTCTCCACAAAAACCAGTAATGATATCTGTGGAAATAGTACAATCAGGAAGTATTCGCTTAATAGCCGCAACTCGATCTAAAAACCACTCTCTTGTATACCCTCTATTCATTCGGTATAACATATCATTATTTCCAGATTGAACAGGTAAATGAATATGATTTGCAATATTAGGATAATTAGCCATCGTCTCTAAAACATCATCTGTCATATCTTTTGGGTGAGACGTGGAAAAACGAATACGTAAAAGTGGATGTATCTTCGCAACCATTTCTAATAATTCAGCAAAATTTGTAGTAGCAACATTTTCCTCTTTTACTTCACCTTTACTCGTCATGTTCCAACGGTAACTGTCTACATTTTGTCCCAATAAAGTTACTTCTCGATAGCCATTATGAAACAAAGTTGTACATTCTTCTAAAATCGTTTGAGGGTCTCGGGAACGTTCTCTTCCACGTGTGAATGGCACGACACAAAATGAACACATATTATCACATCCACGTGTAATACTTACAAACGAACTTACTCCTTTTTCATCCAAACGAACTGGGCTTATATCGGCATAGGTTTCTTCACGAGATAATAATACGTTAACAGCCTTTTGACCACTCTCTACCGCTGAAATTAAATTTGGTAAATCTCTGTATGAATCTGGACCAGCAACAATATCAACTAATTTTTCCTCGTCCAATAAATTTTGTTTTAAACGCTCCGCCATACAGCCAAGTACTCCAACAATTAATCCTGGTTGTCTTTTCTTACGATTTTTAAAATCATTTAGACGTATACGAACTTTTTGTTCAGCATTTTCTCTAATAGAACACGTATTTAATAAGATAACGTCAGCTTCCAATTCATCACGTGTCGTACTATATCCTTTTTGACTTAGTATTGAAGCAACAACTTCACTATCGGAAAAGTTCATAGCACAACCATAACTCTCTAAAAATAATTTCTTACCATTCGAAAGGGAAGTTGTTTCAACATGTATCGACTCTCCTTGCCTTTGTTCATCAATGAATTTACTAGTTCCTAAATCAATGTTGCTCATTTTTATACTTTTACTTTTACCTCTACAAATTTACCAAAAAAATCAAACCGTGCCAAAATGTCAGTTGTTAATTTTTGTTACCGTTCGGGTGAGTCGTGAAGCACCCGCCACCAGACCTCCACCGCACCCTTATTACTCCCAGCCACCAGACTCTTTACTCATCCCTCAAATCCCCTTTTTATACTTTCCGTTTGTTTTTCAATTTTAAAACACCTTATTTTGCATCGCATTTATAATAAAGCAAAAAACACATGGCTAAGAATTTAGTAATAGTTGAGTCCCCTGCAAAAGCAAAGACGATTGAAGGGTATCTCGGAAAAGATTTTGTTGTTAAATCTAGTTATGGTCACGTGAGAGACTTGGCCTCTAAAGGAATGGCGATCGAGATCGAAAATAATTTTCATCCAAATTATGAAGTCTCTGCGGATAAAAAAGCGGTAGTCGCGGAACTTAAAAAATTAAGTAAAGAAGCTGAAATTGTCTGGCTAGCGACGGATGAGGACCGCGAAGGAGAAGCTATTTCATGGCATTTATTTGAAACTTTGGGTCTTGCTAAGAAAGAAACACGTAGAATTACGTTTAATGAAATTACGAAATCTGCTATAATTAAAGCAATTGAAAATCCAAGAGCAATTGATATTAATTTAGTTGACGCTCAACAAGCGAGAAGAGTATTAGATAGATTAGTTGGGTTCGAACTCTCTCCTGTATTATGGAAAAAGGTAAGACCAAGCTTGTCTGCTGGACGTGTACAATCGGTAGCGGTAAGATTAATTGTTGAACGTGAAAAAGAAATACGTGCTTTCGCTTCAGAAACTTTTTATAAAATTCAAGCTGTTTTCTCTAAAGGGAAAGAAAAAATAAAAGCTGACATAGCTCGCAATATTGGGACCCTCGAAGAGGTGCACAAATTGGTAGAGCAGTTTCGCGAAACTAATTTTAATGTTATAGATGTCCAAACAAAACCAGCAACAAAAACACCCTCGGCACCTTTTACTACTTCTACTTTACAACAAGAAGCAAGTTTGAAATTAGGGTTCTCTGTTTCTCGTACAATGTCGGTTGCGCAAAAATTATATGAAGCTGGAAAAATCACTTACATGAGAACAGACTCAGTAAATTTCTCGGACACTGCATTGAATGGTGCTAAAGCGGAAATTTTGAGCGCTTATGGTGAAGATTATTCCAATCCTACAAAATATAAAACAAAAAATGCTGGTGCACAAGAAGCGCATGAGGCAATTAGACCAACTGATTTTGCTACTCATTCAATAATTGGTGAATCAGATGAGGTAAAATTGTATGATTTGATATGGAAACGTTCGATTGCTTCGCAAATGAGTAATGCAAGACTAGAACGCACAACCATTAAAATTGGAAACCAATCCTTAGAAGATGTATTCAACGCCAAGGGTGAGGTGATTAAATTTGACGGCTTCTTAAAAGTATATTTGGCTGCTACGTTAGATGAAGAAGAGGATGAAAACTCGGAACTCCTTCCTGAAGTATTTGTAGGTGAAAAATTAGAACGTTCGATCATTAAAGCTACACAACGTTTTTCTAGACCTGCTCCAAGATATGTGGAGGCTTCCTTGGTTAAAAAACTAGAAGAATTAGGTATCGGCCGACCATCTACGTATGCACCAACAATTTCTACGATTCAAAAAAGGGGATACGTAGAAAAAGAAGAAAGAGAAGGCGAGGTGAGAGAGTATACTGTGGTTGAATTGGTAAACAATTCAATTTCGGAAGAAAAAAAATCTGAAATTACAGGAAAAGAAAAAAATAAATTATTCCCTACAGATATAGGTATTGTAGTAACTGATTTTTTATGTGAACACTTTGACCGTATCATGGACTACCATTTTACAGCCAAAGTAGAGCAACAGTTTGATGAAATCGCACAAGGAGAAATTGTATGGACTAAAATGCTACAAGATTTCTACAGCCCTTTCCATGAAAATGTTATAAACACATTAGAACACTCCGATAGAGCTACAGGAGAACGTGAATTAGGCATTCATCCAGAATCTGGTAAAAAAATTATTGTTCGTATAGGCCGTTTTGGACCAATGGTCCAAATTGGGGATGAAAAAGAAGATGGAGAAAAACCACAATTTGCTTCCTTGAGGACTGGTCAAAATTTAGATTCAATGACACTTGAAATGGCATTGGAATTATTTAAATTGCCAAGAACTTTAGGTGAATTCGAAGAGCAACTAGTCAAAGCAAATGTTGGAAGATTTGGTCCTTATCTACAACATGGAAAAGCATTTATCTCCTTGAAAAAAGAAGACGACCCTATGATTGTTTCCCTGGAAAGAGCACAAGAGTTGATTCTGCAAAAGCGGGAAGATGATGCTAATAAAATATTAAAAGTATTTCCTGAACAAGAGGAAATGCAAATTTTAAATGGCCGTTGGGGAGCCTATTTAAAAGTAGGTAAGGATAATGTGAAATTACCTAAAGGTGGTAACTGGGAAGATTTAACGTATGAGGAATGTGTAAAACTTCACAAAGAACAACCTGCTGCAAAAAAAACTGGTCGATTTGCTAAAAAAACTACCGCTACTTCAACTGTTAAAAAAGTGCCTACTAAAAAGAAAAAATAATTTCTTAATTATGCATCGTATACATCACTATTAACTCGTCACTTTTAATTCTTCATTCTAATGGATATTTCTTATTTTTTTCAACCTATTGAAATCGATTTTTTTAAAGATGAGTCAATTGCATCAATGATCATTTCTCATGCTGAAGGGAATTTTCCAGAAATTGAAAAAGGTACTATTGCACTTTTTTATTGTCCGGAATTTAGAAATGGATCAGAAGAGTATCATGGTCAAAGTGACACCAGGTTTCGCGAAGAATTTTATAATTTGTTCCCGAATGCAAATTGGGAGAAAAAAATATATGATTTAGGGAATCTACTTCCAGGAGAAAAAATTGAAGACACTTATTTTGCGCTATCCCAAGTAGCTGAAGAATTAATTAAGCAAGATGTAATACCTATAATAATAGGAGGTACACAAGATCTACTTTTTCCTCTTTATCAAGGTTATAAAAACCTTGAGCAATCAGTAAATATTACAACGATTGATTCAAAAATGGACTTTGGAAGCCCAGATATAGGAATTTATAATTCAGGATTTCTAAGTCAAATTTTGACGCATACTCCTTCCTTTTTATTCAATTATAGTGTTATCGGATTACAAGCTCCTTTTATCAAACAATCTGAAATGGATCTTTTTGAAAAATTGTATTTCGATACACTTCGTTTAGGAGAGTTTAATGCTGATTTTAGAAAAGCAGAACCACTGATACGTAACGCTGATATATTAAATATTGATTTAAAAGCATTAAAATCTAGTGATCTCAAAGGAAAAGAATATAATTCCCCTAATGGGTTTTATGCGGAACAAGCATGCCAAATTGCAAAATATACAGGTGTTTCTGATAAAGTTTCGTCATTTGGGATTTTTAATTATTTTCCTGGAATAGCTTTAGAAGCTCATCAATTGGTCGCTCAATTAATTTGGTATTTTATTGACGGAATTGCCGATCGTAAAGGAGACTTTCCTAAATGTGCTAAAACTGAATACAAAAAATTCATGGTGCACCATGAAGCTTTTGAAAATGACCTCATTTTTTATAAAAGCAATAAGTCTGAACGCTGGTGGATGGAAGTTCCTCATCCAATAAAAGAACATACTCGTTATGATCGCCATCACTTAATTCCATGCAATCAAGATGACTATGAATTTGCTCTTAAAAACGAAATACCCGATCTTTGGTGGCGAACATATCAAAAATTGAAATAATATTATCTATAATTCTTCAAAGTATATTTATAAATATAAAAATCCATTCAACAAAAAATAAAATTTCTTGTTTTTTGTTGAATGGTTTAAATTATTTTAGGTATGTCAATTCGTAAAGTTGTAAATAGAATTGTTTAGATTTATTTTTCAATTTGTACCATGTAATAACTTATTTAAGAACCTTGAATTCCTATTCGTGAACTCAGGTCAAAAACCTTGACTATATAAACTTTACAGAGAAAAATTCAATATAAAAAAGCGAGTTAGTGATTCATTTTTTTTAAAAAACTTCTTAATTATTTGAATGTTTCTATTTTCAATGAATTCTTTGTTATTTTTATCACTCATTTAAAAGTAACAAATCATTGTTGAAAACTACATTTTTTTGGTCTTATCGTTGAAAAATCAACAATTTTTCCGTAATTTAGCAACCTAAAATGATATTTTTTGAATGCCATTTTACGTTTAACTAATTGAAAAACATAAAAATACAAGATGATTAAAAATCTTCTTTATTGTCTATTATTTATATTTGTTGCTCAGGAATTGTCTGCTCAGCAAGATATTATGATGACTAACTTTATGTTTGATAAATTAAGAGTAAACCCTGCAACAACTGGAGTTGAAGAAGGCTTTACAAGTACTATGATGTACCGTAATCAATGGGATAAAATTGCTGGAGCACCAAATACAGCCATTTTTAATGCTGAAATGAATCTGAGTAAATTTGCTGTTGGAGGTGCTGGAGTGTCTTTTTATCATGATGCAATAGGTCCAATTCGCCAAAATCGACTTATGTTGAATTATTCTTATCCTTTTCAAATAGGTGAGGCAGGGATTGTACATGCGGGTATTGGTTTAGGGATGTTAAATTTTGGAATTGAGCCTGATTTTATTGCTCCAACAACAAATAATGATGCTTCACTGCCAAAAGCAAGCACAGGAACTAATTTAGACGCCAATTTTGGAGTTTATTATAAAAGTTTTAAAGGATATTATGTAGGTCTTTCGAATACTCACTTAAATAAACCAACGATACATAGTTCTAACTATACTAGTGAAAGACATTATTTCTTTAATGTTGGGCACAAAATAGTAAATTTATTAGGACCTAAAAAAGATGTCGAATTTCAACTTTTTGTAATGAGTGATTTGATTAAAAATGTAGGTGATTTTAATGTGAAATATTCACATGCTAATTTGTTCTATGTAGGATTAACAGCAAGAACTACAAATACTTATTGTATTCTTGCAGGTTTATATCCTCTTAAAAATGTAACACTTGGTTACTCGTTTGATGTAAATGCAAATAGCATTTTGTCTTCTAAAAATGGGACTCATGAATTAGTAATTAGATATAGATATATTGCACCAATACCACCTTCGGAGAAATCAAAACATCCGAGATGGTTGTAAATTAAAAAAAAAATATAGATTTTTGTAACCATTTATTACTAATTCCGTTATATCATAAACGTATTTGATCCTGTAGATTGTTAAATGATGTCCGGAATTTAAAACAAAGTAAAATGAATAAAGTAGTTTTTTTAGGTCTTTTTAGTATTGTACTGGCTTCGTGTAGTACAAGAACTGGTCACTTAACTGGAGTTTTGGGAAGGCCAACGTATCAACCGGAGCTTCCATTAGGAATGGTCTACGTGAAAGGTGGAGCATTTAACATGGGAGATGATGATCAAGATGTTCCATTCTTGCACAATTCTCGTAAGAAAGCTGCATCAGTTCAGGCTTTCTATATGGATCAAACTGAAATTACGAACAATGAGTATCGTCAATTTTGTAATCATGTTCGAGATTCGATTGCTAGAGAGTTGATTTATGCAAATACCGATTTGATTGATGATGAGGTTTCAGGTAGTTATATAAATTACAGAGAACGTTATTTTGACGAAAGTTCTAAAGAAATGGTTGATTATGAGGCTAGTGATAGACCTAAAAATAGAGAACTTTTTTCTTTAAACTGGGATAAACAATTCAGTTATGAAGACGAAAAAATGCTTCCTATTTTAGCGGATATGTACTATCCTTCAAATGAACGTTTCTACAAAAAACGAGAAATTGACACACGAAAATTATTATACAAATACTATTGGTTAGACTTACGTGAAGCTGCAAGACGTGGGCGTGTTGAAATTGTACCTAATGGAATTAATGGACAGGGACAAACTATTTCTGATAATCATCGTAAGCTTAGTACTCCTGCAAATCCTTATAATGAAGAACCTCAGGGAATGGATTTAAATCTAGGTCATGTAAATAAAAAACTTCAAAATAATGCAATTCGCGGACATGCTGATAGATCAAGATTCATTATTGAAGAAGTAATTAATGTTTATCCAGATACACTTTGTTGGGTAAGAGACTTTACCTATGCTTTTCATGATCCTATGACAAATATGTATTTTCATCACCCAGCGTATGACAATTATCCAGTGGTTGGTGTAACATGGACTCAAGCTAGAGCATTTAGCAATTGGAGAACACATCTTTTAAATTCATGGTTACTTGCAATGGGGGATATGTATTTAAATGAATTTCGTTTACCAACTGAAGCTGAATGGGAAAGAGCAGCTCGTGGAGATTTAGCTGGTTCTCAGTATCCTTGGGGTGGACCTTATACGAGAAACTCTTATGGATGTTTCTTAGCAAACTTCAAACCAATGCGAGGACGTTACCAAGAAGATGGTGGTTTCCATACTGTAAAAGCATATTCTTATCAACCTAATGGATTTGGTTTATATTGTATGGCAGGTAATGTCGCTGAATGGTGTGAAACTGCTTTTGATGAATCTGTATATGAATTTTCGAATGATATTAACTCTGATTACAGATATGACGCCTTGGATTGGGATCCTCCAAAATTAAAGCAAAAAGTATTACGTGGTGGCTCATGGAAAGACATTGGTTATTACTGTATGACTTCATCAAGATCTTATGAATATCAAGATACTGCAAAATCGTATATCGGATTCCGTAATGTGATGACTCACATGGGTAGAGGTGGAGCTGATCTTTTACAAGAAGGTAGTGCAGAAGAAATCGATGAGATTGAATTAAAATAAATAGCAATTTGTAGATAAGTTAAATTTAATAAGTAGAGTTATGAAGATTTTTTGGATGGTCCCTGGTAGTTTGAAATGGAAAACTTTTATGAAGTATTTCTATGGGTATGGTGCAGCTGTTGTAATCCTTGGTGCATTGTTTAAGATTATGCACTGGCCTGGAGCTTCTGCAATGCTTATTACAGGTCTTCTTGTAGAGGTTGCTATTTTTATTATGTCCTCATTTGAACCACTTCCTCACGATTATCATTGGGATTTAGTATACCCTGAATTAGCTGAGGTTCATGAACCTGGTCATGGTGAAGATGATTTACATGATTTAGTTGAAGAAGGTCATAAAGAACACGATAAACATTTTGATCAAGTACCTGCAAATACTGGATCTGGTTTAACGCAACAACTAGACGTTATGTTAGCTGAAGCTAAAATTGATTCTGAATTATTAGAAAGTTTAGCAGCTGGTATGAGAAGTTTGGGTGAAAATGCAAGTTCTTTACAAGGTATTTCCTCTGCTGTTTCTGCAACTGATTCATATGTTTCTAGTTTACAAGCTGCTTCCGACAAGGTTTCATCATTGTCTGATGCTTATGAAAGAGCTTCATTGTCTATTTCTGGAATGACCTCTACTTCTCAAGAAGGAGAATCATTTGGTGAGCAGATGCAAAAAGTTTCTAGAAATTTAGCTGCTTTGAATAATGTTTATGAACTTCAATTAAAAGGTTCGTCTGCTCACTTAGAAGCAACGGAGAAATTCCAGTCTCAAGTAACAGAAATGATGCAAAATCTTTCTGCATCTACTGAAGATACTAAATTGTATAGAGAAAATATGGCAATGCTTTCTAAAAACCTTACAGATTTAAACAATGTCTATGGTAATATGTTGAAAGCAATGACTATCTCAAGAGATTAACATCTTACATTTAATTTATCAGATTATTAACTTTTAATACTATAAGAAAATGGGAGGTGGTAATGAGTCACCAAGGCAGAAGATGGTAGGTATGATGTACCTTGTACTTACCGCACTTTTAGCCTTGAACGTATCTAAATCAATTTTAGAGGCGTTTGTAGCGATCGAAGAAAATATTCAGGTTGCAAATGAAAACGAATATGCTCGTGGACAGGAGAAAAAAGAAGAATTACAAGAAGTTGCTGAAGATAAATCTAATCCAGCTTTAAGTGAAAAAGCATCTGCCTTTTTAAAGGATGTTGACGCTATCGAGAAAAAAACAGCTGAAATGATTGTGTTCTTAGATGGTTGTAAACTCGACATTATGTTACAATGTCAAGAAGCTATCACTAAGGATGGTAAAAATGCACCTGGGATTCCCGAAGAAGAGGCCTTGATACACGATGAATACGATGCTAAAAAAGCCCCTTGTAAACCTATTCGTATGCATTTAGGGCATGTTCAAGGTCCTGATAAATATGATGAACCTATGCTAATCATGGGGATCAATGAGGATATTAAGAGTCCTAAAGGGAAGGGTAAAGAATTGTGGGAAAATTATAACAAATACCGTAAAGAACTTGTTGAAATTTTAGTCAAAAGTGCATCAACTCCTGAAAATCAATATAGCATAAAATGTGCTGATATCAATAAATTTGAAGGAAATAAAGATTTAGAGAAACAAGTGGATGCAATGATTAAGAAAGGAAAGATAAGTCCTGACGAACTTGCTGAAGTGAAAAAGATTTATATCTCAATGTCTAAAAATGAATTCTATAAAGTACACGATATAGAAGGCGTTCATTGGGTAGGTAAAACTTGGGACCACAACCCACAAGTGGCCGGTATTGCATCTTTATCTGCTTTAGAAAAAGAAGTTTTGACTGCTCGTGCTGATGCTATCGCATTGATTCGTTCAAGAGTTGGGGGGGGGGATTTCTCTTTCAATAAAGTACAAGGTTTTGCTAATGGTCAATTATTAGCTACTAAAGGTGATGAAGTTGAAATTAGTGTAATGATGGCTGCATTCGATTCTGACAAGCAACCTGAAGTGAAAGTTACTTCAGGAGGAGGAAAAGTGGACCCTGCTGTAGACGGACAAGCGAAAGTGAAAGTTACTGCAAGTGGTTCTGGAGAGATGAAAGTGAAAGGTACTGTTATGATTCGTAAGAAAAACGGTACTCCTGTAGTGAAAGATTGGGAACATACAATTACAATTCAGGAGCCTTCAGGATCTATTTCCTTACCTGACATGACTGTTCTTTATCAAGGTTATGCCAATAAAGTAGTTGGTACTGCGGCTGGATTTAACCAATGTGATTTATTAGGTACAGGTGTATCTATTCAAAAACAAGGTGCAATTTGGATTGCAACTCCAACAGTTGGTCCTGGTAAAACGTGTGAGATTGCAATTAAAGGAACAAACACTGTTACCAAAAAATCTGCAAGTCTAGGTTCATTTACTTTTAAAGTTAAACCATTGCCACCTGCTGCAATTTATTTTGCGGGTAAAGGTACTGGTGAATCTGCACCTAAATCTGCGATGGGTCTATCTGCAAAATTCCCTCCATCTATAGATTTACAAGGTATTAATTTTACTGTACTTGATTGGAAAATGGATTTCAAAGGTCGTACCGCTAAAGGTCAAGGTAATGTGATAGATGCAGCTGCTTCCAATTTATTGAAACAAGCTAAACCTGGTGATATAGTTACCTTTCTTTGTAAATATACTGATGGTAAAACAGGCGCTAAATTTGGGGCTTGTACTGTTACTTTGAATTAGAATACTTAATAATTTAAGTTATGAAAAAAATATTTTCTTCGTTTTTTGTATTTTCTACATTGACATTTTTAAATGCTCAAAATGAAATAAATGGTGGACCTGTAAATATACCTGCTGAAGGTGTGATTGATGGTATCTATATTCAAGAACATATTCCAACTAAACGTTTGGTTCCTTATGAATTCGTTCGTGAAGCGGATGTAATGTTTTCTAAACGTATATGGAGATCAATTGATATGCGTGAAAAAATAAATCATTCAATGTATTATCCATTAGATGAATTCACAGGTAATCAGGATTGGGTTAAAAACACAACTCGCTGGTCTTTGTGGACTGTGATAAGAACTCATATTTTGAAAGGTGATTTGGTTATGTTTGATAATGAAAATCCTGATAATATTGGTTCTTTTGATGGAGATTTGTTTAAATACCCTGTTCAATTAGCTCCTGGAAAAAGTTATGAAACTGATACAACTTTTAAAGATAATGTATTACGTTTGATAGGTCAGAAAAAAGATAAAATGAATCCTGATGGAACTCCAATGGTAAAAACTGATCCATTGACAGGTGAGCCTTTGACTAGAAAAAATCCAGTTACTGGGATTGAAGAACAGATTCAAGAAGATCCTGAAATACGTTGGTATAAATCTGAAGATATAGTAGAATATCGTCTTAAAGAAGATTGGTTTTTTGATAAAGAACGTTCTCAGTTTGATGTACGTATTCTAGGTTTAGCTCCTGTTGTTTATGAAGCAGATAGAAATGATAAAGGTGAGATTACAAATATTAAAGGTAAAAAAATATTATTTTGGTTGTATTTTCCTCATTGTCGTTTTGTATTTGTGAATTACAATGTATATAATCCAAAGAATGATGCACAATGGATGAGTTTTGATGATTTATTCCAAAAACGTCAATTTAATAGTACAATCTACAAACAATCTAATACATTTGATCGTACTATTGATACTTATCGTACTGGTATCGACGCGTTGTATGAATCTCAAAAAATTACAGAAGAATTTAGAAATTTTGAGCACGATTTGTGGCATTTCTAAATTAATATAAGTTATTATATTGAAAGACTATGTATATTTGTACATAGTCTTTTTTCTATTAATTATATGGCACAAGATATAACAGTTACTATAATCGATCGTGAAGGTGTTTCTCATGATTTAGTTGCACCTACAGACATGAATATGAATATCATGGAATTGTGTAAATCTTATGATTTACCTGTAAAAGGAGAGTGTGGTGGTATGGCAATGTGTGCTACATGTCAATGTTATCTTGAGTCTGATACAATTTTAGAGGTGCAAAGTGATTCTGAATTAGACATGTTGGATCAAGCTTTTTTTGTTAAATCAAATTCACGTTTAGGTTGTCAAATTCCTATAGATGATTCAATTGATGGTATTGTTTTGCGTTTAGCTCCAGAAGTAGATTAGATTAATTCTTTTGGAATTAAACAGATAGGAATTGGTGTCATTTTATGCTTATTGATTTTATTTAGTTTTCTGTAAATCGATAATACTTCTTTTTCTCGTACATTCAAATTGTTTTCATCTCCTTGAAAATCCATTGCCCATTCTAATTCAGGGTAGCTTGCGCCCATTTGTAATTCATCTGTACGGTCTTCATCCCACAAACCATCGGTTGGTTCAGCATCTAAAATTTCTTGAATAATTCCTAATTCTCCTGCTAATTTTCTAACTTGTGTTTTAGTTAGGTCTGCAATTGGACTAACATCTACTCCACCATCACCATATTTAGTGAAAAAACCTACTCCGAAATCTTCAATTTTATTTCCTGTTCCAGCAACTAAAAGACCTGAAGTTTGTCCTAATGCATACAAAGTTGTCATTCGTAATCTTGATCTTGTGTTTGCCATTGCTAATTTATTTGCAACTGTTTCAGACGGCAAACTAAATTCAAGTTTTGAAAATACTTCTGTTAAATCAAGTTCCAAAGATTTTATATTAGGGAACATTAATTTTAAATGCGTAATATGTTTATTAGCTCTTAAATATTCTTCTTTTCGTTGGCGTAAAGGTAAATTTACAAGTAAAATATCTAATTCTGTTAATGCACATAAAGTTGAAGTTAGTGCAGAATCAATACCTCCTGATATTCCTATGATATATCCTTTTTGATTTGATTTTATTGCATAATTTTTCAGCCATTCTGCAATATGGTTTATTACTTTTTTACTTTCCATTAATTAGAATAAAAAAGACACTTTAAATGCTAATTGATTTTGGGTGTTTTTTAAGCTAGTATATTTAGTTTTATCTTTGTTTTCAAACAATGATTTATTTTTGTCACTATCACTACCAGTTATTGCATCTCCTCTATGTATGTTATTGATTCCGTAGTAATAGCCTAATTCAAAAACCATGGTTGATGTACCATAATAATTCCATTCCATTCCAGCTGATACACCAATACTACCTTTGTAAATACTTAAATCTTTTGGTAATACCATATTTGTTAGATTTTTAGTTTCCGTTGAACCTGATATTATTCCTTCATCATTTGTCATGCTTTTTAAAGTAAATGAATGCTTCATACCAAATTTTGCAAAATATCTAAAGTATCCGAAATAATCGGTTCTAAATACAAACATAGTAGGTATACTTAGATATATAGGAGTTTGAGTTCGTTCTTTAACTTGAAATAGAGTATATGTTTCGTTATTTTCTGATTTTGTCAGAATTTTTGAGTCATTATATAAATAAAGAGATGTATCGTTGAATGTATATTTCAACCTTGAAAAATCAAATTCAAAACCTGTCACAAAACCTAAGTTATCATTCAAATTTTTAACAATATTTATTCCAATGCTTAGATCAGTACCGACTTTACTGTCTGCAAATTTAGTTGTCATATTGTTAAAGTTTAATCCACTATTTAACACGATACCCATCTGTATTTTTTTAGTGTTATTTGATTGCGAATACCCAACTGATATTATTGTTAATAATAAAATTGGTAAAAGTAGTTTAGTTGCTATTTTATTCATAATTCAAAGACTTTGCGTACATTTGGTTGCTAATTTAATTATTATAAATGATACTTAGAATTTTTTTTTATTTTTCGTCACTCATACTTCTTTTAATATCTTGTACAAGTAATAAATTAGATGTTGATACTTCTAAAATAAGTGTAAATATTTCGTTTGTAAATTTAGATTCTATTTTAATGAATTCTTCTCGTACTGAAATCCCTCTTCTTCTTAATAGATTTTCAACTTCTTCAGAAGGAGTTCTAGCCTATGAATTAGGACATTGTTTAGGGATTGGTGGCTTTAAGGATATTGGGAGCTTAGATCGAATCGAATTATTCCGTAATGATACTTATATTAAACGTTTAGAATCTTCAATTTCATCTTCTTTCAAGTTTAAAAGTGATTTACAATCTCAAATAATCGATGGTTTTAGTCATCTTAAATTTCATTTACCATTCATTCAACTCCCTAACCAAGTATTTTATATTAATTCACTTTTTGTTTCTAATGTTTTTTGTTCCTCAACAGAAATTGGGATAGGTCTTGATAGATATTTAGGATCTAATTCAAAAGTAATTAAAGAACTACCAACACAAGATTTTTTTCAATGGATGAAGGAAAGCATGCGTAAAGAATTTATTTCAAGAGATGTGTTGAGTGAATGGATAGCCAAAAAAATTGTGAAAGAAGTAGATGGTGTGTTTGCAGACAAAATGATTCGTTGGGGTAAAATTTTGTATTTAACGGAAGCTTCTTTTCCCGAAATGGAAAAACATTTGCTGTTTAGGTATTCAAAAAACGGCTATGATTGGGCGGATCATAATGAAACTTCAATTTGGAAATATATAGTGAATCAAGAGTTGTTATTTTCAAAAAATGAACGAGATCATGCTAACTTTTTGAATGAAGGTCCTTTTACGGTTGGATTACCTGAAAAAAGTCCTGATCGTTTAGGGCAATACTTGGGTTGGAAAATTGTGCACGAATTCATGGCTAATAATGAATCTATATCACTTCAACAGTTAATTAATATACCTTATAACACGATTTTACAGTCGTACGAAATTGAAGAATAATGAGTAAAGAAATTGTAAAGACTTCTATTATTGAAGTAAATGTCGGGCTTAATGAGAACCATGTACCTATGCGAATGAAATGGAGTGCTACTGATGGTAAAGTTGAAAATCAAGATACAAAAGCAATGATGTTAGCAATGTGGGATGCCGATAAAGGGCATACCTTGAAAATTGACTTGTGGACAGAAGACATGTCTGTTGAGGAGATGAAACAATTTTTTCACCAAACTTTATTAACGATGGCTGATAGTTTTGAAAAGGCTACTGGTGAAACTTTAATTTGTGAAGATTTAAGGGATTACTGTTACCATTTTGCGGACAAAATGAATGTATTGCCAGAGTAAAATGTACTCTTTTTTTTCTTCGAAATCTACAACTATTATTCTAGGAATATTACTTTTTTGTATCCTCCCTTTTTTTCTTTTATTTTTTTATTGTCACCCTTCGGGAGATGATTTTTCGTATGCAATGTTAGGGACGAAACAACCTTTGCTCCCTGCATTAGCAGATGAATACAACCTATGGAATGGTCGTTTTACATCGAATGTTTTTGTTTTAAAAAGCCCACTTATTTATAGAGTTAATTGGCTTGTATCGTATCGTTTTTCAATGCTAGCCATTTTCCTGTTTTCTATTTGTACCCTTTATTTTTTCTTTACTTATTTTTTCAAAAATGTAATTTCCAAAAAACAAATATTGGCAATTTCATTCTTCTTTATGCTTTTGGATTTGTTTCAGATGCCTATTTTATCAGAAGGTACTTACTGGTATACAGGGGTTGTTACTTATCAAGTAGCAAATAGTATTATGCTTTTTTATTTGATAGGTCTTCACAAATTTTTGAATCTTACTAATGGTTTATCCAAAATTGGTTTATTTGTTATTTTATTCATTTTACTTATTCTTTTATCTGGTTTTAACGAAGTAATTATGTTACTTCTCCTAGTTTTTCATCTTGTAGTAGGTATACATTTTTTTGTGAAGAAAAATAAGAATACATCTTGGATAAGCGGTTTGTTGCTAGCTTCGATTATTGGTTTTAGTATTGTGTATTTTGCTCCAGGAAATAAAGTTAGAGAAGCATATTTTATTGGAGAATCTCATCGTTTTTACCATTCGTTCACATCCACATTGCTTCAAACCTTGCGTTTTGGATTTGAATGGCTCTCGAGTGGTGTGATTCTTTTAGTTTCATTGATCTACATTCCTATTTCTAAAAATCTTTCTAAGCACGTTGACTTATTTAAGAATAATTTTTTTATCAATAAATGGGTGTCATTAGTTGCGTTGGTTTCGGTGTTATTTATTTCTATTTTCCCCGCTTATTGGAGCACTGGAATTATGGGGCAACATAGAACGGTGAATACAGCCTATTTTTATTTTTTATTCTTATGGTTTATCAATCTTACCATTTGGACAAACAAATCTCTTTTTTTTCAAAAACTAGAAGTCAAAAAATCAATGATGAATTATTGTTTGGTAATTTCATTGGTTTTAATGTGTGGAACTGGTAATACTTTTAATGCTTGGAAAGATTTAATAAGTTCACAAGCATCTAATTTCGACACGGAATTAAACCAACGTTATCAACGATTAAATTCCTTTTCTAAATCTGCGGATGAAATTCAAACTTTACCTAAGTTAAAGTCACATCCTGTGTCCCTTTTTATTTATGATATCACCAATGACCCTAAGTATTTTCCAAATACGTGTTATAAATCGTACTGGAATTTAAAATCCTACATTATTGGAAAATAAAAAAGGGTAACTTTTCAGCTACCCAATTCATAAATTATAATTTTCAATGTAACATCTGTTACATTTTTCTTCGCTTATCTTTCTCAGTGATAATGTGCATTTCTTCAATTAAGTGATCTGCTTCAGCGAATACGTCGATAACCCAAAGAATATATCTTGAGTCACATACAACATTTCTACATCTAGAAGGATCAAACATATAATCACTCATTGTACTTTCCCAAGTACGGTCAAAATTTATTCCTATAAAGTATCCATCTTTGTTTAATACAGGAGAACCTGAATTGCCTCCTGTAGTGTGGTTAGAGGCCGTATAGCACACCCATAACTCACCATCTTGTGCGTAGTCACCATAATCCTTTTTCTCATACAATTCTTTAATTCGGGGTAATAATTCAAAATCAGGATTATTAATTCTATTTTTTTCTAATATTCCTTCGGCAGTTGAGTGGTCTTTATATGCCATGCCATCTTTAGGGGTAGAACCTTCCAATTTACCATAAGCAATTCGTAGTGTACTATTTGCATCAGGCCAATGTTTGTCTTTTGGAAACATTACAAGTTTTCCTTCTATATAAATTTTTAGTAAATCGTCCATTTTGGATGTGAACTCATCTAATTTTGGGACAATTTCCGCATTATATTTTGATACCAATTCCGTAAATAAAATATACGCTGGATCAGCCTTTACCTTAGCAATCGATTCATCGTTAAAATTCGCATAGAAATTTGCTAATTTTTCTTTATCCGTAAAAATTGAGTTAGAATAAATTTCATTTGACCATTCCTCTGTTTTTTTACTTAAAACCATTACTGGAACATAAGCAGGGTTCATCAAATGAACAAATTCCGCATGTAATAAATTGAAAATCGTCTGGTCGATTTCTTTACTGTAATTTTTGAAGAATTTTTCGTATGAAGCTTTAATCTTCTCTAGTTTAGCTGGTTTTTCTTCTGGAGATTTATACTTTTCGTAATTTTTCACAAACTCATCCATAACACGAACTTGCTTGAAAAATTCTGGTCCGCCACCAACAAAGATGTATTCCATAATCATCGTGTTGGAGAAATCATACTCTTTGTTTTCTTCAAAAAGTAAGTTCATCTTTTCTACGATAGAACCATATCTTTCTTTCCATTGATCGGTTTTTTGTGCGGTCTTCGTATAACGTGCTTCGTATTGTTTTTTAACTTCTAATGCATTTAATTCAACCAGTCCTTGCACTTGTCCAATCCATTTTTTGTAAGAATTAGCGATTGTAGCTTGTTTGGCCGCATATTTAATTCGAATATCATCACTAGCACGCATACGTGTATTGATAATTGATAATGATTTTTCACGCATTCCGATACGTGCTAGTCTTTCACGGTTAATCAAATAAGCTAATTGTCCAGAAACGACATGTTGTTCGGTAACACCTGGAAATCCATAAACCATTGTAAATTCCCCTGATTTTCTATGCCCTGCATCAATGGTTAATGAATATTCAGGTACATAAGGAATATTTGTTTCGCTATAAACAGCTGGTTTGTTATCAGCCCCAGCATATATTCTGAATAAAGCAAAATCGCCGGTATGACGAGGCCACATCCAATTGTCCGTATCTCCACCAAATTTTCCAATGGAACTTGGAGGAGCACCAACCAAACGTACATCTGTAAATACTTCTGTGGTCATTGCGTAATAACTATTCCCATAATCAAACTCTTTCACGTCAATACGATAGTGCGTGTTTAAGCTTTTATCTTTAATTATCTCTTGAATGTTTTCTTTAATTTTTTGGCTTCTTTCATTCAAAGGTGTAGCATCCGTTACACCAAAAAGCACACTTGCTGTTACATCATCAATTCTAACAATTCGAGTCGCTGTCAAACCTGCGTTAGCTAACTCTTCCGCTTTTGTTTTTGCCCAAAAACCATTTTTTAGGTAATCCTTTTCTAAGGAAGAATGTGATTGAATATTATAAAATCCACAATGGTGATTGGTCAATAATAACCCTTGATCAGAAATTATTTCAGCAGTACAACCGCCATTAAAACTAATGATAGCATCTTTTATACTTGAATTATTAATGCTGTAAATTTGCTCTGCAGAAAGTTTCATCCCTTTCGCTTTCATATCCGATTGAAAAGCAGAAATGAGTGAGGGAATTAACATACCTTCTTCAGCAAAAATGAATAAAGTTGTTGTTATAAACGCAATGGATAGTATGAATTTTTTCATCCTTATATTTTTAGGTTTCATCGATTTGTACTCCAAAGATATTAATTTATTCAGAATGCTTTTTTAGATTTGATTTCTATAAAACTTTTTTTTGCAAATTTGTATTATGGATTTATTAAAATTTGCCTTTTTAATGGGCGTAATGTTTGCTGTTTTTGGATTTTTGTGGGGATTTGTTCGTTTATCAATCACATTGTTAAGACCAAAACAAATTGAAAAAAATATGATTGAAGAATATTTCATTAAGTCTTTACAATATTTCTTTTTAATTGACGTAACCTTTTTGTTCTGCCTACATCAAAATAATTCAGAGTATATCTTACCTTATGAATTGTATACTGGCGCTATGATTTTGGTGCTTTACTTCGTAGGTAAATTACAAAATCGTCAAAAACGTTCTACGTTATTTAAAACATCTCTTGGAGAAAACATGAAGTTTTTAACACCGATGTTTAATCTAAAAGCAGAAATTGGTGTTATACTTTTTGGAATGGGAATGTTTGCTTTTTTTATTTTCTATCCACAGTATGCCCATAACCCAATAAGTAATTGGTTTTATGACACGATTTTAGGAATAGAAGAAGCACCAGTGATTGGTTTTGTTTTCAAAATCGTTGGATTCTTTATTATGTTGAGTATCGTTAATAAATTATTGAATGGTATTTTTTATTTAGTGTCTGGCAAACCTTTGGTTACAACTTCCATGCATGTTGGTGGTGATAAAAAGGAAGATGACCCAACTAAATTTGATGATTTTGAAGAACTTTGATAAAGATTTTTTTCATTATTTTATATTCTCCAAAATGGAGATTAGTTGAGGTATAAGTAAAACGTTCTCATTATTATCAATAATGAAATCTGTTTTTTTTATCTTTTCGTCATCGGATAACTGACTTTCGATGCGATTTTTAATTTCAATCGCTGAAAGTGTATCTCGTAGTTGAATTCTTTTTATTCTTGTTTCATTATCAGATAGGATAAGAATGTTTTTATCGAAACGTTTATAGGATTCTGTTTCAAATAATAGTGCAGATTCATTAAAAACAATCGTTGAGGATTGTTTATTTTTCCAAAGTTCAAAAGCTTGAAAAACTTTAGGGTGAACCAATAGGTTAATCGCTTCTCTTAGTTTTGAATTATGAAAAATCGAATGTGCGATAAAGGGTTTATTTAACTCATTCTGAATGTATGATTCATCCCCTAAAAGTTGCTTGATTTCAGAAATTAAACTAGGATCTTGAGTCATTAATTTTTTAGCTTCTTCATCCGAATAAAAAACAGGGTAACCCAATTTTTCAAGAAGTTGACAAACATAGGTCTTACCAGATCCAATTCCTCCTGTTATTCCAATTTTGAGCATCCTTTTCTTCCTTTTTTCTTGTATTCAAAGATAGGTTAAACTTGAATATTTACAAGTATTTGCTAGAGAATGTCTATTTTTGTACTCATATGGAAATTATTTCTTCAAACGATAATGCATGGTTCAGTTCTTGGTTCGACACTAAGTATTATCACACCTTATATAAGAATCGTGACGAATCTGAAGCGGCATTATTTATTTCTAATTTGTATACGTTTTTGAATCTTTCAAATGAGTATGTTTTAGATTTAGCTTGTGGAAAGGGTCGTCATTCACTTACCCTTAATAAATTAGGTTTGACAGTTCTTGGGGTTGATTTATCTCCTCAAAGTATTACTGGTGCTTCTCAATATCAAAATTCAACATTGAATTTTCAAGTACATGATATGCGTGAACGTTTGGAGGATAAAAAGTTTGACGTTGTTTTTAATTTATTTACGAGTTTTGGTTATTTCGAAAACGATGCAGATAACTATAGTGTTTTGCGCTCTATTTATGATATGCTTTCAGTTAATGGATTAGTAGTTATAGATTTTATGAATGCTAAACGAGTGATTGATTCGTTAGTAAAAGCCGAAATAAAAACAGAAGAAGGGATTGACTTTCATATTACGAGAGATTTTGATGGTAAGTTTATAAAGAAGAACATTGATTTTGAAGATGATAATACAAAATTCTCATTCCAAGAATATGTAAGAGGATTTACCTTTGAGGATTTTCATAAAATGTTAACAGAAACTAATTTTAAGATTGAATCTGTTTTTGGTGACTTTCATTTGAATCCATTTAATGCTAAAACTTCGGATCGATTAATTATAATTGCTAAAAAATTATGATGGATTTTTTTAATATTTTTCTATTGATTTTTTCTGTTTTTTTAGGAGGGATTGTCGTTTTGATATTGGATGGACTCAAGCAAAAAAAACTAATAAAAATAATGTTAGCATTTAGTGGTGGGTTTTTATTATCAATCGCTTTTGTTCATTTTTTACCTGAATTATATGAGTCTGAATCCAACTATAGTATTGGATTGTTTATACTTATTGGTTTCTTGATTCAATTGTTTTTAGAGTATTTTTCTGGTGGGATTGAACATGGTCACATTCATATTCATAAAAACAATAAAATTCCATGGGCATTGTTTATTTCGCTTTCCGTTCATTCATTTATTGAAGGAATTCCACTAGCAGGAGGGGATGTTCATACTCTTCATAATCACATGTCTGGACAATCTTTACTTTTAGGAATATTATTTCATCAGACTCCAGTTTCAATCGCATTAATGACGCTTTTAAAAGGTTCAGGTATCACAAACAAAAAGTCTTGGATAATACTAATGTGTTTTGCATTAATGACTCCGCTAGGTTTGTTATTTGGGAAGTTCGCCCATGAAGCTATAGATCTATTGTCAATGAATATTTTACTAGCAATTGTTGTAGGTATGTTTTTACATATTTCCACAACGATTATCTTTGAAGCTAGTGAAAATCATCGCTTTAATTTGATGAAATTGGTAAGTATTATTGTTGGTGTTGCTTTAGCTGTAGTAATTGCTTAGAAGAGTAAAGATTTTTAGAGCAAAGAAGAAAGACATTTAATTTTTCATCAAAAGTAAATGTCTTTCTTCTTTTTTCTTTAGGTCTTTATTCTTTTTTACATTCTTTCTTTTACCAAATCGGTCAAACATTTTACAAATGCAGGATGGTCATTTGAACTAGGAACTAGTTGTATTTTTTCTCCTCCATATTCTTCAAATATTTCTTGGTATTCTTCTCCAATCTCAATAATTGTTTCTAAGCAATCTGCTATAAAAGCTGGACTGAAAGCCAATAGTTTTTTAGCACCTTTTTTACCTTGTTCTTCGACAATTTTATCAGAAAATGGATGCAACCATTTTTTATTTAGGCGAGACTGAAAGCAGACAGTATAGTCTTTTTCTGTGATTCCTAATTGTTCAGCTATCAATCGTGTTGTTGCGTAACAAGTTGCTTTATAACAAAGTTTGTTGTTGTCATTTATTTCTGTTTCACAAGGTTGATCTTCACATAACCCATCGTTATATACTTTGTCAACGTGACGTTCAGGCAATCCGTGGTAAGAAAATAATATGTGGTCGTAACTTTTTAAATCAAATTCTTTCGCTCGTTCAACGATAGAGGTAATATATCCTGGATTATCATAAAATTGAGATACAATTTTAATTTCAGGAATTACCCACCATTTACGAATGATATTCATTGCTTTTTCAACTGCTGATCCTGTCGAGGCACTGGCGTATTGAGGAAACAAAGGAATAATGATAATTTGTTCGTAATTCGCTTTGTGCATTCTATCTAAAACAATTTCCATTGATGGATTTTGATAGCGCATTGCCATTTCAACGGTCACATTTTCATTCTGAAATTGTTGTTGAACTAATTGTTGAACCTTTTCTGAATAATCTAATAATGGAGATTTTCCATTACCATGATCCCAAAGTTTTTTATATATTTTAGCTGATTTAGGTGCACGAAAAGGAACAATGATGCCGTTTACAAGTAATTTACGACCTAACCAAGGTAAGTCAATGACACGCGGATCATTTAAAAATTCGTTTAAATAACGTCTTACATCGCTTGTACTTGGACTATCTGGTGTTCCTAATTGTAATAATAATACTCCTGTTTTTTTCATTCCTAATCTATCTAAAAATAAATAAGGGTAAACTTTCATTTACCCTTATACTTTCAATTATTAATTTGTTATATATGAAGTGCTCTAGCTTCTGTTGCATCCAAAGCAGCCTCTTTCATTCCTTCAGAATAAGTAGGGTGTGGGTGACATATACGAGAAATATCTTCCGCTGAAGCTCTATATTCCATAGCAACTACCGCTTCCATAATTAAATCTGCAGCTCTAGGTGCAATCATGTGTACCCCAAGAACTTCATCGGTTGTTTTGTCTGCTAAAACTTTGATGAAACCTGCTGTATCCATACTTGCTCTCGCTCTTCCTAATGCTTTGATTGGAAAATTACCAACTTTGAATTCGATATTTGCTGCTTTTAATTCTTCTTCAGTTTTACCAACTGCTGCAACTTCTGGCCATGTGTAAACTACACCAGGAATTAAGTTGTAATTGATGTGTGGTTTTTGTCCAGCTAATAATTCTGCTACATAAACTCCTTCTTCTTCTGCTTTGTGAGCTAGCATTGCTCCACGAACTACATCACCAATCGCATATATATTTGGAACAGTTGTTTGAAGATGATCGTTTACTTCGATTTGACCTCGATTATTTACTGTTAAACCAGCGTTTTCAAGTCCTAGTCCATTTGTAAATGCTTTTCTTCCTACCGCTACTAAACAATAGTCTGCTTCAAATGTTACTTCTTCCCCTTTTTTATTTAATGCTTTAAGAGTGACAGAATCCCCATTATTAACAACACCTTGAACTTTGTGTTCCATGTGAAATTTGAATCCTTCTTTCTTTAGAACCTTTGTCAATTCTTTTCCTAAGGATTTATCCATGGTTGGGATAATTGAATCAGCAAATTCGATTACTTGGATTTCTGTTCCTAATCTACCATATACTGAACCTAATTCTAAACCAATAACACCACCACCTATAACTAACATCTTTTTAGGAATTTCAGTCATTTTTAAAGCTTCAGTGGAAGTAATTATACGTTTTTTATCTGGTTCCATACCAGGAAAAAAATTAGGTTTAGATCCAGTAGCGATAATAGAATATTTAGCTTCAATAATTTCTTCTTTACCTTCAGAATCTTTAATCGAAATTTTAGTGTTTGAAACAAAAGAACCAGTACCATGAATAACAGTTACTTTGTTTTTGTCCATTAAGAACTTTATTCCACTACACGTTTGACTGATAACTTCTTCCTTACGTTTTACCATTTGATTGATATCAGCATTAAGATTTTCCAAACCAATTCCATGGGTGGCAAATGTATGTTTTGCATTGTGGAAATGTTCTGAAGAATCTAATAATGCCTTTGATGGAATACAACCAACATTTAAGCAAGTACCTCCTAATGTATCGTATTTTTCTATTAATGCTGTTTTAAAACCTAATTGTGCGCAACGTATTGCAGCAACATATCCTCCAGGTCCAGATCCAATAATGGCAACGTCGTATGAACTCATCGTAATTGAAATTTAAAAATGCAAAGTTAGAATTTATGTTTGTTAATAAAGACTAGTTTGTGACAAAATTCAGACTTCTTTTCATTTTTTTGATCAATTTCAGTAAGGTATTTGACCGTTGTTCTAAATTTTTCCTCAAATTTTCGATTCTCAGGAAGATGTAGAGGGCTAAAATTGTTTTTAAAGTCCTGTAAATATTGACTTGTAGCAATTTTTAATGTAAAAATAGAAAATGCAAAAAAATGAATAGAAAAGTCATTTTTTTATGATTTTTTCACAAAAATCAAGTTTTAGATCAAAATATTTGAGATTTCTTAAGTACTTGGGTTTTGATGTTAGTTGAATTCGATAAAATTCACCTATTATTTTGTTTATAGATTGTTAATTAAAAAATAATAGATTGTAATTTAATTTAAAACTTTAGATTAATTAGATTAATTAACAAGTTATCAAAAATTTAATGTTAATAAAGTGTAGTTTTTATTAATATTCAATCTTATAATTCAAAAATATGTTTTTCAGCATGATAGGAAGATCTTACTAAAGGTCCACTTTCTACATACCTAAATCCCATTTTTAATCCTAATTCTTTGTATTCTTCGAAACGTTCTGGTGTTATAAATTCGACAACTGGAAGGTGTTTTGGTGTAGGTTGTAAGTACTGACCTAGAGTTAGAATATCAACTTGAACACTTCTTAAATCTTCCATAGTTTCTATAACTTCTTCATGTGTTTCACCTAGTCCTAACATAACTCCAGATTTGGTACGCATACCTCCTTTTTTTAAACGAAATAAGACTTCTAAACTTCGATCGTATTTCGCTTGAATTCGTACTTGTTTCGTTAAACGACGTACAGTTTCTAAATTATGAGATACAATTTCAGGGGCAACATCTATAATTAGCTGAAGATTCTCCCATTTTCCCATGAAATCTGGAATTAAGGTCTCCAATGTTGTGCCGGGTGATTCTTTTCGAATAGCATTAACTGTTGCTGCCCATATTTCAGATCCACCGTCTTTTAAATCGTCACGATCCACAGAGGTGATAACAGCATGTTTTACACCCATCGTTTTCACGCTATGCGCAACGCGACTAGGCTCTAATAAATCAGCAGCTAATGGTTTGCCTGTTTGAACGGCACAAAATCCACAGCTTCTAGTACAGATATTTCCTAAAATCATAAAGGTTGCTGTACCTTCGCCCCAGCATTCTCCCATGTTCGGACAACTACCGCTCTCACATATAGTGTGTAATTTATGCTCATCAACTAAAGCACGAACTTTTTTGTAATTTTCACCAATAGGTAATTTTACACGTAACCAACTTGGTTTTTTGATTCGAATTGGATGGTCGTCCTTGTTGATAATCTCGCTCATTTGTACAACTATTTATACAAAGATACTGCAAGTAAAAACTCGTTTCTGGAGATTTCAGAACAGTTAATAAGATTGAATTGTTAATTAGATGGGGTAGAGAGTTTTTTTTTTACTGAATCTTCAAAATCTTTTAAAAATTCAGATGCTGAACAATCAAAAGCATTAGCTAATTTTTGAAACCAAAAGATTGTAGGTGTCAATTCTCCTCTTTCTATTCTGGAAATGTTTTGTGAATTATTTCCTAGTAATGAAGCTAAATCTGTTTGTGACCAACCCTTTAGGGTGCGTCTTTTTTTAATGAACAGTCCAAACGCCTTATTAAATTCAAGTTTTTCCATCGGACGGTATAATTCACTATATTTTTCCGATAGATTAAAACCGTATACGGTTATTTTTGATATATTTGAAGAAATTAATTATTTATTTTAAATTGAATATATGTATCAGGATTATAAAGGATTTGTTTCTGCCAATTCAAATAAACACAGTTCAGGTGCGGGTTATTGTTCCATAGAAGAGTATGCTATGAAAAAAATAGATAATTTGAATTATTCGGAATTTATTGGAGTCAATCTAGATGTTTCTAGAGAAGGTAAATTCTTTGTTTATTTTATTGTTAAAAATTCGGAAGGTCAATTTGTAAAACATGAATTAAAAGAGATTGATGAGATTTTTTTTCAAGAATTGTTTGATGGTGTATCTCTAATGATATATGACAAATGCGTTGATCCTATAAATAAGCTTGAAGATGTTTATTTTCTTGAACAAATTCAGACAGTAAAATAATATAACTAAATAACAGGATTAAATATAAATAAACTGTTAAAGTTTTTTTCTAAGATTTAAACTGCAAACATTATATCATTTAGAAGTAATTAATATGTCAAAACAAGAAGTACTTGTAAATAAAATTGATGAATTATTTGATACATCAATTTTATTCCTTGAAAAACAACGAAAATTAAGCCCAGCTGGAAAATTTCAAGCGTGTATTCTTACTACAGCATTAATTATCAAAATCATCGAATATATAGATGGAATAGGTGAAGTGTATGGAAATAAAATGGAGAAAATTTTATCTTTACTTGAACCTAAATTAATTAATCGATTTGAAATTTATTCTCAAGAATATGAAAATACTAATTATGAAGTTGAAAATTTGAATAATGAATTTTTAACTGGATTATTGCAAACAAGTAACAAATTACTTATCATTAAGGATAAACAGTTTGTTAAAAATGCAATTATTATTGGGTTTAGTCATTTTTTTAGAGAAATTGAAGAATATCAACTTGGATTTGAAAGATATAATTCTGGCATAGGAAAGATTATTATTCCTGAAAATATATTTATTAGTTTATATGTAGATCCATTTTTTAATTATTTAGTAGAGAACAAAGATAAAATTGAAATTTGTGAAAAAATTGAAACTGAGGTAAGCTATAGTGAATTGGAAGATTTCGATTTTGATACTATTCCTGCAAAATTAATGAACTTTTTAGCTTCGAAATTAAATGAAGATGAAGAGTTCGTGCAAAAAATGAAGTCTGATTTTAAAGAATATAACCCAAATATTTCAAAATCAAATAACAAAGGTTGTATGTTAATGATATCTGTTTTTTTGTTTTGTTTGTTTCTTGTTTATTTTAATAAGTAAATTGAAAACTTCTTTATTATTTATAAGGTTTAATTTTTAATAAACTTTTGCTTGAAATCAATTGTAAGTATAATAAAACATACTACTTAAAATATCATATTAATAAAAAAATAAGTCTATGCAGGAGTACATAAATTGTTACGATTCAGGAGGTGTTTTAAAAAAATACGTATTCGAAAATGAGTTTAAATCATATGTAAATGAATATGGAGGAATTTTAAAATTTAATGAGTTATTAAAAAACACGAGTTTATTAGAATTAGATAATATACCTATATATTTCTTACTTTATTTTCAAGATAAAAACAATGTTACATTGCCTAAGACAGAAGAATTGCTTTTTCAAGAACACATTTATGATTTCAAAAATTATCTAACACTCTTGAATCGAATTACTTACGATTATAATTCCCGAAGTTCATCCCCGAGCAATATTATTTTTTATTTGATTTTAGCTTTGGCGGTTATTGGATTGGTTTCGTTATGTAGTAATAATTAATAATAATGAACAATAGAATTTATTACATAAATAACAATAGAACAAATCATTATCGACTTTATGATTTTGAAAATTTTGTGCTATACGCTGATGATTTAATTTGGTACGAAGGGTTGTCCCATTGGATAAAGGCGGTTGAAATTGAAGAACTAAAACCGTACATAAAACAAAGACCTCCAATTTCAAATAACAAATTGATATTAGTAAAGTCATCATTGATTTCGATTTCTATTTATTTGTTATTTTCTTTGATAATAGCATATGTTGCAGGATTTGGGGAAAAAGATAAATTCAATTCTTTCTTAAATGAAATAAAGACCGCTCATTACAAAAATGAAATTAATAACAGTAAAAAATATCAGTTTCAGCAAAATAAATTAGAAAAGAAGAGAATTAAAAAAAACAATAAAATAGAAAAATTAAATGACAAACTTTTAAAGATAGATAAAGAAATAAAAGCAAATTTACAAGAATGGAAAGTAGCGCAAAATTCAATTTATTCAGATGAAGTTCAATTGTTTAATTACAAAATTAAACATGAAAATTTACTTTTAGAATTTGATCATTATCAAAATTTAATAGAAGAAAATAATAATTTAAATGAGATATTAGAAAAGAATGAAATTCAACTAGTTGATTATATTCCAATGGACGAAATATATGTATATAATTCGGATAAAGGTAATTATTATACACGTTGGTGTGCACACATTGGAGACTTTTCAATGAATGAAAATATTTCTTATGAAAACTGCACAAATTTTTGGTTTAGACCATATTATGCGCTTTTTGATGTGTCAAACCTTTCAGATGAAGAACAGCAAAGTGATTTTATGCTATTTTATAATTTTCTCTTGTCGAGCTTGGCTTCTAATTTGATATTATTAGTTATCAGTTTTATAGCTATCTATTTTAGATTAAAAAAAAAATAATTCAAATTCAAAAATAAATGGAAGAATTTAATATCGAAATTTTTAGAGATTATTTATATAAATCAACAGAAAAACTTAAAGTTAAAGATTCTTCATATGTTGACGATATTTATAATGCATGTTCTTATTGGTCTAAATTTTTTCTAGATTCAGAAGTTAACAGAAATTTGATTTTCGAAATTGAAAAGAAAATTTCATTGCTTTCGCTTAGTAATCTTCACTCAAAACAAAATCTTGAATTATTTAAGGATTTATCAATGAGTTTGGAGTTATTACACATAAATTAAGAATAGAAAAATCAATTTTCCCCATCTACTATATGACAATTTTTAGGAATATTAAAATTAGTGTGATAATACTAGTTGTCAATTTGCTGATGCTTTCATGTAAACAAGGTGATGGAGCGGTCTGTAACGACGGATCAACTACTACATCAACAGGATCTGGTACTTGTAGCTGGCATGGCGGTGTAGATCATTATTTAGACCCGAATGAAATAAGTGTCACAAAAACAGCTGTTCTAATTTTTATAATTCTACTAACAACATATTTTATTTTTAGGAATAGAAAGAAAAAAGGTTAATTATTTCTTATCCTTGTTTTTTATTACTTTGTACTTATGTCTTTTAAAATTGGCACCTCACTATTTTACTTATTCATTCTATTTTCTCTAACATCTTTTGGCTCAAAAAAAAAGATTGAAAATATTCATCTTCAATATAGCGAATTGATAGAAGGATATCGTATATCTTTCAAGTTTTCTCCTAAGGTTGTTTATTATGAGGATAATATTATAGGTAGAGGAACAATCTATTTCCATCATCTAAAAACCAATCAAAAATTTAAGGTCTACAATCCGATGATGGGATTTCCAACGAGAGTTTTGCCTCTTAAGTTATCTAAAAATAAACGAACGATTACAAGATTGATTAAGCGAAATAAAAGCCTCCATTATATTTTTAAAGCTAAAACGCTTTCTAAAACTGAATTTGAAAATTTTGGAACAACCAAAGTACCCTTCTTTTTTTACGACCTGAATTTAGATGGTGTAAAAGAATTACTAATACCACAGATGAATTCTGGTCAACGTGGTGTTGCAATTTTCAAACCTTATGAACTCAAAGATGGAAAATTATTCTTTCCAAAGAATTCATTCATAAAGAAAAAACCGTTTACAGAGTTGGATGAAATGAGTAAAATAAACTCCAATAAAAGAACTATAATTATACATGGTTCAAATGGTGCATGTCAAGGAACAGACAAAATCTATACCTTTGATGTAATGAATAAATCTACACCTTTTGTGTATTCATATTTAACAAAAGAAGTTGCTATTAATCATTCAACAGGAAAATGTATTACTAAGACTTTTAAAATTAATTAGTCGTTGATTAAATCCAATTTATAATTTTCATTCTTTTGCTCCGTGACTTTTTGCAATCTCGATCCAATGATCCGATAATTCGCTTGGATTTGCACCTATTGCTTTTGCTAAAAATAATGCGACAGCCATTATCTCGATGGAAGCGTTACTTAATTCCGGAATGGTTTTAAGATTTTCATATTTCTCTTGTGCTTTGACTTGTATTAATTCATTATGAATTTCAGTGAATTCTTTTGCATGCAATGTTTTGTCAATTTCAGGTAACATAATTGTATCTATCCAATCATTTCCAATAAATGAAACAAGGCTTTCAATATCTAATTCACCTAGTTCTCTCCATTTTTTTAATGTTCCTGTCTCGTTTGAAGATGCTAATTGGGTATCCAATAATAATGCAAAACCTATATCGGCGATGTTTTGCATGATTTCTAGATAAGCATCTTGTATGTTTTCAAAAATAGATGTTTCTTGACCAGCCAAATAGTCACCAACTGTTAATTTTGGAAGTTCAATAACTTCAGGACATCCATTTAAACAAGGGAACTCCTTTCCTTGAAATAGGTAATTTGCTTCTTCATTTTGAATTTGTCTACCTAGCGGGTATAGTCGGCAAGCAAGGGGACGACCTTCATGAACGCTGCATCCAAAGTTTGGGATGTATTGACTACAAGAAAATTGATCTAATTTATCTTTTTCACCATTAAAACGTAATCGAATACCTCCATTTTCACAATAGTGATCTCGAAATTCGCTAGGAGCTATTTTTTTAGCTTTCGCTAAGGATAACAATTCCCAAGGATTCAATAATACAAGTTTTCCAAAACAACAAGTTCCAGTTCTAGAACAGGTGAGGGGGAGAGAATCGTTTATAGTCAATTTGGTGATTTGCATTATATTCTTTTATTCAAATATAACCTTTTCAATTAGCATGAAAACTTTCTTCTTCTTTTATCCCTTAAAAAGAACTAATTTTACAAGACAAAATTTCGTACAATGATTACTTCAAAAGTAGATTATTTAGGAGGGTTGAGAACCTCTGCAACTCATGTTGCTTCTGGGACAACAATTATTACAGACGCACCAATAGACAACCATGGTAAAGGGGAAGCATTTTCTCCTACAGATTTAGTAGCAACTTCTTATGCTTCTTGTATGTTGACAATAATTGGAATTTATTGTCAGTCACACGAATTACCATTCTCCCATGGAAAAGCGGAGGTGACTAAAATAATGTCTTCCACACCACCAAGAAAAATCGAAAAATTAATTGTTACTATCGATATTACAAATAATGGATGGGATGAAAATCAAACCAAACATGTTATCGCAGCGGGTAAGGCATGTCCTGTTGCGAAAACGTTAGGTGATAATGTGGAAGTTGAATTAATTATAAACGCATAATTAGCGATATAAAATGGAAAAAAGATTTGATAAACCTTTTCAAAAAAGGGAAGAAAAATACACCCCTCGTGAAAAGGAAAATGATGATATAATTTTTGGTGTAAGAGCTGTAATCGAAGCGATCAATTCTGGTCGTGAAATCAATAAGTTGATGATTCAGAAAGGCATGCAAAAAGAACTTTTTTTTGAATTAAAAGAAGCTACGGCCAATAAAAATTATTTTATTCAATTTGTTCCTGTTGAGCGTTTGGATCGAATAACAACAGCAAATCATCAAGGTGTTATTGCTTACTTATCTCCAATGGAGTATGCTAATTTTGAAGAATTAGTGGATAAAGCGGTAGAGAATGAAGATAAGGCTTGTTTCTTATTTTTAGATCGTTTAACAGATGTACGTAACTTCGGAGCGATTGCTAGAACTGCAGAATGCGAAGGAGTGACAGCAATTGTAATTCCAGGAAAAGGTTCTGTTCAAGTAACACCAGATGCCATCAAAACAAGTGCAGGAGCATTAAATCGTATTCCAGTTTGTAAAGTTGGTAATTTAAAAGACAGTTTGTTCTATTTACAACAAAGTGGATTTAGAGTTGTGGCATGTACGGAAAAATCATCGGTTCCATTATACGAAGTGAATCTTCGTGGTCAAGTTGGTATTGTAATGGGTTCGGAAGAGGATGGAGTAAGTAGCGATATTCTTAAAATGTGCGACATTAAAGCACGTATTCCTATGAAAGGTCAAATTGCATCTTTAAATGTTGGTGTTGCTACGGGCATGATTTTGTACGAACGTTTGAGACAGGAATTGTATTAAAATTATTATAATAAGTGTAATTTAAATCCTATTAGTTTTACTAATGGGATTTTTTGTAAATAAATTTGGGTGAGAGTTTAAATCATCGTCAATAATAACGGCAATTCCCCCAAGTCTTTAATTTTATGTTGTCCTGCTGATTTACGGTGCTTTTCGTTTGGATCAAATAAAATGGCTTGCATACCTACTTGAATTGCTCCAAGTATGTCCGTAGTATGGTCGTCACCAATCATTACGCTTTCTTGGGGAGTAGCTTTAGCTTGTAACAAGGCATACTGAAAAATGTCGCGATGAGGTTTAGTTTTACCAACCATTTCAGAACATACAATCACATCAAAAAAATCGAATAACTTGGAAGCTTTTAATTTGACAAATTGTGCTTCAGCAAATCCATTCGTGATGATGTGTAATTGATAGCGTTTTTTGAGTTCGACCAATGTTTCATATGTATTTGGAAATAAGATGGTTTCCATAGGGGCTGTTGCTACATAGTCATTATTGAGTCGGTCTGCAAATCCCAAATCAAATAATTCAACACGTTCCAAGGTTTTTTGAAAACGAACAATACGGAGTTCATCTTTGGAGATTTTGCCTTTTCCATATTTCTTCCACAGTTCATTATTGATGTTATGATAGACTTTGTGAAAATGTAAAAAATGATCGAAATGTTTTGATAATTCGTGTTGATCGTAAATTTTCTGCAAGGCATTTCGAGAGTTTTGTTCGAAATCCCATAATGTTCTATCTAAATCAAAAAATACGTGTTTGAGAAAAATCATTAGAAGAAAGAAGCAATTGCAAACGCAACACCTGTGGTTAACAGTCCATTAAAAATCATACCTAGTACGATGAGTGGATAGGTGAATTTATTTTTTCCAAAAAATTTAGCACTAACAATGGTTCCAATCGGTACAGACATAAATAAGGGAGCAAAAAACGAAATCCCAACAATCCCAAGTTTTCGTTTCATTTTCACCACCCCTTTATTGAGAGGAGTAAATGTCTTTTTATGTTTGATGGGAACACCAGTTTTTATAGAAGTATGGTAAGCTTCAAGTTTTTTAGCCCGCGCTTTTTTTAATAAAAATTCCCCTAAAAAATAGAAGATAGTTCCACTAAAAATCCCCCCTGCTAAACACGAAAAATAGGTTTCGAAAAATGTCAATCCTGCAGCTGGACCGCCAAAAGGAGTAAACAGAAATTTTACCGTCGAAAGTAAAAAGAAGGTGCTGTAGGTAGCTAAATTCATTGTTTAATGAACTAACATTTAATTCCAAAAGCCAAATCTCCCGCATCACCCATACCTGGAACAATGTAGGCTTGCGCTGTCAATTCTTGGTCAATTGCCCCAACAAAAAATTGTGTAGATTCTGGTAAATAGTTTTTTAAGTATTCCAATGCTTCTGGCGAAGCAATTGCGGAAACAATAAATAATTTACCAGGATTTCCTTGCTTTAATAGCGCTTTGTATACACTTACCATCGAGCTACCAGTTGCTAACATTGGATCAACGATAATTAATGCTTTTCCTTCAAACGTTGGAGCAGCAACATATTCCACATGAATTTCAAATTCATCGTTGTGAACATGTTTGCGGTATGCAGAAACAAATGCAGAATCTGCTTTATCAAAGACATTTAAAAATCCTTGGTGCATTGGTAAGCCAGCACGTAGTATCGTTGCTAAAATTGGTTGTTCAACCAATTGATATTCTTTGGCTTGACCTAAAGGAGTTATTATAACTTCGGTTGTGTAATCTAATTTTTTGGAAACTTCGTAAGCCAAAATTTCTCCTAAACGCTCTAGATTTTTTCTGAAACGCATGGAATCTTTCTGAATCTGAACATCGCGTAATTCGGCCAATATAGGACCTACGATGGATTTGTTTTCGCTAAAATTGATGATCATAACTGTGGTTTTTGTAAAGGTAAAATAAAAATGAATACATTTTATTCATTGAACTTGATAATTCTAAAATCTACCAATCTTTTCTGTTAAATTTGTACTATGCGTAAGGAATCGAAAATGGATTTTAATGTCTTTAAACGTCTTTTGCAGTTTGTAAAGAACTACAAGCGTTTGATGATTTACTCCTTTATTTGCACCATAACACTTTCGATAGTAGGTCCTATGCGTCCAAAATTAATCGGACAGATGGTAGACAAATACATCATTTCTACCAAAAATCCGGAGGCTTTATTATATTGGGCTCTGTTGATTTTAAGTTTGTTGATACTAGAAGGGGTGTTTCAATTCTTTAATGCCTTGGTAAGTAATTTATTAGCGCAATCCATCATTCGTGACATCCGTCAAAAGTTATTCAAGCACATGCTTTCCTTTCGTATGAAGTATTTCGACCAAACACCGATTGGTTCGTTAGTAACTCGTTTAATTTCTGATATCGAGGCGATTGCGGAAGTGTTTTCTTCAGGTATGATTGAAATTGTAGGCGATTTCTTAATGTTGTTTTTCGTAATTTTCATCATGTTTTTTAGTAATTGGCAATTGACCTTATTGACGTTGATTCCAATACCACTTTTACTTATTGCGACTCGTATTTTTGCGAATGCGATGAAAAAATCCTTTCAACAAGAACGTTTGCAAGTCACACGCTTGAGTTCGTTTGTGCAAGAACACATTTCAGGGATGGCAATCGTGCAACTTTTCTCTAAAGAAAAACAAGAAGAAAAATTATTTGATGAAATTAATCAAGACCATAAAAAAGCACACATAAATGCTGTATGGGCGTTTTCCATTTTCTTTCCGGTAGTAGAGATTTTGAGTTCGCTTTCGATTGCGTTTTTGTTGGTATGGGGTGCGTTTCAGTTCATGGGGGATGTTCCTCCGAATCCAGAACAAATGTATGGGGAAATCATTTCCTTCACTTTATGGGTAAACATGCTGTTCCGACCGATTCGTCAATTAGCAGATAAATTCAACATCTTACAGCGTGGAATTGTGCGTGCTGAACGCGTTTTCGAAATTTTGGATTTGAACGAACATACCCAAAAAGATGGTACGATAACCCAATTTGATTTTCATCAAGATATTCATTTCCAAAACCTTCATTTTGCCTATAAAAACGAGGATTGGGTATTGAAAAATATCAACCTAACTATTGAAAAAGGAAAAACGGTTGCTTTTGTTGGAGCGACAGGTGCTGGAAAATCGACGATTGTAAACTTGTTAGGACGTTTTTACGAATACCAAAAAGGCGATATTTTCATTGGAATTACGAACGTACAAGACATTCAATTGGATGTTCTTCGTAAAAATATTGCCATTGTACTTCAAGATGTATTTTTGTTTTCCGATTCGATTTACCACAACATTACCTTGCGCGATCCGTCAATCAGCAGAGAACAAGTGATTGAAGCGGCAAAAGCAGTTGGTGCACACGATTTTATAATGAAATTACCAAATAGTTATGATTACCACGTCGGCGAAAGAGGAGGTGTTTTATCTGTGGGTCAACGTCAATTGCTTTCGTTTATTCGTGCTTATGTTTACAATCCATCCATTTTGATATTAGACGAAGCAACTTCTAGCGTAGACAACGAATCAGAAGAAATGATCCAACGTGCAACTGAAAAATTAACGGAAGGAAGAACGTCGATTGTCATCGCACACCGACTTTCCACCATCCAAAAAGCAGATAAGATTGTAGTGGTGGATAAGGGAGAATTAGTAGAACAAGGATCCCACCATGAATTATTACAAATTGATGGATTTTACAAAAAGTTGTATGAAATTCAATTTTTAAAACGAGAGAAATAAATGATTAACAAATATTGTGGCTTTTAGAAATTAGATTTTTTGAGGCAAACAAGAAATTAAACCCGCAGTATACCTTAGTATATGAGGAGTTTAATTTTGAAGTTGAACGAAGAAAAAGCAATTTATATAAGTCACTTCAAATAGAAAAAAATGATTATAGTAACAGGAGCAGCAGGATTCATAGGTAGCTGTTTAGTAAGCAAACTAAACCAAGCAGGATTTAACAATGTAGTAGTTGTAGATGATTTTACCAAACATGTAAAAGATAATAATTTAGAAGGTAAAATCTTTGAGGCAAAAGTGGAAAGGGCATTATTTGGGGATTGGTTAGCGACAAACCAACAAAAAATTGATATTATTTTTCATATTGGTGCACGAACAGATACTACAGAGTTTGATAAGGCAATTTTTGATGCGTTGAATGTGGAATACACACAAATGCTATGGAATTTCTGTGCAGATCATTCGATCCCGTTGGTATATGCTAGTTCAGCAGCGACCTATGGGTTGGGTGAATTTGGTTATGAAGACAACCACGAAGTGATTGCTAAATTAAAACCATTGAATCCATATGGAGATTCTAAAAATGACTTTGACATTTGGGCCTTACAACAAGAAAAACAACCTCCATTTTGGGCAGGATTGAAATTTTTCAATGTTTACGGACCAAACGAATACCACAAAGGAAGAATGGCTTCAGTAATCTTCCATGCGTTTAATCAAATTAAAGCAAATGGTGGCATGAAATTGTTCCGTTCACACAATTCTGATTTTACAGATGGCGGACAATTACGTGATTTCGTTTATGTAAAAGATGTGGTGGAAGTGTGTATGTATTTGATGAACGAAAAACCAACTTCCGGGATTTACAATTTAGGTTCTGGAAAAGCGCGTACTTTCTTAGATTTAGCGACAAATACTTTCCAAGCATTGCACTTAAAACCAAACATTGAATTCATTGATACACCAATTGATATACGCGATAAATACCAATATTTCACGGAGGCAAACATGAATAAGTTAGTTTCTTCAGGATACAAAATACCATTTCACACTTTAGAGGAAGGTGTGAAGGATTACGTTGAAAATTACCTAACCGACCATAAATACTATTAATATGCATCAATTTATTAGAAAACAATTTGTTAAAACGGATTTGCAAACATGTTGGGATTTTTTCTCTTCTCCAGCAAATTTGAAACGTATTACTCCATCTTACATGGGATTTGATGTAAAAACAGAAGTTCCTGCACAAATGTATAAAGGGTTAATTATTGCGTATACGGTGAACCCTTTATTAGGAATTCCAGTAGAGTGGGTGACTGAAATCACACACGTGAAAGACAAATCGTTTTTCGTAGATGAACAACGCAAAGGTCCTTATACGATGTGGCACCACGAGCATCACTTTAAAGAAGTGGAAGGTGGAGTAGAAATGACGGATATTGTCTCGTACATCATACCACTTGGATTTCTTGGAAAATTAGTTGAACCATTTTTAGTGAAACCCAAATTAGAAGAAATTTTTGCCTACCGATTCAAAATCGTAGAGGAAGT
>CALPMT020000001.1 GCA_943324745.2 Chitinophaga pinensis | reverse complement strand
TTATTTGACTTTGTCAAATAATGAATTGTTGCAGTTGAATTGAAAGATTTAATCTAATAAAATTAGATTTACACTGCGTCCTCCAAACACATAATACGTCCATTTCTCAGAAATCTCTGCGCTAAAATATATGAGATATTGTTTTATATTTGAGTTAGAAAATTGTCACAGAGGATTTGGAGTTCTTGACATTCAAGCGTTTTGGAGGACGCAGAGTTTACTTGACTTTGTCAAATAATGAATTGTTGAAGTTGAATTGAAAGATTTAATCTAATAAAATTAGATTTACACTGCGTCCACCAAACACATAATACGTCCATTTCTCAGAAATCTCTGGGCTAAAATAAATGAGATATTGTTTTATATTTGAGTTAGAAACTTATCGCAGAGGATTTGGAATTCTTGACATTCAAGCGTTTTGGAGGACACAGAGATTGATTTGATTTTGACTAAAAGTGGAGGGATAATTTTTATTTATATATACGTTAATACCTTTTCTAAATCTTCTGGTACATCGATGTTTGGTGTTTCGATATCTGTTTCTACGACTTGGATTTTATATCCATAATACAACCATCTCAATTGTTCTAGCGATTCGATTTGTTCCAATAAAGTAGGAGTGAGAGTTACTAATTCTTGCAGCGTCGAGTAACGAAAAGCGTACAAACCTATGTGACGGTAAAATGGATAAAAACCCAACGGGTCCTCTTTGAAATTAGCGAAGTTTGGTATCGGACTACGTGAAAAATAAAGTGCATTTTGAGCGTGATCCACCACGATTTTTATACGATTACTATTTTGTATATCCTCCATGGATACTTCTTTAATTCCTAGTGTAGCAATGTTGGTTGTAGGGTTGTCAAAGGATGCAGCTAATTGATCAATTTGGCGATAATCTACCAAGGGTTCATCTCCTTGAATGTTAATCACTACATCGTAATCAGCGTACATTCGGGCAGCTTCTCCACAACGATCCGTTCCTGAATTATGCGCTGAACTCGTCATCATTACTTTACCTCCAAAACGAAGCACTTCTTCTTCAATGCGTGCATCATCCGTAGCTACAATGACTTCTGTTAGTTTGGTTGATTTTTTCACTCCTTCATACACGCGTTGTATCATAGTTTTGCCTTTTAAATCAATAAGCGGTTTCCCCGGAAAACGAGAAGAAGCATAACGAGCAGGGATAACTCCTAAAATACGAAGTGAATTTGTAGCCATAATTATTTGTTTCTAAAAGATTGATTTCTAATTTCTTGAATTAACGCAGTTTTTGCATCTGCTAATTTTTGGATTGAAGTGTAGGTTCCACCTCCTAATTCAGCAATTTTCTTCATGTTTTTTGCCTCATTTTCAGAATTTTGAATACCAATAACACAAATAATTATTCCCATTTCTTTGTATTTTTCAATGGATTCCATGTGATTTTTGGAATCTTTATTAAAAGCACCATCTGTAATGATGTATAGAATGTTTTTACCTTTAATTAACTCCTTACTTATCGTTTTACAACCTAATTTTATTCCTTCTCCACCTGCAGTCATTCCACCTGCCTTTAATTTTTGGATGACCGTTCGGATTTCAGTTCTACTTGTCCCGGAGGTAGGAGGAAGAAGTACTTGTGTATTTGTTGCGTAAGAAACAAACCCAATTTTATCTTCTTTTCTTAAGAGATTAGACAATTCTAATAAACTATATTTCATTAGTTCCATTCGGTTTCCTATTCCCATGGAGGAGGAAATGTCTACAATAAATAATACATTAATCGCTTGAAAATCGGCGGATTTAAATTGATCCAAGGGAATATTTTCTAGTGCAGGTGGAGTGTAGGACTCTTGAATGGTTATCGGCTCTTCTTTTAATACTTCTTCAAGTTCTTTTTGTGGCTGTTCTAAGACTAATGCTACCTCTTCTTTAGCAATTTTTAGTGTTGAATCCCTTACTAATTCAAGCGTAACAGTATTGTCTACGATGTTTACATACTGACATTTTTCAGAAGGTTTGTATCCTTGTAAAGTCGAATAAAAATAGATGAAACCTAAAGGTGTATTTACTTGAATTTTACCGTCTTTACCTTGGATGAATTGACCAATTTGTTGACCATTTTGAAGTAAATAAACTACGGTGTTTTCAAGGTTTAGCTTTGAGTTATTATCAATCGTTTTAATGGTTAATTTAAAATCGGTTGCATGGATAGAAGGAGTAGAACGAAAATCGGGGCATGCCTGCATTTTAGCTAAAGGATCGTACATTTCTTCTTTTAAATTGCCTTTTATTGTTAGTATAGTTGGCTCTAATCGATCACTTGTATAAATTGAAATTTCGTAATGAAATTTGCCTGTTTTTTTCGGATTAGGTTGTATCCTAAAAATTAACATAGAATCTTTTTCAGCCGCTTGTGTACTAAATAAACAGGAGACTTCTCTTGGAGCTTTGTAGTTTAGTATATAGGCTTTTTTCAGTCCTGTGTTCGTGATTTTTACATCCATAAATTTTGGAGAATCGTTTTTTAATTCTCCAAAATCTAAGGTTGTTGTTTCAAAAGCGAGTTGACCTACACTGATAAAACGTTGTGAAAGTATAAAAACAATTAAGATATACTTAATCACCTTCATTTTTTCATCTTTTGTAAATTAAGAATCGCAGTTTGCATTTCTTTATCAAGTTCATTGATAATAATGTAATATCCTTCCTCGGTCCAAAGTTGGCGTGCAATTTCTGCTTTCAATGTCAGTTGAATAAACTTCTTACTTTTAGCATAACCAGCAAAATCAATTGGAACAAGTGCGTTTTTTTGTGCATATTTTAAAAAAGATTGAGCCATAGATTCATCCACTTTGAATTTATTATGAAATTCTGTAGGATTTTTCCATTTTGTTCGTTTGTCTGCTACGTAATCAAATGCAAAGCTTTGGAATGCATTGCTATATCTTAATTCTGTGAAATACCAACTCCCCCCCATGGTATCCATTGGTAAAAAAACATCAGGGAAAATTCCACCACCGCCATAAACGGTTTTTCCTTTCGGAGTTTTGAATTTCAAAGAATCTACCAATAGCGAACTATCCAATTTGAATTGCTCACCATGTTCAAAACGTACAGCTTCTTCATTGATGTATTTTTCGTAATCATCTGTATAAGGTTTTTGGATGCAACGACCAGTAGGAGTATAGTAACGCGCAATGGTCAAGCGAACATTACTTTTATCTTGAAGCGAGATATCTTTTTGTACCAAACCTTTTCCGTAAGAACGGCGACCTAGAATCAAAGCACGGTCGTTGTCTTGTAAAGCACCAGCAACGATTTCACTTGCTGAAGCTGAGTTTTCATTGATCAGAACCACCAATGGGATACTTTCCAGTTTTCCAATCATCGATGCTTTAAACACCTCTTTTTTTACGTTCGCACCTTTCGTACTTACGATTGTAGCTCCACTTTTTAGGAATTCATCGACAATTTCCACAGCAGTTTGTAAAACTCCACCACCATTATTTCTTAGGTCTAAAATCATCGATTTCATTCCATTTTTTAATAATTTCTGACTTTGCTCTTTGAATTCAATAGCAGTTGTTACTGAAAATTGATCTATTTTGATATAACCAATGTCTTTGGTGGTCATAATAGCACATGGTATAGATGCAATTGGAATTGTTCCTCGTACTAAGGTTTTGTTTATTTTTTTGTTATTTCTCCAAAGAGTTACGTCCACCGAAGTATTGCTCAATCCTTTTAATAATGACATCACTTTGTCATTCGTGATTTTTTTGCTTGCAACAGATTTTTTATTGATAGTTATGATTTTATCACCTGATTGAACTCCAGCTTCTTGGGATGGAGATCCGGCAATCACATTTGTAACGCAGATAGTATCGCGCAACAAGGTAAATCTAACACCAATCCCACCAAATTCTCCTTGAATTTGTTCGTTTAAGGCCTTCATGTCTTTGGGAGAAATATAATTTGAATGTGGATCTAATTTATGGAGCATCTCTGAAATGGTTTCTTCAAATAGTTTTTCACCGTCTATTTTATCGACATAATTTTTATTGATAACCTCTATGATATCATTCACCTTACTCGATGAATTTTGTTTTCCACCTAATGAATGACCAATCCATATTCCAACCGCCATAAAACAGCAAAGTCCAATTGGTAGTAGGTAATAATTTGATTTTTTATTGTGCGACATTTATATTTCTTGAATTTGTACAACTTCGATACCTGCTTCTTGAAGGAAATCAACACCCACAGTATCTCTATAATGTGTTCTATAAACCAAACGTTTTATTCCTGCTTGTAGTATCAATTTACTACAATCTTTACAAGGTGATAGCGTTAGATATAATGTTGAACCAGCACAATTATTTGTCGATTTAGCGACTTTTAAGATGGCATTTGCTTCAGCGTGAAGAACATACCAATGTGTGTCTCCATCGCCGGTTTCGCAACAGTTGTCAAAACCAGCAGGAGTTCCGTTGTATCCATCCGAAATAATTGCATCGTCTTTAACAATAATAGCCCCTACTTTTTTACGTTCACAGTGCGAAAGTTCTGCCCAAGTATCCGCCATGCGTAAATAGGCTTTATCATAACGTAATTGTTTTTGTTCCGATTTTTCAATCATAATCAATTCTAATAATTAATTCACTAAAACTCCATACAAATCATAATGATCCGCACTCGTAATCTCTACATGCACAAAATCACCAATACGTACAAACACATCGCCTTCTTTTTTAACTAACACTTCGTTGTCTACTTCTGGGGAGTCAAATTCCGTACGACCAATAAAATAATCTCCTTCTACACGGTCGAAAAGCACCTTGAATGTTTTACCAATTTTTTCTTGGTTCAACTCGTAACTAATTCCAGATTGCAATTCCATGATTTTATCTGCACGGTCTTTTTTCGTTTTTTCAGAAACATCGTCTTTCAAAGAGAATGCATGCGTATTTTCTTCGTGCGAATAGGTGAAAACTCCCAAACGATCAAAACGCATTTTTTCGACAAAGTCATACATTTCTTGGAATTCCGCCTTCGTTTCTCCTGGGTAACCAACAATTAGGGTAGTACGAATCGCAATATTTGGCACTTTCGCACGAATTTCTTCTACCAATGCTTCTGTTTTTTCACGCGTTATACCACGACGCATGGATTCTAAAATCTTAGTGGAACCGTGTTGTAACGGAATGTCCAAATAGAAATTCACGTTCGATTTTTCGTTCATCACATCCAATACATCCATCGGGAAACCAGAAGGGAAGGCGTAATGTAAACGGATCCATTCGATTCCTTCTACATCGGATAATTGAGAAATTAAATCAGCTAAAGCTCTTTTTTTGTAGATGTCTAATCCGTAATAGGTTAAATCTTGGGCGATTAAAATCAATTCTTTCACACCTTTTGCTGCTAAACTTTTCGCTGATGCTACAAGGTCTTCAATCGGTGTTGAAACGTGTTTACCACGCATCAATGGAATTGCACAAAACGAACAAGGACGGTCGCAACCCTCTGCAATTTTGAAATAGGCATAGTGAGAGGGTGTTGTCAATAAACGTTCTCCCACCAATTCTTGTTTATAATCCGCTTTTAAGGTTTTTAATAAACGTGGCAATTCACGCGTACCAAAAAATGCATCCACCTCTGGAATTTCATTTTCTAAATCTTCGCGATAACGCTCAGACAAACAACCTGTCACATAAACTTTGTCTACTTCTCCGTCGTTTTTTGCTTGTGCATATCGTAAAATGGTATCTATCGACTCTTGCTTCGCATTGTCAATAAATCCACAGGTGTTGATAATTACAATTTCTGCATCGTCCGACATCGATTCATGTTCTACATCAAATTTATTGGCTTTCAATTGTGCCATTAGTACTTCGGAATCAAACGTGTTTTTGGAACAACCTAGTGTAATGACGTTGACTTTATTTTTCTTTAATGTTTTTGTTTTCATATCGTTTGATTATAAATCGTTTAATTTTATTTTGATGTGTTTCACATCATTTGAGATGTTTTTCATCTGATTATGATGTTGCACATCATTGGAGATGTTTCAGTTAAACATCTCTACGGGCGTCACACGTCACCCGTCGCTCTTCGCTCCTTCAATCCTTGTGCTAAAAAATACACGCCCACCAATATCATTGGGATACTTAACAATTGACCGGTATTCATAATCCAATAGGTATCGCGATCGGTTTGTCCGACTTTAACGAACTCTACCACAAAACGAACGGACCACAATAAAATCATGAAGGTTCCAAATAACACACCTGGTTTGTTTCTGGATTCAGTTTTCCAATACATGTACATCAACAAACAGAAAATGAGGAAATACCAACAAGCTTCATATAATTGAGCTGGGTGTCTAAACACGTGTGCATTATTAATCAAATATTCCGATCCGGCATGATTAAAACGGAATCCCCAGGGTAAATCAGTTGGTAATCCAATGATTTCGTGGTTTACTAGGTTTCCTAAACGGATACAACATGCGGTGATTGCTGCTGAAATTACAATACGGTCTAAAATCCATAAAAAAGGTTTTTGTGCCACTTTTTTAGAGAAAAACCACAAAGAAATAAACAAGGCAATGGTTGCTCCGTGAGAGGCTAATCCACCTTCCCAAACTTTAAACATGTCAGCAGGATGTGAGAAATAGCCACGTTCGATGAGATTTCCGAATGCGTCTTTCACATCCCAATAAGGACCGTAGAAAAACACGTGACCAAAACGCGCACCTAGAATGGTAGCGATGACCACATACATGAGTAGTTTATCCAATATTTTTTCGTCGATATTCTCACGTTTGAATATACGTTTCATCACAAAATAGCCGATGATAATTCCAGATACAAACAACAATCCGTATTTATTCGGTGTTGGTTGACCTTCAATTAATTCCGAGGTGACGTTCCAATCAATTCCTAATAGCATGTGGGGTATATAAATTATAAATTATGAATGGGCTTTGAATTTTAATTTCTCTGACCTTCCTTTTTTGAATATTTTATTGCTGATTTCTTTTCCTTTACGCAATGCTTTTTGTTCTTCTTCGGTTAAATGAATGACGTCTTGACATTCAGTAGAACAACAATTTTCGAATTGACTTTTACAAGTATCACATTGGATGAACAATAAATGACATCCATCGTTCACACAATTGGTATGTACATCACATGGACTGCCACATTGGTGACAAACTGAAACAATATCATCGGTAATACGTTCACCACGACGTTCGTCGAATACAAAATTCTTACCAACAAATTTATTATCAATGCCTAAATTTTTACAATCATTCGCATATTTGATTATGCCACCTTCCAATTGATGTACATTTTTGAATCCTCGGTGTTTGTACCAAGCCGACGCTTTTTCACAACGAATTCCACCCGTGCAATACATCACGATGTTTTTATCTTCGTTTCCTTTTAAAAATTGCTCCTCAATAATAGGTAGTGATTCCCTAAATGTATCAACATCCGGAGTTATTGCTCCTTTAAAATAACCAACTTCACTTTCGTAATGGTTACGAAAATCGATTAAAATCGTATTTGGATCATCGGTTAACTTGTTGAATTCCTCTGCGTTTAAGTGAATGCCTTTATTACGTACATCAAAATTTTCATCGTTCAATCCGTCTGCCAAAATTTTATCGCGCACCTTGATTTTCAATTTTAAGAACGGATGTTTGACACCACCGTCTTCCACAGCGATATTCAAGCGAATGCCATCTAAGAATGAAATTTGGTGTAATTCATCACGAAATTGTTCGAAATGGGGCACAGGCACGGAGATTTGTGCGTTAATACCTTCTTTTGCTACGTAAGTTCTTCCTACGATATTCAATTTAGTCCATTGTAAAAACAAATGGTCTCTAAACAAAGAGGTATTCTCAATTTGAGCGTATTGGTAAAAAGAAACGGTGATAAAATTTAAACCACTTTCATTCAGTTGTTTGACCAATTCCTCTTTACTTAATGTGTTCCACAGTTGCATGCTACGTACAGATTTAGTTAAAAGTGGAACAAATTTACGATTTTTTTATCATTTCCACCATTTATCAAACACTTGATTCGTGTCTGTTGGTGATACTAGAGAACCAATTTTAGGTGTGATCAGGATAAAGTTAGAATCTTTAGGTAGTGAGGTGATTTTTTCTAAAGGTTCATACCAAGCATGACTTGCCAAAGCAAATTTACTCGAGTGAACAGGAAATAAAATCTTGGTGTTTAATTCTTTCGCAGCTTTCAATACTTCTTCTGGCATCATATGTATGTATTTCCAGTTTTTATTGTACTGACCATTCTCCAAAATTGCTAAATCAAAGGACTTGTATTTCTGACCGATTTGCTTGAAATGAGTGTCGTAACCACTATCACCTCCGATAAAAATACGTTTTTCATTAACTTCCAAAATGTAAGAGGTCCATAATGCTTGATTTCGCTTAAAACCACGTCCTGAAAAATGTCGTGCTGGTGCTGTATGAATTGTCACATTCTTTGGAAATTTAATTGTCTCATTCCAATCTTTTTCTGAAATTTTGGAAGTGTCAAAGCCCCAGTATTCTAAATGTTCTCCTGTTCCAAGGGAACAAATAATTTGATTTACTTTTGGTTTTAATTGAATTACAGTTTCGTAATCTAAATGATCCCAATGGTCATGGGTAATCAGCAAATAATCAATCGCTGGTAAATCTTCTACCTTGTAGCGATCGGTTCCTTCGAATGCATTCGTAGTAAAAGAAACGGGTGAAGCGGTACCACTAAATACTGGGTCAATCAAAAACGTGATACCATCTATTTGCAGAAAATAGGAGGAGTGTCCAAACCAAACCAACACATCTTTTGTAGGATCTAGATGTGATAAATCGACTTTGTCACTTGGAATTGTTTTTGTTGGTTTGACATCTATTTTTTTTCCAAAAAAGAATTCGCGAAAAACCTTAAAAAATGAAACACCCTCCGTTAAGGCAGGAGTAGGACTTAAATTTTGAAATGCTCCATCTTTCCAATTAGGGGATTGTTTTACTAATTCTAAACGTTTCCCAGATGGATGTTTTCCAAACTTTGCTTGATTTATAAAAATACAACCACTGATAAATAATAGCAGAACAATCCCAAAAAATACAAGCATGGTTTTCTTAAGTTTTCGAATTATTTTGGATTTATCCATTTAAGACAATGCTTGTTTGATATCACTCCAAATATCATCAATATGTTCTAATCCGATAGAAAGCCTGACTAATCCGTCTGAAATTCCAACAGCCAAACGTTCTTCTGGTTTTAATTTAGAATGTGTCGTAGATGCCGGATGTGTTGCAATACTTTTAGCATCCCCTAAATTTGGTGTCAAAGAGAATAATTGCAGTTTATTTAAGAAATTTCGTCCAGCATCTAATCCGCCTTTAATTTCAAAAGTAACGATTCCCCCACCGCCAAACATTTGTTTTTTAGCCGTTTTGTAATTTGGATGACTTTCTAAAAAAGGATATTTTACAAACGATATTGCACTATGTTTCTCTAATTTCTTAGCGATTTTATGTGCTGTATTACTCATGTGATTCACACGCAGATGTAAAGTCTCTATCGATTTAGAAATAATCCAAGCGTTAAATGGACTCAACGCGGGCCCTGTGTGTCTTGCAAATCCCTCAATCTTAGCAATGATTTCTTTGTTAGCCAAAATCAAACCACCCAATGTACGTCCTTGACCATCCATGAATTTTGTTGTAGAATGAATGGAGATATGTGCTCCTAAGTCAATAGGTCTTTGTAAAACAGGTGTTGCAAAACAATTATCTACTGCAAAAAGTATATTGGCATTTTTACAAATTTCACCAACAACCTCCAAATCAATGATTTCTAATGCAGGGTTCGAAGGAGTTTCTAAATATAAAATCTTTGTATTTTCTTGAATGGCATTTTTATATCCATCGTAATCAAGAGCATCGACATAAGTCGTCGTGATACCCCATTTTGGAAATATTTCAGTAAACAAACGATGTGTTGAACCGAAAACAGAGCGACTTGAAACAATATGGTCACCAGCTTGCAATAAAGCAGCAAATGTTGTGAAAACCGCAGCCATTCCAGAGGAAGTCGCCCAACCACTTTCAGCATTTTCCAATAAAGCTACTTTATCAATCAATTCCTGAACATTCGGATTAGAATAGCGTGAGTATATATTACCTTCTTGCTCATCTGCAAAAACTGCAGCCATTTCTTCAGCAGAATCAAACGTAAAACTACTAGTTAAATAGAGTGGTATGGAGTGTTCTTTTTGATACGTACGGTCAATGTGTTTACGAATTGCAACCGTTTCTTTTTGAGCCGTTTTTAAGTAATCTTTTTTCATCTGACAAATTTTAAACTTCCGTCCCGTGGGAGGTTAAAGGAGGGTGATTCTTTAAATTATTAGTCTTGAACAACTTTATGTGTAATCTGAATCGTAGGATCTAAGCTCGCAGAAACAGAACAATATTTTTCGACACCCAATGCTACTGCTTTGGATACTTGGTCAATTGGATCTTCTGGTGAAATGTGAAAAACTAAGTGGATTTCAGTAAATGGAGAAGGAACGGTGTCTTTCTTTACAGTATTGATTTCTACCTCGTATTTTTTAAGTTCAATACGTTTTTTCTTTAAAATCAAAACGATATCAATACTTGCACAAGCGGCAACACAAGAAGCTAAACCATCCATTGGTCTAATTCCTAAACCTTCGCCACCAATTGCTGGATTACAATCAAATTGAATTTTAACACCATCGTCGCTCGTCGCTTCGAAAGCCATTTTATCGTTTAGTCGGGTAAGTGTTAATGCCATATTAATGTGGTAATTTGTCTTTTAATATTCCGTATAAATAGGTTCCGGCTAAAGCCCCTATGAGTAGTAGGATACCGATTTTCCAATTTATTCCTAAAGATATAAATAATGGCGCAGAACAAGCACCTGTAAGTCCCCAACCTAAACCAAAAATTATCCCTCCGCCTAAATTTGCTTTCCATTGAAAAGGTTTGTCTTTGACTTCGATTGGGTTATGATTTACACTTTTAATGTTAAATTTTTTAATAATCCAAAGACTTAATGCACTGGTTGCAATTGCTGAACCCAATAATCCATACATGTGAAAGGATTTAAAATAAAACATTTCTTGTATTCGGTACCAAGAAATTGCTTGCGCTTCGGTTAATACAGTAGCAAAGTAGATTCCTAAAAGTATAAATGATGCTATGTTAATTAATTTTTTCATCTTAGAATAAGTAGGGAATAATAAAATAAGTTGCGAATAAACCACCAATAAAAAATCCAATCGTTGCAATAAAGGATGTTAAAGAAAATTGAGACATCCCCATGATACAGTGTCCTGCAGTACAGCCATTGGAATAACGAGATCCAAATCCAATCAATACACCACCAAACAGAAAGATAGCCCAATTGGATAGGTCATAAAAACCACTCGTAGGGGCGTAAAATTTTACGCTCCCTACGGTGGTTTTCAATGCATTCAAATCATATCCATTCCAATTATAAAACAATCCAGTCAATACCAAGCCAATCGCAAAATAAAATTGCCAAGCATCTTGTTCACGGTTGTAATTAAAATAACCGAGTTTTTTTGTAAATCCAGAAAGTAAAAAACGATAGGAAGATGAAATTCCAAATTGTTTTTCTTTTAAAATCAATAATGCAGGTACAATTAATCCAATCAAAGGACCTGCAATGTACCACGCCAACGGTTCGTTTTTCATTTTTATGTTTTCATTTTATTCAAAAATGGATGTTGCAGTGCAACATCTTTACTCAGGTAATACGGCAAAAAACACATCGTGTTTTTTATTGAAATCAATTCCAACAATATTTTTGAGGTTTATGATTCCTGTGATGTAAGCATACTCTTTTCCTTGGAAAATTTCTTCTTTTTCAATCCATTGGAATATGTCTAAGTGCTCAATAGAAGATGATCCTGCATAAATTTTCAATGTAAGATCATTGCTAAATTCAAGGGGATCTATGTTTTCTGATTTTTTATATTCGTAGGAATAATCAAATTGTAATGCAGAAATATCCGATAACACAGCACTTGCTGTAGGGTAGGCTCCTGCACCTTTCCCTTGAAACAATTGTTTGTCGGAAAATAATGCTTCTACAGTAACTGAGTTAAATTCATTATTTACATTATAAGCAACATTATCTTCTGTAATAAAATGTGGAGATACAAAACCATAAATTTTATTTCCGATTTTTTCTCCGCGGGAGAATAACTTTAAACGATATCCTTTTTCAGAAGCATATTTAACATCTTGAGGTTTAATATTTCGAATACCATAATTAAAAATTTGTGCTGGAGTTAGAGTCAACCCAAAAGCGTGTTTGATTAATAGCAACAACTTAAATTTAGAATCGTACGCATCCACATCCAATGTTGGATCTGATTCTGCAAAACCTAATTCGGTCGCTTCTGCTAATGCTGTTTCATAATCTTTTCCATAATTTGTTTGCGTCAAAATGTAATTAGTTGTACCGTTCACAATTCCCAACACACCAGATAGTGAATCATTGTTATAATATTCTTCTAGATTACGAATAATCGGAATAGATCCTCCAACAGAAGCTTCGTATAACAAGGAAACTTTATTTTCTTTTGCTAATGCTAATAATGTATCCAAGTTTTCGGCTAACATTTTTTTATTTGCTGTTACTACATGTTTTTTGCGGGATAATGCCTCGGATACTATTTCAAATGCAGCCTTTGAATCGTCGATTAATTCTACTACAACATTAATCGTATCGTCTGTCAAAATATCGTTTTTATCATACGAAAAATGATCTTCACTGATACTACGTTTTTTTCCTGCACTTTTAACTACGATCTTAGCTATACTTGCATCTAATAAGTTGGACTTATTTAAAACGTCGTATAATCCGTTTCCTACGCACCCAAATCCAAAAAGACCAATGTTTAATTTATTTCTCATTTTCGTTATGTAAAAAGTTTATTAATAAGTTTTCTAATGTTTTTGTTTCTACTAAAAATCCATCATGACCAAATATGGAATCAATAATTTCCAAATGGGCATGTGGAATATGTTCTGCTAAAAATGCTTGTTCATTAACAGGAAAAAGTAAATCACTTGAAATTCCAATGACCAACGTTTTGGCTGAAATGGCGGCAAGTGCTTCTTCCATCGAAGAACGATTTCTTCCGATGTTGTGACTATCCATCGCTTTACTTAAATACCAGTAGGAATAAGCATTAAAACGATTCACTAGTTTTTGTCCTTGATACGCTTGGTATGAACTTGCTTTGAAGTTGTCGGTAAGTTCGTTGGAAGTTTCTGCTTGTGTTTTTAAATACCCTTCATAGGAACGATAACTTAACATGGCAATACTCCGAGCGGCTTTGAGTCCCTTGAGTCCTCCTTCCGGAATTTCCTGTTCAAATGTCTCATCTGCTAATAATGTTAAACGCTGCGATTCGTTAAATGCTATTCCAAAAGGGGAGTGTTTAGCGTTAGTGGCAATTAACACTAATTTTTCCAATTTCTCTTGGAGAATGTATGCAAATTCTTGTGCTTGATGTCCACCTAAAGAAGAGCCTATCAATACATGTATTTTATCAATAGCAAGTTCCGTTTTTAATAATTGATGTGCATTCGCCATATCCCTTGGCGTAATTGCAGGAAATTTCAGATATGCATGTGAACTAGGAAGGTGTTCAGATAATGGACCTGTACTTCCGTAACAAGAGCCAATTATATTTGCACAAATAATAAAATATTCTGGTTTATCAAACAAATCACCTGCACCAAATAATCCATTCCACCAATCGGAAACATCCGAATTTGCTGTTAATGAATGACATACCCAAATTATTTTTGAAGTAGGAGTGAGTGTTCCGAAGGTGTGGTACGAAATTTCTAAATTGGGTAAAGAATTACCAGATTCTAACAGAAATTCACTAGGAAAGTAAAAAGTGTTTACTTGATTCATCTTCTTTAAATTTATATTCTTCCAAAGCACTATGCATTGAAATCTGGATTTGGCACCGATTTTCCAATCTAACTAAGTAGACTTACAGTTGGTTGCCAGAGGTTCACTGAGCCAGTCTCTCACCTCTTCTTTATAAATCAAGAATCACGTGTGTGACGATTGACAATGCAAATATATTGAAATAATTCAATAAACAATAAATCTAAATATGAATTTAATTTCCTCTAATTCTACCTTATTGATAGTTCTTTTTTTATATTTGTAAAAAAAAACAATGCTATCTAAAAAATCCAAATATGCTATTAAAGCATTGATTGCTTTAGCTAAAAATTATGGAAATTCTGCACCATTAAGAATTTCTACAATTTCAGAAGAAGAAAAAATTCCAAGAAAATTTTTAGAGGCAATTTTAGTTGAATTAAGAAATAATGGATTAGTTCATAGTAAAATGGGAGCAAGTGGAGGTTATTATTTGGCAAAACATCCACAAGAAATAGTGTTAAGTCAGATTATTCGTATTTCTGGTGGACCAATAGCTATGTTGCCTTGTGTTAGTTTGAATTTTTACGAAACGTGTGAAGAGTGTGCAAATGAGGCTACCTGTGGATTGCATGATGTGATGCTTGAGGTACGCGAAGCAACAATACGCATTCTTTCTAAAACAAGTCTTTCAGATATGATGGAGCGTGAAGAAAATTTAAGAATGAAATTTGGAGTTAAATAAATTCGATTTAATTTTTCTCCTTCATTTTCCTTAGCCATAAATACAACGAAATCATTACAGTGATTCCAAAAAGTATACCTATAATTCCGGCAAATTCTTTGACTTCTTTCCAAAACATTGCACCTAATAATAAGTAGATAGATGCAATCGCTAATTTCAAAGGAATCAATTCCCAATTAGTCCAGGTAGTTTTTCGTGTAAAGAAATTCATAACATTCAATTTTAGTCAAAGTTGCGAAGTTTATTCATGGTTAAAAATGATATAAATTAGCATTTTTTCAATTTTTCATCCAATTTTTGCGTATATTCATGTAGTATGAAGTATTTAGTGTTTAGCATATTTTTAGTTCAAGTCTTGCTTGCCATGGGACAAAAACCCTTGCATTGGAAGTTGTTTCACCCTATTAAAAAAGTGTGGATAGATGCTGGAACAAATCAAACTGTTCAAGAAGTATTGATAGCTGCAGGAGAACTTCCAGATCCCTTTATTGGCGAAAATGAAGCGAAATTTACATGGATCGAAAATTATACTTGGGAGTTTGAATCTGAATTTCAATGTTCTCCAGAAGATTTTAAATTTGATTTTTTGGAGATGTATTTCCCAACGTTAGATACGTATGCATCCATCTATATTAATGATAGTTTGGTTAAAACAACTGCAAACGCATTTATTCCACATTCGGTGCAATTAAAGTCCTACGTAAAAATAGGATTGAATAAAGTGAAAATTGTATTTACACCTCCTGTTTTGTACCACAAAAAAAACTATGCAAATCGAGAGGTTACTTATCCAGCTCCAAATGATAATGGTGAAATAGCTGTTGCTCCATTAACACGCAAACCGCAATACCAATTTGGTTGGGATTGGGCATTACGCATGAACACAATTGGTTTCAGAAAACCCATAGAAATTCGAAAATATGATATGAATAGAATTGTTTGGGCTAAAGTAGAAACAAAAGAAATAAAGGAAAAAGAAGCAGTTCTTACCATTAATCTTAAGTTTGCTGACGAAAGATTTAATAGAAATTCTGTGATATTTATTCAAAGCGAATTGTTTTATCAGGATTTTGCTTTAAGGGTAAATAATGGAGAAGCATTTGATACGGTTATTTTGAAGAATCCTAAACTTTGGTGGCCTCGTGGACAAGGGGAACCATACCTATACCAGGATACATGGAGAGTACTCAATGTTGAAGGTTGGTTCATCGATTCTGTAAAGGTGGAGTTTGGAGTCAGAACAAGCGAACTTATTCAAGAAAAAGATTCTGTAGGAACTTCTTATTATTTTAAGATTAATGGTCGCCCGATATTTTGTAAGGGGGCAAACTATATTCCTCAAGATGTGTTTCCAGCACGCGTTACGGATGAGTCTATTCGAACGATGGTGCAACAAATGAAAGAGGCAAATTTCAATATCGTACGCGTATGGGGAGGAGGGTATTATCCAGACGAGGTTTTTTACCAAGAATGCGATAGGCAAGGAATTATGGTTTGGCAAGATGTCATGTTTGCCTGTGCGATGTATCCTGGGGATTCTAGTTTTTTGGAAAATGTGCGTGAGGAATTATCATACCAAATACCCCGTATAGCAGCACATCCCTCAGTCATACAATTTAATGGAAACAACGAAGTAGATGTTGCTTGGAAATACTGGGGGTTCAGACCAAAATATCAGATTACGAATAAACAACAAGCAATCATTGAAGAAGGGTATGATGCATTGTTTAAAAAGTTAATTCCAAAAATAATTGATGAAAATACGTTTATCCCATACATACACACTTCTCCCTTAGGCCATTGGACAGAAAAAGAAGATTTCCCGCATGGAACCCAACATTATTGGGGTGTATGGCATGGAAAAGATCCGATTGAAGATTTCGGAAGAAAGTCAGGACGATTCAATGCTGAATATGGTTTTCAATCATTTCCCGAGTATAGTACCTTATTAAGCTTTAGTAACATAACGGATTGGGATTTGAATTCGTCAGTAATGAAAAATCATCAAAAAAGTTATGTTGGAAATGGAATGATAAAAAAACATTCCGATATACTATTTGGTAAAGCTGAAAATTTTAAAGAGTTTGTTTATTTTTCTCAATTGACTCAAGCAAAAGCCGTAAGTATTGCAATTTCATCCCATCGATTGAATGCACCAACCTGTATGGGAACTATTTTTTGGCAGTTGAACGATTGTTGGACTGCTCCAACGTGGTCGAGTATCGATTATTATGGGAATTGGAAAGCCTTACAATATCGAGTAAAAGAAGATTATCAAGATGTTACAATCTTAGAAAAAACAGATAAAATAGGAGACGAGGAATATTACTTTGTTTCTGATGCTCCAGATGAATTTGAAACGGAGCTAGTTAGCGAATTATCATCATTAACGGGTAATTTAATAAAAAAAGATTCTCGTAAAATTCATGTTAAATCTGGTTTTAAACAAAAAATAAAGCTACCAACAATAGAATCTAAGGAAACGATCAAAAATTATTTGGTTAAATTTTATTGGAATACACCGTCAAATAAAAGAAACGAACGATCTTTTGTACATGTAGAGAATCTAGGTCAGTATAAAAAAGCGAAAAATTCAGAATTTGTTTGGCAAATAATAAATTTAGATACATTAAGCAAAACTGCAATAATTAAAATAAATACATCTAAGTTTCTCCAAGACCTTTGGTTTTCGTCTATGAAATTAGGGGTAAAATATGCTAGAAATTTTATTTCACTCTTACCTGGAGAACATTTAATTAATATCAGTTACAAAGGGAGTGTTCCAATTAAAGAGGATTTTGTATTGAATTGGAGGTAATTTGTTAAAATGTTGGATGTAGATTTTTGACTACATTAAAAGTTACACGTTGATTTTATAAATTTTAGTACGATTTATCTAAAACGATAAGGTAGTCCTCACATATTTTTCATCCATTCAATGTGTTCTAAAAGATTTATATTTATTAGTTTGTCTTGAAAATTTATTTCTCGAACAACCAAAAAACAGGAAAGAAAAATGATAAAAAAAAGATTTATTGTCCCATAATATTAAACCTATTCGTTGCGAAGAAAATAGGTTTAGTTGATTAAATATTTTCCATTTTCGAAAATTATTAATTCCTGTAAAATTAAAGAATTTAGCGCATTTTTTATGTTCTCAGTATGAATTGTATCATTTATCATCAATATCTCGTCCAAACTTATTGATTTTTCATGTAATTGATTCAATAATATGTTTTTAAGTTCATCAATAGAGATAGCTACATTTTTTAGGTTTTTACAAAAATCACATTTACCACATTTTTCTATTTCCTGTCCAAAATAGTTGAGAATAAACTGCTCACGACAATGAGATGATAACAAATATTTCTGCATGTTTTCCCAACGTTTAAATGCTCTTATTTTTCGATTATGATATACTTCATCTGATACACGCATATAGTCATCTGGTAAACGTTCATGTAAAAATGTGACTTTAGGTAAATCGGATTTCCAAGTGATATCTATAATACCATTTTGTTCCAAAAAAATTAACTGATTCTCTAATTCTTTTAAACTAACACCAATTTTTGAAGAACAAATTGTTTCGTCTAATTCAAAAAAATGATCAAAAATTCCGGGATAACTTCGGCTTAAAAAACTGATTAATTTAGCAACTTTTTCGTATTTAATTTGAAAACTGTAAAGTACAGTGTTACCAACTGAAAACTTTAAACGAGTAGGACTAAAAGTACTTTCATTGAATAGGATATCTCCATTCATTTCAAGTATTTTTAATGATTGATATGTTTCGATTATTTCTAATTTATATGCTTTACATAATTCATTTAGTTTAACAGGAAAAGATTCACCTTCCCCAGATCCAATGGCTAGTTTTAAATGGTTACAAAGTGCCCTATAAGTAGATTTTACAACGTGAATAGGAGGGAACTGTTTTTCAACTGTTTCATTTGTCATTGAAATATCTCGAGAATTTAATAATACCAACGTACGAGATTCCTTTCCGTCACGACCTGCCCGCCCAGCCTCTTGAAAATATGCCTCTATGTTGTTAGGAAATTCATAATGAATAACATAACGAACGTTTGGTTTGTCAATACCCATGCCAAATGCGTTAGTTGCAATCATGACATGTGTTTCATCATTCATCCAGCTAGTCATCATTGTGTTTCGCATTGATGCATCTAATCCACCATGATAGATTCCGGTTTTGATCCCTTGATTTAACAAGAAATTCGCGACCTCTTTCACAGACTTACGAGTTTGACAATAAATAATCCCACACATATGTGGAAATTTTTGGACCCATTTTAATAAAGCTTGTTGTTTATTTTCGACTGTATGAACTTCGTAACTTAAATTGATCCGTTGAAAAGAAGTTTCAAACACAGTTGGATTTTTTAGGTCTAATTGTAAAATAATATCTTCTTTAACTTCTTTTGTTGCAGTAGCCGTCAATGCGATGATAGGCACCTCCGGATGGTATTTTCTTAATTCAGAAATTTTCCGATAGGGAGGTCTGAAATCATGCCCCCATTCTGAAATACAATGCGCTTCATCGACGACGATGAGAGAAACTTTCATTTGCTTAAATCGCTCAATAAATAGTCGGGATTGTAATCGTTCTGGAGATGTATACAAAAAATCGAGTCCGTCAAATTTTGCATTATCCAACGTGATATCAATTTCGCGATAACTCATCATACTCGTGATGGCCTTTGCACGTATTCCTTTCGTTTCCAGTTGTTCTACTTGATCTTGCATCAAAGAAATCAAAGGTGATATCACGAGACAAATTCCTTCGCGAGCTATACCAGGGATCTGAAAACAAATAGATTTACCACCACCCGTTGGCATCAATGCTACGGTATCTTTTCCGTATATCGCTGAGTCAATTATATCTTCCTGCATCGCTCGAAATGAATCGAATCCCCAGTATTTTTTTAATATTTCTTGACTTTTGTTCATTAATTGTTTAACTGAATATGAAATTTCTTAGATGCTTGAAAGTCTGTCACTTCGTTTCTTCTTCATTTTTCACTTTTTTCTCGCAGTATAACTGAATCATATATTGAACAGTCTTATCGCCTAATTCCTCTGCTTTTGTAAAATCACCACACCCACTACTGTGCTCTCCAATCTTAATTTTAGCAAGTCCACGTGCTATGTAAGCTCTTGCATAATCCGTTTTTAAACTTATCGATTGATCATAATTGACTATAGATTCTGAATAATTTCCTTGCATGGTGTATACATTTCCTAGTTCGAAAAATACATCTGGGAATGAATTATTGATAGAAATAGATTTTAAATAATCCTTAATTGCTTTTTTGTAATGCCCAACGGCTTGATTTGAATTCCCTCGATTGTAAAAAGCTTTAGCATGTTTTTTATTGAGATGAATAGTTTGATTGAAATCAGAAATGGCTTCTTTATATTCTCCCAATGTATTATGGATTTCTCCTCGTAAATTATATGTTTCAGAAGAATTTGGATTGATCATTAAAGCATGATTGTAATCGAGAATAGCTCCTCTAAAGTCTCCTAAATAATTTTTAGCGATTCCTCTATTTACAAAAGCCTCAACGTAATGATTGTTTATTTTTAAAGCTTTATTATATTCTAGGATGGCAGCTTTGTAATTTCCTTCCGCTTCTTTTGCAATTCCAGCTTCCAAATGAACTTCTGCTTTTTGACAAAAAAAAACAGGAATGTAAAACATAAAAACAATTAATAAAACTATGTTTTTCATAGGGATATAAGCCAATTTTATTTAACAAAGATAGCTAAAAACGAATAAAAAAAGAATGAAAGTGAAAGGATGATAATTAACGCTATATTATAACTAAAATTGCAAAAAAATCTTTTAATTTAGCGTTTACTTTATATAAATATTGAATGACCCCAATTTTAGTTGCTACAGTACTGATTTCGTATTTTTTAGTGTTGATTTTAATCGCTTTCGTAACTTCACGAAACACAGATTCTGATACTTTTTTTACAGGAAATAAACAAAGTCCTTGGTATTTGGTTGCTTTTGGTATGATTGGTGCTTCGCTTTCAGGTGTAACATTTATATCTGTTCCTGGAAAAGTACTTACCGAAAGTATGGCGTATTTTCAAATTGTTTTAGGATATGTGTTGGGTTATCTGATAATTGCTAAGGTGTTGATGCCGATTTATTATCGTATGAATGTGGTGTCGATTTATCAATACCTGCAAGAACGATTTGGATTCATGACCTATAAAACTGGAGCAGGATTTTTTATTCTTTCAAGAACCTTAGGGTCTGCTATACGATTATATTTAGCAACTTATGTTCTTCAGTTATTTTTGTTTGAAGATTTAGGCGTTCCATATTGGGTTACTGCTTTTGTTACCGTGGCATTAATTTGGGTGTATACTTTTAAAGGAGGAATAAAAACAATCGTTTATACAGATACGTTTCAAACATTTTTTTTGATTAGTGCAGTTATTTTATGTACAGCTGTGATAGCAAATGTGTTGGATGTAAATTTATTTGGACTATTTGATCTAATTACAAAAACAAAGACTGATTCTGGAAACTCTATGACGAAAATTTTCTTTTTTGAAGACGTGAAATCAACAGTGTATTTTCCTAAACAATTTTTTGGAGGTATGTTCTTAGCTATCGCTATGACCGGCTTAGATCAAGATTTAATGCAGAAAAATTTAACGTGTAAATCCTTAAAGGATGCACAGAAAAATATGTATTCATTTACAACTATTCTTGTTTTTGTTAATTTCTTGTTTTTAATTTTAGGTGGTGCTTTGTATGTTTATGCAAATCAAAAAGGAATTTCATTGCCAATGAAAGAAGGAAAGGTTGTGACTGATAACGTTTTCCCAACACTGGCACTGGGAAGTTTCGGTACAATTGCAGGTATATTTTTCTTGCTCGGAATAACCGCATCGTCTTATGCATCTGCAGATAGTGCGTTAGCAGCGCTTACAACAGGGTTTTGTGTCGATTTTCTAAATTTTTACAAAAGAGATGAAAAACAGAAAAAACGTTTACAGTTATTCGTTCACATTGGTTTTTCCCTTTTGTTTTTGTTGATCATTTTAGGAACAGAAGTCTATATTTCCAAAAATCCTGGAAGTGATTTGATAGGAACAATCCTGAAAATCGCTTCTTATACTTATGGACCGCTGCTCGGTTTGTTTACTTTCGGAATTTTCACTAAACGCCAAGTTCGCGATAAGTTCTCCCTAATTATCTGTTTAACCGCACCATCGATCTGTTATCTTATTGCAACAAACTCTGAAAACTGGTTCTTGGGCTACAAATTTGGTTACGAATTATTGATTCTAAATGGATTACTAACCTTTATTGGTCTCTGGATAATATCCTTAGGAGTGCCAAATAAGGAAGGACAACTGTAAGGATGCCCTGTAAGGATGTTGCACTGTCAGTATGGATGTTGCACTGTCAGTAAGGATGTTGCAGTGTCAGTAAGGATGTTGCACTGCAACATCCCCATTTTATAAAATAAAATGAAAGAAAAAAACATGAAACTACTACTCGCCGATAACGGTCTTCACTTGCGCTTAGCGCCTCTAACTCTTACACGACCAGTTGCAAACTTACGTATGGGGATTCTTACAAACAACGAACGTTGGGAGGAGTTATGTCCAAATTCGGAAATCTTTTTTGAAACTGAAAAATATTTGGAAACAAAATTTCCAAGTACGAATGAATATACTTGGAGAATTAATGGTGCTGTAATTCCAACAGAAGAATTAGTGGCAGTTGCTCAAGAATTGGAAGAAGGTGACATTCTAATGGAAGGGGATGAATGGATTTTAGAAGTAGGGAAAAATCCATCGAATAAAATTAAGTATGTTGGAGAACCATTGGTAATTTTGAAAAATCGTTGGGATTTATTTCAGCGCAATGGAGAGGTATTGCCTTTAGACTTCGCTTTTTTAACGGAAGGACGAAAGTCGTGTGGAATTTCTAAATCCAATACAATTATTGGTGAATTAGATCAATTGTTTATCGAAGAAGGGGTTAAAATAGAAGGGTGTATTTTGAACACTTCGACTGGACCAATATACTTAGGAGAAAATTCAGAGGTGATGGAAGGCTCTGTTATTCGTGGACCATTTGCTTTAGGTGAAGAAGGGTGTGTGAAGTTAGCTACGAAAATTTATGGACCCACAACTATTGGTCCACATTGTCGTGTAGGTGGTGAAGTGAATAATGTTGTTTTTCAATCTTATTCTAACAAAGGGCACGATGGATTTCTTGGTAATGCTGTATTGGGTGAATGGTGTAATTTAGGCGCAGATACAAATTCTTCAAATCTAAAAAATAATTATTCTACGGTGAAAGCGTATTCGTACGAATCTAACAAATTAGAAAATACGGATATTACTTTTATGGGATTAGTTATGGGAGATCATAGTAAATGTGGAATCAATACAATGTTTAATACTGCAAGTGTTGTTGGTGTTTCTGCAAATATCTACGGTGCTGGATTTCCTGATAAATTGATTAAATCATTTACTTGGGGAGGTGCTGATGGTACTGTCCCTTTTGATTTAACTAAAGCAATTCAAGTTGCAGAAGCAATGATGGAACGTAGACATGTAGCGTTTACAGAAGGTGATAGAATTATTTTTGAATTTTTAAAAACAAGCAATTTTTAGTGAAAGCATTATTAGATATTTATAGACTCACATTCAAATATAGATTGACCGCGATTTTAGTGATCATTTCAAATTTGTTTTTTGTAATTTTTAACTTAGTTTCCTTGGTACTTTTTGTGCCTTTTTTACAACTCATTTTCAGAAATCCTTCGGAGAAAATAGCTGTTGTAACTAAACCAATGTATGATGGAGGTTTTTTGAATTTCTTTAAGTATTGTTCTAAGTCGTTTGAGTATTTTATGCAGCAAATGGTTCTTAAAGATCCTAAAGATGCATTGTTTTTTATTTGCATGGTAATGCTAACTTCTTTCTTTTTGAAGAATGTTTCTCGTTATTTGGCTGTTTATTTTCAATCGTTTTTAAGAATGGCTGTTGTTCGTGATTTAAGAGATGATTTATTTGAAAAAGCAATGCGTTTACCTTTATCGTTCTATACAAACGAACGTAAGGGAGATATTATGTCGCGCATGAATTCAGATGTAAATGAGATTGAAATTGCGGTAATTTGTATGTTAGAATTAATTTTTAGAGAACCAATCGCAATAATTACCTATTTAGGTGTTCTGATTTATTGGAGCCCTTCCTTGACTCTTTTTTCTCTAATACTATTACCTGTTTCAGCTTTAATTATTTCATTGATTCGAAAAAGTCTAAAAAAAACAGCCAAAGAACAACAGGAACAAATGGGTATATTGTTTTCTGCATTAGATGAAAATTTAAGTGGGATACGAGTAATAAAAGCCTTTAATGCGATTCCATATGTCAATAAAATATTTAATGCTATTAACTTAAAACACCAAAAATTAACAACACTGACTTTTCGTAAACAAGATATGTCATCCCCTTTGAACGAATTTTTAGGTTCTGTAGTTTTAATAGGCATCGTTTGGTATGGAGGTAGTATGATTTTAGATACCAAAAGTTCATCTCATCTAAAAGGAGAAGAGTTTTTAACTTTTATAATTGTTTTTTCTCAATTATTGCGTCCGATATCAAGTGTAGCAACTTGTATCAGTTTCTTAAACAAAGCAGAAGTTTCTCAAGTTAGAATAAACGAAATATTGGAAACAGATGAAAAAATATATGAAAATGCACAACCTATTCCTTTAGATGTATTGAAAAATGGTATTTCATACAAGAACATTAGTTTCAAATACAAAGATGAATGGGTGTTGAAAAACATTGATCTCTTTATTCCACAAGGAAAAACTGTTGCCTTAGTAGGAGAGTCGGGGAGTGGTAAATCAACAATTTCAGATTTATTGCCTCGATTCTATGATATTCAAGAAGGAGAAATATTATTTGATGACGTAAACATAAAAGACGCATCTATTGTGGATTTACGTAGTCATATAGGTATGGTTACGCAAGAATCTATTTTGTTTAATGATACTGTTCGAAATAATATCGCTTTTGGATTAACGACAGCAAACGAAAAAGATATTATTGAAGCGGCTAAAATTGCAAATGCACATGATTTTATTTTGTCTTTAGAAAACGGATATGATACCAATATAGGTGAGCGTGGAAATAAACTTTCGGGTGGACAAAAACAACGTATAAGTATTGCACGAGCGGTACTAAGAAACCCATCGATTCTAATTTTAGACGAAGCAACTTCCGCATTAGATACGGAAAGTGAAAAATTGGTTCAAGATGCTCTTGAAAAATTAATGAAAAATCGTACTTCTTTAGTAATTGCACATCGTTTGAGTACAATAAAAAATGCAGATTTAATTGTAGTTCTTCAAAAAGGTAAAATTGTAGAGCAAGGGACACATACAGAATTAATTGACAAAAGAGGATTCTATTACTCGTTATGTAATATGCAAGGAATGTAAATGAATAAAAAGAAAGTAAATGGTGAAAATTACTTAGTGAAAATTATTTTGCTAGCTATGCTATTATTTTCTTTTTCTTATACTTCTATTGCACAGTTGATTACAAGAGTAGATAATGCAGCCAATTTAGTTCAAAATGTTTTAGTCGGTGCAGGTGTTAAAATTAATAAGGTAGATTTTATAGGCGCACCTGTTTCTATTGGTTATTTTGATGGTAGCAAATCAAACATTGGATTATCAAAAGGGATCGTAATTACTACAGGAACAATTTATGGAAATGAAGGCCCTATCGGTCCAAATAATTCAGCTTCAGCAGGAATGGATAATGGGTTTGGTGGAAATGCAATGTTGAATCAAATTATTGCCAATGAAACAAAATCAGGAGTTGAACCTAAAAACACATTTAATTCTGCAACTTTAAAAATAACATTCAAACCAATATCAGATACTGTTAGGTTTAGATATGTTTTTGGTTCTGAGGAATATCCTGAATTTGTAGGTTCAGAGTTTAACGATTTATTTGCATTTTTTATATCAGGACCAGGAATAATTGGACAGAAAAATATTGCATTATTGCCAAATGGTACTCCAGTTACTATAAACAATGTAAATGATCAGAACAGTCCAAATGCTGCATACTATGTAAATAATCGATTTGGTTCAACCGTTCAATATGATGGATTTACTCGAGTATTAACGGCAATGTCACCAGTTCAATGTGGACAAGAATATACCTTGATTATTTCTATTGCAGATGTAAGTGATGCAGCTTTTGACTCAGGAATTTTTTTAGAAGCCAATAGTTTATCAGCGAAAGTAGAATTAGGTTTAAATCTCAAAATTTCAAAAGATAATTTTAACGATACCCTCACTATGGCAGAAGGGTGTACTTCAGGTAAAATTACTTTAAAAAAAATGCCAGGATCAAAAGATAAACAATATGATATACCTGTTATTTACAAAGGATCCGCAACTCAAGGTGTTGATTATACAACTACAGCACCAACTGTATTGACCATTCCCCAAGGACAGGAATCAACTACCTTTGAAATAGTTAGTTTACAGGATAATATTAAAGAAGGATTGGATTCCATTTTGATGGATTTGATTTTACCTGATGCTTGTGGTAACACCTATATTGAGACAAAGAAGTTTTATATTAAAAATATTGAACCAATTACAATCGATATGCCTGATGACACAATTTTTTGTGTAGGAAAAGGTAAATATATAGTTCCTAAAATAAGTGGTGGATTAAAACCTTATTCTTTTGAATGGGATACAAATGCAAAAACAGATTCCATGTTTGTTAATCCACCTGCAAATAATCAATATACTCTAAAAGTAACCGATGTTTGTTTTAATTCTGCAACAAAAACGAATACTGTGGTAGTGATGAAGTATTTGCCATTACTTGTTGCTCCGTTAGCTAATATCACTGAAATTTGTCCGTATTTACCAACTAAAGTGATCGCTAATGCTTCTCAAGGTGCTGGTTTTTATAAATATTCTTGGAAAGACGACAAAAAAATAGTTGATACACAAAAGGAGGGAACCTTAAAACCATCCAAAACTACTTATTATACATTAACTGTATTAGATCGATGTGGTGAAATGAAATCTGTAAGTTTTTTGTACACGATTACAAGTCCTCCTTTAATTCCTCATTTGTCCCCAGATACAATTATTTGCTATGGAGATTCTGTAATGCTAGAAGCAAGTGCAAAAGGTGGTTATGGAAAGTATACGTTTAAATGGATACCTTCATTTGATACAACCAATAGACTATGGGTAAAACCAAAATCTTCAGTAGATTATTTTATCTATGTTGGTGATGATTGTAAAACGTTTACTGTACGGGATACTGCTACAATCATCGTAAATCGACCATCAGTTAATTTTATCTATCAAGGAATACCAATTATTAATAATGAAATTCAATTTATCAATTTATCTCCCAAATACTCTTCATATTCTTGGGATTTTGGGAATGGTAAGTATAGTATTTTACGAGAAGATAAAACATTCTATGAGGATTCAAGTCTTTACGATGTCACGTTAACGATTAAAGATTCTATAGGCTGTACAAATTCAATCACTCAAAAAATTCAAATCAATTTTCCCTACAGCTTATATATTCCAAATGTATTTACACCGAATGGAGATGGAATAAATGATTATTTTATACCTTCTTTAACTTCGGTTGTTTCGGTTGATTTATCGCTTTATAATCGATGGGGGGAGGTGATTTATTCTTCAAACGAATTAAGACCTCGATGGGACGGAACTTACAATGGAATACAATCACCTAATGATGTATATACGTATAAAATTCAGGTTATAACAATCTTAGGGAAATTAGAAATTTATACGGGACATGTGACTTTATGGAGATAAAATTCAGTCACTTAATTATAGTATTTTAAAAAAATACAGAATCTTAATTTACATCTTTCTCATTTCTGTAATTACATATTGGTAAATTGTTTCATTAACATTACCTTTGCACTCAAAATTACCATACTATGTTTGAAAATTTAACGGATAAGTTTGAAAGAGCCTTTAAAGTATTAAAAGGACAAGGACAAATTACGGAAATTAACGTTGCTGAAACGTTGAAAGAAGTTCGTAGAGCCTTATTAGACGCCGATGTTAACTTTAAAACAGCGAAGGATTTTACCGTTAAAGTAAAAGAAAAAGCGCTAGGTAGAAATGTGTTAACTGCCATCTCTCCAGGTCAATTGATGACAAAAATCTGTCACGAAGAATTGATCGAATTAATGGGAGGAAACGAAGAGGAAATCAAGTTCCAAGGAAATCCTGGTATTATCTTAATGTCAGGTCTACAAGGTTCTGGTAAAACAACTTTCTCTGGTAAATTAGCGAATTACTTAAAAACTAAAAAAGGAAAAAAACCATTATTGGTTGCTTGTGACGTTTATCGTCCTGCTGCAATTGATCAATTACATGTGTTAGGTGAACAACTTGGCATAGAAGTTTTTTCCAATAAAGAAGAAAAAAATCCTGTTACCATTGCAAAAAACGCGATTATTCACGCTAGAAGTAATGGTTTCAATGTTGTTATCGTCGATACTGCAGGACGTTTAGCAGTGGATGAAAAGATGATGGATGAAATCGAACAAGTGAAATTGGCGATTAATCCTACTGAAACGCTATTCGTGGTGGATTCCATGACAGGTCAAGATGCTGTAAATACGGCAAAAGCATTCAACGATAAAATTAACTTTGATGGTGTTGTATTAACGAAGTTAGATGGTGATACCCGTGGTGGTGCAGCGATTTCGATTAAGGCTGTTGTAAACAAACCAATAAAATTCGTTGGTACTGGTGAGAAAATGGATGCAATTGATGTGTTCTACCCTGCACGTATGGCTGATCGTATTCTTGGAATGGGGGATGTTATCTCTTTAGTAGAGAAAGCACAAGAAAACTTCAGCGAAGAAGAGGCTCGTAAATTACAACGCAAAATTGAAAAGAACCAATTTGATTTGAATGACTTCTTAGGTCAATTACAACAAATCAAAAAAATGGGGAACGTAAAAGACTTGATGGGTATGGTTCCTGGTATGGGGAAAGCAATGAAAGATGTTGAAATCAAAGACGATGCTTTCAAACACATCGAAGCGATTATCCTTTCTATGACTCCACAAGAACGAACTAATCCTGCAATCATCAATGGACAACGTAAAAATCGTATCGCAAAAGGTTCAGGTCTGAATGTAGTGGAGGTAAACAAGTTGTTGAAACAATTTGAAGATACTCGTAAAATGATGAAAATGATGAGCAACCCAAAAAATATGATGGGGATGATGAGTAAATTGAAAGGTATGGGAATGAAAGGCTTACCTGGAATGTAATCCTACATGGAAATTCTGAAAAATCCAATCGAAGCACATCCTTTTGACTATTACATCCAAGATTTTGAAGTCTATAAACTAGATTACGATTTTTTTTATCGTAATTCTTTTGGTTTACAAGAATACAAAACTCCGTATAACTTATCATTTTATCATTTAACCTGCTACCTCAATCATTTAGAGTTAGCCTTTGATATCCAAACAAAAAGATCTCCTGTGTTGGTGGAATTAGCACCAGAAACAAATACACTGAAGCTTACCTGTCGTTGTGAAAAGCTCAAAACAAAGATGTGTGAACACCAAGCGCAAGCCTTGTATTTAGTTAAAGAATTCAAAAACTTCCGCATTTATTTCGATGCTTTTTACCGCAAGAAAGAAATGGAAGCAGCAGCGAAAGAATATGGTTTGGAAAATGAACCGAACCTCGATGATTACTTTGAAATTCCTTTTTCAGTAAGAGAACAAATCATCGAAGTTAAACTTAAAAAGAAAGGACTTATCTCTATCAATCGAACAGCTTTTGATCGTTTTAAGACTATTTTTTCTCCAACTTTAAATTTCAAGCAAACGGAAGAAAATAAACTTACAACGAGTGAGTTCATTGTTTTGAGTTACAATTCGTACCAAGATTCTTTAAACATCCAAGTACACAAAGCACAACTTTCTAAAGAAGGAAAGGTAAAAAATCCAATCACTCCATTGGATGTAGATGCTCGCTTACTAGACGCTGAAACGATGAAGGAAATGAAGTTTCATGCTGCAATCAAACAGATGTCATCCTACCGAGTGTCGAGAGATGTACTACAACGTAAAGAAATAAAAGCGATTAAGGAAATTATTCGTAATCCTTTGAAATTAGCTATTTACAGACATAATCGAAAGAAATCAGATAACATCACTTCTTCGTCTATTGAACAGATTTACCTAGAAAATGCTCCAATTGATTTTTCTTTAAAAGTGGATTTAAAAGATGCATTTTACGAAATCAAACCGCAAATTTATATTCGTGGTAGACGATTACCAATTGCTCAACTTTCACTAAAAATGGAATACTTCTTAGTTGAAAATGGGATGTATTACTTGGTGGATTCTATCAGTTTATTGAACTTTCTCCATTATTTCAAAAAACAAGGTTCTAAATTATTAGTACATGCTTCCAAATTTCCAGAATTTCAACAAGAGATTTTAGATACGATAGAAAAGTCTGTGCGCATCGAGTATACCTTCGTTAGAAAGGCTCCTCCAGCATTACAAAAGGAATTCATTGTCGATAATTCCCTAGAGAAAATTATCTACATCTCGGAGGAAGAATCTTATATTTTACTGACGCCCGCATTTCGCTATGGTGAACATGAAATTCCAATTCTCTCTAAAAAACAAGTATACCTGAAAGATAGCAATGGCGATGAATACCAACTAGCACGTGAAATAGAGGAGGAGTATAGCATGATCGCAATCCTTCAACGTCAACATTATTCCTTCGCAGAACAAGAGGGACAAGAGTTTTTCTATATCTCGAAACGTAAGTTTTTGGAAGAAGGTTGGTTTTTGGAAGTGTTTGATCAATGGAGAGATTTAGGGTATACGATACTTGGCTTTAACGACATCAAAGAGAATAACTACAACCAACACAAAGCGAAGGTTGGTGTTACTGTTACGAGTGGAATCGATTGGTTTGATACAACCATTGAATTGTCTTATGGAAATCAAGTAGTTTCGTTAAAACAATTACAAAAAGCAGTAAAAAATAAAACGAAATTCATCACGTTAAATGATGGAACATTAGGAATTTTACCTGAAGAATGGATTGAAAAATTTGCCAAATATTTACGTGCAGGAGAAGTAGTAAAAGACCATATTCGTACTTCTAAAATCAATTTCTCATACTTGGATGAAGTTTATGATAAAGAAGTGCTATCTCTGGAAACGAAAGCGGAAATTCAATCCTTAAAAGAGAAGGTAAGTTCTTTTAAATCAATAAAAGAAGTTTCAGTACCTAAAGAATTAAAAGCAGAATTACGTTCGTACCAAAAAGACGGTTTAAACTGGTTAAATTTCTTGGATGAGTTCAATTTCGGTGGATGTTTAGCAGACGACATGGGGTTAGGAAAAACCATCCAAATCATTGCATTCATCTTAACACAACGCAAACATAAAAACAAGAATACGAATTTGGTGGTAGTACCAACATCCTTAATTTTTAACTGGCAACAAGAACTTCAAAAATTTGCACCAAGTTTAAAGGTACACAGCATATACGGTGCAGATCGTGAGAAGAACGTAAAGGATTTATCCAACTACGAGGTCGTGATAACTTCGTATGGCACCTTACTTTCGGATGTGTATCATCTCAAAGAATTTATGTTTAACTACATTTTCTTAGATGAATCTCAAGCAATTAAAAATCCTGATTCACAAAGGTATAAATCAGTTCGTTTACTAAAATCGCGCAACAAAATCGTGATGACTGGAACTCCAATAGAAAATAACACCTTTGATTTATATGCTCAGTTATCTTTTGCTTGTCCAGGACTATTAGGTACACAAACGCATTTTAGAGAGGAATTCTCCACACCAATAGATAAGTACAAAGACATTGAACGTGCACAAGAATTACAGCGAAAAATCAATCCATTTGTCCTTCGAAGAACCAAAGTACAAGTTGCAACGGAACTTCCAGACAAAACAGAGATGGTATTGTATTGCGAAATGGGGCAGGAGCAGCGAGATGTTTACGAAAGTTACAAAAAAGAAATGCGTGATTACCTCCAAGCTTCTACCGCGAAAAAGAAACACATGGATTCGATGTATATGTTGGCAGCTCTCACTAAATTGCGACAAATATGTAATTCCCCAGCTTTATTAAATGAAGAGGAATATTACGGGAATGATTCCGCGAAGATTCGTGTGTTGATGGAGGAAATCAAAGAAAAACACCGTTACCATAAAATTCTAGTTTTCAGTCAGTTTGTAGGGATGCTTGATCTAATAAAAACTGAATTAGAACACGAAGTTATTCCGTTTGCTTATTTAACTGGTCAATCGAAAAAACGAGAAGAAATTGTCGACGATTTCCAGGATAACGATGATATTCGAGTGTTCTTAATCAGTCTAAAAGCAGGAGGGACGGGCCTAAATCTAACCGAAGCCGACTATGTTTACCTAGTTGATCCTTGGTGGAATCCGGCTGTGGAAAACCAAGCAATCGACCGTTGTTATCGCATTGGACAAGATAAACACGTGGTGGCGGTAAGATTAATCACTCCAGGAACAATCGAAGAAAAGATTGTCAATCTACAAGCTACCAAAAAAGAAATCGCTTCCGACATCATTCAAACCGAAGCATCTATATTGAAATCATTGAGTCAAGAAGATTTATTGGAGTTGTTTTAGGTGATTAATTCTACCCTTTCACGGACTTCCCTCGTTTCACAATTCTACTTACCAAGCTTAATACATACACACAAATACCTACAAAAACAGCAACAACTAGAGCCAAAGAATCATAATGTTCAATTGGACTAAAATTATCTTTTTGAACGACAATCATACCACCAATAGCAGCTGCAATCCCCCCCGATAATTGTTGTAGCGATGAATTGATACTCATAAAAGCACCACGGTCATGTAATTCAGGCAATGCAGAAACTAAAGCGACACTAGGAATCATACGAGCCATGACTCCCATCATCATCAGTACATTTAGTAACACCACAATCCAAAATGGAACAGGAACTAAATTTGCATAAATCAATACGACAACTATCATCCATGCAGAAGCAAAAATGAATAATGTCAACTTATCTATTTTATCACTTAATTTTCCAATAATTGGCATAATGAACAAAGTAGCAACTCCTGAAATCATAAATAATACGGGTAATTGCTCTTCGGTAACACCTAAGTTATTAATCGCATAAACACTTCCCCATGGCATGATCATGAAACCTCCAAGGGACATTAAAGCAGTTGCTAAAAATCCAATGCGGTAGTTTTTCTGTGAAATAGTATGCCACAAATGTTTTAAAGCATTGTCTTTATTTTTGACTTCTAAATGTTTAGTGATTGGTTTTAATTTGATGGTTATCACTAACCAGATAATTGAAGCAAGAATCACAATCATAAAAAAGGGTGATTGCCAGCCCCAGCGATTTGCAATAAACAAACTAATTGGGATTCCTAATACCTGACTTGCCCCAAAACCCATTTGCATAAATCCCATGACACGTCCTCGTTGTTCTAAGGAAAATAAATCGGAAACTATCGCCATAGAAATGGAGCCAATAACACCACCAAATAATCCTGTAAACACTCGAGCAGCAATTAAAAGCGGGTAGGTATTTGCTAATCCACAAAAAACCGTTCCAATAATAAAACCGATGTAAAAGAATAATAATAGTTTTTTACGGTCAAAACTATCTGCAAACCCTGCTGTTAGAAAACCTGAAATACCTGCGCTAAAAGCATACGAAAACACTGCTACTCCAAATTGTTGGGTAGAAAGTTGCATAGCTTTCATTAATTTGTCTCCTAAAGGTGACATGACCATGAAATCTAAAACTACTGTAAATTGTGTAAGTGAAAGTAAAACTATTACAAGTATTTGATAACTTGTCAACTTTACAGAGTCGATTGATTTCATAAGTTGTTATTGTTAAGGAAGTATAAATCGAAAAACGAAAAATTATTATTAGAAAAATCAACTAATAATAAATTGAAATTAAATTTTTCACCAATAAGAAAAGCTACCCAATTGTAGGTAGCTTTTCTTATTGGTGAAAAACAATATATTAATTTTTATAAAATGGTAATTTAACCACTTTTGCTTTAATTCCTTTATCTCTAATAGAAACGAAAATCTCTGAATCTAATTTAGAATTTTCAATCGTTACATATCCTAAACCAATTCCTAATTTCATAGATGGCGACATTGTTCCTGAAGTTACAATTCCAATTTCTTTACCATCTGCATCAACAATAGGGTAGTCGTGACGAGGAATACCACGATCAACCATTTCAAAAGCAACTAATTTACGAGTCACACCTTCTTCTTTTTGTTTTTTCAAGAAGTCAGCATCTGTAAATTCTTTTGTGAATTTTGTTATCCATCCTAATCCAGCTTCTAATGGTGAAGTTGAGTCATTGATATCGTTACCATATAAACAGAATCCCATTTCTAAACGTAAGGTATCGCGTGCAGCTAAACCAATTGGTTTAATTCCAAATGGTGCACCAGCTTCAAAAACTTTATCCCACAATGCATTTACTGAATCATTTTTTACGTAAATTTCAAAACCTCCAGAACCAGTATATCCAGTTGCAGAAATGATTACATGTTCAACACCTGCAAAATCTCCAACGACGAAGTTGTAATAAGGAATAGATGTTAAATCAACCGAAGTTAATGATTGCATAGCTTCCGCTGCTTTAGGTCCTTGGATAGCCAATAAGGAGTATTCATCTGAAATATTTTTCATTTCAACGCCTAAATCATTGTGTGAAGAAATCCAATCCCAATCTTTATCAATGTTGGAAGCGTTAACTACTAATAAGTATTGCTCTTCTTTCATTTTATAAACGATCAAATCATCCACGATACCACCTTTTCCGTTTGGTAAACAGCTGTATTGGGCTTTACCAATAACTAACGTAGAAGCATCATTAGAGGTAACTTTTTGAATTAAATCTAACGCTTTTGGACCAGTTAATAAAAACTCTCCCATGTGAGAAACATCAAATACACCAACTCCTGTACGTACAGTTTCATGTTCAATATTAACTCCTTCGTATTGTACAGGCATGTTATAACCTGCAAATGGCACCATTTTCGCTCCAAGCGCAATGTGTTTCTCTGTTAAAGCTGTATTTTTCATCTCGATTTATTTCTTTTGGCAAAAGTAGAATTTATTTCGTTGTCATACGCACTCGAACTTTGATAAAATAATATCTTTGAGTTAATATTTTAAAAATGAACGAACAACTTTTTGATACTTCATTATCAGTTTTGCAACAAATTAAAATTCCTCATTTTACTTCGAGGGGGATTCAACTATTTGTTAAACGAGATGATTTAATTCATACTGAAGTTTCTGGAAATAAATGGAGAAAACTAAAATATAATCTACTTCAAGTAGAACAAGGTAATTTTGCTGGATTATTCACATTTGGAGGAGCTTATTCTAACCATTTGTTAGCTACCGCTTCTGCGGCAAATAAAGCGGATGTTCCAGTAATCGGTTTTGTGAGAGGGGAAGAACTTAACGAAAATTCAAATACTACTTTAAAACGATGTTCAGATTTAGGAATGAAATTAATTTTTCTTTCAAGAGAAGAATATGGTATGCGAAACGATAAACAGTATATTGATGAATTAAAATTAGAATTTACCAATTATTATTTTGTTCCAGAAGGTGGAGGGAATTATTTAGGGATGGTTGGATGTCAAGAAATTTGGAAAGAAATCACGCTACAAATTGACGATGTGTTTGTAGCACAGGGAACTACTGCAACAAGTTGTGGGTTGTTATTGGGTAAACCTGTAAATACAACCTTACATGTTGTTCCAGCTTTAAAAGGTTTTGATGCCTATGCAGAAATGTTTTCAAAATTAAAATGGTTTCTCTTTCAAGATGAATTAGCTTCCGATTTATTAGAAGATGTAAAAATATATACCGATTATCATTTTGGGGGATATGGTAAGTATACAAACGAATTATTAACGTTTATTCAAGAGATTTATAAAGAACATCAATTACCATTAGATCCAATTTATACCGCAAAAGCATTTTATGCAATGATTCAAGAATTAGAAGATGTTTCTTTTAATAAAAAGACTGTATTATTTGTTCATACAGGTGGAATTCAAGTGTGTGAAGAAATTGAAAAAAAGAATAAAATAAAGCTATTCACAAATTGAATGATTCGTTGATAAGTCGTTAATTTCTTTTTAGATTTTTCATTTGTCTACCAACAATATTTAGTTAAATTTGCACTCAATTTGTAGTTAACTATTTGTAAAATTGAAATCTAAAATAAGCGCATTTTATGCCTAAAAACGAATCCATAAAATCAGTATTAATCATTGGAAGCGGACCTATTGTCATCGGACAAGCATGCGAATTTGATTACTCCGGCTCTCAAGCTGCACGTTCCTTAAGAGAAGAAGGTATCGAAGTAACATTGATCAACTCTAATCCGGCAACAATAATGACGGATAAATTGGTTGCTGATAATGTGTATTTATGGCCTTTGGAACCTGAATATATTGTTAAAATTTTACAATCTCACAATATTGATGCTGTATTACCAACAATGGGTGGTCAGACAGGATTAAACCTTGCGATGAAGTGTGAAGAGATGGGTATTTGGGATGAGTATGGTGTGAAAATGATAGGTGTAGATATTGCTGCAATTGAAATTACTGAAAACCGAGAAGAATTCCGTGAATTGATGGGCAAGATAGGTGTAGCTATGGCTCCTCAAAAAACTGCTAAATCCTTCTTAGAAGGAAAAGAAATCGCGCAAGAATTTGGTTTCCCATTATGTATTCGTGCTTCATACACATTAGGTGGTGCAGGGGCATCTGTAGTACATGATCCAAAAGAATTTGATAGCCTATTAGAAAGAGGTTTACAATTATCTCCGATTCATGAGGTAATGATCGATAAGGCTTTATTGGGTTGGAAAGAATATGAATTAGAATTATTACGTGATAACAATGATAACGTTGTTATTATTTGTTCGATAGAAAATTTTGATCCACTTGGAATTCATACTGGAGATTCAATAACTGTTGCTCCTGCAATGACTTTATCTGATACTACGTTTCAGCGTATGAGAGATATGGCGATTCACATGATGCGTTCTATTGGTAATTTTGCTGGTGGATGTAATGTGCAATTTGCAATTTCTCCAGATGAAAAAGAAGAGATTATTGCAATTGAAATCAATCCACGTGTTTCTCGTTCTTCCGCATTAGCTTCCAAAGCAACTGGGTATCCAATTGCTAAAATTGCAGCGAAATTAGCGATCGGATACAATTTGGATGAATTAAAAAATCAAATTACAAAAAGTACTTCTGCCTTGTTTGAACCAACGTTGGATTACGTAATTGTAAAAATACCACGTTGGAACTTTAATAAATTCCCAGGAACAGATCGTAAATTAGGTCTTCAAATGAAGTCGGTAGGAGAGGTGATGGGTATTGGACGTTCTTTCCAAGAAGCATTACAAAAAGCGTGTCAGTCTCTAGAAATTGACAGAAACGGTTTAGGTGCGGATGGAAAAGAGTTGACTAACCAAGAACAAATTTTACACTCCTTGGAATTTGCATCTTGGAATCGTTTGTTCCATGTTTATGATGCTATCAAATTAGGTATTCCTTTCAAAACAATCCATGAGAAAACAAAAATCGATGTTTGGTTCTTAAAGCAAATTGAAGATTTAATCAAATTGGAACGTAAAATGGAAAAATTCCATTTAGGGAATATGCCGAAAGATTTAATGTATATTGCTAAACAAAAAGGATATGCAGATAGACAAATCGCTCATTTATTACGTTGTTTAGAGTCTGAAGTACACGCAAAACGTACGGAAATGGGTATCAAACGTGTATTTAAATTAGTAGATACGTGTGCTGCTGAATTTGAAGCAAAAACTCCTTATTACTATTCAACGTTTGAATACGAGAACGAAAGTATTGTTTCTGATAAGAAAAAAGTGGTTGTTTTAGGATCTGGACCTAACCGTATTGGACAAGGTATTGAGTTTGATTATAGTTGTGTGCATGGCGTATTAGCTGCAAAAGAATGTGGTTATGAGACAATTATGATTAATTGCAATCCTGAAACGGTTTCTACAGATTTCGATACAGCGGATAAATTATATTTCGAACCAGTATTTTGGGAACATATATACGATATCATTCAACACGAAAAACCAGAAGGGGTTATCGTACAATTGGGTGGTCAGACTGCCTTAAAATTAGCGGAGAAACTAAACCGTTTTGGAATTAAAATTTTAGGTACAAGTTACGAAGCGCTCGATTTAGCGGAAGATAGAGGACGTTTTTCTAAATTGTTAGAAGAAAACAACATCCTTTTCCCTAAATATGGTATAGTTCAGGATGCAGAACAAGCGTTGGTATTATCTGATGAATTAGGATTTCCATTGTTAGTTCGTCCTTCTTACGTATTGGGTGGACAAAAAATGAAAATTGTCATCAATAAAGAAGAATTAGAACATCACGTGGTTGATATCATTGGTGAGATGGGAAGTAACCAAATTTTGTTAGATCACTTTATTGGTGGTGCTATCGAAGCAGAAGCTGATGCTATTTGCGACGGAGAAGATGTTTACATCATTGGCATCATGCAACATATTGAACCTGCAGGTATTCACTCTGGTGATTCTTATGCATTACTTCCACCATATAATTTAGGAGATTTTGTAATGCTTCAAATTGAAGATATTACGAAAAAAGTGGCATTAGCATTGAAAACAAAAGGATTAATCAATATTCAATTTGCGATTAAAGACGATAAAGTATATGTGATTGAAGCAAATCCAAGAGCATCGAGAACAGTTCCTTTCATTGCAAAAGCGTATGATGAACCTTATGTAAATTATGCAACAAAAGTGATGTTGGGTCATTCTAAAGTGAAAGATTTTAATTTCAATCCTAAAAAAGAAGGATATGCGATTAAAATTCCAGTTTTCTCGTATGAAAAATTCCCAGATGTAAAAAAAGAGTTAGGTCCTGAAATGAAATCTACAGGTGAAGGAATTCGTTTTATTAAAGATTTGAAAGATCCTTTCTTTACGAAGATTTACTCTGAGCGTAATATGCACTTATCTCGCTAAATATGGTTGTTACTGCAAGTATCTCAGGAGTATTTAAAACGATTCTGATGCTTCTAGGAGCGATGGTAGTTTTAAAGTATTTAGGTCAATTAATGGTTGCAAAAAGAAATATTGCAGAACAAAATAGGTTTAGAGAAGAACAAAATATAATACAGAAACAGAAAGCTCATTTTGAACGTAATAATGGTAAAATTTCTATTTTGAGAAATGTTAATCCTAGAAATGTTAAAGATGTAGATTACGAAGAAGTAAAATAATACGGAAGAATCCATGGTTTAAGCTGTGGATTTTTCTATTTTAAAAACAATTAATTATGAATACATTTTTCAAGACAAATTGGAAACATTTTGCAGCAATAGCAGTTATGATTGTTGTAACTTTAGTTTACTTTAAACTTCAATTTGAAGGTTACGGATTAAAGCAGCATGATATCGAACAATTTAGTGGTGCATCTCATGAGATTGAAGATTTTAGACAACGTACAGGTGAAGAAACAATGTGGACCAACTCCATGTTTGGAGGTATGCCAAGTGTACAAATTTCCTTATTATACCAAGGTAATTATATAAAAGAAGTTGTAAATGCATATGCGAAAATATTCCCACTTCCTGCAGGTGTTGTATTATTATACATGCTAGGGTTTTACATTTTTGCACTGTGTGTTCGCATAAATCCTTGGGTAGGATTGCTAGGAGCAATTGCATTTGGATTTTCCAGTTATGATATCATAATTATTCAGGCAGGTCATAATACGAAAGCGCTAGCTGTTGCTTTTATGGCCCCCGTTGTCGGTGCGTTTATAATGGCTTATCAACGAAATTTAAGATGGGGGATTATTTTATCCGCCATATTTATGATTTTTGAGTTGTCTATGAATCATTTACAGGTAACGTATTATTTAGGTATTTTATTAGTATTTATAGGGGGCGTATTTTTTGTGGATGCTTTCATAAAAAAAACATACAAAAAATTCTTTTTTGCAACAGGTGGATTAATACTTGCTTATATTCTTGCATTTTTGACCAATTTTGGAAATATCTATTTGACAAATGATTATGCTAAACACACGATTCGTGGTGGGAATGAAGTGACAATAACACCTAATGGTGTTTCAAATGCTGAAAATTCAACAACTGGTTTAGATAAAGATTACATAACTCAATGGAGCTATGGTGTCGGAGAATCTTTTACATTAGTTTCTCCTTATGTGAAGGGTGGAGGATCAGTAGCTTTAGGTGATAGTCCATTTGCTGAGAGTGTTGAAAATATGGATTTGTCTCCAGAAGACATGAAAGGTGTGATGAATTTACCTGTTTATTGGGGAGATCAACCGATGACATCTGGTCCTGTATACATTGGAGTGATAGTTTTGTTTTTAGCGTTTTTAGGGCTTGTTTTTTTGAAAAATCCTGTAAAATGGGCGCTATTAGCTGTAACTATTTTGACTTTAATGTTATCGTGGGGTAAAAACTTTATGGGGTTAACGGATTTCTTTTTAGATAATGTCCCAGGTTATAATAAATTTAGAGCAGTTACAATCATACTTGTTATGGTGGAATTATGTATTCCAATTCTTGGAGTATTATTCCTTGATTTATTAGTGAAAGAGCGCGAATCATTGAAACTAAAAAAGAAAACGTTTTTAATTTCATCAGGTTTAGCACTTGGCTTTTTATTATTAGTAAAAGTGATTGGTTTAGGAGATAATTATCAATCTGCTGGAGATAAAGCGCAATTAGATAATGTTGCGTCGAGTATCCGACAACAATTAGCTGGTATGAATCCAAGTGATTTAATGACTCAATATCAATTAGATATAAATAATCCTCAACAAGTAGATCAATTCGTTCAACAACAAGTTATTCCATACCAAAAAAGCTATGATGCAATGAAGACTGTTCGTGCTTCTATATTTAATAGCAGTATGAATCGTTCTATTTTGTTTTTATTTTTAGCAATTGGATTACTGGCAGTAATGTTTTATACAGAGGTAAAAACTGAATTTGTAGTAGTAGGAATGGTTGTTCTGGTTGCGCTTGATTTGATTCCTGTTGCAAATAATTATTTAGGTAACAAAGAGCAAGGGAATGGCTACAAATTTTGGACTGAGAAAGGAAATTCATTGTTTGCAACTGCAGCGACAAATGCTGATTACAAGATCATGGAAAACGAACTTGCAGAACATCCTTCGCTGAAGTCTAAAATTTCAAACGCTGAAAATGATGCAAAACAAAAAGTAAGTGAGCTAGAATTATCAGGTCCTGCTCAAAGAAATTTAATTGACGCCTATAAATTTGCTGCATTAAATCGAAATACAAACTACCGTGTTTTTGATTTATCAGGTGGTTTTAATAGTGCAACTTCATCCTACTTTCATAAAGCGTTGGGTGGTTATCATGGTGCTAAACTTCGATCAATTCAAAATGTATTTGATTTTCATATTGCGAATTCTAATTATAAGATTTATGATATGATGAATGTTAAATATTTCATTCAAAATGGAAATGAAGCACAGCCAAACCCTAGTGCATTAGGAAATGCTTGGTTTGTGAAAAAAATTACAAAACACCAAACACCTAACGATGAAATACGAGCGTTAGGTTCAATTTTCAAATTAGAAAATCAATCAGTAGGAAAACTAATTATTAATGGTAAAATTCAAAATAATGCAGATGTTTACACATCAGATAAATTACAGTATGTCTTAAAAGGAGATACCATTGTAGTCCCTTTATCTTCAGGAATTGCAGAAGGAATGGAAGCAATGTTTGTGATGGATATTAATGGTAAAACGAATTTAGTTCCAATACAAACTCTTTCATTAGATACAGCTAAATCGTTTTTAAAACTTGTGAAAATTAAAAATGTGGAAGAATTCTCTCCAAGAGACGAGGCCGTGGTTCTCACATCTGAATTTAAAAAAATAAATAAATTGAATTTCACAGGTGAAGGATCCATCACAATGACTAGTTATGCTCCAAATAAAATTTCATATGTATCAAATTCGAATTTTGAACAATTAGCTGTTTTTTCTGAAGTATATTATGCTGATGGTTGGAAAGCAACCATCGATGGGAAAGAAGTTCCAATCGCAAAAGTAGATTATTTTCTTCGTGGTTTAAAACTTCCAAAAGGAAAGCATCAAATTCAATTCACATTTGATTTACCAATTTATCATACAGCTGGAACATTAGCCGCTACTTCATCCATTCTTGTGATACTTGGATTAATAGGGCTAATCATTTTAGATCGAAAAAAGAAAAATAAAGAAACAGTTTAACAAAGAATACAACATTACGATACTAATATCAATTTCAGATTAAATCATAGAATGAAAAATATACTTAAACCACTATTCTCAATGCGATTAATGGCATTAGCCATGCTTATATTTTTAGTAGCAATAGGTTGGGCGACAATACTTGAATCTAAATATGATATTCAAACTGCAAAAATATTTGTGTACAATGCAAGTTGGTTTGAAGTGTTATTAGTTTATTTAGCAATTAACCTAATTGTTAACATTTTTCGATATAAAATGTTTCAACGTGAGAAGATGGCTATGTTAACATTTCATATTTCGTTCATTGTGATTTTAATTGGGGCAGGAGTGACTCGTTTTTTTGGATTTGAAGGTTTAATGACTATACGTGAAGGTAAAACTAGCAATTTTATATATGCTTCTGATCCACATTTATGGTTTAGAATTAATGATCAAGTGAAACAATATGAGGTCAATCGTAAAACATTTTTATCAGAAGAAACGAATAACAACTTTCAAATAGATGTTGATTTTCCCAATCATAAAACTCCTGTTACTATAGAATACGTTGACTTCAAGAAAAAGCAGGTCGACTCTTTAGTTATAAATGAAAAGATAAAAACAGGTGTATTAGAGATTGTAACGGATGGTATGAAATCAAATTACATATCACCCGATGGGTTTGTTATGGTAGGAGATAATGCATTGTCTTATGAAAAGAAAAATGCAATGCCAGGAATAGATGTAATAAAAATGAATGGTAAATTAATGGTTAAATCAAAATTACCCATACAATATTTACCCATGGCAAGCATGATGAAATATCGTCAATCCGGTCAAAATCCACCTGAAGAAGCATTTACAAAGATTCCAAATGACACCTTGGTTCCTTTTCTTTCAACTACACTATACGTAATTGGAGGTCAGCAATTTGTGTTTAAAAGAGAAATACCACACGCAAAAATGGTGAAAATGTCCTCTGGGAAAAAAAATGTTGGTGTGGATATATTGACTGTGAAAATTACCGATGGTTCAAAATCAAAAGTTGTTGATTTAATTGGAGGTATAGGACAAATCCCTGAACATACCGTATTTAATTTTGAAGGTTTACAATATGAAATGGAATACGGTTCATCTAAAATTCAAATCCCATTTGAGGTAGGGTGTAAAGATTTTCGTTTAGCACGTTATCCTGGATCTCAAGTTGCATCTTCATTTGAAAGTGATGTGGTGGTAATTGATACAGCTAAAAAATATTCGAAAGCGCACACCATATTTATGAATCACGTGATGGATTATGATGGTTATCGTTTCTTTCAATCGAGTTACGATCAAGATGAAAAAGGAACACGTTTAAGTGTAAACCATGATTTCTGGGGTACGAATATTACTTATTTGGGATATTTATTAATGATGATTGGAATGGTTATGTCTTTATTCGCTCCAGTTGGACGTTTTAAAGAGTTGTTAAGTCTGATTAATAAATCCAAAGCGCGAAATTTAATGGTACTTACCATTGTAATATCAGGGCTTTTTACTTTCAACGTAAATGCTCAAGATGCTCATGCAGGCCATAATCATGAAAAAGAAGTACCTAATGATGTTTTTCACATCATGTCAGAAGAACATAGTAATGAGTTAGCTACTTTATTAGTGCAAGATTATGATGGACGAATAGTACCGATTCATACCTTATGCGATAATTTATTACGTAAGATTTATGGTAAAAATCAGTATAATGGTAATAATGCTGTACAATCAGTGTTTAGTATGCACATGTATCCTCCTCATTGGATAAAAGAAGCTATTATTTCTGTACCTTCTGTATTAAGAGAACCTTTAAAGTTAGGAAAATACGAAAGTTACGAAGGATTGATTGATCATGATGGTAACTTTAAATGGTTGGATAAATACAATGAAGCTCATCAAAAAATGGAATCTAAACGTTCAGAATTTGATAAGAAAATAATTAAATTAGTTGAACGTTTTCAAGTTGTGGGATCCATTTTTCAATGGACTTATATGAAAATCATCCCATTAAAGAACGACCCTAATAATGCTTGGTATGTTCCTTTAGATATGAGTTTGATGCAAAAAGATTCAGTTTCATCAAAATTAGCGATGAAATATTTTGTCGCAGTGAATGATGGTGCAAAATCAAATTCGTTTGGTCAGGCGTTAGATAGACTGAATGAGTTAAAAAAATTCCAACGAGTAACTTCTAAAAAAATAGTCCCTTCAGAATCGATTGTAAAAATGGAGGTGAGTTATAACAAAATGAACATCTTTAAGAATACGATGTATAGTTATTTTACCTTGGGTCTTATTCTATTGATTATCTATTTTGTTCGTGTATTCATGACACCTTCAGAACAAACAGAAAAAAGATTTCGTAAAATAGCATTTCCATTCATTGTACTGATGGGTGTTATCTTTTTGTATCATGGAGCAGGTATTGGAATGCGTTGGTATATTTCTGGCCATGCGCCTTGGAGTAATGGTTATGAAGCAGTTGTTTTTATTTCTTGGGTCGCAATGATAGCTGGATTTGTATTCTCACGTAAAAATGCAGCTGTATTAGCAGGAACAGCTGTTCTTTCTTTCTTTATCTTATTTGTGACGGAATTGAACTTGATGGATCCTGAAATTACACCGTTACAACCAGTATTAAAATCTTATTGGTTAATGATTCACGTTGCTATTATTACAGGGAGTTATGGTTTCTTAGGATTAGGAGCGATTTTAGGTTTCTTGAACCAAGTAATGTATATATTTAGAAATTCTAAAAACGGTCAGCGAATTACGAAACAAATCAATGAGATCACAGCAATTTCTGAATTGACAATCACTATTGGCTTGTTCATGTTAACAATAGGAACATTTTTAGGTGGAATATGGGCGAATGAGTCGTGGGGTAGGTATTGGGGATGGGACCCAAAAGAGACTTGGGCTTTGGTTTCCGTTTTGGTATATGCCATTTTATTACACTTACGATACATACCAGGATTAGCGACTAAGTTTACTTTCAACTTAGTTAGTTTTTGGAGTTATGGAGCAATTATTTTCACGTTTTTTGGTGTGAATTTCTATTTGGTTGGATTACACTCGTATGCACAAGGAGAAGGATTAGCAGAAGTACCAGATTGGATATTTTATACCGTTGGATGCTTTGCTTTGTTTTCGATTATATCATCCGATAGAGTAAAATATTATTCAGAAAAACTAAAAGAAAAGTCTTTCAAAAAAATATTGTTTCAAAATCTACTTTGTACAATTGTTATTCCAATTCTTTTAATAATGTTAATATCAATTAATTTCGCGATGAGTGTCTTTAATTCATCAACTGATTTAAATGAATCGTATGTTAAAACAATTGAAAACAGTCCATTTTCGTTTGTATTTATATTACTAGTACTTGTTGTTAAGTTTGCTTTTTACTTACTAGCTTATGAAATACTGAAAAAGATATCTTTTAAAATTTTTAAACCAAAAAAATAAATTAGCGCTTTAAGATTTTAGGTTATAAATTTGCAATATGTTCTCAATAGAAAATCAAAAAGAAGCAATTAATACCTTGTGTAAATTACACAATGTAGAAAAGTTGTATGTTTTTGGTTCTGCAATTACAAATAGATTTTCAGTCACAAGTGATATCGATTTTTTAGTAAAATTTAAACCATTCGATCTCTCTTTATATTTTGATAACTATTTGCTTTTAAAAGAAAAATTAAAGGAGTTGTTTAATCGAGAAATTGATTTGTTAGAAGAACAAACACTTAAAAATCCAATATTGATTAATTCTATTAATAAAAATAAAGAATTAATTTATGGATGAGAAAATATTAAAATGGTTATTTGATGTAAAAATAGCTATTAACGAAATTGATTCATTCTTTACTTTATATACCAAAGATTTCTTTGAATACAAAAACAATCTAATTCTTAAAAGAGCAACTGAGAGAGAGTTAGAAATTATAGGGGAAGCAATCAACAGAATATTAAAGCAAGATCCATTATTTGAAAATAAAATTACGAATGCCAAATCTATCATTGGTTTAAGGAATCAAGTAATACATGCTTATGATAGTATTTCTGATGAAAATATTTGGTCTATTTTAATCAATCATTTACCAAAGCTCAAGATTGAAATTGAAAAATTAATTAATGAGAATAATACTTTGATTTAATGCAATTTAAACTCGATATACTAGCTTTCGGAGCGCATCCCGATGATGTAGAATTATCAGCATCAGGAACTATTTTAAAACATATCTCACAAGGTAAAACTGTAGGTATTGTTGATTTAACTCAAGGGGAAATGGGTTCGCGAGGAACTATAGAAACGCGCTACGAAGAAGCCAAAAATGCTGCTAAAATTTTAGGAGTTAACTATAGACATAATTTGAAAATGGAGGATGGTTTTCTTGAAAACACAAAAGAAAATTTATTGAAAATTGTACAGCAAATTCGACTTTTAAAACCAGAAATTGTACTTGCAAACGCTATTGAAGATCGTCATCCTGATCATGCAAAAGGAAGTAAACTTGTCTCAGAAGCATGTTTTTTAGCCGGATTGGTAAAAGTAGAAACAACATACAACGGAATAAAACAAGAAGCGCATAGACCAAAAAATGTATATCATTACATTCAGGATCGTTATATCAAACCAGACTTTGTAATTGATGTAACTGATTTTTACACGCAAAAAATGCATTCCATCTTAGCTTATAAAACACAATTTTTCAATCCTGAACAAAATGGGCCTAAAACTCCAATTTCTGGTCAAGATTTTTTAGATTTCTTAACTGGAAGAATGTCAGAAATGGGAAGAGTAATAGGGGTGAGTTATGCTGAAGGTTTTAGTGTTGAACGTACTCCTGGCGTAGAAAGTTTATTTGAACTGAAATAGTTTGTTTTTTACTTTTCGTAGTAGATTAATGAAAGTAATCCCTTTTTGAAGTTGTAAGTAAGTGTATTCTAACTTTCCGAAATTTTCATTAAAGCGCTTTACAGCATCAAGAGATGAACCACCAAAATCAAAAAATATATTTGATCCAGCATATTTTTTAATTAATTGATCAATTAAAAAATGCATAGCCCCTAATTTTTTACCTTTCGGATTGACTCCACCTTTGTGATAAATCATCCGATGATTTGTCATACTAAAAAAGCATGAAGCCAAAAGCTCGTCGCCACAATAAACTTGGTAAATTACCCCTTTTTTATTTACAAGCGTATTCGTGATTAATTTATTAAGAGTTTGATAATTATGTTCACTCACATTCTTAATGAGGACCCCTCGGTGATCTTTAAACATATTAACAACTGATTTTATATCCGTTGATTCAACGATGCTTAAATCAGCTTTAATTGCTTTCTTTAAATTTCTTTTTAAATTACTTGAATATCCTTTGATTATTTCTGTGTAGGATTTTGATAAATCTATATATTGACAGGTATTACGTTTGAAGTGAAATCCAAGTGGGATATAATTTTGTTGTTGATTTGTAGAATAGTCAATCGAATAAATGTTTCTAGGTAATTTATTAAAGAATAATTGGATAATTTCATCAGTGATTATTTGTTTTGAATAAATTCCTAATTGCATGGTGTAAATAGGAGAATACAAATAGGAAATACCTAATTTTCGATTGATAGATAGTGGGAAAATATAAGTGTAATCGTCACTGATTAAAGCAGACCAGTTTGGAAAAGTCGCATCTAGATACCAGCTATATCCAAATGCAATACCATTTGATGCTTCATCCATCGTTTGATCCCAACGATTTTTATCAATATCATCGTTTCTTACTAACTGAATATTAATTTGGCGATTCATTATTTTATTTCCCAACAAATAAAGTGTTTAAACGAAATAATTTAAAACAAATATATGCAAAATATAAGTTTACGAATAATTCACTCAATAATGAAGCATAGGCTGCGCCTTCAATTTTCCAACGAGGAATTAAATAGCAGTTTAAGGAAATATTAATAATGAGCTCTAATATACTTCCGATGATTAAATATTTCAGTTTGTTTGATAACATCAATATTAATATTGCAGGGCCACAAAGAATTTTAAGAAATGAAGAAATAGAATAAATAGATAAGCTTTTAATTTCGATGGTATATAGTGGTGTTTTGTAAACAGAGAAGAAGAAAGGACTCAAAAAGATAATGATTAACCCAATAAATAAAGCTAATGGAATAACGAATTTAAACATTTTTCGAATCTCTTTTTTAACAATGTCATATCGTTTCTGACTTATCACACTTGATATTTTGGGACTAAATATTAATAAAGTACTTGACATAATCAAAGTGATTGAACTTGCAAGTTTCATATAAATATTATTAACTCCAGAATATTCTGCACCTAAATAATATGCAATTTGTATCCCATCAATTTTTGAAAATATTAAATTTAATAAATTGATGATTAATAGTAGATATACAGATTTTGTTAAGTGATTATTGTTTAGTTTTTGGATTGGTTCGGAAGTAGATATTTTTCTTTTTCTTAAAATATAAGAAATGATAAATGCAGAAATACTTGAGATAATAAAAGCGATAATGATGACATTTATTGATTTACTATAAAATGAAAGGGTGATAAAAATTGTAATAAATAATAAAACACGAATAATTTTATCATTTACTTGAGGTACAATAACTTCCTTTAAACTAAATAAGAAATTGGTATTTAATAATGTTAGAGCTACAAAAGGTAGTATTAGCGCAGCACCAATAATAAAATAACCGATTTCTTCAGATTTAAATGGGTAATACCATGAAAAACAAATAAATAAAAAAGAAATAATGACTGAATTAATTAGTGTACTTTTTAGTGCTGTATTGTAGAGAGATAGTTTTTTAGTAATTGATTTTATTTTAGGTATTTCGATAGAAAATAGCTGGTTATACCCAAATAAAGAAAAGACAGCTAGCATATCTACAGTTGAAAACACTAAAATGTAATCACCATAAATTTCAGCATTAAAAATATTTGTAATAAGAATGCTTATGAGAAAAGATAAGAAAAAACTAAAAAGTTGTATAGACAGACTTTTAAAAGATGAAGATTTGATAAAAGCGTTGATTTTTTTCATTGAATGATTTACCTGATAACTCCTTTTTCTTATAAAATGATTTCAATTAAAAAAACGCTGAATTCAGATACAAATGTAACTATTGAATTTTATTATCTATTAAGAATTTTTTCGCGAATTTCCTTACGATACACCAATAATATCATTAAAATACAAATTATGAATTGAAAAATGTTTTTAATTCCCATCGAAAATACATCTCCCATTAGATAATAGATTATAATTAAAAAACCTCCATAAAGCAAGGGTAATAAAATCATTTTGGTTTTATTAAATGAAAAAGAAAACACTTTTCTACTTTCAAGACTTATTAACCAAATTTGGATTGGTTTCGCAATCACAAAACTAATAGATGCGCCTATAATTCCAAAGTAATGAATTAATATAAATGTCATTAAAAATTGGAATAAGGAAGATAAAAGGAATACTTTCGGTAGAGCTTTCGTTTTCTTATAGTAAAAAATAGGCATTAAATACATATTTGAAAGACCACGAAATAGAAAACCTAAACCAAGAATAGGTAAATAATCAAATGACTTATAATACATTGGATTATGTACAAAAAACGGCACTATTAATGGTATGAAAAGTAATACACTAGCAATTAAAATAAGTTGAATTAAAGTGAAAAAATGGTGGTTTTGATTAACTTCAGGGGTACTGTAATTTATTTTATTATCAGACCAAATTCTAAAAATGGCAGGATTTATTGTGTTAGTTAATGCAAGTAAAACAACATCAATTAACATAATCCATTTCATGCCAAAATCATAAATACCTACATCAAAAGGGGTTAATAAATAATTTATTATAAACCGATCACCATAAGAAGCTCCCCACATGATAATTGCATAATATAATAAAGGGAGGCAAAATTTCACCATGTCAGGTAAAAATTCAGTGTGTAGTTTAATTCCAAATTCTTTCGCGAAAAAATAAAAAGTTACAATAAATAGAATCAATGCAGGGAGTAATCTACCCCATAATGGTCCATTAATTACTTTTGGAAAATAATAAATTCCTAAATAGGTAAAGAATATGGTGAAGCTAAAATAAGCGATATTTATCCATAAGAAACGATTCGTACGTTGTTGATTGATCAAAAGATTTGAGTATGTTTTATAAAAACTATTGAATACAGCTGTGACAATACACATTAAACCAAATGGCCAAAATGTTATTGTTTGCTTACTAAAAGTGAATTTGAATATTATTTCTCCAAATAATAATGAAATTATTAAAATCACACTCCCTATTATGAGTAATGATGAAACGACTGTCCCAATATATTTTTTTAATTTTTCGGGATTATCCTTGTAATCGAAATAATGAATTCCAATGGATGTGTCTAAACTGAAATTCACTAAAACTTGGATTAATAAAGAAAAGTTAATGTATAAAGCAAGAACACCGTAAGTATCAACATCGTTTAGATGATTCGTAATTAATGGCAGTAGGATAAATCCTGAGGCAAGTGGAAGCGAGCCAACAAGCGTATAAATTAAAGAAGATTTGAGAAGTTTTTTCGCGAACATTAGCGTGAATACGATTTTTTTCCTAATAGTTTAGCAAGTGATTCAATATCCCAATGTAAAAAGCTAAATAAAACTCCAACAAGTGCTCTTAATCTCCAAACAGGATTTATAAATCCTTTGTAAAATAAAGATTTATAGTAGTCTTTTCGCGCGTTTTTATACTCTTTTCGGATCAATTTATATCTACCAGACATAGCGTATCCTGTCATGATTCGGTTATTAAAATAGGTATGAAATTCTTTTGAAGTAAGTGATAATTGTTTATTAATAACTTCTGGATGCTTTAAAATGTGCTCTTTAGCAGTTTCGTAACGTCCTTTGATTATTTCAATCGTAAATGTTTTTGTAACTTGATTGGCATAAATCCTCCATTTCCCATAAATATGTTTGTCAAAATGAAATTCACCTAACAAACTTAATTCCATGATAGTGGGTAAATCTACCAATGGTAAATTATGTTTTTGCAAAAAACCACCAACTTGAACTAAAGCATCTTTTCTAATCGTGATTGTTAATGCAGGCAAGCAATTTTCGCAATACAATAAATTTAATATATTTCCAACTGGTGTATTATTAAAATAGTCTGGTTTATCAATAATAGGATGAAGATTATAAACTTCTTCAGTGTCTCCGTTTATAGATTGAGCCTGCCCCCAAGATAAAATAACATTTTGATTTTCATTAAATATTGCTACTTGACGTTCGAGTTTATCAATTTCCCATAAATCGTCTCCCTCGAGAATAGATATGTATTTTCCAACAGATTTTGATAATGCAAAGTTATATGATTCTCCTAATCTAAAAACACCAATATTTTCTTGATTAAATAAGCGTATACGTGGATCATTTTTTATATAATCCTCAATTAACACCTGAGTTTTATCTGTACTTCCATCATTAACTATTATCATTTCCCAATGCTTAAACGTCTGATTTTGGACAGATTTTATACACGCAATAATATATTTTTCGTGATTATAGGTTGGGGTGATAATTGAAACTATTGGCTGCATTATTATTTACTTTTAACACAAAGAATAGAGTAAGCGTACTTAGGAGCTTTGTGTGTAAATAATTGAGTTCCAAAAGCAAGGTATTTCCAAAAAATACGTGGTTTAAATTTAATTTGAAAACGCTCACCTCTTAATTTTTGATATCCTCCAAATCCGAAAATTTTATATCCTCGTTCTTCCATTTCAGGAATTTCCCAACCAGAAATATGTTTTTGAAAAGGATTGTTGTCATAAGGTGTTTGAGGAACAAAACCATTTGGTGTAAAAATTACAATTTTCTTTCTAGCCAAACGTTCCATTTGAGCAATTAACCAAAAACCATCTTCTCTTGTTAAATGTTCAATTAAATCTAGCGCAATTACTAAATCAAAACTATTATCAGGCATTTTTTCCAAGTATGTTTTCACATCTTCTAAAACAAACTCATGATGTGTATTTTCAACTTTTGCTTTATCAATACTTGGTTGAAAAACATCTAAGCCCACTGAGTGATCCATGCGTGATGTCAATTGTTTCATGGCAGGATTGAACCCACATCCAATATCCAACAAACTATCACAATCCATTGTTTCCTGAACTATAGTATTCATAAATTGCTTATAGAATGGACCTAAAATAAAACGATCGGCTTTTTGTAGAAAACTGGACATAGAAATTATTTTTATATTTTTATTTAAGCTGTTAAAAATCAACAATGTTATTGAATATATAAATCTATTAACAAGAAGTCAAAAATAAGAAAAAATAAAAGAATATATATTGGAAACATTATTCTAGGTTAAAATTCCCTTTATTTTATGAGTTTTAATTAGTATTGTACTCAAATGTTTTTGAAAGTAAAAATCTATGGGAGTTTTATTCTTTACTTTTTGGTACCCGACAAAAGAAAATCCAGTTCTAGGAATTTTTATTAAAAATCATGCTATTTCTATTCATCAATCGGGTATTCCAATTCAAGTTTTAGCAGTCAATGTTAAACCTAGTAAAAAGATTTATCATATATTTTCAGAACATATCATGGATGAAAATGGTATAGAAACTCATTACATTCATATTCATTCTCGATTTCATAAATGGATTTTTTCTATGCCATTTATTTTAAGTAAAATAATTAAGTTGTACATTTCTAGACATATAGAAATTAAAGATGTTCATACACTTCATTCAAATGTTCTATTTCCGTGTGGAGTAGTTGCAAATTCAATAGTTAAAAAATATAATTGGATTCATGTTCATACTGAACATTGGTCGAAAATGGATCATTTTATTAAATCTCATCCTTTTGGTTATTTAGGAAAAAAGACTTTACGTGAGGTGAAAAAAATATCCGCAGTTTCTGCTTTTTTAAAACATAAAATAATTCCGTTTGTAAATAATCCAGGTAAAATTTCAATTATTCCAAATGTAATTAATACTTCTATTTTTAACTTTTGTGATCTACCTCATAAACATGAAACGAATGATAGTATCGTTTTTACAGCTATTGCAACCTGGAACAAACCAAAATGTCCAATTTATTTTATACAGGCATTAAATGAAATCCAATTAAAATCAGATTTTACTATTAAGTTAAACATTGTTGGTGAAGGTGTTTTACTAGATGAAATTAAAGCGCTAGATATAAATTTTGAGATTAATTATATTGGTAAAAAAAACAGTTTTGAAATTAGAGAAATATTTCAAAGTACTCATTATTTTCTTCATGCATCCACAATTGAGACGTTTTCAGTAGTGATTGCTGAGTCATTATGTTGTGGAATTCCAGTAGTCGCTTCGAATGTTGGTGCAATACCTGAATTGATTAATACATCCAATGGTGTTTTATCTGAAAATTCAGTTGATTCTTGGGTTGATGCTATTAATAAAGTATTAAATACAAATTTTGATAGAAATTTAATAGCATCTGAAAGCGCTGAAAAATTTAATACACAAAAGGTAGGAGATTTATTTGTTGAGTTTTATAAAAATTTTGAAGTTTAAAAAAGCTCACTCAAATAGTTTACGGTGTTAACAATATCTTCCTTTGTCGTGTAGTGTGAAAAGGAAAAACGAATCGACTGTCTAGTCGTATCTGCCTTTAGAGCTCTGAGAACATGTGAACCTGTATTTGCTCCAGATGTACATGCGCTACCTCCACTACATGCAATACCTTTTAAATCTAATGAAAACAGCAACATTCCATCATTTTTGGAGGAAGGGAAACTGCAATTTAAAATGGTATAAAGACTTTTATCAAGGCTTGTTTCACCATTAAACAAAACACTCGGAATGTGTTGTTTTAATAAATTCATCATGTGTTTTTTCAACTCCCACACTTTATCAATTTTTTGCGCTAAATCATCAGTGATTAACTCAATGGCTTTTGACATTCCAACAATACTAGCAGTATTTTCAGTACCGCTTCTCAACCCTCTTTCCTGAGAGCCCCCTTGAATGAAAGCTTGAATCCGATTTCGCTTGTTCACATATAGAAATCCTACTCCTTTTGGACCGTGTAATTTATGCGCAGAGCAAGTGATAAAATCTACATCCAATTCATTGGTGTTAAATGGTATATGTCCAATACTTTGAACGGTATCTGAATGAAATAAAGCTTGATTTTGTTTACATAATCGACTTACCTCTTTTAAGGGCAAATAGGTTCCTATTTCATTATTGGCGTGCATTAAACTAACTAATGTTTTATGCTCTGTTTGTAATAATTCTGATAAATGATCTAGGTTGATATTTCCTTTTTCATCACATTCTACATAGCTTACTTTGATATTGAAAATTTTCTGAAGATATTCAATCGTGTGTAAAACAGCATGATGTTCTAAATATGATGTAATTATGTGTTTTACATTTAATTGCTCAACAGCACAACGTAATGCCATATTATCGGCTTCTGTTCCACCAGAAGTGAACGTAATTTCAGAAGGTGTACAATTGATCGATTTAGCTATTGTTCTTCTTGCATTTTCAAGTAGTGCTTTAGCATTTCTACCAAATACATGAGAAGATGAAGGGTTGCCAAAGTTGTTTTTTAGTACATCCAACATTGTTTCTATTACTTCAGGAGCAATAGGTGTTGTTGCAGCATTATCAAGATAGATATCCATTTTTATATTATCCTTTCGCTAAACAAAGTTTCATACGAATAATTCTTTTAACCGCCAAATCAACTTTTTTCTTAAAATCATTATCTAAATTGTATTTTGAAAGCAAAGAACTATGTGTTTTTGAAACATTTAAAGGCATTAAAATTATATCACAACCTGCCTCAATTACTTTTATCTCAGCATCAGGTAAAGAACTTATTCCCCCCATATTCATGGCATCAGTTATTATAAGTCCTTTAAACTTCATTTCCTCCCTTAGTAATTTTTGAACGATAGCTGCTGAAGCTGTTGCAGGCAATCCTTTGGTGTCATATTTTTCGTTATTTAAAACGGCAATATGCGCTACCATTATAGATAAAAGGCCATTTTCAATTAATGGAGGGTAATTTTCAATTTCTTTTAATTCACCATCAATCATTTGTAGAGATTTATGTGTATCGCCTGAAACCAATCCATGACCTGGGAAATGTTTTGCAGTAGCTAGTATTTCTAACTCTTGTGTTGTTTTAATAAATGCATTTGACCATGGAATGATATTTTCAGGATTTGCACCAAAACCACGATAACCAACAGTAGAATTCTTTGAAACATCTACTACAGGAGCAAAATTATAATTAATTCCAATCTCTTTTAATTCATTTGAAATATCTGTTGCGCAATTAATTACATCATCCATATTGTTGATTTCGTTCGCTTTTTTAACAACTTTGGCACCTGAAATTTTACGATTAAATAAACTAGGTTCTGCATCTGCAGAATATAAAAAAGGCAATGATTTATGTAATGGATTTAACGAATTGTAATGTTTAATCCATGAAGAAAATTCTATTTTAGAACCATTTAATAATATAACACCTCCTATTAAATTTTTCTTAATTTGATCTGTAATTTCCTCATTAGGTAAACCTAGTCGACCAACCGCTGGCATAATCAATTGTGAAACTTTGGTGTGGTTATCCAGTGTATTAAAAATGGAATCAACATCATTTTGTAATTGTTCATTTGAAGTTAAAAAATCTGTTAAATGATAAGTATGATTAATTCCAGGAAGAATTACAATCTTTTCTTCTGAGATATCTACTTTTTTTCTTTTTTTTACAGGCTCTTGAGCACATGCATTTAAAATTAAACAGAATAAAGAAACGCTTATTATAAATTTGTTCATGAGTGTATTTATTAATATCGAACAAAGTTAAGATTACTCACTTATGGGTGTCGAACGTTTATCTGCTACTTTTAAACAAGGTTATTGACAAGATTTCGATGTTTTTTGTATGTTTAAATTAACTTTTTTATTAATTTAAATAAGAAAAGTGTAAAATATGTATCAAAATCAACCTATTAAAGATTGGGTAATTGAAGATAGACCTAGAGAAAAAATGATCCAGAGAGGATTAGGAGCTTTGACGGATTCGGAATTAGTAGCATTATTATTAGGAACAGGTTATAAAAAAGCTTCTGCAGTTGATCTTTCAAAAGAAATTCTAACAGAATTAAATAATGATTTGGATTTATTTGCACGTATGAGTTGTGATGATTTATGTAAATTTAAAGGCATTGGAAAAGCGAAAGCAACTATATTGATGGCATCATTTGAATTAGGTAGGAGAAGAGATGTTTTTTCACGAAAAGATATGATTATAAATTGTTCGGAGAAATCTTATTTGTATTTTCGACCTATTTTTGGTGATTTAAACGTTGAGGAATTCCATATTGGTTTACTGAATCAGCGAAATAAATTAATTAAATCAGTAAAAATTTCTCAAGGAGGAATTAGCTCTACTTCAGTTGATATAAGACTTATATTTAAAGCGGCGTTAGACGTATACGCGACCCGAATAATATTAGTTCATAATCATCCTTCAGGTAATTTAACTCCCAGTATTCAAGATAATAAACTTACCTCTAAAATAGTTGAATTAGGTAAAATGATAGAAATTAATGTGATGGATCATCTCATCATTACAAATAATGGTTACTTTAGCTATGCTGATAAAAATTTATTATAAATGAAAAAAATTATTACAATCATTGGGGCACGTCCACAAATAATCAAAGCAGCAGCTATAAGTCGTGCTATTAAAAATAATTTTTCTGATCAAATTCAAGAAATTATTGTTCATACTGGACAACATTATGATGAAAATATGTCATCGATATTTTTTGATGAACTCGGAATTCCTCAGCCTGATTTTAATTTACAAGTAGGTAGTGGATCGCATGGACAACAAACAGCTAGAATCTTAGAAGGAGTTGAAAAATTAATTGAATCTGAAAAACCAAATGGTATAATTATTTATGGGGATACAAATTCAACTGTTGCAGCTGCATTAGCCGCAGGTAAATTACATTTACCTATTTTTCATATTGAAGCAGGATTGAGAAGTTTCAATAAAGCAATGCCTGAAGAAATCAATAGAATATTATCTGATCATATTTCTACATTATTATTTTGTCCTACACAAACTGCAATTGACAACTTAAAAAAAGAGGGTTTTTCATTAGAAAACAACTTCAAGGCTACCATTGATAAACCTCATACATATCTATGTGGCGACATCATGTTTGATAATAGTTTACATTTTTCAAATATCTCCGATCAAAAAGCATCTATTTTGGAAGTTGAGGGTTTGAAAAATGAAACGTTTATTTTAGTAACTATTCATAGAAATGCTAATACTGATGAAGCAACAAGATTAAACGCTATTTTTAATGCTTTAAATTATATTCAACAAGTAACTAATTTCACAATCGTTCTTCCTATTCACCCTAGGACAAAAAAGATGATGGAACTTTTACTAAATGATCAAAACAAGAATTTAGTTTATTCAAATCCTAAATTTAAAATTATTCCTCCAGCAGGTTTTTTAGATATTATAGCCCTCGAAAAAAATGCCGAATTGATTATCACGGACAGTGGAGGCTTACAAAAAGAAGCTTATTTCTTTCAGAAACCTTGTGTTATTCTTCGACCTGAAACAGAATGGGTAGAAATCGTGCAAAATGGAAACGCCATCGTTACTGACTCTGATGAAACTAGAATTGTTGAGGCTGCCAATAAACTGCTTGTTAAAAAGGATTACACATTTCCAAATCTTTTTGGGGACGGAAAGGCTTCTGAATTTATCTTAGAAAAAATAATTGAAACACTTAGTTAAATGATTGTCATTTTCGTTGAAGAGGTAAGTGAGAGATTAGTCTATGTCTTTGATTTTATTTTCAAGGACCGAAAAATTGCTTATCAAATTACAAATGACCCTATTTATTATGAAGTACTTGAAGGATTCAAATTTAATTATTCTGGAAAACATTTTGATTCAGGATTGCAAATTTTACCTTCGGAGGTATTATTTTCAGAAGAAATAATTGAATATCAAATAGAAAAAACACTTTTTTATCAAGAAGAATGTTTAACGTTTAATGGAATTGTAGATCCAATAGCCTCCATATTTTATATCATAACGCGCTACGAGGAGTATTTAATTGAAAAAAGAGATGTTCATGATCGTTTTGAAGCTACAAATAGTTTGCAATTTCGTTTTGATTGGTTAGAACAATGTATTTGTGATCATTGGTGTGAAGATTTAATTTCGTTTATGGAGAAGGAATATCAAAAAGCCATTCCTTATTATGAATTACCAATCACATTTATACCAACTTTTGATATCGACAATGTTCGAGCATATCAATGGAAAGAAGGCTTGAGAAGTTGGGTTGGTATACTTAAAGACCGTTGGAAAAAAAATCAGGTTTCATTAGCAATGAGAAAGAATGTTAAACTGGGAAAACATAAAGATCCATATGATACTTTTGATGAGATTTTGGCTCTTAAAAACCTACAAATTGAACCACTTGTTTTTTGGTTAATTGGTGATTTTGCAAAATATGATCGAAATGTTTCATCACTAGATAAAAGACATATCACACTCATTCAGGATATTGCAAGTAATATTGAAGTAGGTATTCATCCGAGTTACAAGTCAAATTTTAGCACTTTTTATTTGGAAAAAGAAATAGTTAGACTCAAAGAAATTCTTGAGCAAGATGTATTATTGTCTCGTCAACATTATTTAAAATTAAACCTACCATTTACCTACAGGAATCTTCAACAATATAAAGTCGAACATGATTATTCTATGGGTTACGCATCTAATGTTGGATTTAGAGCGGGTACCGCTAGGCCTTTTCTTTTTTTTGATTTACCTAAAAATTCCATTTCAAATATTACAGTTCATTCTTTCTGTTATATGGATGTTACATTTTTAGATTATTTAAACTGCTCACTTTCTGAGAGTAAGAATAAAGTGGAAAGTTTATATCAAGAAATTACGACTTATGGTGGGGAGTTTATTCCACTGTGGCACAATGAATCTATTTCAAATTATGGAAGGTGGAAAGATTGGAAAGAATTGTACGATTTTACTATTGATTTACATACACATTAAATGAAATTACAATTAGATTTTAATCCAGAAGTTTCGGTTAAGAAAATTAAAATTGGTGATAGAATAACACTTTTAGGAAGTTGTTTCTCTGATGAGATCGCACTTAAATTAAAAGAAAGTGGTTTCCATGTTAGTTCTAATCCATTTGGAACGATTTTTCATCCTACAGCTCTTGCAAATTTAATATTGATTGAAAATTTTGAATCTTCTATTTTAAAAAGAGATGATTTATATTTTTCATGGTTCAGTGCAGGTACTATTTACGATCTCGAAAAATCAAAATTAATTGAGAAATTAGCTTTGATTCAGAATGAATTAATAAACTCAATTCAAAATTCAAATTTTTTATTTGTAACATTTGGCACTTCATTTGCTTATGAAAATGAAAGCTATGGTTCAGTTGTCGCAAATTGCCATAAACAACCTCCTGTAAACTTTAAGAAAGTTCTTAGCACTGTTGGAGAAATGCGGCATGATTGGGAAATGTGTATGTCTAAAATTTATGAATTGAATCCTGATATTGAAATTGTATTTACGGTGAGTCCTGTAAGACACATTAAAGATGGAATCATTGAAAACAATAGAAGTAAAGCAAGATTGATTGAATTAACGAATCAACTCTCAGAATTGACTGATGCTAAATATTTTCCTTCATATGAATTAGTAATAGATGTTTTAAGAGATTACCGATTTTATAAAGAAGATTTAATTCATCCTGACAATCAAGCAGTTGAATTTGTTTACAGCCATTTTGAAAACATATTTTTTGATGATTTGACAAAAGAAATCACAAAAGAAATTAGAAAAATAAGAGTGCTTAAAACGCATAAAATACGCTATCCTGAAAGTGTAAAATCAATTGAATTTGAACAGAATACAGCACAAAAAATAAAAGAATTTTCCATTCAATATCCTTCTATTAATTGGTGAATGTTTATTCACAAATAGATGCTTATAAACTACGTGATAAGATTGATTAAAACGTGTTTTTTAGATATTTCCTTTATATATTTGTAGATTGAAATTTAACAGAAAGTTATATGGCTACAAAAGCAGTTGTTAAACCAACGAAAACGACAAAGAAAAGTACTTCCACTGGTACTACTAAATTTTCAAAAGAAACGTATATTAAGTGGTATACTGATATGTTATTAATTCGTCGTTTCGAAGAAAAAGTAGGTCAGTTATATATTCAGCAAAAATTCGGAGGTTTTTGTCATTTATACATTGGTCAAGAAGCAATCGTTGCAGGGACTATTACAGCGTCTCGACCAACAGATAGTCACATGACTACCTATCGTGATCATGCTCATCCATTAGCATTAGGGACAAATCCACGTGTATTGATGGCTGAACTTTATGGTCGTACAACTGGTTGTTCGAAAGGGAAAGGCGGATCAATGCACTTTTTTGATAAAGAAAAAAACTTCATGGGTGGACACGGAATTGTTGGAGCTCAAATTCCAATGGGTACTGGTGTAGCCTTTGCTGAAAAATACAAAGGAACAGACAATGTTTGTTTCGTTTCTATGGGGGATGGTGCTGTACGTCAAGGAGCTTTGCACGAAACTTTTAACATGGCAATGATGTGGAAGCTTCCTGTTATTTATATTATTGAAAATAATAACTATGCGATGGGTACGTCAGTTGAGCGTTCTACAAACGTTCAAGACTTATCTAAAATCGGTGATTCCTATGAGATGCCTTCTAAATCTGTGAATGGTATGTCTCCTGAAGCCGTACACGAAGCAATCTCGGAGGCTTGCGAACGTGCAAGAAGAGGAGATGGACCAACATTGTTAGATATTAGAACGTATCGTTTTAAAGGTCACTCTATGTCTGATCCCCAAAAATACCGCACGAAAGAAGAGGTGGCTGAGTGGATGGAAAAAGATCCAATCGATCATTGTTTAGATGTGATCAAAGAAAATAAATGGTTAAACGATACTGAAATTACAGATATCGCAGCTTGGGTTAAAAAAGAAGTAGAAGAGTCTATCGAATTTGCTGAAAATTCTCCATACCCAGCACCAGAAGAATTGTACGAAGATGTGTACATGCAAAAAGATTATCCTTACATTAAAGAATACTAAAAAATATATAAAATGGCTGAAGTAATTTATATGCCTAAATTGAGTGATACAATGACGGAAGGAGTTGTAGCTGAATGGCATAAAAAAGTGGGTGATACAGTTGCTAATGGAGAATTATTAGCTGAAATTGAAACAGACAAAGCTACGATGGAGTTCGAATCATTTTTTGATGGAACTCTTTTACATATAGGTGTTGAGAAAACAAAAGCTGCACCTGTAAATGCTATTTTAGCCATTATTGGTGCTCCAGGGGAAGATATTTCCAGTTTATTAGCTGGTGCTCCAGTGGTAGAAGAAAAAGTAGAAGCTCCTGTTGCAGTTACTCCAAGTGCAACACCAACTGTAGCTGCACCAGTACCTGTTGCTCCTCCTGTTGTTAAAGCTGCGCCATTAACTGTTTCTAATGATGGTGGTAGAACACTTGCCTCACCATTAGCTAAAAAATTAGCAGAAGAAAAAGGAATTGATATTAATGCAGTAAATGGAACTGGTGACGGCGGACGAATAGTTAAGCGTGACATAGATCATTATGTACCTTATACACCTGCAGTAGGTGGCGTAAATTACACATCTGTTGCTGGAGTAGAATCTTTTGTAGATGAGCCAGTTTCTCAAATGCGTAAAGTAATTGCACGTAGACTTTCTGAAAGTTTATTTACAGCACCACATTTCTACTTAACAGTAGACGTGAATATGGATCATGCAATAGCAGTACGTAAAGTTATCAATACAAAAGAAGGAGTTAAAGTATCTTTTAATGACATGGTAGTTAAAGCAGTTGCACTTTCGTTAAAACAACATCCTGCAATAAATTCTTCTTGGCTAGGTGATGTGATTCGTCGTAATAACCATGTTCATATTGGTGTTGCGGTGGCTGTGGAAGATGGTTTGTTAGTTCCTGTTGTTCGTTTTGCAGATACCAAAGGGTTGTCACAAATCGGTGAAGAAGTTAAACAATTCGCGCAAAAAGCAAAAGATAAAAAATTACAACCTTCAGATTGGGAAGGTAATACATTTACAATTTCTAACTTAGGAATGTTTGGTATTGATTCTTTTACTGCAATCATTAATTCTCCGGATAGTTGTATTCTTGCAGTTGGTGGAATTAGTGAAGTTCCTGTAGTAAAAAATGGGCAAGTTGTACCAGGAAATGTTATGAAATTAACATTGTCTTGTGACCACCGAGTAGTAGACGGAGCATCTGGTGCTTCCTTCCTACAAACACTAAAAGGTTACTTGGAGAATCCAGTTTCAATGTTAGTTTAATTCTAATAATATACTTATTTTTAAACGTCCTTTTCTTTTGAAAAGGACGTTTTTTTTTACTCCGATGAGATTCATTCTATTATTCTGTTTTATAAGTACTTTGAGTTTTTCACAGGTCGCACCATTTGTCGATTACAACGGGTATTTCCAAACTTTTTATAAAGGAAATGTCCGAATATTAGAAATGCAACGAATAACTTCCTTTGATGCAGGTGATAATATCGTGCCATATATTGATAATAGAGGAAATTTTAAGATTTATAATGGTGAAAAAGTTGAGCAAATAGCTATTCAAAGTGTAAATTATAAGTTCTCCGATTATCTTGTAGCTTGGAAAATTGGTTCAGGAATCTATAGTTATGATAAAGGAGTTAAAAAACTACTCACTTTATTTGGTGGAGATTATGTCGTAAAAGATAGTCTGGTAGTTTTTCAAGACACTCGCTTTAAAACTTTAAATGTATTATACCGGGGTGAAATTATCCAGCTTATGCAGCAAACAGGAGATTTGAATATGCCAGATTGTATAGGTGAAAACATTATAGGCTTTAGAGATAATGGTGATGTATATCGAATTTTTTGGAATGGAAAAATTTTTGAAGTAGGAGGAACTGCGTTGGGTATAACTTTTCAAGCAGGAACAGATATTGTTTGTTTTAATGACGCAATAAATAAAACATTTGCTGTTTTTGACAAAGGTACTTTTATGGATGTCGAAGGAATGTACATGAAAAATTACAAAGCGGGTAGGGGGTTTATAGTATATGAGGATCAAGCAGGGAATTTATGGAGATATCAACAAGGACAAAAAACGAACATTACTGATTTTAATAGTGGGATTTGGGACGTTAAAGATGATGTGATTATCTGGAACGAAAACAACTTATTTTTTACATTATTTAATGGCGAAAAAAAAGCAGTCTGTAACTATAAACCAGATGATTATTTATTGAAAAATAATGTGATTGCTTTTAGAAATTCTCAAGGAGGAGTTTCAGTTTCTATTGATGGAAAAACGACAACGATAAGCAATCAAAAAGATGCTTTATATTCCATTTATGGAAGTTCTGTTCTTTTAGAATTATTTAATAAATCTTTTGTTTATTTTTCGGATGGGAAAATGATAACAAATTAACTTAATTGAGAATGTATGATGGGTGATTTATTTTACAAATATTCAATAAAGGATTGAGTATAACTATCATTGTTAATTGCCGATTAAAAATTTAATTAAAAAATTATATGATAAAATCATTCGCATTATTATTAATGGTTATTCTATCTTTTAACGCTTGGACTCAGCGACCGAATGGTGGAAATAAAATTGGAGTCTTATCAGGAACTATTATAGATTCGCTTTCTAAAAAACCACTTGAGTACACCTCCATTAAATTATATGCTCAAACAGATTCTTCGTTTGTTATGGGAATTTATACCGACATACAAGGTGAATTTATGCTATACCAAATACCTGCTGGTAAATATTTTGCGAAAATCATTTTGATGAATTATGAAACTAAGTGGATACGTGATATTTCTTTCAATATTGAAAAACCGGATCGTGTTTTAGGGGCTATTAAATTGGTGTCTGAAAAATCAACAGAGTTAGAAACAGCGAGGGTAATTACCAATAAAAAAATTCTTGAAACTTCTTTTGACAAAAAGGTTTACAATATTTCTGAAGATTTAACTTCACGAAATGGTACTGTAAATGATGTTTTGAATAATATTCCATCCGTTGAAGTAGATCAAGATGGTAAAATTTCTTTACGTGGAGATGGAAATGTGACTATATTAATTGATGGAAGACCAAGTGTAATGTCTGGAAATAGTGCAAAAAGTTTTTTAGATGCTTTACCAGCAAATATGGTCGAACGTATCGAATTAGTTACAAATCCATCCGCAAAATATGATCCAGACGGAACCTCTGGTATTATTAATATTGTACTTAAAAAAAATAAGTTAAGAGGAATTAATGGTAATGTAAATGTAAGTGGTGCAACCGGAAGTATTCTAAATGGTTCAACATCCTTAAGCATGCGGAATTCAAAAATAAACATATACGGTACCTATTCCTATCGACATTACGAAGGTGAACGAAATAATTTTGGAGAATTAAATCGTTTTTTTAAGGGAGATTCACTTTTCAGACTTAATCAAAATAGATTAGGAACAGATTATAATGTCGGACATACCTTGAAATTTGGTTCAGATTTTTACCTGAAAGATAGAAGTGTATTAGGTTTTAACATTACAACTAGTATTGGAGAAAGAAATAGAACTGGTGACTTAGTGAATAAGCAGTTGAATGGATATGGAGATTTACTTTCACAATGGAATCGTATATCATTTGATCCATCCAAACAAAAAAATATGGATGCCAATATAAATTATAAATATGATTTTAAAGAAGATAAAGGTTCTCTTTCTATGGAGGCTTCTCAATCTTTTGGTATCGATACAACTGGTGGTATTTATAATCAAAATTACAGTATACCTTTTTCATCACAAAAAGATCAACAACTAGCTAATCTTGAAAATAGTCGAGTTTCTGTAGGTATGTTAGATTTTGTTCGTGTATTCCCCAAAAATATACGTATTGAAGCCGGTGGTAAAACTATCATACGAAATTCCACTATAGATTCACATTCTGAAACAAAAGATTCTAAAGGAATATTTAATAAAGACACTCTTTCTACGTTTCAATACATTTATGATGAACAAATTTATTCTTCCTATGGAAACTTCGCACAACACATAGGGAAATTAAAATATCAAGGAGGAGTAAAAGTAGAACGTTCATTTCAAACACCAAATTTGATTTCTATAGATCAAGTATTTGCTAAAAACTATTTTAATATTTTCCCTTCCGCTTTTTTAACATACTCAATTATAAAGGACCTAGATTTAACCTTAAATTATAGCAAACGAATCAATCGAGCAACAAGTGAAAATTTAAATCCATTTACGAGTTATGCAGATCCTTACAATTTACGGAAAGGAAATCCTGAATTAAGTCCAGAATTTATTGATTCCTATGAATTTGGTTATGGATATAGTAAGAAAAAATTTTCCATAAATGGAAGTGTATATTACCGTGATTCTAGAAGTGTTATTCAACGATATCGTTTATTTTATCCTAATGGTTTTGCTGCCATTACTTACATAAACATTGATCGTTCACAAAGTATTGGTACAGAATTAATTATAACATATAGACCGATTACTGGCTTTAAGAATGTTATCTCTTTTAACGGAAACCAAATAAAGTATACAGATACAAAAGTATTACAGACACCAACAACTGGATTCAATTGGAGTGTTAAATATATTGGCTCTATTGATTTTTGGAAAAAAACTGCTTCTCTTCAAATTAACGGTAAATATAATGCACCAATAATTACACCTCAAGGTAAAGTCCAACCAAGGGCTTCCTTGGATATTTCTGGAGAAAAAAGCATGAAAGACGGAAAATGGACTATTGGATTTAAAGTGTCAGATGTGTTTAATACACAGGAATTTAGAATCTATGCAGTAGAAGATGAACCAAAAGTTATACAAACGTCTGTTTTTAAACAAACAACACGTCGTTTTTATTTGAACCTAGCTTATAAATTTGGTAAATTAGAAGTCACTAAAAAAGGAAAAATTACGAATGATACTAATGGAGGTGGTGGAGATTTTTAATGAATTGAAACTTTTTTAATTCTCCTTTATTAATTGAATAACCTGTTTTGCTTCTTTTGTATCATGAACTCTTAAAATTTTCGCACCAGATAAAATTGCTTTCGTATGTAACACTGTAGTGCCATTCAGTGATTCCTCGGGTGTACAATTTATTTTTTTGTATATCATTGATTTTCTTGAAATTCCAACTAGTATAGGTTTTCCTAAAAATTGAAAATCAGCCATTCGATGAAAGAGTTCATAGTTTTGCTCGAGTGTTTTTGCAAATCCAAATCCAGGATCTAGAATTACATCATTGATTCCTAATTTTTGTAATACGCTCAGTTTTTGAGAAAAATAAGTTACTACCTCTTTAAAGATCGAATTATAATTCGTTAAGTTTTGCATAGTTTGAGGGGTACCTTTTGAATGCATTAAAATATAAGGACATTGAAAGTTACTAACAACTTGAAGTATGCTTGGATCAATTTCACCACCACTTATATCATTGATTAGATGAGCGCCCGCTCCCAAAGCTTCACTAGCAACTTTTCCTCTAAATGTATCACAGCTAATGAGTATTTCAGGAAAGGTTTTATGAACAGATTCAATCACGGAAATAACACGATTAAGTTCTTCATTTTCTGACACTTCACCTGCTCCAGGTCGTGAAGAATACCCGCCAATATCTAAAATATCTGCACCTTCATGAATATGTTTTTCAGCACGAAATAATGCATCAGAAATAGAATCAACTCGACTACCTTCATAAAAAGAATCAGGGGTGCAATTTAGTATACTCATCACCTTTGGTGTTACTAAATCAACCAGTTTTTTGCTTATACGTATATTGTCAATCATCGGAAAATTATTATCTTCAAGGTCTTTTTAGCTATATAAAATGTCAAAAACTACAGAACAATATACAAAAGTAATTTCATCCTGCAGAGAAATTTTTTCAAAGAAAACAAAAGATTACGGAACAGCTTGGAGAATACTTAGAGCTAGTTCACTAACGGATCAATTATTTATAAAAGCACAACGTATTCGTACACTCCAAGAAACGGGTGAGAGTCTTGTAGGAGAGGGTGTGTATGAAGAGTTTCAAGCAATTGTAAATTATTGTATAATGGCTTTGATTCAATTAGAACAAAAAGAATTATCTGAACTAGAACTTGGCGAGCAACGTGCATTAACATTTTATGATCATTATGCTCATGAAGCATTTGAATTAATGCAACGTAAAAATCATGACTACGGTGAAGCATGGAGAGATATGCGTGTGAGTTCACTGACAGATTTAATCTTGATGAAAATTTTACGCGTAAAACAAATTGAAGACAACCAAGGAAAAACAATTATGAGTGAGGGGATTGATGCAAATTACTTTGACATGTTGAATTATGCAGTATTTTCATTAATTCATTTATCTGAAAATTAATATAATATGAAAGCAATTTTTGATTGGAAAGGACAATCGTTAGTGTTAAACTCTGTGTTTATTTTGGTGAATTTAATGGGGGTTACACTGATTACCATGGGGTTTCATCCTAATTTTGAAACAGTAATGTTACCGCTAATTTTAAGTGGGTTAGCTATTCTTATAGTGAGTGTAATAGGATTAATCATTTTTAAGGGTAAACTATTCATGTCTTTAGTCTCTAGAGTTTTAGTAGGGGGATTGTTTATTGTTTCAGGCTTAATCAAAGCGAATGATCCTATTGGTTTTAGTTATAAATTAGAAGAATATTTCGAGGATGGGGCACTTGCATTCAGAATCAAAGAATGGTTTGGGTTACCCGGATTTTCATTAGAATTCCTCATTGATTTTGCGTTGTTTTTTAGTGTGCTCATCTGTATTATAGAAATTGTTCTTGGTGTATTAGTGCTCATTGGTGCAAAAATAAAATTCACGTCGTGGATGTTGTTACTAACCATGCTGTTTTTTACTTTTCTTACATGGCATACAGCAAATTGTGATGCAAATAAAAAGTTTTTAGATAGAGATACCTATTCCTATAATGATCCTATCGGAATAGCCAAAAGAGAAGAAGCTAAAACCAACAAAGAAATTAAAATTGTTTCTGACTCGAAAGAAGAAATTGTAGTTGATGAAATGAAACAACCTCAATGTGTAACTGATTGTGGATGTTTTGGAGATGCGATGAAAGGTTCAGTAGGTAGATCTTTAACACCTTCCGAATCTTTATGGAAAGATTATTTATTACTTTATTTTGTTGCTTGGATTTTCTTAACTCAAAAAAGAATACTTCCAAATACAACAAAAGAAAATATGTATATTTTACCAATTTCTCTAGGAGTTGTTTTATTTTTCTCTTACGTATTTGGTTGGTATTTCCCTGTGTTTTTTGGATTCATTTGTTTAGTAACTGCTCTATGGATAAATAGAATGGGAGGTAAGTACTTAGGGAATTATTGGGGTTCTGCACTTTCTGTTGTAATAATTTGTATTCTTTTTGTCGCTTATGTGTTAAGATATGAACCACTAAAAGATTATCGACCTTATGCGGAAGGAAATAACCTTAGGCAAAAAATGTTTGATGGCGTGCAAGGTAAATATGTAAGCATGTTGGTATATAAAAATCTTAAAAATGGTGAAGTTAAAGAATTTGATGCTTCTAGTAAAGAATATATTAACTCTAAAATTTGGGAAAAAGTAGCTACTTGGAAATACGATACAATGGTAACAAAAGAAATTGTAGCTACACGATTACCTTCTATTACTTCTCAATTTAATCCGACAATTCAAAGTCAAGAAATAGGAAAGGAAGAAAAATCACTTAAGTTTATTCAAGATTTAATTAAGAAATCCAACGTAAATAACACTGTTATTAATGAAGTGAGTCTTCGTGATTACATTACAAAAGCCCCTTTAATTTACGTTCTATTTTCCAAAGATTTAGCAAAAATTGAATTGGATGAATTAAATGATATCAAAGATGTTTTCTATAACTCAACTAAAAAACATGTTCCATTTATATTTGTAAGTAATGCCCTACGTCCACAAATAAATGCTTTCAGAAAAAAACACCATTTCCCAGTTGCTTCATTTAGTAATGATATAACAGAACTTAAAGCAATATCAAGATCTAATCCTTCTTTATTAGTTATCGCAAATGGTAAGGTAATCGGAAAATTTCCTGGAAAATCTATTCCATCTTACGATTGGATAAAAAAACATACATTAAATAAATAATCATGAGAAAAAATATTGTAGCTGGTAATTGGAAGATGAATCTTTCAGAAAATGAAGCCATTCAATTAGCAAAAGATGTTTCAGAAATCAATGTTTCAAATGTAGAAGTCATTATTTTTCCTCCAGCAATTTACATTCCATCAATAGCAAAATTAGGGCTGAATGTAAAGTTTGGTGCTCAAAATTTTTATCCAAAAGATAAAGGTGCTTTTACAGGTGAAATTTCAATTAACCAATTGAAGGATGCTGGAATCACTTACGTACTAGTAGGTCATTCTGAACGAAGAACTATTTTGAAAGAAGATAATGAATTTTTAAAAGCTAAAGTAAATGCTGCATTAGCATTAGGTATACATGTTATTTTTTGCTGTGGAGAAGAATTAACTATTCGAGAACAAGGGGTTGAAAATGAATTTGTTAAAAATCAATTAAAAGAGAGTTTATTTCATTTGTCGGGTGATCAACTTAAAAATATAACGATAGCATACGAACCAATTTGGGCGATTGGAACAGGTTTAACTGCATCTACAGAACAGGCTGAAGCAATGCATTTATATATTCGTGAGGCACTAGCACAAAATTACACGAAAGATTTAGCAGATGAAATTTCAATTTTATATGGTGGTAGCTGTAACCCATCCAATGCTACTGAGCTTTTTGCTTGTCCAAATGTAGATGGTGGATTGATCGGAGGTGCTGCATTAAAATGCACTGATTTTAAAAATATTGCAAACGCGTTCTAATGGTAAGAATCGAATTAAATATAGAAATTTCTCCAAAAGAACCTTGGACTGATATATTAATAGCTCAACTTTCAGAGATCGGATTTGATAGTTTTATGGATACTGATAACGGTACATTAGCTTACATTAACGAAGATGATTTCGTTGAAGCTCGATTAATCAATGAAACTATACTAGGAATAGAGGGCGAAGACTTTAAAGCGAAAAGTTCCATTGAAAAAATTCCTCATCAAAATTGGAATGCACTTTGGGAATCTGATTTTCAACCTGTTTTTGTTGAAGATAAACTGACTATTATTGCACCATTCCACGATGATAATTTAGTGAAAGGGATGAGTATTATCATTCAACCACAAATGTCATTTGGAACTGGCCACCACCAAACAACTTGGATGATGACGAAAGCTATGATGGAGCTCATTCCTTTTCCTAAGCGTGTGTTAGATATGGGAACTGGTACTGGTGTTTTAGCTATTTTAGCAGAAAAACTTGGCGCGAATGAACTTGTTGCTATTGACATAGAACCTTGGTCCGTAGAAAATACAATTGAAAATTTAGCACGAAATTCTTGTATAAAGAGTAAGTCACTTTGCGGTGATGTTGATCTTATTGATGGTATGGAATTTGATGTTGTTTTAGCAAACATTAATAAAAATGTCCTTAAATCTCATTTGTCTTCATATTCTAAACACCTTATAAATAATGGAACATTAATTATAAGTGGTTTCTTTGAAACGGATGTCGATGAATTAATCGAAGTTGCTCATTTACATTCATTTGTTTTTGAGAAGAAGTTCACGAAAGAAACATGGGCAGCTATTCAATTTATAAAAAAATAATCATGAATAAAGTAATTGGTTTTGTAATTAGTTTTCTGTTAATAGCTTGCTTTTCATTTACGGATGCTCAGACATATTCTCAAAATAGAGAGAAATTTGTCAAAGAATTAATGAATGTGTTAGCTGATATTAAAACTTCAGATCCGCGTGATTTTGTAAAAAAAGAACTTCAAACAATGTTGATAGAAACATCTGATTTTCCGGATGATTACTTTAAACGCATGGTTGAGACTTGTAACTTATTGGAAACTAAAAAACTTCATGCGTATCCAGAAATTTATAACTATGTATATTCGATGTATTCTATCATAGAAAAAAAACAAACAAGCGCTAGTTATAAAGCATGGCATACAGCTGTAGACCAATTACTTACTTCTAAAAACTTAAATAAATTTAAAGATTTCATCGAGCTTTCTTCAGACTTCTTTTCAAAAGGGATAATCTCAGATGCTCCAAATCATGTTTGGTATTTCAAAGGAGGTAAATTCTCATTCGATGTAACCGATAAACCGGTTATTAAATTCGAAAATGGAAAACTTGCCTGTTATGCTAAAAACACTAACCACGATACAAAAAAAAAGAAACCTTTTCACGATAGTATAGTGGTAGATGGAACTTCTGGAATCTATGACCCTGTGTTTAAAAAGTTCGAAGGAAATGGAGGTGTGATTAATTGGTTAAAAGTTGGTATGCAAAAAGAATCAAATTTTGCAACACTTAAACATTTTGCCATTTCATTAAAAATGGCAAATCTTGATTGCGACACGGTATTACTTGTAACACCTTATTTTAATAAACCTATTTTAGGGAAATTAACTGATCGAGCTTTTGTTGTAACAAGGGAAGTAGATCGTACTTTTCCTTCGTTTATATCATTTGATAAACGATTATTTATTAAGAATATAAAAGAAGATGTTGATTATTCAGGTGGATTTGCACAAAGAGGTAATAGTTTTGAAGGTTTAGGTACTGTAAAAGAGCCTGCAACAATTACCATTTTTGAAAAAGGGAAGGCATTTATGAAAATGAGTTCTCAAATGATTTCGGTAGATCCTAAAAAAATCATTTCACCAAATAGTCACATTGCAATATTTATTGGAAACAGCGATTCCATCTCACACCCTGGTCTTGATATTATTTACAACCTACAACATAACTCCATAGATTTTACACGAGGAAAAAATGGTGCATCATCAGCTCCTTTTTCTAGTTCTTACCATAATCTAGATTTCTACGTACCAAAAATTACGTGGATTAAAGGAAAAGATGAACTTCAACTTGCATATGAACATGGTTTAAGTCAAGAACAACGAATTGCACGATTTGAATCAAAAACATTATTTGATAGCAGGTTATATGAACGCTTACAAGCAATGGAGAAAGTTCACCCATTAGTTGGTATTGCTAATTTCTGTAATGAGAAAGGAGTATTTATTATTACTGAAGGTGAATTAGCTAGTGCAATGAATAAAACAATTGAACAAGCAAAATCTATGATCTTAGAGTTGAATTCACTTGGATTTATTAGTTATGATTTAGATACTAAAATTGTGAGCGTCAATCAAAAGCTATTTAATTTCGTTCAAGCTAGGGTAGATCAAATTGATTATGATAACTTGATGTTTGTTTCAGATATGCGTCCAAGAAAAATTGAAGGCAAAACACAAGAAGAAATTGAAAAAGATGAAAATTTAACGCGGTTACAACGATTATATAATAAGCAAGCAGATTTAAGACGTGAAATTCCAAACTTTGGAACATTAAATTTGAATACGTTGGATATAAAATTGGAAGCAGTTGATCAAGTTACGTTGTCAGAAATACAACAAATTGCTGTTTTCCCTAAGAATGCGAATGTTACGATTCAAAAAAACAGGGATTTCATTTTTAATGGATGGATGAACACTGGTAAAATGGAGATAAATGCCTTAGATGCTAAATTTGTTTACGAAGACAATAAAGTCAAACTATTAAAAACTGAATCAAGTTTATTTCGCGTTGCTCCACTGAAAAAGGAAGATGGAGAACATCCTATTGAAACTGGTTCAGTGATTTCAGGAATTACTGGAGAATTATTTGTGGATGCTCCAAGTAATCGTTCAGGTAAATCTAAAACTGTCACTGATTTCCCTAAAATTACAGTGTTTAATAATGTTAAAGTTTATTATGCACAAAAATCATTGTATAAGGGTGCTTATGATAGTGCTCGTTTTTATTTTGATGTGTATCCATTTACGATGGATAGTTTGGATAACTTTAAAGAAAAAGCATTTAGATTAAAAGGTGAATTAAATTCCGCTGGTATTTTCCCAATTATTAAGCAAGAATTAAAAATTATGCCTGATTATTCATTTGGTTTTAGTCAAGATGCTCCAAAGGGAGGTTATGATTTCTATGGGACAGGTGCAAAATATGACAATAAAATAGTATTATCAAACAATGGCTTACAGGGATCTGGAAAAATTGATTTTGTGCAATCTACTTCGACTTCAAAATCATTCACTTTTTTACCTGATTCAACGGTTGGGTTTGCAGTTTTTGAAAATAAACCAATTGAAATTGGGGTACAATTTCCGGATGTAAAATCACAAAAATCTTACATCTGCTATATTCCTAAAGGGAATAAATTAAAAGCATATTCTACGGATATTCCGCTATCATTTTATAATAATGAAGCAAAATTAGATGGAATGGCTTTGATTACGCCAAACGGAATGACAGGAAATGGCCGTATGAATTTTGCAGTAGCAAGTATGGGGTCACAACTATTTAAATTCACGCGTTGGGATATGAATGCTGATACTTCATTCTTTAATTTGTTAAATAAAGAGGCTGTAGATGAAGATAAAGATCAAAAATATTCATTAACAACCGATAATATTAAATCACATATTTCATTTAAAGATCGAATAGGGAATTTCGTTTCAAATGCAGGTGCTACTGTGGTTAACTTCCCTGTTAATATGTATAGTTGTACCATGGATAAATTTGATTGGTTGATGGATAAAGAGAAAATTAATCTTTCAACAAACGATAATGACTTAACAACTTCAACGAATGAAGAGTTGGTATCAAATATGTTTTCGACGAATCCAAGGCAAGATTCTTTACAATTTAGAACTTCGAAAGCAATTTTTGATTTAAGGGTCAATGAATTATTCTGTACAAATACGAAATATATAGATGTAGCTGACGCTCGTATCTATCCAGATAGTGGAAAAGTAATCATTCACAAAAAAGCGAAGATGGATCCATTAAATAATTCGTTGATTGTTGCAAACAGAGTCACTCGTTTTCATAAATTCTTACATACAAGTACTGTAATTTCTTCACGAAACAGTTATTCTTCACGTGGTGACTATCCATATTATGATGCTGATTCAAATTTGACGACTATAAAATTAGAAAGTATTGGGGTTGATTCCGTGTTTCATACAGTTGCTTTTGGTAAAATTATAGAGAAAGATACTTTTAAATTGAGTAGGCAATTTGAATTTTATGGTGGTGTAAAAATAAATTCTCCAACACCATTATTAACATTTAAAGGGTCTACAAGAATTAAACATGATTGTAAAAAATTCTCTCGTAGTTGGATGGCGTTTAATGCGGAGATTGATCCTAAAAACATTCAAATACCTGTAAGTGAAAATATGGTAACAACATCAAATACAGCAATTTCTGCAGGTATTCTTTGGAGAGATTCTCCAAGTTTAGATAGTGTTAAAATGTATCCTACATTTTTATCTCCTGTGATAAATGTGAAAGATCCAATAGTAATAACATCTTCAGGATTATTACAATATAATCAAGAGACACATGAATTTCAAATAGGAACCAAAGAGAAATTAGAAAACCAACAAGCTAAAGGGAATTATTTAGCGCTAAATACTAAAGCATGTTCGTTAAATGGAAGTGGAAAAGTTAATTTAGGTATGAATTACGGGTCAGTTACAATTGATGCGATTGGTTCAGTTAATTACGACACTGAAACAGGAAAAACTAAATTTAATATAACTGCGAAATTTAATATGCCACTGGATAAGTCAATTGTTCCAATCATTGCAGACAAACTTAACACAGAAGAAAGTTTAACTCCAATAGATACAGCAAATTGCAATTTATTAGATGCCATTCGAGAATGGTCTGATGAAAAAAGTGCTAACAAAATAATTTCTACTTATAGAGAAAAAGGGGAACTTAAAAAAATACCTTCAGATTTTGAAAATGGTTTCGTGTTAACTGGGTTACAACTAACTTCTTTTGAAAATAAAAAAGCACAAGAACGCGGATTAATTTCAACGGGAGAGAATGTTGGAATCGTTAATTTAAATGATAATATTGTTATGAAATTATTGCCAGTAAAAGCTGTTTTTAATCAAGTATATTCTGAGAATGTGTCAGGTGATAGATTTGGGTTATACATGAATGCTGCGATTGGAAAAGATTATTACTTTGAATATGCCATGACAAAAGAAGATGGGGAAATGAAAATATTTTCCGAAGATGAGGATTTTGGCAATAAAATCAATGGATTAAAAGCAGATAAACGTAAATCGAAAAACTTTATCTACGAATTCACTGACAATAGAGTTTTCATCAGTAAATTCTTACGTTTGTTTAGTAATAATTAAAATCAAAACTAATGGATATTAATTTTTTATTCTTTTCAGTAATCGCTTATTTATTAGGATCCATCCCAACAGCAGTTTGGGTAGGGAAGAAGTTCTATGGGATAGATGTTCGTGAACATGGGTCTAAAAATGCAGGAGCAACAAATACTTTTAGAGTATTAGGTAAGAAGCCTGGAAAAATAGTGTTAGGAATAGATGTTTTAAAAGGATTGATTGCAGTTCTTCTACCAATAACGGTTGCAGGATTACATGATGAGCATACGATTATCAATTACAAATTAGCAGCAGCCGTTTTTGTAATTCTAGGGCATGTATTTCCAATCTTCGCAGGATTCAAAGGAGGTAAAGGGGTAGCAACATCTTTGGGTGTGATTTTTGCAGTACACCCACCTGCAGCCGGAATCTGTTTAGCAATCTTTTTAATCGTATTTTTATCTTTCAGTTATGTTTCTTTAGGTGCTATCGTAACAGCAATAAGCTTCCCTTTAGTGATACATTTTGTATTTCATGTAACATCTATACCACTTACTATTTTTTCAATTGTTATCGGATCAGCTGTAGTGATTACACATAAGAAAAACATCGTTCGTTTAGTGCAAGGTTGTGAAAATAAAATGAGCGTCTTTAAAAAATAGAATTTCATTTTTTTTTATTTTACACAAACACGTTAGACGTTTTTGAATATTCAATGATAATATAACTCAAAACCGAAAGGTTTTAGGTGCTAGGAATTGCAAAAAAATAAATAGTCTTTAGAATTTTTCAATAGCACCCAATCCAAAAAGTGCATAGTCATATTTTGCAGGGTCTAAAGGGTCGAAACTACGTAGATGTTCCATTAATTCTTCTAGCGCTTTCCCGTCTGTTTGTGTTCGGGTAATTAAACCTAATTTTCTGGAAATGTTTGCTGTATGTACATCTAAAGGAATCGATAATTCACTTGGAGAAATACTTTCCCAAATACCAAAATCAACTTGATTTGCATCTTTACGAATCATCCAGCGCAGAAACATTTGAATTCTCTTCGCTGCGGATCCTTTCGCTGGATTAGAAACGTGTTTTTCTGATCTAGCTTCATGAGGAGTTTCAAAAAAACGTTTACGGAATTGAATGATTCTCCCCGTAGTTCCAAAAATTGTTGAGTGAGGGGTAAATACTTGTTCCAACCCTTCATTTTGGTAGATGTTTTGTAATGCACGAAAGAAAAAATCTAAGTCAATGGTATTAAAAGTACGATGAACAAACGAAATATCTTTTAGTTTTTCTGATTGATAATTTAGAATGTATTCATGCGGATCATTCCCCATGATGTTGACTATTTTTTTAGCACTGGTAATGATTGATCTACGATTTCCCCAAGCAATCGTCGCAACTAAAAATCCAATAATTTCAATATCTTCTTTTTTGGTGAATTGATGTACAATTGAAATTGGATCGTCTGCAATGAAGTTAGAAGTATTGAATTCGTTGACTTTGAGGTCTAAAAATTCTTTTAAGTCGATTAAGTCTAAAGTAGTATTTGATTTTTTAACCATAGAAAATTAAGAAGTTGAGATTCTAAATTTTTATAAAAGATACATTTCGTTCGCTTTGCTTAATAAGGCTAAATTATAATTCATAATTCAAAAACCCCGTCTTTCATTATCAACTTACGATCTGTCATATCTGCTAACAATTCATTGTGAGTTACAATAACAAACGTTTGATTAAAACGATCTCTTAAATCAAAAAAAAGTCGGTGAAGTTCTTCCGAGTTTTTAGAATCTAAATTTCCTGAAGGTTCATCTGCAAAAATAACTTTTGGACGGTTGATTAGAGCGCGTGCCACAGCAATGCGTTGTTGCTCACCACCAGACAATTCATTTGGTTTATGCTCAGCTCGTTCGTGTACACCTAAAAGTTCAAATAATTCCAACGCGTTTTTTTTAGCTTCGGAAGCAGCTGTTCCGTGAATTAACGCAGGTAGAATTGCATTTTCAATGGCTGTAAATTCGGGAAGTAATTGATGAAATTGAAAAACAAAACCAATATTTTGATTTCGAAAAGCTGCTAATTTTTTTTGGGATAAATGAAAAGGATTCACACCATCAATCGTCATGATACCTGCTTGGGGAGTTTCTAACGTCCCAAGTATTTGTAAAAGTGTGGTTTTACCAGCACCTGACGAACCTACAATCGAAACGATTTCACCTTGATTTACCTGTAGATCTACGCCGTTTAAAACTTGTAAATCACCATATTGGTGTGAAATTCCTTGAGCGTTTAACATTATTTTCCGCGCATTAATAATGAGTGCCCCATTTTGTCGCGTTTAGTACGTAAATAGGATTCATTATGAACGTTACTTTCGATTTCAATCGCAACATTTTCAACTATTTCCAAGCCATATCCAACCAAACCAGTTCTTTTAGTTGGATTATTAGACATCAAACGCATTTTGTTTACTCCTAAATGACGTAAAATTTGAGCACCAATTCCATAATCGCGTTCGTCACCTTTGAATCCAAGTTGTAAATTTGCTTCTACTGTATCCAATCCTTCTTCTTGTAATTTGTAGGCTTTTAATTTGTTAATCAATCCGATACCACGACCTTCTTGATTCATATAAACAATTACACCTTTACCTTCTTTTTCGATGAGTTCCATTGCTTTTGCAAGCTGTGGTCCACAATCACAACGACAAGAACCGAAAACATCTCCAGTAATACAAGAGGAGTGAACACGTACAAGAATTGCTTCATCTTCTTTCCAAGTCCCTTTAACTAACGCTAAATGTTCTTGTTTTGAGTTTTTCACTTGAAAAGCGTGCAATCTAAATTCACCAGCCTCAGTAGGCATTTCAACTGAAACCACTTCATCAATTAACGTATCGTGTTTTAGACGGTATTCAATTAAGTCAGCAATAGAAATTATTTTTAATTTGAATTTTTCTGCAATCACTAATAACTCAGGTAGACGTGCCATTGTTCCGTCTTCATTCAAGATTTCAACAATGATACCAGCTGGCTCAAACCCTGCCAATTTTGCAAGGTCAATGGCAGCTTCGGTGTGTCCAGCACGACGCAAAACGCCTTCTTTTTTTGCACGTAATGGGAAGATATGTCCTGGTTTACCTAAATCAGTTGGATCTAATTTTGGGTCAATTAATGCCAAAATTGTTTTTGATCGATCTTGCGCTGAAATTCCAGTCGTACACCCATGTCCGTTTAAATCAACTGAAACAGTAAAAGGTGTTTCATAAGCAGCAGAATTTGTTTGTACCATCAAGTTTAATCCCAAATCATCACAACGATCTTCCATAAGTGGTGCGCAAATTAATCCGCGACCATGCGTCGCCATAAAATTGATTAATTCAGGTGTAGCATTGCGTGCAGCGGTTAAAAAGTCACCTTCGTTTTCCCGATCTTCATCATCAACTACAATAATTACTTTTCCAGCTTTAATGTCTTCGATTGCTTCTTCTATAGTATTCAGTGCTTTAGCCATTGTTATAAATTAGTGATGTAAATTTACGGATTTTTTTTCTGATTTTTTTTCGTTTTTTTTTGAGAAAAGAATAATATGATTAAATTTACGTCATAAATGTTTAAATAATAATCAAATGATCGGTCACAATATTAAAATGCTTCGCAAACGAAAAGGAAAGTCACAGGAAGAAGTTTCAAGTGAACTTGGATTGACACGCTCTAGTTATAGTGGTTATGAGAATGGAGTAGCCGAACCAAGTGTCGATACATTGATTTTATTATGTGATTATTTCATTATTAGTTTAGATGTTTTATTGCGTAAAGATTTTAGTAAGTTGAATGAACGAGAATGGGAGGAGATTGATAAGGGAATTACCAAAGATATAAAAGGTACAAATTTAAGAGTATTAACAACTGTTGTTGACTCCAATGACAATGAACTGATTGAGATGATTCCTGTAAAAGCCAGTGCAGGTTATACTTCTGGATATGCAGACGCTGATTATCTGAAGGCGCTACCTACCTTTAATTTACCTTTTTTATCTAAAGAAAAAAAATACCGTTCATTTCCGATACAAGGAGATAGTATGCCACCTGTAAGTGAAGGTTCTCATGTAGTTGCTGAATTCATTCAGAATTGGACTGCAATCAAAAATGGTACGCCTTGTATTATTGTAACAAAAGATGATGGAATTGTTTTTAAGATCGTTTACAACCATATTAATGAAAATCAATCATTACAACTATGTTCTACGAATCCTTTTTACAAACCTTATTTCATTCATGTAAATAAAGTGATCGAAGTATGGAAATTTGTTAATTATATTGCTTCAGATTTACCTGACTTGCGTTTTGATGATAATCAGTTACGTAAATCTTTGGTAGATTTGCAGAAAGAAGTATCAGAGATCAAAAATGTGCTGATTAGAAATTAAAATTCCCACTCTATGGAAATCGGAAAAGAACTAAATATAAAATTTGCCTCTTCCAACATAAAAGCACTTATAAATATACGTCATACCAATAACTGGATGGCAGGTTTACAAAATAAGTATATGTCTCGACATGACTTAACGATGCCACAGTTTAATATTTTACGGATCTTACGTGGTGCGAAATCGAAATTGAATGTAAACACGGTGAAAGAACGAATGATTGAAAAGTCGCCAAACACTACGCGATTGATGGATAAATTGTGTGATAAAAAACTGATCGAACGTATTCGAAATGAGAAAGACAAACGTATTGTTGAAGTTAAGATCACCCAAAAAGGGATGAGTTTACTGGAAGTAATTGATATTGATTTTGATAAAGAGTTGGTTTTTGTAAATAATCTTACCGAGGAAGAGTCTGAAACATTGAGTTATTTATTAGACAAAATAAGAAGTTGATTATAAATACTAGATTTTGAGTCTAACATTCAAAATTTTTAGGTTTTTTTAATTTAATATTAAATTAACAGGGGGTGTTTGAAAAATAAATATGCTTTTTTTTGATTTACCCCCTAAAAAAAATACCTTTGTAGCGAAAAATTAAATTTTATGGCTGCAATTAGACAGAAAGCGTATCAAGATGTTTTAAATCGTAAAGCAAAACACTCCGATTACGACGGGAAAATTTCCTCTTTATTTGGTGAGAATGTATTTCATTTAGATGTTATGCGTGAATTTCTACCTGGTGATGCATATAAAAGCATGGTGGACGCAATCAATAGTGGTAATGGTGTTCGTTTAGATCGTAAAATGGCTGATCAAGTTGCTTCTGCAATGAAGGATTGGGCTCTAACAAAAGGTGCTACTCATTATACGCACTGGTTTCAGCCATTAACTGGTTCGACAGCTGAAAAACATGATGCATTCTTTAAGCCTGTAGGTCCTGGAAGAGCCATTGAAAAATTCGATGGTGACTTATTAGTTCAACAAGAGCCAGATGCTTCTTCTTTTCCAAATGGAGGTATTCGTAATACCTTTGAAGCAAGAGGATATACAGCTTGGGATCCATCTTCTCCAGCGTTTGTAATTGGTAAAACATTATGTGTACCTACGATTTTCATCTCTTATACTGGTGAATCATTAGATTTTAAAATGCCATTGATTAAAGCACTTCACGCGGTAGATACAGCAGCGGTGGAAGTGTGTCAATATTTTGATAAAAACGTTGTTAAAGTAAATGCTACCTTAGGTTGGGAGCAAGAATACTTTCTAATAGATAAAGCATTCTATAATGCTCGTCCAGATATAATGATGACAGGTAGAGCTTTATTTGGTCATGCATCTGCTAAAGGACAACAATTAGAAGATCACTACTTTGGTTCAATTCCAGAAAGAGTAGAAGCATTTATGCGTGACTTCGAACAAGAGGCCGTACGTTTAGGTATACCTGTAACTACGCGTCATAATGAGGTTGCTCCTAACCAATATGAGTGTGCTCCGATCTTTGAAGAGTGTAATTTAGCAAATGACCACAACTTATTGTTGATGGATTTGTTAGAGAAAATTGCAATCAACCATGATTTCCATATTTTACTACACGAAAAACCATTTTCTGGTGTAAACGGATCTGGGAAACACAATAACTGGTCTTTATCTACCAATACAGGAGTAAATTTATTGGCTCCAGGAAAAAATCCTAAATCTAACTTACAATTCTTAACATTCTTTGTAAATACGATCGCAGCCATTCATAATAATGCAGATTTATTAAGAGCATGTATCGTTTCTGCAAGTAATGATCACCGTTTAGGTGCAAATGAGGCTCCACCAGCAATTATTTCTACGTTTATTGGTTCTCATTTATCTTCCATGTTAGATGAATTAGAGAAAAACGTGAAGTCAGGTAAAATGACTCCTCAAGATAAAACGGAATTGAAATTGAATATTGGTAAGATTCCACAAATCATGTTGGATAATACAGATAGAAATAGAACTTCTCCTTTTGCTTTTACAGGAAATAAATTTGAGTTCAGAGCTGTTGGTTCTTCTGCGAACTGTGCTTCTGCAATGATTGTATTAAATACGATTATGGCTGATCAATTGATTCAATTTAAAAAAGATGTAGATGCTAGAATCAATGATGGAGATGCAAAAGATGAAGCGATCTTAAAAGAATTACAAAAATTAATCACGCATTCCAAAAAAATTCGTTTCGAAGGAAATGGTTACGGTGATGAGTGGGTAAAAGAAGCTGAAAGTAGAGGATTAAACAATTTTAAAGATACACCACGTGCATTAGGTGTTTGGTCTGAAAAGAAAACAATCGAAATGTTTGAGAAATTAAATATCTTGACGGAAAGAGAAATTGAAGCGCGTAAAGATATCGATTTTGAAAACTACGTTCATAAAATTCAAATTGAAGCTCGTTTGATTGGAGAAATTGCTCAAAATCAAATTATACCAGCTGTAGTTGAATACCAAAATCGTTTAATTCAAAACGTTCAAGGATTAAATGCAGTATTAGGAGCAGATGCAAAAGCAGCTACTAAATCACAAGTTGAAATCATTACTAAAATTTCTTTACATTTAAATTCAATGAAGTCATTGTGTGATACGATGTTAGAAGAAAGAAAATCAGTAAATAAAATTGAGAGTATCGAAGAGAAAGCTGTTGCTTACTGTGATAAAGTGAAAGTTTATTTTGATGAAATTCGTTACCATGCAGATAAATTAGAATTATTAGTTGATGATGAATTATGGCCATTAGCTAAATTTAGAGAAATGCTTTTCACAAAGTAATCTACTAATTGCACAAAACAAAAAACGCGATAATCTTAATAGACTATCGCGTTTTTGTTTTGTTATCTAATCTATTGTTAAGATGGATTTATTTCACAATTTTCAGTATTCAAAGTTTATCGCATTAATCGTATCTTTGTTTAGAAAATATAATTAAGCATCATGAAGATAACAGCACACTTTTATTTATTAAATGATGATTTTTCTCCTGAATATGCTGAAGCAAATCATGAAGGGAAAGAATCTGAAAACAATCCACTATACGAATGGGAGGATGAATTTGCTGTGTCTACTGATTTAAAAGATGTGGTTCTTGAAACGCAAAGTGTTTACGTTTTAAATGGTGTTTTAAACGAGGTGCCTTTTTCCTATGAAATTCCAAATATGTTAGTTGCGAGATTAAAAATGGAAAATGGGGTGGAGGGCGCATTTGCGATTTCTGAAAGTATTGTTGATTCTTATGTTTTTGAAAATGTAGGAGAGGATGTAGTGTTCAAGGTATTTATTAAGGATTATGAGCCTTTATCAGATCCAATCCCTGGTGTATATATTGCTTCAAAAGAGTTTCCATTAGATTTAGCGCGCGATTAATGTTCTCAATACAAGGAGTTTATTTTGAACGTGGGAATCGTTCTATTCTTTCGAATATTCAGCTATCCGTTAAAAAAGGAGAGATGATGGGGTTAGTAGGTCCGAGTGGTGCTGGGAAATCAACCTTACTTCACATTGTTGCAGGATTATTAGATGCTTCTAAAGGAATCGTGAAATTAGATGGGGAAATTATTTTTGGTCCAAAAGATCGATTAGTACCTGGTCATCCAGAAGTTCAATTAGTGAATCAAGAATTTGGTCTTGATTTATATCATACGGTACGTGAAAATTTAATTGTTAAAGCGAATCATTTAAGTAAGGTGATCCGAGATCAGTTTGCAGATGAATTATTAGATTTACTTGGGTTAACTTCAATTGCAGGAAGTCAAGCTGTTTATATTTCAGGAGGTGAAAAACAACGATTAGCGTTAGGACGAGCATTAATCATGGAGCCTAAGGTTATCTTATTAGATGAACCATTTGCTCATATGGATGCACATATTAAACGAAAGGTAATTCATTATTTACAAGCGTTAAAAAAGACACGAAAAACGACTTTTATCTTTGTTACACATGACGGTCAAGATGTATTGGGTTTAGCAGATAAAATCGCCTATTTTTCAGAGGGAGTGATCAAACGTTTAGACATATCTAAAGCGTTTTACGAGCAACCAACAAATTACCAAGAAGCCTTATTTTTTGGAGAGGTGAATCGTATACTTATAGAAAGAAAAGAGTTTTTATTTAGGCCTCATCAATTTAGATTGACAGCAGATAAAGGGATGCGAAAAATTGAAGTTGATTTTCAATTTTCAACGTATTACGGTGGTTATATCCAATCGACTTTTAAGGTCAACAAAAAAGAAATAATTATATTAAATCATCCTGAATCGTTAGATTATGTCAAAGAAATCTATATCTGAACATATTCGTCATCTGACTTGGAAAGAAGTTGGGAAATTATTTAAGCAAACCATCATAGAATTTGGGAGCGAAAAAAGTTTTTTTCATGGAGCAGCATTGTCCTATTACACCATATTTGCCTTAGTTCCGATTTTATATTTAAGTATTGTTTCATTTGGAGCTTTTATTGGGCAATCAAAGATGGAGACAATCATTTCTTCACTATTAACTGAACATATAGGAATCAAAGATGTAAAAGGGATACTCACTTTTTTACATGAAATCAATTTCCATAAAAGTAATTTTGCGTTACAAGTTGTTGGAGTCGTTGTGTTATTAATTTCATCGACAGCTATTTTATCCTCTTTGCAACATAGTATTAACGAGTTTTACGATATCGAATTGATTCATGAATCCAGTAAGAAAATGATAGTTTCTACCTTACGTGATCGGTTAATTCACATCGTATTATTAATGATTTTTGGACTTATTGTAATTATTACTTATTTTGCTCAAATTCTTATTCTTTCTTTTGGTGATAAATTATTTAATAGTTTAAATGCTTTACATGACATTTTTGTTTTTCTAACACAACATCTTATTCCATTTACAACAAACATAATTATCTTTTATTTTATTCTGAAATATATTTCTGATGGTGTCGTATTGAATCGTTTAGCACTTGCGGGAAGTGTAGTAACATCAACTTTGCTTTACCTTGGTCAATTAGGTATAAAATATTACTTGACTCATTATTTTTTCGCAAAAGATGCAGGTATAGCTGGTACTATTTTGATTTTATTAGCTTGGGTGTATTATACTTCTCAAATTATATTCTTTGGAGCAAAATTCACAGCTGTTTATGCCAAGATTTTAGGAAGGCCAATTGTAGTTAAATAAGTCATATTTGACATTCATTTGCGCTTGCTTTTTCCTTTTACAGCGATTTCAGAACCTTCTGCTAAAAACACTGAACACGGGGTTGAATCGTTTAGAATTTTGAAGTTTCTACCATATACGGCTTCAAAGTCGACGTGTATACTGTAATTGATGGTTGGGTAGATCTTCCAAGTTGGGTGAACGACTTCATATTCAGAAGTTTTTGTGGTTGAAAGTTGTGTATATCCCCAATAATGTTCTGTGATAAATTCCTCTTCGCTGCCTAAAGCAATTTCCTGTTGGTTTTGTTCAGCTATTATACTAAAAGAGTGCCACTTCTTTTTGTTGTAAAATGCATATTCAATTAAGAGATTCTGGTCAGAAATCTCCCATGCATGTTTCATCGGCATAGTATGATAATGTTCTTGATATAATGAATTTGCGATGAGTGTTATAGCAGGTTTTGGAACAATTTCTTTGATAAATACAACACCACGTTTCCAAATACCATGGTCTAATTTTTTAACATAAAATCGAAGATTCACTTCTTCAAAATTGGAATGGAAGGGGACTTTTACACCTTTTAGTTTGGTATCCAAAAACATAAAACCGATTAATGAGATCATACACTTTCCTTCCCAAAGGTCTAGTTCGGTTCCGAATGGGAGGTATTTTTGGAGAAGTTGAGGGTCAATTTCAAAATTGGCCATTACTAATTTTTCCCAACGTGCAGTTAAAAAATTCGTAGCCATTAGTCCTAAAGATTAGTGAAGTGATTTGAATTAAATATACATTATATTTTTCAATGAATTGAAGTAAATTCTGGAATATTTTTTAGATTTTACGCAATGGATTTTTGTTTGCTTATTTCTTTGGTTAAATGAAGGTTTTGAAAATACGGTTTAATACTTATAGCGTTTGATTTCTCTTTAGCATTGCCTGTTTCCGTTTTGGAATAACAATTAAACTTCCGAATACAAAAAAATACGATTTCCAATAGGGTAAAAATAAAAAGCCAAAAAATTGTCCATTACACCAAAATTCCTGAATAATAAATAATTACAACCTTTTAAAACTGAAAATATATTTCGTTCGACTTCTATTCCTTTGTAAAGTATTAAAAGGGACAATATTAAGAGTTATTCTACTATATAGAAAAGTGAGGGAATGAACATCGTAAAAATTAAGCAATTTATTCTATTAGTGGAAAAAGAACGTACAGGCTCACCAAAGGAAGTCGCAGCAAAATTAGCTGTAAGTAATCGGATGATTCACCATTATGTACATCTTTTGAAGACTTCTTTCAATGCACCTATTGAGTACAATCGGTATAAAAAAAGTTACCATTTTACAGACGAAGGTTTTTTACTTTGGGAGTGGTGTAAAGTTGAAAAGAATGAATAATATTAAATTTCAAGAATTTATCGAATTGATTATGGAGGGGGCATCAGGATCTCCTGCAACAGTTGCCGAACGTTTAGGCATCAGTGAGCGATTGGTATATTACTATGTTTCTGTGTTAAAGAAAGAATTTAAAGCTCCTGTTGCCTATTGCCGCAAACAAAAAACGTATTATTTCACGGAAGAAGGGAAAATTGATTTGAAATGGCAAAATCCTAAAAAATAGAACGAATTTTGATTGCTTTTGGATATTTCTCTGAGTTATACTACTGTATACAAAACAAAGAAATAGTAAACGATTTTATTACTGCAAACATATTTCGTTGTGATGTTGTTTTTTTGAAAAAGATAGGGGAACTTGAAAAGCTGAAATCCTAGTTATTGTTCTAGTTTTCATTGCTGCCCTAACAAAATGATTTTCTAGATGAACAGTGATTGCTAAAACCCTTCATCTACTGCTAAAATTTGTTTAACAGATTTAGGAATTAGGGTGTTATTGGTCAATATGTTAATTCTAATTAATCAAAGTTCAGAAATAGGATTGTTAATAATAAATTAAATAAACAAAAGTGGAGTCCAGATTCACTATAAAAACGGGGAGAAATCGAAAATCCAAAAGAGTAGTAAACTTAAATTTTAATTATATGAAAAAATAGTTATTTTATTAAAGCAATTTTGTTTGTCACTTTTGCTTTAACTAGTTGTGGAGATTTGAAGTATTAGATTAAAAAATATGAATACTTTAAGTAAAAAAGTATTAATATAAGGTGTGATAATAGCAATTGTTTATGATTTAATTTAATAATCGTATTCAATCAATAAAGACACAATCGTATTAATATGATGAATTACAAAATGTATTTTAATGATTTCTAATTAGCTTTAAATATTAAAAATTAAAAGAGTGGAGTCCAGAATCACTTTAAAAACGGAACTTATAATAATTTAATGTGGCGACTACGCACTACAAAATGAAAAATTTAATGACAATTTTAGCAGCAATCTTATTTACTTCTGTAACCCTTACTAGTTATGGAGCTTCTAAACAAACAGTTTTAAAAGGAGATGCATCTAATTTTTACATGGTTAACGAAATTTCGAATGAATTCGGACAAGGAAACACTGATAATGATAAGGATAAAGTGAAAAGTGTTACTAATACTTCTACTAATTCTGAAATTACAGAAAGTAATTCCTCTATGAGTGTTGATTGTGATAAGTTCATCCAAGATTATACAGCTTTTGTGAACAGTTATATCAAAGTATTAAAGAAATATAAAGCAAACCCTACTGACGCAAGTATTTTAGGTGAATACACGAAAATGGCACAAAAAGCTTCTAAATTACAAGCTAATGCTTCAAGTTGCAACGACGCAAAATATGCTGCCAAATTATTGGAGTTATCGAATAAAATGGCAAAAGCTTTAATGTAATATTATTTTAAAATTGATAGTATGCAAGGGGAGTTACCCCTTGCATACTATTTTCTAATTCTCTGTCACCAATCGCCATTTTACAATTAAATCAAAATCAATTGATTATTAATTGTGAAAAATTAAGCAAACTTATTTTGCAGCTTATTTTCAGTAAGGTTCTTAGTAATACTTTTGACATGTCAATTATTTGATTATCAATTAAAATAATCTATTTCATTCTTGTATTTCATGCAATATTCTTCTTTTTAAATAGGGAATACTAGGTCCGTAAACGAAGATCACTAGTATCATTTTTAATACGCGAAATATACGCCTTATTAGTGCCACAACGCAATGCCAATTCCTTTTGGCTGATTTTAATTCTTTTGCGTTCTTTCTGAATCAAAACCCCAAGTTTAAACGCTTCTACTCTGCAGTGAAAACATCTCTTTAAGAAGTACCTTATTTGCCATTTCGTTTATCTCAATGATCTTCAAAAAATGTATTCCACAAAAGTATATTTTAAAAATGTACACTAAAACATAATAAAAGAATCCTTATTCTAGAAAATGATTATTATTTAAAAGAAATTACGGGTGTAAAAGAGGGAAAGTTTATGTTTTAGACAAATATATTCAGTTGTTTAATTAATCAAAACACATTTTAAATGGATTAAATATATGGTGAAGAATGCAAAAAAAAAGTGCTGGATTAATTGCGTTGATACTACGCGGTAAAAAGGGAGATGAAGCTCTGGATTACAAATCCAGCGGAGCGGGTTAAAAATCCAGAGGAGCTAGAGCGAAGTCCTCATTGATGTGTTGCGCTTGTAAAAGTCTGTGAATAAAAAAAGGAATTTATTATCAAATCACCAAAAATCACACATATTCGGTAATTAAAATCACTAAAAAAATAATATAATTGGTGATTACATCCTCTAAAAATATAGTATATTTGGTGATTATGATTAAAAGAGCGTTATTTCAGAAACTAAACGATAAGTTTAATAAAGGCAAAGCGATTGTCTTATTAGGTCCGAGACAAGTAGGTAAAACTACGTTAATAAACACATGTTTAGAAGGAAAAGATTTTTTATTATTAAATGGAGATGATCCAGAAATACGAAACTTGTTAGAAAATACTGGGGTTTCTAAATTACGTTTAATTATCGGGAAAAACACACTAGTGTTCATCGATGAAGCACAGAGAATTAAAGACATTGGTCTCATAGCTAAAATGATTATCGATCAATTCAAAGAAGTACAGTTATTACTAAGCGGTTCCTCTGCATTAGAAATAAATCAATCCACCCAAGAACCTCTAACAGGAAGAAAATTTGAATACCAACTATTTCCAATCAGTTGGGAAGAATTTGAAAATCATGTAGGATATTTAGAAGCAAACACGCAACTAGAAGAACGCCTCATATACGGAATGTATCCGGATGTGTTAAATAACAGATCGGAGGCAGGAGAAATTTTAAAACAACTTACTACAAGTTATTTATACAAAGATGTACTATCCATTACAGGTATCAAAAAACCGGAATTATTGGATAAACTTTTAAAAGCATTAGCCTTACAAGTCGGAAGTGAAGTATCCTACAATGAATTAGCTAATCTTTTACAGATAGACAAAACGACTGTTTCTAAATACATCGATTTATTGGAGAAAGCTTACATTGTGTTCCGACTAAACAGTTATAACAGAAACCAACGCAATGAAATCAAAAACAATCGTAAAATCTATTTTTATGATAACGGGATACGAAATATGATAATCAACAACCTAAATCCTTTGGAATTGAGAACAGACAAAGGAGCACTTTGGGAAAACTTTTTAATCTCTGAACGGATAAAACTACAACAATACAATCAACTGTATACTAACAACTATTTCTGGCGAACAGTTCAAAAACAAGAAATTGATTTTGTAGAGGAAACAAATGGACAAGTTACTGCTTACGAATTTAAATGGAATAGCAAAGGAAAAGCTAAAATTCCAGCAGTATTTTTAAATCAGTACAATGCAATTGGTAAAATTATTGACAAAGAAAATTTTAGAGAGTTTGTAAGAAATGACACAATGTAAGTCCGCGCTCTATTTTCATTTTCAATTGTTAAAATTTAAATGTAATAAGCAGTTCAGCAATTCCAGAGGTACTGAAAATTAAAACTGCTAGAAACGTAAAACAAGTAGGAAATCCATTTTGCGTAGAAATACAATAGGGATCAGAAGCTATGGATTACAAATCCAGAGGAACGGAAGTGAACTATCAGCGGAGCTAGAGAGAATACTATTTTTCTCATTATAACTATTGTTCACCTAATACAATAATTACTTCTCCTAATCCACGTGTCATTAATTTTACTTCAAGATTTAATGGTGCCGCTTTTAAATATTTTTCAAGACCTTGAGCAAACTGTCTTGTATCTACAGGATTATTATTGGCATCGAAAAGCGGAATTCTAACTTCAAATCTGATTCTATTTTCGGTTTGATCACGTAGGTTAAAACGATTATTCACCGCTTTTTTTTCGACCCATCTTTGGATATAATTCTTAATCTCACGACCATCAATTTCAGTCTCTAAGTTTTTATCCCAAGAATCCGATGTGTTTACCGTCAATTTAATTTCTCTACCATTGGTTAACATATCGTCAAAATGTGCTTGAAGATGACCTACAAAAGGATCAATATTAGAAAGAATAGCATTTTGTAATAGAACTGGAACAATATCTACTGCATTCGGACTACTATTTCCAGAAGATGATGCAATTCGCTTACTGGTATATGGGTCGAATGCTTCTAAAACAAACGATATTGTCTTCCCTTGTTCAGTTTTATTCACTTCCCACCATATCTGTATAATGATATCCGCTTTTGCACTATTTCTCAACTTATCGAAAAGACTTTCTGAAATAGAAGAACCAGAAGTTGCACTAGCAGTCATATTATCTTTTGCAGCTCTATATTCTATTGCTTTAATTTCTTGTTCTACATCCTTTAAAGGGAAGCTACGGTCAGCCATTAAAGCACCGATTTTAGAAATTACTTGCCTAATTTCAGTATCCTCTTGGAATGCTTGTTTGTAATTCGGTACTTTTTGTTTGATACCTTGATTATCAAATTCAGTCATAAAAAAGTGTTGCTCACACCATTTATCACTAGGTAATATCATAAGTGTCGGTTTTTTTGCTTGTCCAAAGAGATTCCCTAAGAGGAAAAACATAATTGCTACTGTTCCTATTATTTTCATATTTTTCATTTTAAAACTATTATTTAGTGAGTTAATTAGTTTATCGACTTACCTACAAAATCTTGAGGCCACGTTAAGCTACGCTACTAAGTTCTGATTTTTATTTGATCTATCAAATTCTTTAATCGATTTATTTCCCAAACTATGATGAATTCGATGTGTACATTGAAAAACAGATAATTCAGCTTCTTTTCTTCTTTTCGCGTTAAATAATTAGTTCTGTAAACCCATTCTTTCTTTGAAGATTTGAAAAAAGCGCTCTGTTCCGCTGGATTTGTAATTAGTAGTGTTCAGAACCTTCTAATTACAAATCCGAATGAGCTGAATATAGATAGTTGGCAAAAAAATAAGTGCTGTATTAACTTGCTGCTACTACGCGGTAAAAATCCTGCACAGCGGAATTCTCCTCTACTAAAACTCAATCGAAAGTTTTAAATGACCTCCTAAGCCTTTTTCAATAATACGTAATAAAGTCGATAAACGAATATCACTCGCATCATTTTCAATACGCGAAATGTATGCCTTATTAGTACCACAACGCAATGCTAATTCCTCTTGGGTGATTTGTTTCTTTTTTCGTTCTTCTTGAATAAGAACACCAAGTTTAAATGCTTCATACTCGGTAGTGAAAACATCTCTTGAAGAAGTACCTTTTTTGCCATATCGTTTGTCTAAATGATCTTCAAACGTTGTGATTGATTTTGAATTCGTTGTTTTCATCTTCGTATTCTTTTTTAATTCTTAACGCTCTTTCTATTTCATTTAGTGGGGTTTTTTGTGTTTTCTTCTGAAAACCATTTACGATTACCACTAAATTACCTTTATCAAAAAAGGAAAAAATTCGGTAAATATTATTTCCTACTTTTACACGTATTTCATATAGACCTTCAGTACCTGCTATATGTTTGAAAAACTTGTCAGGTATAATTGGTAATTCTTTCACTAACAATAAAGTCCAATCTATTTTCTTTTTTACATTTTCAGTTTGTTTATCAAAAAAATCAAAGAAGTAGTCCTTATAAAATACTAATACTCGTTCCATTTAATTTATACAAAGTTACCTAATTAGACTACAAAATCCTACAGATTTTACTGAATTTACTTACCCCATCGAGAAATAAATTTAGTTCACTTTTAGTAGTAAAATTAAAACTGCTAGAAACGTATAACAAGTAGGAAAAGCATTTCGCGTAGAAATACGGTAAAATAGATATGAAACTCGTCTAATTATGCGGTTGAAATACATTCAAAACATTTTTCAGCGGTCCGGGATTCGTAACTTTTCAAGACTAAAGAAAAGAAATGCGGATGTGCGTGTTTTCGACGCTAGGAGAAAAAGGGAAGCACGGAGCAATTTCTTTTCTGGTATTATCGTAACGTAGTGAAGATAAAATAGGCCTAAGAAAAGTTACAAAGCAGTTTTTGGTTACTTTTTGCTGCTACAAAAAGTGACAAAAAAGAACTAAGCAGACAACGCAGCTTGTAATTCTCTAAAATCCAATGAATCAACTTCGTTTTGCGGAAGTATCGGTAAATTTGGATAAAAACGTGTAAGCAATTGCTGAATCATAGAAAAACTATTAGGTGATCGCAAGGAAGGATCTACCAATGCATCAATCAAATAAGCGATTAGTTTTTCTTTTTTTGAAATATATTGGTTCAAAACAAACGTGGATGGATTGGTAGTATGTAAAGCAATTAACTGATCGACCTGCTTGAGGTCTTCCATTAAATCTAAAATGCGATATAATTTTTGCTTGTTCATATTACTAAATTTAATGAAAAATTTCAAGAAATCCTTTCTCTAGTCTAACTCCATTTCTATTTCTTCTTGTTTTTCCGAATTTATCCATCCAAGCTAATTTATCACTTGTAGAAAAAAATTCTTGTGGATGACCTTCAGGATATATCGGCACGATGTACACATCTAACATACGGTCTTGTTTTGAAAGAGTGTTAAAAATCTCCAATTCTTTCTCTTTTTGCACCACTAATTTGAAATCAATAAATGATACTAAATCAATATCCCTAGGATTTTTTTCTAAGGTAACAAACGAACCATTAATCCATTGGAAATAATTTGCACCATCCAAAAGCGCTTTCAATGTGATCGAGTATTGTATATATTTTTCAAAAATAATCGGTCTGATTTTAGAATCAATTGCATCTACAAACACAGATTTCTTCTCAAGAACGGTTGTACTTAAATTTATACTTGGAACTAACAATCCTTTTGAATTAAACTCTAACAAGATGAGCTACTATTTTTAGCAAAATTAGTTTGGTGGAAATTGATTTACAATTTTTAAACGCATTTCACTTAGAAATACGATGGAGAAAAAGAAGCTCCGGGTTACAAATCCAGAGGAGCAGGGGGCTAGTTATAGAAACAAAAATGCTACGCCTTGATTCTTTGTTTTTAATTTTGAATAAAAATTTGGCTTATTAATTTTAGCCAATGAATCTTTAAGTCTGCTTTGTTCAATTGGAGGAATCATTGTAGGTATTAATGCTTCTAATTTAATCCCGAAGATTCGATGAATAATAATCAAATCTTTATTGCTAAATGGATGAATTCCATTCATTAACTCGGAAATATAGGATTTTGTATGACCTAACAATACTCCTAAATCTTGTTGGTTTAAATCAAACGCTTTTAATTTCGTTTTAATAAGTTCCTTTCTTTGCTGTAAAAATAAACGTTCTTGTTCCGCTAAAAATTCGGCTGTATCACTTTCGTTAATTCGATCTTCCGTGATTTCTGTTTCGTTATTCCAATGTTCCTCTTCGTAATTTTTGATTATTACGCGTAATTGGTTGTAACTTTCCGATAATTCTGTTCGATTTTCTTTTACTAATCGAAGTTTACGGTAAAGAATTAAAACACGTTCAAATTCTATTTCATCTGAAATGAAGCCTTTTCGTAATACGTTTTTTATATCCAATTGCGTTTTCATCTTTTCTAGATTAGTTTATCCAACTGTTACTCTTTAACCATTTACGGATAGTATCTCTATTGTTTTTAAATGTAGATTCATAATCAGCATGCGAACCACACCAAGCAATACTCGCTTCATCCTCCCTAAAATAAACACCTAAAAATATTCTATGTATATGTATATCAAAAAAGTAAAAATTTTCAGCCACACAATCGGCATCTGGACGTTCTTGTAGAATTTCAAAATGATTTTTCCAGGTGGCTCGTTCTATACAGACAATCAAATCATCTATCGCTGCTACTAATTTTACATTTCCGATATTTTTCTTTTTTAACTTTAGTAATTTATGTTTGTGCCTAATCTCCAACTCTTTTACAAATATAAGGATTAAAGTTCTGTTTTTATTAGAACTTTTAAAATAATTATTTCCCATTCCTATATCCATTTCTTATAGCGCAGAAATTATTCACCAGTAGGAAATAATTAGTTCTTTTACCAAAAGATTGCATATAATTTTCACTAGTTAAAATTAAAACTGCTAGAAACGTAAAACAAGTAGCAAAGGCATTTCGCGTAGAAATACGATAGGGAAAAAGAAGCTCCGGATTACAAAACCAGTGGAGCGAGATACACTAAAATTTTGACCAAAAAAACCAACGAATTAAAGTAATTAAAATAGTTAAAAATTATTTTTAAGATACTATTAATTAGATGTATACGATGTTTTAAAATCGTATTTTATTACTAAAAAAAATTAGGAAATGTGGAATAAAATTTATATATTAAAAGAAATCAAAAATATATAAATTATGACTTTAAAAAAGACAGAAAATGACTCTTTGAACTTCGAAAATTTAGTTCAATTAATTGAAAACAAAATTAATGTTGGAACTAACTTAAACACCAACTCATCTAAATTCAGATATGTTAAACTTATTGAAAATAATTCAGTAGTGGTATTTGTAGGTAAAGAAAATGTTGTAAAAATTACATTTGAAAGTTTATTTGAAATTTATCGATTAAGTCTACAGAATAAAGGTATTTACAATAAATCCATTTGTTTAGAAATCTTAAGACAACAAACTTTACATAAAGGATGTTTGGTTCATGTGATTGGGATGATATTTGTTCGAATTTGTGTGAAGAGAATTGTTGATGATAGAAATTATGAGATAATTTAAATCAAAATTTAGAAATTCGAAATTTACTATTTGATCTATATTCGGATTAATTTAAGATAGAGAAAAGCTCCTCTGTATTAAAAATACAGAGGAACTAAATCGTTTAATTAGAAAAATTTTAGTAATTTAATTAATTTTGAAGGTGTAACAATATATACTGGTAAACACATCCAAAATACTGATGTTACAAAAGTACGAAATAAGCAAAATTGATTTATGAGACAACATAATTTAGTGCAGCAAATCAGAGATTCAGTTCAGAGCGGGAAGGTAAAAGAACTTTTCAAATCCTCAGACTTTGATTTTTTAAGTAGTAGCCCAAGTTTTATTTCAAAACACGCTGTTGGTAATGGAAAATATACTGAATATTTTATAAGAGTTGGACGAGGAACCTATAAACTGAAATGAGAAAACTAGCCCATAACCTCACCTCCCTAAAAGGCGGGGGTTGAAAATTTAATTTAAGGACTTATTAATAACCAATTTCGAGTATTTTGGACTACAAGGTTCACTTTCTAAATAAAATAAATCTCGTGATTTTTTAATTAGTAACTCATTCTTTTCATTCCATTTAACTTCTAAAGGGCTCCATTTAAAATTATATTTGAAATCAATTTTTTTAATTTTTCCTTTGTTATCTATTTCAAAAATCTGAAGATCAACACCTCCATATCCATCAGCCGCAGCAATGTTACATACGAAATATTTATTATCAGATGAAAAAATTGGTTCTGAACAAATTTTAAATTCATTGCCATTTTCTTTATCTACTAATAAAAAATAACCGGATTCTGAAAAATGATTTTGTATTAAATAATAATCAATCTGATATAAAGAACCAATAAATGTATGAACATCTAATTCTGGATAATATGAGTCATTTGAAATATTTTCAAATTTTTTGGGTCCATAATCATTTTTGTATATTTTACTAGTGCCATTTCTAAAAGTGCATTTGAGAAATGAACTATTTGATTCAATATTTCTTTCTACTAGATTATAAAAGGTTTCATTAGAATTTACACTATCATATTCTAATAAATTAATTGGCAAAGTATGAAACATAATTTTGTTATTTATTCTAACTGTGTCGTACTCGGTAATGTTTTTCCAACAAACTTGATTTTCAAACTTTGTATCTTTAAAATCAACATTGTTTTTAGTGGTTTTAAATAGGCTATCCTTAATTATATAAATTCTTAGATTTAGTGTTTCAATTTCATTTTTTCTTTTGGTTAACTCATTTTTCAGATTCTCATTTTCAATTTCTTTATTCGCGATTTTTTTATTTATTAACTCAATTTCTGATTTTAATGAAGCTAATTGATTTTCTAAATTTGAAATTTTGGAAGTATAACCTTGTTCTTTTTGAGCGATAGTAGTACGTTCTGAAGATAAAATAGAATTGATACTATCTACCCTAAAAGTTAACATTTGAATTTGCTCTTTTTTAGATTGTGCAAAAACAATGGTGCTTAAAATAAGATGTATAAATGCTAAGACAATTTTTTTCATGTTGAATTATAAAGTGTTTCTTTTAAAGTAAAATTTAGTTTAAGTAAAATGTAACTTCTAGCTTTTTGGGTTAAAATTTTCTAACTGATATAAATCTATTTGGAAAACCATTATCATTATAAGATTGGGAACGTGAGCCATCAGAGAAGTCTAACACTAACTTATACCAACATTTAGTACTACCAGTTTCATAATCCTTAAAACATTGCTCAGTAGAAGATTGATATTGTTTGTTATAAAATTTTAATTCATTGAATTCTTTAAAATAGTTATATATGGTATCTAACTCTTCGATAGTTGGCAAATACCAATCATCGTATCCATTTAGAACTAAATTATTACAAGTTTTTTTTGCTTCCTCCCATGGTAAATTTCCAATTTCTTTAGTACTTACAACTAATCCATGGCCATTTTCCTCATAAACTACATAACCTCCATGAGAAAACTTAGACACAACCCCTTTACTTTCAATACTATACTTTGTAATATTCTTAATCTCATTTAATGTTTTCACGTCTCTTAAACTTAATTTTGCAACAATTTGTTGATCACCAGGGAAGTTAATTGTTTTATTTTTGAAAATAAATTGATCTTTTAAATCAAAATCATCGAATGGTTGAAATATATAAATTTCACAAAAACAATCTTCCTCTTCTTCATCTCCAGGTTCTTTTTTAGACCTTCCATAATATTCTTTTTTAGACCTTTCTTTATTTATTAAATCAATATAAATAGGTGGACATTTATATTTTTTAGTTAAATCTATTACTTCAATATCAGATTTTACTAGAAAATTTTTAATATAAAACTCCCATTTATCAGTAAACAGACTCAGTAGCGCAACACTTTCTTTTTTTCTCAAATAAAAAGTATCATTTATGTTATTAATATTTAAAATAATTTGAAAATATTTTTTATTTAATTTAATATAATCATTGATTTCATTTTTGTTTAAACTAATAGAATTTAGAGTTTTAATTAAATGATTACTACATAACTCCATGTTTTTATTAGCATTAACAAGAACTTCAATTGGTATCTCCCATTCATTATTATTTGCGTCTAAACTTTTAGGGTTTGAAGATGTAATTGTATAACTAAATGCCTGTTGCATAGGTTCATGTAATAAATTAACCATTGAATTTATTGTTTTTATTTCTGAAGATTCATTTAATATTTGATGTTCTATATTTAAAGCAAATAAACTACCTTTTACTTCAACCGCATATCCTTTTGATTGAACAAAACTAGTCAACTTATCAACTGAAACGATTACTTTTAATATTACAGCATATGTAGAGTCTAATTGTTGAGATTCAGTAATAATTTCAAACGATTTAATATTTCCCGATGATATTGATGACATTTCATCTGAAACTATTTTATCGTTGAATATTTCCAATTTAGATGTAATAAAAGCACCATATGCTTGTTCTATTGCACTCCTGATTGCATTTTGTTTTGCTTCTAATAATGTTTGTCCGTGTCCAGTAACAACAAGTGATACTCCATTTTCAGATTTTAAATCTTCATTATTTATTGACGCTCCTTCGTTTATAATTGTTTCTAATTTTTTAATATTAAATCTAATCTGTTGAGCAAATTCAATTTCAGGATATTTGGTTAAAACCGAAGAATAACCATCAATGGTATTCTTTAATAATGATTCCTCGTATACTAATAAATCTCTCTTTTTTTTCGCTTCAGCAATAAAATCGGAATCAGGATATTTTTCGATGTAAATATTAAATTCGTTTTCTTTGTTCAATAACAAATAAGTGTCAAAAATCTTCTTTTGTTTCTTTTTATTTATCTCTGTTTTAAAAGTTGAATTAGGATATTTTTTTAAAAATTGATCGAAACTCACAACATCATTTTTAATAATTACGTCGTTATATTCTAGTTTTTCAATTTCTAGTTTTGATGTATCTAAAAATTGAGATTGGGGGTAATCTTGGTTAAACTTCTCCAATGATTGTATAGACTTTTTTGACTTTGCATTATTGAATAATAACATATCCAATCTTTCCTTTGCTTTTATATTTGATTTGGTTTCTGTATAAAACGATATAAAATAATTTAAATCATTTAAGTTATTTGTCGTAGAATATTTTTTTTGATAAGCGAAATCAGCAATTGAATCTAACTTATTATTTAATTTTAAGATGCAAAATTTAATATCTTCACATGCATCTTCTAATTCTTTTTTATCTAGATAAGACTTGGATAAGGTATATCTTTTTTTAAGATACCAAAAACAACTATCTATATTGTATTTTTTATTATTGATATTTCCAAAATACTCGGAAAATAAAAAATAAGAAAAAGGAGTATACATTTCCTTATTTCTAATATCAGATAAATTAGTATATGCCTCTTCAAATTGGTTATTTTTTAATAGATCATAATCTTTCCTTAATTTTCTATTTTGAGAAAATAGAACAAAAATGAAAAACATAAACAAAAATGAAAAAGTGATTTTTTTTACCATCTTTTAATAGAATTATAAATTAACATAAAAAGCATAAACAATATTGTTCGGTTGGAATTCTTTGGTTTCTAAAAGTTGAACTCCAGATACAAATCCCATTGAATTTTCTTTGATAGATTCATTTGATTCATTTTCAGTAACATTACCGTTATTATCTAGTTTAATTATTGATTCAGAACTAATAATCGATCCATTTAGAAAGGTATTTGTCATTTGTTTTGCCTTCATAAATGCTACTTTATCTCTCTCTTGATTATTCAAAAACTTTGAATTGTCTAAAGAAATGATTGAAACTAAATATTTATTATTGGGCGAAACGATTAATTTAACACCATCTATTTTTTTAGTTTTATAGTTCTCAAAAACAAAGTTTTCTAATGTTTCACAGATATATAGATACGTATTCTTCTTATCATTATTAGATTGTAAATGTTCTATCATTTCAAATCTAATACATGGTTTAGAAAATTCCTTTTCTGCAATTTGTTGGATTTTATTAGAGATATTAGTCGAATAAAATTTTGAAGAATCCTTAGGATAAGACAATGATACTCCTATATACTCCTTTTCATATCCCTCAATTAATTTAACACCATGAAATTCAGTAGTGTTGTAAACTCTTTTAATATAATTTATAGCAGATGTTTTATCATCATTATAAGATTGAGAAATTCCAAATTTTACAATTAAACTACAAAATATAAATATTAACCATTTCATTTTTTGCTGTATTTTTTTTGTTCTTTAATTTATAATCAAATACTATGATAAGGATAAAGTATAATAACTTCGTCGTTTTCTATTTTTGTAAATTGTAAGTTGTTAGTTAGATAATTTTCTATCTCAATTACTGTCGGTGTGTTTTCAGAATTAGAAAAATTATATCCATCAAATAAAGTTTGATTTGCTCTTGCCCAATTTTTTGGAGTAGTAGCGCTTATTACACCTGCATTATTGAAAATAACAAAGTGTTTTTTATTAATTCTTGCCATATCTATATATTATTGATTAACATATCATACTTTTCTATTGCAGAAACAACAATCGAATCGTCATTAATTTTATATTCATTTGCGATTGATTTTATTGCTAAAACCCAATAATTTTTACTGCAAAATTTAATGTTATCAGGTTTGTCTGATTTTAAATTCAATGCAAATTTTACTTTTGAAACTATGCATGGTGAAATTTGTTTTTGGGTATCACTAAATAAATTCATAACTATCTCCAGATTATATTATTATAAGTAACTGTCCTAGGTTGATTTCGAGCAAATTCAATTGCTACATCTCGGTAAGCATTGACTTTTGTTTTCTCTAATTCAACACTGTCTTTATACTGTTTTATTTTAAATTCACAGCGTGCTTTTTCATCTGCTTTCAATTTAGTGTCAATGGTTTTTATGAAAGACTCAATTTCACCTTGACAAGATGCCATTGGATTAATAGAAGAAAGAATATCACCTGCTTTTTCAGCACCAATTGGTGTTTGTTGCGCAGCCCATAATGATTTTGCTTGATTCAACTTTATTTTACAGTCTGCATCAATTTTCTTTTGGTAAATCGCAGTTAAAGTATCTAAACATTTAAAGTAGCATTCTTTACAAACATCTGGCACTAAGGATAATTTGTAAATTGCTTCATCATATTTTTCTTGTTTAGTTAATGCTTGAGCATCTTTAAGAATAAAATCACAATTGGTGCTGTAATAGTTAATTATTTTTGTTTTTCCCTCCTCTAAAAATGCAACAACTTCTTTATTCTTTGGGTTAATGTTTTTGAAGGCATCTATATACGCTTTGTTTTCATTGGTTCCAACACCTTTTAGACTCAATGAAATAGTTGAAAAAATGGTATTGGTAATTGCATCCCCAATAAAAAGAGTTAACTCTAAATTTTGTGCTAGCATTTGTGGTGGTCCTGCTATGATATCTTTTGTTCCAATCGTTAAATTAGCAGTAATAATAAACCTAGGATTTATTTGACTTCCGCCCATCCCATTAGCACTAGAAATTTGATCTAATTTTGTTAATAAAGTGTTTTTTACTTCAGTAGATAATTCTAACTTTTCAGATATGTGAGAATTTAGAATTATTCTACCAAAATCATCTAGTTGCACTTGCGTATAACCAATAATTGACAAAAAAGTAAAAATGGATATGGATAGTATTTTTTTCATAGTATTTTATTTTTCACCTAATACAATAATTGCTTCGCCAAGACCTCTTGTCATTAGTTTCACTTCAAAATTAAATGGTGCCCCTTTTAAGTATTTTTGAAGACCTTTTGTAAACTGTCTTGCATCAACTGGATTATTATTGGCATCATATAACGGTATTCTAACTTGCTCAAAGTTGATTCTATTTTCGGTTTGATCGCTTAAGTTAAAACGTTTATTCACCGTGTTTTTTTGCATCCATTCTTGGATATAATCCGTAATCTCTTTACCATCAATTTCAGTTTCTAAGTTTTTATCCCAAGAATTCCATTTTTTAACCGTCAGTTTTATTTCTCTTCCGTTGGTGAACATATCATCAAAATGGGCTTGCAGTTGTCCTACAAAAGGATCAATAATTGAAAGAATTGCATTTTGTAATAGTAAAGGAACAATATCTACTGCATTCGGAGTACTATTTCCAGTAGAGGATGCAATTCGTTTACTCGTATACGCATCGAATGCCTCTAACACAAACGAAATTATCTTGCCTTGTTCCGTTTTATTCACTTTCCACCATATCTGAATAACAATATCCGCTTTTGCTTTATTTCTCAACTTATCCAAAGGACTTTCCGTAAAGGAAGAACCAGTATTTGTACTGGAGGTCATATTATCTTCTGCGGTTCTATTTTCTATTGCTTTAATTTCTTGTTCAGCATCCTTTAAAGGGAAACCACGGTCAACCATCAAAGAACCAATTTTAGAAATTACTTGTCCAATTTCGGTATCTTCTTGAAATGCTTGTTTGTAGTTAGGAACTTTTTGTTTAGTACCTTGATTATCAAATTCAGTCATGAAAAAGCGTTGCTCACACCAATTATCGCTAGGTAATATCATAAGCGTAGGTTTTTTCGCTTGTCCAAAAAGATTACCAACCAGGCAAATCAATAACGTTATCAATCCAATTTTTTTCATATTCTTCATCTTAAAATCCATTATTTAGTGACTTAATTACTTTCTTTTCAATTAAAAAATTCATTAGTTGAAGTTTAGATATACTTACAATGTAATGATTTTTAGGTGTTTTATCATTAATGAAAGTCGAAGATTTTATAAATAATTTCCAACTTCCTTTTTTAGAGAAGAATTTTCGCTCGATATTTTTAAATGTATTCCTTGCTTACTCTGAAGTTAAAATTGGTTTTTGTGTGATACAATTTCCGCTACCAGAAACACCCGAAAATAAAACAGCATGAATTGCATTCTTTTCCGCTTTTGTAGCGTTATACTTTTTTGCATCACTTCAAACCTTTAAATCGATATAATCGGATGAAGAAAGATTATAACACTCTACGTGATAATTTTCATTTTTTCTTGTAAATCCAAGTACAAGAAAAAGAGTTGATATTATTATTAATTGTTTCATTGTTATTTATTTATAAAGCTAAATATATTTTCAACAAATTAATAAAAATAGCATTTAATATCTACAATTAATAGGTTTCATTTCGGTTTCAAACCGGTTCATTATTTTTGTTAATTTATGATATACAGATACTTACGTTGATCTTCTTTGTCCTTGATGCGTTGTATTAATTCGGGATGTTTTTTGTTTATTTCCTGGATTAGGCGGTGACGTTTTAGTTTTCGACTGTCGTAGGATAGTTTGTCAATGTCAAATAATTCATCCATTTCGTGGGTTCTAAGTGTTTTACCGGAACAGGTAGAAATCTTATCGTAATAATTATGCTTTTCCAAAACCGGAAGAGGTGATGTTTTGTTACGCTTTTGTCTTACTTTATAGTTGTAAATGATAAGAATAGTTAGAATAAGCAGCGAAAAAATTAACCCTATCATTTGCATTTTCTGCTGCTTTAATTCTTGGAGCTTTTGATAAATATCTAATTCAGTAGTATGCTTATTTTTTTTGAAAATCAATCGATTACCAATGCTACTAATGTTGTAACCGGGTAAAGTGTTTTTTTCATCTACGAGATGTGTCTCCAAGGTGTTCTTATCAATCACTAACATTTCATGTTGTTTATAATGAACAACATAATCTTTTAGTTGAATGGTTTCCATGGAGTTTTTGTTCGATCCATACATCGGTATCGAAACTATTATCATACAGGAAAAAAGAAATAAACGAATTAAACTTCGTTCCATAGTGTATTAATTTGCACTGAATTTCAAGCAAATAAACCTATGATTTGAAGGATAACGGGATAATTTCAGTTGCTTTTTAGTTTCATTTCCGTTGCACACCGGTTATAAACCATCCTGCAATCCCTAAATAAGCGGTATTAGAATTTAATTTGGTATAAAAAACGGCGTTTATCAGAATCATCTTTCTTACGGATAATAAAATCTGGATGTCGTTGGTTCATCTCATTAATCATGCGATTACGTTTAAACTTTTTACTATCTACATCCATGTGTTCTATGCCGAATAGTGCATCTAATTCTTCCGTATTTAACATTCTGTTTTCGGAAATTAATTTCTGTTCTAATTGATTATAATCTATTCCTATTTTTTTAGTTTTCTTTCTGCGAATGTAATACACCCCTATAAGTATGAGTAGGATGCTTATAAGTATTTGAACAATTGCTTTACTCGTTGAAAAATTAGAAACTTGTTTGTCACTTAGGACATTCCAACGTAAAGTAATTTTATGAGGATTATTTTTCCATTTAGCGGCTAAATCAATGGTGTATTTGCTTTTTTTGGAATGCACAGAAAAGGTGTTTTCCAGAGTCAGCGTATTCTCATGAATCGATATTATTGCATTTTTATTTAAACTAACGTCTTCATTTGTCCAAACTATATACTTCAATGAATGAGGTGCAATTAACATCGAATGTGTATTTCCTACATATAAAACAAAATCTTTGGTGTGGTAAGCTCTTCCTGTAAAATGTACATTTTTATCCGTCATTGAGAATTTTCCCCAACGCATTTTTGGTAAATCTAAGATGTACAAATTACTATCGATCAAATCGTTCGTAGTTGTATTGCCACTTTTGAAATTATTAAATGCATAAATTTTATTTTTATGTTCGAAAGCTACTCCGTGAATAAATGGAGGTCTATTTCCGGATGTGTTTTTGTACGTCCAACCTTTCAATCGCGCATTAAAAAATTGAAGGTTATTATTGGTGGTGAAAAAACCATATCCACCCATCGCAAATAAATTGCCTTTCCAATGAAATAAAAAACGTTGAAAATTAGCACCATGGAATGTACACTTATCGATGCGTTCCGCCTTTCCCTTTGTTAATTTGAATACATAATGGTATCCATCTGGATTATACAAGGTATCTTTCCCAATGCATTGGATATTATTGAAGCCAAAATTATACTGTAAATCCTCCGAAGCCTCTTGAAATTGAGTATGTATAGTAGTTCGGATCTCTGATTCTTGTTTGTTTGAAAGGATTTGCGCGCTAATTTTAGTACAAACTGACGCAACAATAAATAGCAAAACGTAAAATTTTTTAAACATATTTTAGAATGATTTTTTGAGACTTCTACGTTTTATATGTTAGAATTTTGGTAAAACCTTGTTTATCTGAGTTTAAAAATACATGAATAAGTAGTAATTTACATAATTGTCTAGCATTATTTTTAGATTGTTTTTAACTGAATGCTAACAAACGATAACTTACACTTCTTCCTCCCGCTTCCGCTTTCTCCAAAATACCATGTTGTATTAATTCGTTGATATCACGAATAGCAGAATCTTTTGAACATTTTGTAATTTTTGACCACTTTGAAGAATTGAGGTTTCCTTCAAAACCATCGAGTAATTTGTTTAGCATGATTTTTTGTCGCTCATTCAAATTGATTTCGCTATTTATATTCCAAAAGTGTGCCTTTGCTAAAATACGACTTAATAGTTCCTCTGAATTTTTTAAAGAACGCGCCAGGCATTCTAAAAACCAAAGTATCCATCGCGTAATGTCTAACGAACCTTCTTGGGTACTTTCTAGTATTTCATAATAGTATTTACGTTCGATTCTAATTTGTGCAGACATACTGTAAAACCGTTGATTACTTTTATCGGAACGTGCTAATAATGTATCTGTCAAGGCACGTGCAATTCGTCCGTTTCCATCGTCAAATGGATGTATGGTTATAAACCAAAGGTGCGCAACGGATGCTTTAAGTACTAAGTCTAACTGATTCTCTTCATTATACCAACTCAAAAAACGTTGCATTTCTTGTTCAAGAGTAACGGAATCTGGTGCTTGAAAATGAACGCGCTCTTTCCCTATACCACCAGAAACAACTTGCATTGGTCCGGAAATATCTTGGCGCCAATCGGCTACCCGTATCGGATACATTCCACTTCTTCCCGTTGGAAAAAGTGCTGCATGCCAGTTAAACAATCGTTCTTTCGTGAGTGCTTGAAAACAATTTTGGGTCGCATCGAGCATCATTTCCACAACGCCATCGACATTTCTTTCCGAATCAACGGCACCTGCTAATTCAATCCCAAGTCGACGGGCAATCGACGAACGAACTTCCTCGGAATTTAAAATTTCCCCTTCAATTTCAGAAGTTTTTAATACATCAAGCGTTAATGTATCTAACATCGCTTCGTTTTTCAACTGAAAACCCAAAGATTCCATTTTACCCATTAAACGACCTTGCAAATTCCGTACTTCACTCATTAGCGGAATTAATACATCACTTCGCCAAGTAAAATAGGGCCAATCTGGTTTTTGATAGATATATGATTTTATTCGTTGCATAATGTGCGTTAAATATACGCATTATTCGTCGAAAATTATCTAATCGTTGCATTATTTGCTGTGAATAAGCGGTGTAATCGTTGCAAATACGATTTTTAATATATTTAGGATCTTCTAATCTACAATCTTCTAATCTGCAATATTCTAATCTACAATCTTCTAATCACCTTGTCTCTCTAATCGCTCTCAAAATAATCTCCCCAGCTTTTTTCATTTCCTCCTCCGTAATTGTTAGGGGAGGAGACAAACGGAAACTATACGGATGCGATAAAAACCAAAAACTTATCAATCCTAGTTCTAGACAACGTTTTACCACTTTTTCTACGCGTTCAAAGGATTCCATGTCGAAGGCGAACATCATACCAACTCGACGGATTTCTTTGATTTCTTGTTCGGAGGCGAGTTGGTCGACCAATAGTTGTCCTAAACGTTCTACTTCGGTGTAGTCAACTTCTGTAGTAAGCACTTCTAAAAAAGCATTGGCACTGGCTGCGATGACGGGGTTTCCACCAAAAGTAGTGATGTGTCCCAACATTGGGTTGTAGGTAAATTTGTTTAAATTCTCGTGTGAAGAAACTAAAACTCCGATTGGTAATCCTCCTCCTAAGGCTTTTCCTAACGTAAGTACATCCGGAACAATGCCTGTACGTTCAAATGCGAAGGTGCGTCCTGCGCGACCCATGCCACATTGAATTTCATCGAAAATGAGTAAAGCCCCAACTTGATTGCATTTATTTCTAAGCGCAGTTAAAAATGCGAGGGAAGATTCACGTACACCTGCATCTCCTTGGATGGTTTCTAGAATGACTCCAGCTGTTTTTTTTGTGATTTGGTCTAGATCTGCAAGTTGATTATGTCTTAAAAAGCGAACATCTGGCAATAAAGGTCGAAACGCTTGTTTTTTGACTTCATTTCCAGAAATACTCAAAGATCCGTTGGTACTTCCATGGTAGGAACCACGAAAGGAAACTATTTCGGTTCTACCGGTGACACGTTTCGCAAGTTTGATAGCCGCTTCGTTAGCTTCCGTACCCGAATTTACTGGATACACACAGTTTAAATTTTCGGGTAGGAGGGAAGTCAATTTTTGACACAAGGCCAAGGTACTGTCTTGGATGTATTCACCATAGACCATGACATGCATGTGCTTGTCGACCTGGTCTTTAATGGCTTGTTTGATTTTTGGATGGGAGTGTCCGACATTACTTACAGAAACGCCGGCAATCATATCCATATATGCTTTTCCGGATTTATCGTAGATGTAGATGCCTTCAGCAGATGCTACGTCGATTAAATAGGGGTAAGGGTTCGTTTGACCTTGTAGGGATAAGAAGGAAGATTCTGTTGACATATTTTTTTTATTTATTCCACCTTTTTGCATCGCCCAAAAAGGTGGAGCCAAAAAGTCTAGGCCTCTATGAAATTTAATTGAAAATTACGTTTCATTTCACTGTCTGCACCCAAACTCACATACGCCTTTAGCTAATTTTTATTCTAAAAATTAGAAGGCTGAGTTCAAACAAGGGTTTGACTAAGTTCCATTCCACTTATTTTCTACTTAAATTTCCTAAATGGCCAATTTATGGTTTCGATAATTTAAATAAACTAAATTATTTTCTTTTGATCACCTTCAAACAAGCATCCACAACATCTTGTGAATCAATGTGGTATTTCGTCATCAATTCCATTGGTGTTCCACTCTCTCCAAAAGAGTCATTGACAGCCACATATTCTTGCGGTACTAAGTATTCTGTTGTAATTACTTGTGCTACAGAATCACCTAATCCACCAGCACGCATGTGCTCTTCAGCAGTTACCACACATTTTGTTTTAGCCAATGATTTTAATAACGTTTCTTTATCTAATGGTTTGATGGTATGCATGTTGATTAATTCTACGCTCACCCCTTGTGCTTCCAATACTTTTGCAGCTTCAATGGATTTCCACACTAAGTGTCCGCATGCAACAATCGTAACATCTGTCCCTTCGATTAATACATCTGCTTTACCGATTTTGAATTCCGCGTCTGGTTTGATGAAGATAGGCATTACAGGACGACCAAAGCGCAAGTATACAGGACCTTCGTGTTCTGCAATTGCTAAAGTTGCTTGTTTTGTTTGGTTGAAATCACAAGGTACTACTACCGTCATATTCGGTAACATCTTCATCATTCCGATGTCTTCCAAAATTTGGTGTGTAGCACCATCTTCACCCAAAGTTAAACCAGCGTGTGAAGCACAAATTTTAACGTTTTTATTCGAGTAAGCAACCGATTGACGAATTTGATCATATACACGACCTGTTGAAAACGCTGCAAATGTTCCTGTGAACGGAATTTTACCACCGATGGTCATACCTGCAGCCATACCAATCATGTTTGCTTCCGAGATACCTGCTTGAAAGAAGCGTTCAGGGAAATCTTTCACGAAAGCGTCCATTTTCAAGGAGCCAATTAAATCCGCACAAAGTGCAACAACTTCCGAATTGTTTTTCCCTAATTCGTGTAATCCTTCTCCAAAACCAGAGCGAGTATCTTTGTTTCCGAAAATTTCAAATTCAATCATGCTTATAAATTTATTGAGGTTGTTTTATTGGATAATATTCTAAAATCTTGTTCATACGAATAGATTGAAGACTTAATACTTTTTAATCGATACGAAATTTTATACTGACCAGGTTGTAAATTCCATTGTCCTGATAATGATTGTCCGTCAAGGTTACACACCCAATCCCACATCCCTTCATTATTCATTACAAAAATCTGTCCAACGGTTGGATTATTACATTTATAGGTAAATAGTCCTGGTGCCTCAAAATCTATATTGGTTGTACTACTTTGATTGACTTGCACCGTATAATATTGACGAGGAAGTGTAAGAACTTCTACAGTATATTTACCTATTATGTATTTTTCGTTTTCATTTAAATTTTGGACATTCAGCGTTTTAGCGTCATTATTTAGCATCACACGACTTTCGATTAAATAACTTTTAGAAGCATTATTTAATCTACAACGAATATATCCTTGAGGTGCATCAACTGGAATCGTGTTATGCGTATTTTTTTTGATCGTGATATCTTTGACTTCTTTTCGTGGAAGCGTGTTAACTACTAAGTCATAATGAATTGAAGGATCAAGAATTAAAGTGTCAGGGTTACCATAACGATTAATTGTATGTTGCATGGTATATTTTAATTGATTTGTCCCCGCTTTGTAAAAGAACAAAGTAACATCCGTTTCAGTTGGTTTTCCAGTGATATCTTTTAAATCTACTTCAACTGTAGTATTTACTAATGCTTTATTCACCACACTTTTCAACGCATTTTTGAAAGCACTTTTAGATTCTGCCTCTGAATAACTTCCGATGCATTTGAATTTTTCTAAATAAGATAAATCTAATCCAAGACCTATTACAAAAGGAGTAACTACAACTCCTTTGTCGTGTAATTTTTTGGCGATTACACACGGATCATTGTCACATGCTTCTAAGCCGTCCGTTATCAAAATAATGATGTTTCGCGAATTCATATCGGGAAAATCCGCAGCAGCAGCTTCTAACGATCGAGCAATTGGCGTTGTACCTTTTGCTTTGATTGTTTTAATCATTCCTTTTACGCGGGAATAATTATCTTTTCCAAAAGGTACTTCTAGTTTGGTGTCGTTACAATCTTGGAATGTAGCTGTAATCGGTGATTGATGACCATAAACACGTAAGGCAATTTCTAAATTTTCACTTCCAACTAAACTATCAACAGCTTGAGCTAATAATTCTTTTGCTGCTTCGATACGTGTTTGATTATCACTCCAAGTCGCATTCATACTGTTTGAAGCATCCAAAATAAATAGGATACGTGTTAGTTTTTCTTGTCCAAAAGAAACAAGAGAACATGTCAAATAAAGTATAAACAGTAACTTTTTCAATTAATAATCTCCTAGGGTTTCTTCTAATTGAGCTAATGCTGACGCTAATTGTTCTGCATTCGGAGCAGAACCATGCCATTTATGTGTCCCTTCCATAAAATCAACACCTTTCCCCATCTCAGTTTTCATAATAATAACGGAAGGTTTACCTTGTCCGGCACCAGCTTTCACTTTAGTAAGCGTTTCCTTGATTTCATCAATATTGTGACCGTCCATTTCGTAAACGATCCAACCAAATGCTGCGAATTTTGCTCCAAGATTTCCAAGGGACATTACATCATCCACATCACCATCGATTTGTCTACCATTGTAATCGATTGTTGCGATCAATTTATCTATTTTTTTGGCTGCCGCATAGATCGCAGCTTCCCAAATTTGACCTTCTTGTAATTCACCATCACCATGTAAAGTGAAAACAAAAGAATCGTCGCCATTTAATTTTTTAGTTTCAGCTGCTCCGATAGCGTTGGATAAACCCTGTCCTAGCGATCCAGAAGCAATACGAATACCAGGTAATTTTTTATCCGTACTTGGATGTCCTTGAAGTTTAGAGCCTAACCGACGGAAAGTACCTAAATCACTTACAGGAAAATACCCTGCACGTGCTAATACACTATACCAAACTGGGGAAATATGACCATTTGATAAGAAAAATAAATCCTCACCTTTACCATCCATAGAGAACGGAGAATGAGTATGTTTCATAGAATCAAAATATAAAACAGTTAAGAAGTCTGTACAACCTAAAGAACCACCTGGATGTCCAGAGCTTACTTGTGCTACCATTCTTACGATGTCTCTACGTACTTGAGACGCTATATTTTGTAATTCCTTTGTTTCCATCTAAAAAATATTTATGACAAATTTAAGGCTAAAAACAAGAAAAATAGATTAATTAATAATTTAATATTCAGAATTAATTAACAATTTTTCTTCTTAATTTTTAGTTATTTTCTTTTCAAAAATTGTACCATCATTTTCAATGATTAACAAATAATTTCCAGCTGTTTGACGATGTATATCGAGTTGTGTTTCTTTTGAAAATGATTTTTCTAAGACAATTTTACCATCCATTGAAAATAATTTTACAGTTGCACTCATGGAATTTTTTAATTCAATATTGATGAAGTTTTGACTAGGGTTAGGGTAGATTAATATACTTTCATTAATCGTATCAATTTGATTTGTAAATTGTTCTGTTCGATTCACAATAAAGTTGAAAGGGTCTATTTCGATCACATCCTTTAATCCAATTTCAGCTGAAAAACTGATTTTTTGTGGGTTTTCTTGGATATTCACTCGCATTAAGGTGTCAGACTTAGTCATCCTACTCACAAGTATATCGATGGGATTGGTAAAAAGAGGAGTATTTGAAGGGGAAGAACCTTTTTGAGAGACTAAGAGTTCGCTCGAATTGTCCGATTTTCGTGAAATTTTAGCGGCATACGTCGGGTAGCCATGACCATAATACCATTGATTAAAAAAAGCCGTCAAATTAATCCCTGTCGTTTTTTCTACACTTTTTTTAAAATCCGAGGCTGTTGCAGTTCGAAATGCAAATTCTGTTTGAAAATTTTGTAATGCTTGAAAGAAAATAAGATCATTATTTATCATATATCTCAACGTATGAATAATTGCAGCTCCTTTGTCATACACCAATTTCCTGGAGAAAATGTTTTTTTCGTTTAAACTATCTTTCACCCATGTACTTCCATTGGTAACAGAGAGAACAGAGTTATGAATATTGCTAAGTTTTGCTTTTTCATTTCCAGGAAACAGTTTTTCGAGCATTAAATACTCCGAATAGGTTGCGAAGCCTTCGTTTAACCAGATGTCCGACCAAGATCCGCACGTCACATGATCTCCCCACCATTGATGAGCTAATTCATGAGCTACTAATTCGTTATCGAAATAGCCTAAAGTTGTCATTGTCTGGTGTTCCATACCTCCATTGATCGGCGCCATGCAATGTCCATATTTCTCTTGGTGAAAAGGGTAGAGCGTAAAGATCTCGGAGTAATATTCCATGAATTTTGACGTGTTATCAATTAAATCTTTGGAACTTTTTAATGCATTTGGATAGACATAATTTTGAATCAAAATGGAATCTGAATTTTTTGGATGTGCATAAATGGAATAATCCGTGTAATTAGCAACACTCATTGAAATTAGGTAATAATCTATTGGTTTTTTGTGTTTCCATTCAAAACACCTTACGTTATTTGGCAAGGGAGTTATTTTTTGTAAAACACCATTTGAACCAGCCATACAACTATCAGGAACTGTAATTTTAAAAGTTACGCTATCGATTTTATCGGATAAAGATTGTTTGCAGGGAAACCATTCATAGGCAGAAAAAGGTTCACTTAATGTCCAACTTACATTCTTATTCCATGCGGTTGCTTTTTTTTGCGTGTAACCAGCTCCACCTAAAGGATTTGTTGATTTATTAGGTGATTTCCCCTTGTAATTAGTAGTAATCGTAAATTTCTCTCCTTTTTTAAGATTTACCTTACAATGAACCCCTGTATTTCTCCAAGAATAGTTGGCTATCTCTTGATTAATTAATACATAGTTTATGGTGTAGGATGGAAATAGTTCGAAAACAATAGTATCTATATCTTGAGTTGCAATTGCCGTCATTTTAACACTTCCTGAAAGGTTGGTGTTCATGTTATTTGCTGTCAAATCTAGTTCATAATAAATTACATCATACTTTTCTGTTTCTTGAATGTAATTGAGGGGAAGGGTATTAGATTTTAATTGATGCTTGGGCGATTTGGATGCATTGCAGCTATATACATTGTTTTGTGCATGCACTTGTATAAATGATAGGATAAAAAGTAGTATAAATATTTTTTTCATTCGTTTACATATTTTAAAACCATTTGTTTATGACAATTTTGAAGCGGATTATTTTCATGTATAAATTTTTATTTGATGTATTGAAATTTGATTTCCTTGAACATTTAATATTTTACTTTTAGCCATTTGGTAATGTGTTGATTGATTTCGCTAATTAAATATACAAAAAAAAGGCTCACTCAATGAGTAAGCCTCTTTCAGAAAAAGTAAGTTTGTTTATTTCGTCAAAGTTCCTGCTGGACCATGATTTATAAGTTCAATATAAAACACCAAAGATTGGTATGGTTGAATATCGTATTTTTTTGTTTGCGGATTAAACATTCCTTGTTCACCGTAGGCCAAATGAAATGGAACATACAATTTATAAGTTCCTCCTTTTTTCATCATTGGAATACCTTCTTGCCATCCTTGAATTACATTTGCTAAACCAAATGGTGTCAAAGGTTGTTTATAAATTTTCACCATATCAAATGAACTTTGAAGCGTATCCCCAAGAGCGTTCATTAAGATGTAATGAGCTAATACGTCACCACCTTTCACAGGAGAGGTTCCAGTTCCTTCTTTAATTGTTTGAACAACGATTCCAGAAGGAAGGACTTTTGCATTTTTGATTTTCTTAGCTTCTTCAAGCATTTTTTCACCATTCAATTTATAGATATCGAACATGAAATTTTGAATCATCATGCTTTGTTCGTCTCTTTTAATGATAGTGTCGATTTTATGAAGACCATCTGTATAACCTTTGATAACTAATTTTAAATCAATTTTATCTAATGCTTTATTTTTTGTCCAACTAGAATTAAAGATAACTCCTGATAATTTACCGATACATTCAGATCCTTCTATTGCATGCGCTTCATCAAATGAGCGACCTGAATTTCCGAATAACTTCTTAATGGTGGATTCGCATCCTTTATCGAAAGCTTCTTTATTTTTCAAACCTTGTTCAAAACCAATGACCATTTTTTCTAAATTATATTTAGCAAAATTTGGGTCGCCAGATTCAGTGATTGCACGTGCATGATCCGCACCCAAGGCATAAGAAATACGATCTTTAAAGGAAGTTAATTTAACTACCTCTTTATCATCAGATGATTCACAGGCAAACAAGATTAATCCTAATGCTGTTAACAGAAAATATTTTTTCATCTATTTAACAGCAATTAATTCAACGTCAAAAATTAACGCCATTAATGGTTCGATTGGTCCACCTGGGTGTGGATGAGCACCATAAGCTAAGTCTTGAGGGATATATAAACGGTATTTAGCACCTTCTTTCATTAATTGTAATGCTTCCGTCCATCCTTTAATCACTTGATTCACACCAAAAGTAGCAGGAGTACCTCTTTCAATAGAGCTATCAAACACATTACCGTTGATTAACGTACCGTGATAATGAACTTCTACTACGTCAGTTGCGCTTGGAGTTTTACCTGAACCTTCTACAATCACTTCATATTGTAAACCAGAAGGAGTCGAAGTTACTGAAGCTTTAGCAGCGTTTTCAGCTAAAAATGCCTCGCCTTCTTCTTTATTTACAGCGAATTGTTTTTCACTCAATTCTTTCAAATAGTTTTGAATAATATCTTGCGCTTCGTTTGGTGTAAATTTTGGCGTTTTATTATCAAATACATCTTGAATTGCACTTGATAAAACTGTTGGATCTAATCTATCCAAATTTTGTTCTTTTAAACTTGATGCTACGCTTAAACCGATAGCATAACTTACAGCATTTAAATCTTGAGTCATATAGAATATTTTTTTAACAAATTTAAGTATAAGTTTTGAAGTAGGTGAGAAGGTTGGTTAAGTAATACGTATTTGAAGTGGTTATATAGAGTTGTTAGTCAGTAATTTAATTACGTTCATCTCTAAAAAAATATTTTTTTGTTAACATTTTGAAACTATTTATTAACACCTGCCGTAATAGATAACAAAACCGAGAATTAATTAAAAATATATAGTATGATTAATAATGCAATTACAATCGCTGAGCATAAATTAAAAATGCATTTTGAAAATGGTGAGAATACATCATTGAGTATCCTAGAAGTAGCAGAATTAATGGATTTAATCACATTTGGTCACACGACTACTAAACCATTGAATCAATCAATTTTCTTTAGTTTTTCTCAAAACTAATTTTGACTTCTATAAATAGCTTTTTCTTCGTTCAACTGCAAAATTAATCACAGCACTATCGTTTGGTCTTCGAAAGCAATGCTTTCTCTCCTGATTTACTAATGTATACTGCAGAATTATTTTTTTGTTTGCCTCGAAAAATCATATTTATAAAAGCCAGATATCAAACATGGAAATAATTTTCAATTAATACAACGAAGAGGCTTGTTCGAAAGAATGGGCCTTTTTTAATGCATTATAACGCCAGAAGCAACTAATTCATCTTCTAAATAAAAGGCAGCGAATTGTCCAGGAGTGATCCCTTTCATTAATTCATCAAAAAGAACAAAGTATCCTGAATCTTTTTTAAGCAACCGTCCCTTTTGGAGCGCTTGACGGTACCTTATTTTAAGTAAAACTTCACGTGGGATATTTAATTCAAGATTGAAATTTGGTGAAACATAATGAAAATCTTCTGATTTAATAAATAGCGCTCTACGATTTAACGCGAAATGATTTTCTGTTTGTCCACTAAATACTAGGTTGTTAATTACATCTAATTGAACAACAAAAGAAGGTTCAGGTCGACCGCCAATTTGCAAGCCTTTACGTTGACCAATTGTATAAAAATGTGCGCCTTGATGTTCAGCCACTACGATTCCATCTGATTCCATAAATTCAAACGGTTTTGATAATGCTTCTATATGTTCAAAACTAGGTTCGATGTTATGATAATCAATTAATGCAGGAAGTTTGTTTGGAATTTCAATTACTTTTCCTTTTTTAGCTTCTAATTGCTGTTGAAGAAACACAGGTAGACTAATTTTCCCAACGAAACATAAACCTTGTGAATCCTTTTTATCAGCTGTAATGAGCCCTTGTTCTGTTGCAATTTCGCGCACCTTCGATTTTTCTAATTCACCAATTGGGAATAACGCTTTTGAAAGTTGTGCTTGATTTAGTTGGCACAAAAAATAAGATTGATCCTTGTTTGCATCAACTCCTTTTAATAAGCCAAACGTCCCATCTTCTTTTTCAATTTTTCTGCAATAGTGACCTGTAGCGACATAATCAGCTCCTAACTTTTGTGCGGCTTTTAGAAAAACATCAAATTTTATTTCGCGATTACAAAGGACGTCAGGGTTTGGTGTACGACCAGCCTGATATTCAGAGAACATATAATCCACAATTTTATCTTTGTATTCGGTGCTTAGATCAATGATTTGAAAAGGTATATTTAATTGATTTGCAATTAATAAAGCGTCATTAGCATCATCTATCCAAGGGCATTCATCGGAAAGCGTAACACTTTCATCGTGCCAGTTTCGCATAAACATTCCGATAACTTCGTAGCCTTGTTCTTTTAAAAGGTATGCACTTACACTTGAATCTACACCTCCGGAGAGTCCTACAACAACACGCTTCATATGAATTTACTTATTAAAAATGTTTTGAATTTCAAAACAACCATAATTTTCACCAGTCATAAAATTTTCTAATTGAGTGAAGTGGTCGCTTAGTAGTGTAACAATTGCTAACGTCTTTATATGAGCAGTTCTTATCCATTTTATTTTTGGAGGAAATCCATATAATAGATTAAAATCATTAAAATCAGAATCTTGTGTTACAATCGTAAAATCATTATTCTTAGCAAACTCCCAAATATCAAAAACTTTTGAATTAAATAAGTTTTCTTTTTTTACATGCGATAAACCTTCGAATAAACTAGTTAAAGATTTTAGAATTCTAAATGAAATATTCTGGTCAAAAAGAATTTTCATAAAGCAATTTGATATATTTTATTTTCTCTATCGGATGCATATGAAAGTACAGCAATCATGTCTTCTTGTGTTAATTCATCAAAATCTTCAAGTATTTCATTCGTTGTCATTCCTGATGCTAACCATGATAGAACATCATTTACCGTTATTCTCATATTTCTGATACATGCTTTACCTCCTCTTTTTCCAGGTTCAACAGTTATTATTTTTCTATAATCTAACATGACAAAAATGGTTATATATATAAAGATACAAATTTAAGTTAACTTTTTTTGGATTGTCCCTGAAATTTTAATCCTTAATTTAGCTAGATGAAATTAATTTTATTTTTCCTATTATGCTTTATAGTTTCCCCTATTTTCTCCCAGGAAAATTGTACAAAAGTGTATGTAAAAGGGACGGTAAAAGATACATTGCAATACCAACCCTTTTATAACTTAATGATAGTCAACAAGACTACAGGTCGTGGTGTGTTTGGTCAACCAGACGGAACTTTTCAGGTGTATGCCAATCAACATGACACCATTTCAGTTTCTGTTAAAACCTATGGAATCTATCGTTTTTTGGTTACCGGTGATTCAAATTGTCAGATGAAGTTGGATAAAATATTGATAGGGAGAGAGAAAACTTTACAAACGGTGGTCATTAAACCTTTAAAATCAGTTCAACAAATCAAGGAAGAACGGGCTAATTTAGCCTTAAAAGAAACACATACCGTCACGGGTATTAATATGCTCCAAAGTCCGATTACAGCCTTGTACGAACGTTTTTCTAAAAAAGCACAGCAACGCGAAAAAATAGAAGGGTTCATTCATTTAGACAAACAGCGTAAAATTTTAAAAGAATTACTGCGTGTGTATGTTGCTTATGAAGTTATTGATTTAAAAGATGATGAATTTGATAACTTTATCAATTTTTTAAATATCAATGAGGATTTCTTAAAAACATCTTCAGACTTGGAATTAATTGAGTTTATCAAAGGTAAGTTCGAGCATTTTCCAAGAATATCAAATCCTGAGTACAAAAATTTAAGAAATAATTAATTGAATGAGTACTGAATTACATTGACTCCATGAATAATTGTTGTTTACAAAAAAAATAGCATTCTTAGCGAGTTGTTTGTAAAGTTGTTCATCAGATATTAATCGTTCAAACTGCTTAGTAAATTCTTCTGGTGAATTTGCAATTAAAATTTCTTGCTCAGGAGTTGCTTGCAAAGCTTTATTTGCTAGAGTAGTAGTAATGCATGGAATTCCCATAGCCATTGCTTCGAGTAATTTATTTTGCAATCCAGTACCTATAAACATTGGTGCAATAAACACCTTGCTTTTTTCGTAACAAGTTCTCATATCAGGGACCCATCCAGAAACATTGAATGATTTAGAATTAAGTTTTTGTAGCGAATGAGGTGGATTGATTCCCGCTATTAAACAAGTCGGATTCATCGTTAATTTGGGGAGAATATTGTTGTAAATAAACTGAGCAGCCTCTACATTCGGCGGGTAACCCATGTTTCCAGTAAAAAGTATATCTATCGTTTTTGATTCATCATTCGCAGCATGAAAATACTTGTCAACTCCATTTTTTACAATGACTATTTGATTGTATTTAGGGTGATAAATAAAAGATCTGTCTTGTTCTGAAATGATACAGTGATGTTCAAAATATTCAAAAATTTGACGTTCATAATTTACTAGACGTTGATGTTCTTGTTGAAAAATCCATTTTAAAACTCCCTTTTTTTGAAGCATTCTACGTTCGATACCTTTTGAAAAAGCATCCATATAATCTAGTGTCTTTGAACATTCATGATAATTTTTCACATACTCACTGGTTCTTATTAATTGAGAATAAATATAATGAGGTTGAATTTCTTTGAGTAATTTATTTATTTTTAATTGAATTGAATATTGATAAAAATAGGAGACTTGAAATGGTTTATTTGAAAAAACAGTAAACAACAAACGTAGATATATCTTCCATTTTTTTAATTGAAAAACATGAATTTCTTTACAAAAACTCTTAAGTTCATCTATTTGTTTGTTAGTTACTTGTACATCACTCGTACAAACTAAATAGATGTCAAATTTCTCTGATAAAACTCGAATTTGATGATAGGCACGTAACTTATCACCTTTATCTAAAGGGTAGGGGAATCGCGAAAGACAGGCTACTAATTTTGGTTTAAATTCCATCTAACAACGCTTTCAATTTAGTTGATATATGATCAAAGCTAAATTCATTTTGTATCGTTTGCATGGCGTTTTTTTGATATTGCTCAATGCTGTTTGGATGATTAAACAGATGACAGATTTGATCAATAAATTCTTGTTTGGTGTCAGCTAATAAAACAGAGTTAGAAGGGATACCTTGCATTGCAATGGTTGAAGCGACCACAGGAACACCAATAGATAATGCTTCAATAATTTTTATACGCACTCCAGATCCTGAAAAAATAGGAGCTACTAAAACGCCATGTTTTTCCATAAAGTCGGCGGAAGAATCTACCTTTCCATGGATTTTAATATTTTTTGAAGTAAATGAATTAAATTCTAAAGGCATGAAAGAGCCTGCTAAATGCAATTCAATATCAGGATATATCTTCGTCAATTCAGGCAATACTTGATTCACTAAAAAAAGTGCAGCGTCGTAATTAGGTTTCCAATTGTAGGCACCTAAAAAAAACAATGTTTGTTTCGGAACGGATGATAATTTATGTGTTTTTTGTTCAATTCCAAAAGGAATCACAGATATTGGACATTTTATTCCATTTTCACTAAAATGTAATTTATCATTTTCTGTAATGACGCATAACACATCAACCTTAGAGACATATTCAATTTCAAACTTTTTTAATTGTTTCGCTAAATATTTATAGAGCTTTTTTTTAAAATAGGATGTTGAAAAATGACTATAATCCTCCCAAATTTTATATTCTACATTTGGTGCTCTAAGGACTACTTTTCCTTTAAAAACCGCTCTTATTTTTTCAGTATAAACTAATAAAAATGCACTTTCAAAAATGACAAAGTCAAACGATGTTGTTTTAATCTCATTGATTAAGAGATTTAAAAATGACTCAGAATAAAATCGAGAAACATTGTATGATTCGTTTTTAAAAAAAGATTTTAAGAAAGAAAAAACAGTTGGTTTCGTATCGATGAAATGGCCGGATGGATCAGTTAATTGGACAATTTGGGGTGGATAATTTAATTTTTCAAACGGATGCTTATAGGTTGATAAACTTATCGTTTTCACCTCAGAACAAGTAATTAATGAACGTAAAAATGAATCCATCGCAAAACAACCACCATCTACAATTGGATAAATTGGTTTATTTGTTACGTATAAAATGTTCATTGTTTTTTACGTTTGAAAATTTTAATCCAGGCTTCTAAATCAAGTATTTTAGAGTCTAATGCAGCGCTACGCATTAGTAAGTATGCAACAGGTAATAAAACTATCGTTGCCAACCACATCCCGACAACTGGAGAAGCAGCATCAGAATTCACTAGACCTTCACCTAATTCAGTCAGCACGAAGTAAATCATAAACAACAAACATGCAATTACTACAGGCGCACCAAAACCACCTTTACGAATAATAGCCCCGAGAGGAGCACCAACAAAGAATAATACGATGATCGCAAAAGTTAAGGCGTATTTTCTATGATATTCAATTTTATACAATTTGATATTGGTCATTACACTGTGTATAAATGATTGTTGACCAACCACCATTTCTTTTAATTTTCTTAGTTTGGTAGTAGAAAATTCCAACGCAAGTTTATATTCATAGGATTTTTTATCTGGAATTTTGATAGCTACTATTGGAGTGGTATCTTTAAATGGTATTAACTGAATAGGTGATTTAATTTTAAAAAAGGGATGCTCATTTTTTATTGATGTTACAAAACCTTGAAATATAGGTTTATTCAATTTATATATAGAATCTATTGCGTCTTGCATTTGAAAAACGTTTAACATTTCAAAAGAGTTTTTAAATAGATCATCGTCACTTCGATTTAATTTAAAACCAGTTAAGTCGATTTGGTAAATTGCATTATCAAAAGAAATTCGACGAGAAGGGTAGAAGCGCCCTCTTGATTTGGATTCAAAGTTTTCATTTTGATTTATTGCTAACTCTTCAAGTACATTTCCATTTTTTAGATTTAGATATAGAACAGCTCCATTTTCAGAATTGTACATATCGCAGTTAGCAGCTTTGACCGTTTTATTAATGTTTGGGTTTGAATGATCGTGAATTACAACATTTTTAAATCCACCATTCTTATTTTCTTCTACTTTTATTGCATACCCTTCAATTTCAGTTGAATAAGTTCCAGGGGTTACAATTTTTGAAATTTTTGTTTCTTGAATGTCATAAATTAAAGCGCGCATTTTCAAATTAGCAACAGGAATGACATAGTTTGAAAAGTAGAATGTAGCAAGCGCAATAATAATTATAACGACAAATAAAGGCTTAATGATGCGAAATAACGAAAGTCCAGCTGATTTTAAAGCTGTTAACTCATTGTGTTCTGCTAAATTACCAAGTGTCATGATGGACGAAAGTAGAATAGCGAGAGGAAGAGCTAGAGGGATTAGCGTTGCAGAAACATAGAATATAAGTTCAAGTATTACGGTAAATTCTAGTCCTTTACCCATCAAGTCATCTACATATTTCCAAAAAAACTGCATGATCAACATGAACATGGAGATGCAAAATGTAATGAAAAACGGACCAATAAAGGAACGAATACTAAATAAATAGAGACGTTTCAAGTGGGAATAAATTTGTGAATTAAGCTCCTAAGTGACGTTTTAATTCTTGTATTTGTGAATCCCACAATTGTTTAGATTCTTTCAATTCATCTTCATCCGAAAAGTCAATAACTTTTAATACCAACGATTTTGTTAGTGGGTCGATTGTAAATTGAAATTCAAAGAAAACATCATTGCCATCTTCTTCGTCTTCTAACCATTTGAATCGAACAAATGCTCCGGATTTTTTAGATTTTAATCGCGCTTTTTGTTCGCTTTTATCCCAAATAAATGTATAGATATCTTCTTTTATATTAACGTCATCAGCAAACCATTCAGCTAACCCTGCAGGAGTTGAAACACTGTTTTCAAGCACTTTTATGGATACTTTCAATAGATACTCTAATTCAAATTTTATTTTATCGCTCATATTTTCGGCTTAAATCATGTTAATCAATACATTAATCAAATATTTGAATAAATATGTTTTGTTAAAAATACTAAAAAATAAAGTATTATAAACGAATTAAAAAAATATTGATATATTTGCACTCAAATTAAAAATAACCAACACCTATGGCGGGTTAGCTCAGTTGGTTAGAGCGCAGGATTCATAACCCTGAGGTCACGAGTTCAACTCTCGTACCCGCTACACTTAAAACCCTTGATTATCAAGGGTTTTTTCTTTTTAAAATCTTTCGATTTCTCGAAAAATGGACTTGGAGTACAGTTTGGAGTACAGTTTTTTCCAAAAAGTTGATTTTTTAGAGGGTAATTAAGGTGTAATTAAAAGCTTACAAATTTTATAGATAACCCTTACTGAATGAGTATTTTCCGAGAGATTATTTCTTCTTATTTCTGTGACAAATTTTGTTAAGATTTTTGACATTATTATTGTTGTATAATTAAACTATTTTAGGGGTCATACAATCATACGACACCATATTTTTTAAAATAAAACAGCGTTAAAAGAAATCAAGAAGGTACACGAAACAATAAAATGTAAATTGTTGTTGGTGGAATTTATATTTTGTCGCAAATATCTACCATATTTGCGACAAAAATCAAATTTAAAACTATATTAAGTGTTTGTTTATAAGTTGAATATGAAAAATATAAAAGCCGATGGGGCTCGCTATTTTAAAAGTTATTTTAATGTGTTTCCTTAAAGGAGTTCAATTCATTTAAGCCATACTATTTTCATGAATGGTTTAAAAAAATATAGAGTAGAAGGTTTGTCAATCACTTTTACTGTTTTTTTGATTGACAAATGAGTTTGTGTTGCATATTTTTCCATTAAAATATGATTTACAGCAAAAATTTTCGATTAAAAATGATTTATCTATAATTTTTTCCACTATAATTTATATTTACTATATAGTATGAAATTGATTTTCCACTAAATATTAAATTCATAAAAGATACAAAGTATTTTGTTCCTTAAGTTCAAAGAACAAATGCAATTTTTAGCTTTAAAGAAGTACGTTTCCCATTTTACGTATATTTGATAATAAAATAAAAAAAAACATGTACGAATCAGTAGATAAAGCAAAAAGAAAGAAAATTTGGTTTTTAATTTTGGGAGGGGTTATCGTTCTTTCCATCGGAATTATTTACTGGCAAAATAGGTCTATTTCCAAAGAAGAAGCGAATCGAACGAAAATGGAAGAACAACTAGCACTTTTAGCGACTGAGATAAAATCCTTGAAACAACAAAATTACATTGTTACATCCAAAAAAGATTCTCTGCAAAATAATTTAAACTATTTATGGCAATACAAACCATTGGTACAAGCATCCAAATTTAGAGACGATGTTGGTGCTAATTTTAATTTTCACCCTGGTGATCGCGTGCGCTTGAAATCTGATTCAAGTGTTGTGGTTCTTACAGATATACTAATTGGAGGAAATCGTTATAATTATTTTATCAAATTTATCGCAAAAAACACCAAAGGTATGATGGTAGAACTTACACCATTAGAAATAGAAAAAATCAATTAATTAATTACAGATTTAATGCGTTCATTGTTTGATTATTACTGTTTCATGTGCATCCACTCAAAGTTAAACCTATCCAAAATATAGCTACCTAAGATAGTCTACGGTAACGTATAATATAAAACCCTTAAACCAGACCACAAAATCAAAAGTTAACGATAAACGTGAAGGCAAATTGATATTTCTAAACCTTTCTACGAAAAGAGTATAACCTACAATGAAATTAGTTATTTGAAGGAACACTTAAAGGATTGAACTCAACTCAAACTCATAAATTGAAAACAAATTTGTTTTAATACCTCGTATTATACTTTGATTGCAGAGTCATAACTGTAACCAGATGGTTCAACGAATCCTAGTGCAGTTTCGACTTTAACTTGTACGAAATATTTATGTCTTGATTACGTTTATTAATTTTTGACACATCTTATAACTAGTTTATCTTGGTCAAAGATAGGTGTCAAAACTGCAGAGCCTGAATTGTTATCAAGTTTTAAGCTTTTAGGGAAATAGTTACCTAATTCGGATGACCAAAAATAAGCACTTTCACCTACGTTTTGGGTGCCATTGATACCTGTTGGTCTTGCTGAAAACATAAAACTATTAGAAGCATCTGTATTTGGTGTTTTCCACTCCTTTAAATTACTTTCCTTCAGTTTACCTCCAGCAACATTAGAACCTCCTAGATAGTTTATCAACGCTGTCCAATCACTCACAGAAGGTAAATGCCAATTTACAGGACAAACCTTGTCAATATTAATTTGACGACTGTAATAAACACCATAATCTGAAGACATATAAATGGAGTTGGTGTTGATAGCAGTACCATCCGTATATTTAGTAGTTTTTAAATTTTCAGCTAACCAATATTGATCACCTATATTTACTACCCCATATTTATTTGCTTCGATGTCATAAGCATAAGCATGATACGTTTTAATTACTTGCTCATTCCCGTAATTTATTCCTTTCGAATTCGTAACATACGTTCTTACATAATAAGTAGTATTGTTTTTTAACCCGAAAATTTCGCCGCTAAAATCTGCACTTGAATTTTTCACTTCTAACTTTAAATCGTATATAGTGGGTTGTATGTTTGTTGAAATACAAAATCCTTTGGACAAAATTGCTGCGTCACCATCGTTGGTAACTTTACCAGAAAGTTTTACCGAGGAATCTGTCACATATACTGCTGAATTTGTCTGAACACTTGCTAATTGTGTTTCCACATTTGTTGTCTTAGCTATAAGTTGCTCACTGTAGGATACTCCAGCGCTGTTTTTAGCAAATACTCGAACGTAATAGGTAGTATTGTTTTTTAAGCTATCAATCAATATCGTAAATTTCTCTAATTCTTTATTGACTAATTTTATTGTATCAGTGATACTTGGCAATTCTTTTGTTCCAAAACAAACTCCTTGAGATAAAATAGGACTATCTCCATTCCACTTCATTTGCCCCTCAACCGTAATAGAAGTATTTTTGATTTGAGTGGGACCTAAAACTGTAACAGTTGGTATCTTAGCTATCTTGTCTAACTTTTTACATGCATTTAATACCATTAAAGCTATTGAAAAAATAATTAAACGATTTATTGATTTTGTCATATTATTTCGATGTACAATTAGTTTCAGTTAAATCAAATTTTTCAGTTGCATATTGTAAAATAGTCTCTCTAAGATATTTATAGTGTTTGAATTTATCTAATTTAGAAACAGAAACAATTTTATTAAATCTCTGATTTTTATCTTGAATTTTATCTGTTGTTTTTAAATTTTTAAATAAATCGGCTTGAATTTTACAATATTCGGTCAATCTTTGATTAATTTCTATTTTGCTAATTAATAAACCTTCAAATTCAGCCGGGATATTTATACTATTCATTTTCAATAAAGATTTAGCAACCTTTACTGAATCGTATTCAAAATCTAGTGTCGCATATACATCTAGTAAATTAAAATAGTAGTCATTGTAAACAGCGGCTTTTTCAAGTATTTTACTTGATTTTAATTCCTCCATGGAAGGATCTGCATTTAACGAAACAATCATAGCATCATACTTTTTAAAGGTTAAACTATCTTCTCTTTTAAAAGGATGATTTTTAATATAATCAAGTGTGTAATTATCTCTTATTTTTTTTTCAAAAAATGTACCATTCATTTCGGATAAAATCGAAAGCGTGGATTTATTGTTATCTGCTAATTTTTTATTCTCACGTTTTAACTGTTCTTCAAGCTCTTTAAATTCAATTTTTAAGGCATCTATTACCTGGTCTTTTTTTGCTATTGCATTCGTATATTCGGTCTTGGAATAGGATGTTTTTTTAATATCAGCGAGATCATCTTTTAGTTTTTTATTTTCTTTTTTTAAGTCTTCCAATGATTTTCTCTCAACTTCCAATGATTTTTTTTCATCTTCAAGTTTGGCAGTTAATTCTTTCTGATCGTTTTTGATGGAAATAATGAGTTTAGTTAGACTATCATTAACACTTTCAATTTTAATGTTTTTCTTGATGCATTGCACTAAATCTGAATCTTGAGAAAAAAAAGAGTTGAGTGCAAACGAAAAAATGAGCAATAAAATATTTTTTTTCATTACCAAGTTATTTGATTTGAAACGAATTCTCCTTGAAATTGCAATAAAGCAGTTCTTGAATTTTGTTTGATGTTTTGAATTTTAGAATTATTTGAATAAGGAACTAATAATCCATTTAAATTATCAATTTTATTCACCAAGTTATTACATTTATTTTCATCAAAATTTGAAACACCATTATTTATAAACGAAGATATTTCGTTAGGTAAAATTGAAGTGTAATAATTAAATGCATCAAGGGTGTTTAATGCTACCGAAATTTTTTGTTTATCATCTGCTGAAATTGTTATCGATTTTTGTAATTGAGCTAATACTTTATTGATTTTATTGTAATCTCCATTCGATGTGTGAAGGTATCTTTCCGTAGTTTCAATCACTTTATTTAAATAATATAAATCTAGCTTCTTTTGTAGATCAATTTCTACATCTTCTGTGATAAATCCATTTGCTTTTGAAGTGTGTATTTTTGCCGCCAATGTTGAATACCCAGTTGCATCCCAATTATTACTAGGAATCTTATCTATTTCTGTTTGCAGTTCCTGAAATGAATTGCCACTTTCTTTTCCAATACTTGCCATAGAACCAATACCAATATTTTCGAAAACAAGCATTAAAATGATGATTCCAAAACCCGTTAGTAGTATTCCTATTAATTGTTTGTAGTTTGTTTTCATACGCTATTTTTTTAAAAATTATCTGCTTCCTTAGTTTCTGTTTTTGTTTTCCCTGCAACTGGAGACTTTGATTTTACAGGAATTGTAGGTGTAGGACTTTGGATCTTAGTATTAGAAGGGGAATTGTTTTGCTTGGAGTTAGTCTGATTTTCTGAGTTATTATTTCGTGAAATTAAACTATCCATTATGGTTTTAATTTCGTTGGGATCAAGATTAAAATTTCTGTAAACATCTGGTAAATCTGTGGTAATGATAACCTTGTCAGGTCTCAAAACACCAAATGTTTTTTTGTAAACACTGAATTTAAGTACGTTATTTTGTCCTGTACTGTCAGCATTTTCCCAAATATAATTTTTCTTGAAAGTTTTGTCAACGATGTATTCAAGTACATCACCATTTATAATGTATTTCTTTTTATCTTGACTGAATGTATCAATAATGATTACTTCACTTTTTGTTTTTTTGTTTGAGCTACTATTTTTAATAATTATTTCTTCACCTTTTGGCCAAAAGATATAAAGCGCCAAACTCAATACTACAACTAACCCACCTATAAACAATAAATTATTTTTGTTCATTGAGCCTACTTGTTTTGGGTGTTGGTGTACTTGAGGTCTTTGTTGTTGATGTTGTTGTTGTGTAATACTGTGAAATACTTTTTGTGGAGGAACTTGTTCCGTTCTACCATCTTTGTAATTGATTAGAATTTGATCTGATCCTAAGACCTTTAATTCTAGACTAAAATTATTTTTATCAAATACGATTGATTGGTTATTGACAGTTACATTTTGAACCAATTGAAACATTCCATTGATGGTCACTTTGTGGAAAGTCACATGTGATATATCTATGTAGCCATTTTGAGTTAAGTTACCTAATAAATTTACAGGGACTCCATAAATCTTTGAAAAATAGGATGCAGCTGTAAGCGTTTGAATTTTTTGTGATACATTTTCCGTATTGACATCAAAACCAAAACACGCCTTTTTTTGCATTCCTAAATTTGTACTAGGAGTACCATTGGTCGTTTGTATTGCAGCAACAATCTCTAAGAATTGATTCGCATACATTTCAAAATTACCCGTGTTATTTTTTGCAATCTCTTCGTATTTTTCCTTTAATTGATTTAAAATTTCTACGATTGGTTGTTGACAGACAACTCCATTTGGAAAATACAAACGGATCGCTACATATCCTGCTCTTTTGAAAGCATCTAATTTGTCCGTTAGAATAATTGAGAAAATGTTTAAGTGCGCATTATTTTCCAAGGAATATACATTTGTATTTCTTGCAAATTGTGCAATTTCATTTCGTTCATCAAGCAAACTTGGTTTTACTACTGGACTTTCAAGAAGGGTAGCCATATTCGGACTAACTACTAAATTAGTAAGTCCACTTAAAGTTCCTTGGATAATTATACCTATTCTATTTGTGCTCATAATTAATTAAATATTCTCCAACCTTTACTGCTTTTACCGCCTTTTTGTATAAATGAATCATTGATAATGTTATTCAATAAATTGAAACAAAATTCTTCATTAATGTAGTTCACAAATGTGGACAATTGAACATCACCAATAGAGAAAGGAATGATTTTGATTTTGAATTGATTTTTTGAATTTTCTCTCGCATTTTTACAATTATTGATAAACGCTAAAAATTCATCTTGCACAAAGTCTAATGCTAATTCCGTGTCTGGTCTAGGATCCCCAAAATAGCGCGTATTTTTAATTGCATCGAATTTATTTACAACAATGTATACCGAATCTGTTTTCTCTAGTACTTGATTCGATCTAAATAGTTCCAAAATGTTTGCATATACCAACGATTGGTCTAATTGATTCGCGTTATTCACATATCCTTCATTATGTACTAAAGAATCAATGACAAATATGATGATCTTCTTGTTGTCGTTATTAATGTAATTTAAGAAAGAGGCTACATCTCCATTGTTATACATTTGGTTGTAATTTTCACCTGGTACTTCGACTACATTCAATGGATGTGCGCCATCTTCTCCTTGTAGAGATAATGGAATGTAATTATAAGAACCAGAAGCTGTTGCAGCGGGTAGTAATCCTTTTCGCATGTCATTGATCAACAAATCTTGGTATTGAGCACCTCCTTGATTATGACTATTATTTAATAATAACCCTTTTTTGTGTGCCATATACAACAATCCAGATAAAATTGTTGATTTTCCAGAACCAGGCACCCCCACAAAGTACACATCCGTTTTACCTTCTTCCATTGGAGGTAAATCTTCAATCCTTTTAAAAATAGTCGTTCTACCAGCACTATTTAAGTTTGTTAATAGTTGAATGGACTTTGGAGACAAATTTGTGCTTTGTTGTAAATCTGCGAGTGTAATTATTCCGTTAGATAAATTCATTTGAATTTCATCTACTGTACTTTGATTGTTATTTATTGCATTGAGTACATTTTGTTTTTCAGACGCATTAAAAGTTACCTGTTCTTTAATCTTATTTATAGAATCTAACTCTTCTACTTTGTTGTAATCAAGTCCTGCTTCTTTAAATTCATCCAATGTAATAAAACCCTGATCCAATATGCTTTTAAGAACTACTAAATCAATTTGATTCACATTCTGTAATAATTGTTGTTTTTGAATTGCGTTCATGTATTATATATTATATTTCAATGGAACCGCCAGAAGAAGGTCCATTAGTCGTATTATTTGTTTTACTAGTTGCTTTATTCGAACTATATACTCTGATTTCCTGCATGAAGAAAGGTATAAGCAGAAAAATATGAATTACAACAATAATCATACTTGATAATAAGCTATTACTATTTGGGTATAGCTCTTTAATTTTAGAAGGACTATCTAACGGTATTTTAGTCGTTGCAACATTTACAGATAACGTATCCTTATTGAAAGGTAATTCTGCCAATTTAATATTGATACTATCTTTCGTTTGTTTTAAATAGGCATCAACTTCGTTTAGACTAGAAATTAAGCTTAATCTTCTCCAATTATCAAACACTGGTCGATAAATACTATCCGTATTTTTAATGTTTTTCATTAACATTTGGGTATAAGCCTCAAATTTTGATTTTACCCCATTCAGTGAAACTTGACTAATTGCAAAAGCATTCATATTCGCGGGATCACTTAGCGTGCTGGAAGAAATATAATAAGGAGCAGCCTCTAGTTCAGCACGTAATGCATTTGTAGGGCGGTTTTGATACTTACTTATTTTTAAATTTGCACTAATTTCCAATTTATTTAGGTCATTGTTTAAGCGTGTTTCGTATTCGCTTGAAATGGTTTGTAGCATTTGTAAACGACCCAATGCTTCTTGTTTCACATTGTCTTTGCAATTAATTTCAACATTGAAAAAATGATTCATGAAATAAAAAGAACCGAATCCAAGGGAAGCATAGAACAACCAGAAAATTAAGGAATAGTGTTTAAATTTATTCTTAAATAATGCTTCTTTGTTGGAAACAAGTAATTCAATAACAAAAAAGTAGCAGATTACAATAATGGAACTAATTACAATACTCAACGCAATATTTCCATCGGTAATATATAAGGAACCCAAAAAATCGGATAGCATTATAAATACTAGAAAAATAAAGGATAAAATAGTAACAAAAACGGGTTTTTTACTCATGTTGTGAAATTTAATTTTTAAACGCTAAATTACATTTTTTTTAGATTTTATCTGCTAAAAATCAATTTGATTTCAATGTTGTTAATAAACTATATAGTTGTAATACAGGTCCTATTCTAGGACTTTTGCTTTTTCCTGTACTTCGCAACAATTTAATTATTTCTTGATTTGTGAGCTTAGGTCTTATGGACTTCATCAATATGACTGCTCCAGCAACAATGGGTGACGCCATGCTTGTTCCATCTAAATATTCGTATTCTCCATTTGGTTTAGCGCTATAAATATGTGTTCCTGGTGCACTAATCGTTGAGAACGAGCCGAAGTTGCTAAATTCTGCACGCTTATAATTTTCATCAATTGCAGAAACTTTGATGGTTGATTTAGCACGTTGAAACGGGTCTAAACCTATTAAATTAGCTTCATTTCCTGCAGCAATGACACAGGTAACATTCTTTTTATTCGCATATTCAAATAATTCATCCCAAAATTGAAATTCATCATTTCCTTGATTTTTTATGAATTCTTTTTGTTGTTCTTCTGACAATGGAAGATTTCCAAACATTTTCCCGAGAGATAAATTAATCACGTTTGCTCCGTTCTTAATTGCATAAAGAATTCCATCCACAATATAGGTAGATGCTATCATGCCATTTTCATCTTCTACTTTAATAGGCATTAATTTGCACTTTGGACTTATTCCAACGATTCCTTTTCCATTCGATGATGCGCATGCAGTAGCAGAAACGTGCGTACCATGATTCATAGCACCTTGAGGAGCTACATTCGACGTACGATCTATGACATTGTAAGGTTTAACTATTTTATCCTTAATTTCCTCATGATTTACATCAAATCCATTGTCGATTACAGCAAGTATTAATTTTTTGTTACCAGTAGTAATATCCCATGCTTTGTGTGCTTCAATGACATCTAAATACCAACTTTTTTCTCCCGAATTTGAAGCAGGGTCACTAAATGTTTTCGTGGATTCAAATATTGTTTCATCCCAAACGAGCAATTCAAATTCAGGTAAATTAGATTTTAACGTGTTTTTTAGGGTGCTTTTTGCTTCTGCATCAACTTCCACTTGAATTCGTTTAATGACTGTATCAAAGTATATTATTTGAGCGTGTAGGTTTGCATACTTTGTTTTAAAAGACTTAATAAACGATTCAACAGTCTTGGATTTATTGAGTATAGCTATGTTTAGTTTGTTTTCTACAATAAATGAATTTGAAGATGAATCTATCCTTACTTCATCTTGTTGAATTGGGATAATTACACTGTTTTGGGACGGTACATCGTAATTATTTAACTGTTTTTTTTCCAAAAAATGGTACCAGAAAAGAACCACTAGAAGGAAATAACAAAAAATAATTAAATAATAAACAACTCCATACTTAAAAGGTTTGTTTTTTTGATTTAGACTTTCATTCATATTGAAATTAATAATCTAATTTATAGAGGTAATGCGTTTCTTTTTCTGTTGTAAATTTCCCTTGAAATTCTTGAACCACTTCGCCATCTACTCTAATTTTTAAAGTATAAGGTATTTCTTTGTTTTGGGTGCTTTTAGCGAAAAAATTAACAAAAAATTTATAACCTCCATGAGGTGGAGTACATTTATAGTAGATGTTTTCGACAGGTTCATTTGATCCACTCCCACCAGCATTCATATCTACATCTATCTGTCCACCAGCACGACTGAAAAAACCATCACTTCTTTTACAAAAATTGCTGTAATAAATATGATTCTCGTAAGGATCCATTGAATGTAAATCTAAATCATCTTCTGTATTCCAATATAAAGTAGCATTTATACAACCGATTTGCCCACCTGCATCCCTTAGTCTTTGATCTTCTGATCTTTCATTGATTGTTTTTTTGCGTTTTAATCCACATTCAATTTGATCTTCTAACGTAGATAATTTTGCATGAACAACGGATAAATCGGATGTGTTTTTCGGATGACATCCTACAAAAAACAGTAAACCAATTAAAATAAAAATTAGTAAATAAAACAACCACCAATTAGTGTAGAAGAATTCACTTGTTTTTGAGTGTGTTTTTTCAGTTTCCATACTTATTCTACGTTTTCATTCGTTTCACAACCACAGCATTCGCTCGTTTTTTGACGTAAATATTCGATGCGATTGTTTAAATCGTTAATTTCTTTATTAGTTATATCATTGCGCTTATCTTCACACGAATTAAAGAAAAATAAAAACAAAATAATCAAAAGTAACAGCAGTAATAACCACCAATATTTAGAAGCAAACCATTTGAGGAACTCTAAGAATCTAGCCCAAAATGATTTCTTTTCTTCCGCTTCTACCAATGGTTCCGGCTCCATAACTAACGGTTCCGGTTCTTCAATTAACGGTGTTTCGTTTACGAATTCTTCCGGTTCATTGTTTTGATTTTCATCAGTTATAACAGGTTGAAATTCTGTGTTTAATGGTTCTACCAAAGGGGTAGGGGTACTGAAAATTTGTTGAGGAATAAATGTTGGTAATTTATTTTCATGCGCATTAAAAAACTTCCATCCCCATAATACGACAATATTTTGACCGTCGGAATATATTTTATTGTTTTCAGAATCAAATACCGAATTTAATAAGGAATACCATTCGTTTTGATCGTTATTAGTTTTACTTTTGAGCGTTTTTATTTTTGCATTGATGGTATTTAATATTTCCCAATAATTGGATAATAATAGTCCTTGTGTTTCTTGGTCGAATTCAGCTATTGGTCTGAAATCATTGTAATAATTTGCATACCAACTTACTTCCGAATTATTAATTACGGGTTTCGCAATAAAATTGGCTATTTTTTGATTGAAGTTAACCTGAAGAAAGCTTCTTAATTTTTCGTATTGTGTATATAGATAATTATCCCCAAAAGATATTGGCTCAAATGAATGAGTAGGGATGGAGGCAATTTTTTTCATTAGTTAAGTTTTTGAAACGATGAAAATTTAGAAAGTAATATTTTTAATTCATTATTTGCAATTTCATCATAATTAACAAAGCCACAATTCGCTAACATACTTATTTTTAGCTTTGAGAACCAAAGGTTGTAATTTTTCAATAATGGTGACCAACTCGTGATGAGTAGTTCCTCAAGATTTGTATCTGAAATTTGATCAAATAGATTTTTCAATTCTTGATCACTTATGTTTTTTTCTTCAAAATTAATCGCCTCTTTAAAATCAAGATTGTATTGAACACCAACTTCTTGAATTTCGTTTAATTCGTCACTACTTAAATAACGAATACCAAAATTGACAATGAAATCGTTTAATAAGTATGCGCTAATTTCAGAAAGGTATTCTTCAATTCCTCTATTTGATGTATAATCCGATATTTTTTTCTCAAATCGTTTGGTTAATTTTTCTTTTAAATCAAATCTTTCGATGGCCGTTACATAATGATCAATTAAATGGTCCATCACATTTGTTGAAATTCCAAGTTGAATAAATTCTTGTAAATTACTAATGGATAAATTTTCAACTTTCCAAAGTTTTATTAACTCCTCAATTAAAATGGCTGTTTTGCTTAATTTATTCGTGTTTTCAAACAGTTTGTCAATGTGTATTGCTTTATTTTCTAGGTAAACTAAAACTTCTTCCGAACTACTTAAGAAAAATCCTTTGCGTAAAATTTCAATATTTTCTTCTCTTGAATTCAATGCAGAAAGCAACGGGAATTGAGATTTAAGTAAGGTATACTCATCAATGATTGTTAAATTATTTTCTTTCACTAATTGTTCGTTGAAGAAATTAAACAATCTGTCCGGGCTAATCAACAGTTTTTTGATGAAATTATTGAAATTGATCGGATTAATACTAAAGATTGTATTTAGACTTATTTGAATATTAACTGCATTTCTTAATGCATTTGTTCGTATCTCAAAAAGATTATCTGTAAAAACATGTTTGGAAAGTAAAGAAACAAGTTTGTTTTTTTCTTGCTCAATGACAGAAATATGATGGTTTATTTTCGAATAATTAGTTGATACAGGATTGAGGTTCTGAATGATTAAATCGGTTCCATCGCTATTCATGGAAGTTGATATATTCCATGAATATTCTGCATCATTGAAATGTTTTTGTACAAAATCATGTTCAATAAAAGATTTCTTTAAGGAATTTAAATAGGGAATTCTTTCCGGATTAATCGTTAGTTCTGAACCCGAATTTTCAAATCCTAGGTAGGTATCGTTTGAATATTTATAGTCGCGTAATAAATAAAAGTTTTGAAAAGGTGTGTTTTTGTTATCCCATTCTTTATGCCAATTATTGGTAGGAGAAACAATTTCATTTTCAAAAAAACGATTAAAACGGATGTCCCATTTGTACGCGAGATTGGATAGATCAAGGTCATTGGTAATATCATACTTTAATTGATTATTGAAAAAAGTAAAAACAACAAATAACGGAGGAATTGATGTGTTTTTTAGTGTGTTATGTCTCGTTTCCGGTGTTTCTCCAATGTTTTTATCAATCCAAAAAGATAATAAAGTAGGTATTTCATTTACATCTAATTGTTTATCATTTGTACAAAACAATAAATTATTAATTTGAAAAGAGTCTGAATATTTATTAAACAAATAAGATACTTTACCACGTAGTAACATTTCAGGAACGAGATCTACAGAAATATCTTCGTTTTCAATCGCTAAACGACTTCTTGCTCCAGGGAAATCAAGTAAGTCCGAGTTTTTTATAAATGATTTATTACTTGTTAGTTCCTCTGGTATTTGAAAAACTAATTCAGCAGTAAGTGCGCTGAGAAAGGAATTATCAATTTCATATTGTTTACCTGCATTAGATTGCACGATAATTTTACTGGTATTCGTGTTCAGTTCTTTTAAACGTTTTACATCCAATATTTCTCCTTTTCCTCTTAATACAGCATCAAAAGGAGCAAATAATACAGATTCAAAATCAATTTGAGAAGAAACCTTCAAGAGTTGAATAAAAACATTCGTAATTAATTGATTGTCATCCCATAATATTGAAAAAACCTGAGGTATATTATTCAAAGGAATACGTTCGATACAATTAGAGATTTTATACCAATATTTTGTAGTTTCTAATCGTTCAAATAATAAGGAATGTTTAGATAAATATTCGTCAAAATATTGTTTAATATCTAAAATATCTAGTTCCGATAGCACGTTTTGAGTTTCGTTATTTGCACTTTGAAGTTGTTCAATTTCTTTAATTCTTACAGTAATAAACTCTTCGTTTGGAAACTTTTTGATTCGCTTTTGATCTAAATAAAAACTATCAAATAATATCGTTAACAAATCTTTGATTGAAAGAATTTTAATCTTGATCGGAAAATCAGCAAAAGGGGAAGGTTGATCGATTGTAAAACGTGTGACTACACCTGTACTTTCAGCACCTACACCTGGAGGGTTGATGTCTTTTAAGAAATCATACTTATTGTGATTATTAACGATATAAAAAGGTTTATCGGATTCGCTTAGTACATTTTTAATTAAATAAGATTTTCCAACCTGACTTCCACCAAAAACTGCAATAGAAGATTTAGTTTCTAGACTACTATTGACACGTAATAATTTACGTTTTGAGTTTTTAAGTTCAGTGACAAACTGTTCTTTATCTTCAAATTTTAAATTTTTTTGTCCCCACGAAACACTCTTAGACAAACAATCAATGACAGTATTTAATTGTTGACTTATTTCATTTATTTTTTCGGTACTATAATTCTCCATATAATTAATTTGTACGTATGTTTAGTATAAATTCACAATTATCTAACCAATATTCATTATTACCATTTAGGGTTTGGTAGTCGAGTCTAAAGAATTTTCTAGAGATTTCTTCTCCTTCAAAGTTATATACATTTTCGACTTTTAATTCTTCCTTACTTTTTTCAGTATCACGACTAACATGCACTGTTAAAGGCAATTTAAGCGTCAAATTTGTTTTATAGGTATGAAGCATTTCTAAGTTAAAAGCAGAAGGATTTCGTTTTTTTAAATAATCTACAATTTCTTCATCATTGATTTTTAGTAGATATAAATCTGAGATCGGATAATTTTGCGAGTTGATTTTCTTAAATCCTATTCTAGCTGGAATTGAATTAATGGTAAAACTACCTTCGCTATTCGATGGATTTATGAAATTTTGAAAATTATTTTTAACAACAACTCCAAGATTGTCAGCTGTTGAGATTAATTGCGAACGTAAAAACTTAGAGTTTAAGCGGAAGTTATTTAATCTACCTAGTGGTCCTGCCATTAAAGAGATAATACTTCCAACAGAAACAATTGTTTTAGGGTCGTTTATGTAGCCGTTATTATCCGAAAAAGGATACCATCTACCGATCCAATAATTATTTAGATTAATCAAGCGATCTGGCGTAACCGCCATGTATTTTTGGAATAATTGTTCTAGTGAATTTAAAGAACAAGGATTTCCAGATAATATTACAAAATCACATTCGTATTGGCTAATTAAAACGGAAATACGTTTAATCAAATGTTCAAAAACTGCTTGCACAATAGCGTTCACTTGTTTCGAAGAAAGTCGCCATTTCACCTCTTGAATTTTGAAACCAAAATGCGCGTGGAAATAATTCAGTAACTCCGTATTGTTAAATTTAGTTCCGAATATATCTTCAAAAGTTAACACAGAATTTTCATTATTTTTATTCGCATTCTCAAGGTATTTCAAGACAACAGGAATAGCAATTTGATGAATGAACAATTTACGCATCATTTTACCTTTATACCCAATATTATTATTGTCTTCTCCAAAAAAACCGTTTAGCTTGGAGGATAAATTCTCAATCCCAAGATTTTTGCCCGTATTTTCAATTACACCACAAGCACCTTTGTTTATCTCATTATCTTCTCCTTCTATAACAATTTGTTGAACTAGTTCTTTTAACAGATCGTCACCAGCAATTTTAAAACTTTCCCAAAATAATGGAGTAGGGGTGATTTTAATAATGTTATCCGTATTTATTTCATGAGAGCAAATCATTAAATCCGTCGTTCCGCCACCAATATCGATGGATGCAATTTTCAATTTTTGTTGATTTGTTTTATCGTTCCACTTTGAAAACACTTTCAATGCTAGCTCGGTATTTTCATTCATTTTCCTTCCTAAAAGGCCGTATAAAAAAACCATTTGGCAACTTGTTGCTTCGTCGTATATCCAATCTTTTTTATCTTCTATTTTAGATAGATTTAATTTTAAATCTTTAATAGAAGGTATTATTTCTGGTAGGGATGAATCATCGTTTATTAAACTAATGATAGCATCCGAATTTTGTTTTCTGAAACCGTTTAATAATCTACATGCATTTTCGGCTGCTTCTCTTAATTCAATTTGTTCAAATTGAATCATTCCAGTAGGGCAAGAGATGGTAATTCTTTTAATTTTTCGAGGTACAATTATATTCCCGTGTTCTTGTCTAAATTCAAAAGAATTAATTTGAGTATTTGCGTGCGAAATAATTTCTAAAAAAACAAAAGTCATCAATGAATTTCTAGAGTAAATTGGTTTAACACCAAAAAATGAATCTTTACAAAGCTCACCAGAAGATGTTAATTGCTCTGATATACCTGGGATATATGCTTCTTTCAAAGGTTTGGTAACATCTTCAGGGTAAAATTCCCATGTTTTATTAGCAGCATCTTTGTCCCAGAGATATCTTTTTGGACTTGAATTATAGGAATTGATCTCTTTTCCTAAAGATAGCTCAACCGTAGATTGACTTTTCAGTCTATTAGCTTCTTCGCCGAGTCTTACAAAACTTGGGAAAATAAATTTAGAATTTTGATTATGGTATCTTTCACTTGTAATTTCTCCAAATTTCGTTTCCTTAAATACAATATTCATGGAAAAAGGTTCACAATACGTATTATTAGGACTACTGAAATCATGAAGTTTTAATTTTTTCACTTTGTTAAAGTTAAAATCTTCATTTTTAGGATTTTCAAATAGTAGGGCACACGTTTTGGAGTTGCCAAGATCAATCACCAAATCCACATCGATCGCTTCTGAATTATTGTTGTATAATTGAATTTCAGGTAGATCTTCTAACGAAAACAACCATCTTACTAACAAGAAGTAATTTCCAATATGTTGATTGTAAGGGGTTTCTAATCTTAGATCATCATTATTTTTAAAAAACACATCTCCTATGTAGTCGTCCACCCATCCACAATTATTATTGTCATCAAAGAAACTACTGATTAATACATCATTTTGACATAATTTAAAAATATTTTCATCTGGATTTTGATTCAGAAAAGGAGAGTTCTTATCATTGGATTCATTGGTTGTTTGCGTATCAATTGCTAAAATCAACTCTACATCTTCATCGGTTTCATTCCCTGAGATATATAATCTTATCCAATCTGTTGGTCCAAATAAATCTTCATTAATGTTATTATTCTTAAAAAAAGGAAGGGGTATCCATTTATTTTTAAAATGTTTAATACACTTACCAATATTATCTATCGTATACGTAACATCGTTTATTTCTGTACAGGTACTTAAGTCACTTCCTAAAATTACTTTATGAGATTCGTTTAAATAATTCTTTTCAATTAGCTCGTTTTTTCTGTAAAAAATTTCTTCTCCCTCGACTATTTCTTTGTGTAAAAAGTCGATCCAATATTTAAAATTTGTCAGATTAAGCGGTTCTTGAAAGTAAATCTTATTCGTCTTACCAAACTGTTTATCTAAATTTACTTTAAACTTGTAATATTGAATTCCTGAATTTGCTATTAAACTTACTCTTCTCATTTTTAAAGACCATTAAAAATATTATTCTATTTTGCTAAAATAACTAATAATGAAATATTAAACCGAAATATTTCTACTAAACGCAAAAATAAAAGAACTATAAATTGTAAGTTTGTAATCCAAAAAATATACTAAAATGAAAAAAATAATTTTTCTTCCATTCTTGATTCTCGTTCTTAATTCTTGTATTGACTTAGGGATTGACTTAGGTAAAGACAACGTTGATTTAATTCCTGTTTCATCCGGTGATAAGCTTGAATATATAGATAGAGAAGGAAAAATTCAGATAAATCCTCAGTTTGAGAATGCTTCTGTGTATCACGATGGCTTAGCATTGGTAAAAACATCTGGTGAAAATTCAAAGTATGGCTATATTTCAGAAGAAGGAAAGTTTGTCATTTCCGCCAAATATTTAGAGGCAACTGTATTTAGTGATGAAATAGCATGGGTAGTTCAAAAAAACGGTTGTCCAACTGCTATTAATACAAAGGGGAAAGTTTTATTTAAAGCGGAATTTGCTGAAAAAGTAAGAAGTTTTAAAAATGGTTTTGCACCATTTCAACAAATTGACTCAAAAGGGGATTTAAAGTGGGGATTTATTTCGAAATCGGGAAAAGTAGTTATCAATCCTCAATTTGAAAATGTTGGTCATTTCAACAATAAAAAATGTCCAGTTCAAAATAACAAAGGAAAATGGGGTTTTATCAATGAGAAAGGATTAATCGATATATCGTATCAATTTGATTATGCTGGTTCTTTTGATTCAAAAGGTCATGCAATCATTAAATTAACCAATAAATATGGTGTCATCGATGAAGATGGTAAATTTATAATTAATCCTCAGTTTTCAATGATGAAGACAGATGGTGATATCTTTCTTATTGAACAAGATAATAAATATGGATGGTGTGATGAAGATGGTAAAATTTTGATTAATCCTCAATTTGAGAATGCATTTCCGTTTAGTGGTTCTAAATTAGCGGCTGTTGAATCAGCTAGTAAATGGGGTTACATAAATAAAGAAGGGAAATTTGAAATTAACCCTCAATTTGGTGTAGCACTTCCGTTTGATGATGATTTAGCGATGGTTGAATCTGCCGATAAAATTGGATTTATAAATCTAGAAGGGAAATTTGAAATTAATCCTCAATTTGAATCTGTTTCCAACGATTATATAAACTATGTAACTAGTGGGAAATCGATTTTTAATTCTGTGAATACAGACTTTTTCAATGTGGATGCAATTACTGAAGCAATAAATACAGAATCTCCAGAAAATTTTACATTTAATTCTTCTTTTGGAGATGTACAGCGGAAATATTCTTTATCTGAGAATGATTTTAGTGCTTATACAAATATTCAACAAGTTATTAATGAGAAAAAGATTACAAAAGATGCCTATTTATCTTTTTATGTCGGTGGTAAATCATATGAGCAAGTAAGTGTTGAAAGAGGAGATGCTTGGTACACGTATACAGAAACTGAAAATGTTTTCAAACAATCCAACAAACTTAATTTTTTCAGGTTTGAGATTCATCTTACAGGAAAAGGTTATGGCAAAGAATCAGATTTAATAAAGGCTTTAGAGCACAAACTTGTAGGGTATACTAAGAATACAAATAAAAGTAACTCTTCTAATCTTTATTACGACAATGGTAATAAAATTGTATTACTACAAAAAGATGCTTATGCAGTTACTATTTCTGTTTATAAAATGTCTGATTCAATGAATTATGAATATATCGACGAAAGTTCAAATACTACTTCATATGATGAGTATGAAGGTGACTATGAACCCGAATATGAGCCGGAATATGAATCAGAAAATATGGATTATTAAATAATATCTAACAATTTCACATGCGATTTACAGCAGTTTTTTTAGTTACACTACTTTCAACTACTTTACTTAAAAGTCAGGATAATTGTTTCAATCATAAACAATTATCACGAATGACATCAACAACATTAGAGGATGTTAACTATTTTTTGAGTAATGAGAATTGGAATAATTCCAATGCTGAAAATAACACTTCGTCGAATTATTTTAAATATGAGTTAGATTATACGCTTTATAAATGGGATAAATATTCTTCTGGTAATACTTCTTACTTACAATTATTTAAAAGTGCAAATAAACCAAATGTTATAGTATTTGAACCTTCAGAATCCTGCTTTAATAATTTATTAACGGAAGTAGCATCCAAGTTTCCGATAAAAACTGTTGAATCAACGGATTACAGCACCAAAACATGTACTGACGGTAAGTTAACCATTGAATTTAGAAAATATAATACGTACAGAAGTTCGGGTACTTTCGCAATTTTATATTATCATGCACCAAGTTTGTATGCAGAGATTATTCGCGTTAAAAAAAATGAAGATGAAAAAATTCGACTCGAAAAACAACGGATATCTCGCTTAGAAGAAGTATACAATGAAGTTGAAACATTAAAGAATGAGAAACAATTTGATCAAGCACTTGCAAAATACGAATCAATAAGTTCCATAGTAACCGAAGAGGATAATCTTTCTTATAAAATGAATGAATTAAAAAAAGAAAAGTGTATCTATTTCATACAAAAGGGTGATGAATTTTTTGAGTATAATGATTTTGAAAAAGCCGTTGAGCACTATAAATTAGCTCAAGATTGTGATGATGAATCTTTTGGTGTTTCTAAAAAAATCAGAGCTGCAAACATTAAAATTAAAGAGATAAAAGTTTCACAGAAGATGGCTGAGGCAAATTCATTTTTAGAAAATAAAAATTACTATGCAGCATTAAAATCTTACAAAGAAATCTATTTACTAGATCCGAATAATTATTTTTCAAGAAATAAAATTGATGAAATTAAATCCATTCTTGAAGTATTAGAACTAAGAAAAAACACCATTTTCTCTTATAAAGAAACTAATAATGGAGATTATACTAGTTTATTGAAAAATATAACTAAAGAATTAAATAGTATATCAAAAACGAGTAGCGATGGAAATTTAAGTTTTGAATATCGAATTGCATTTGATACAATGGGTTCAAATACCACTAACTATTTCATATCAAATTCAACGTCTCCTTTATTCGCTACTAGTTTGAATAAGATACCTGTTACTTCGTTGACAAAACCTATGTTAAAAGGTTTTTATATAGCTAGCAAAGAAAATGTAGCTTTCAATTTAAATTGGAAAAGTAATTTAATTGAATTAAAATCGAGTGGATCAGGAATCAAGCAAGTTACAAGTGTTAATTTAGATCAACAGCCATTAATTAATTTTATTAATCAACAAGTATATAGCTATGGTAAATTCGCTTTTGAAGTGAAAAACAAAACACTTAATACTAGTTCTTACACAGATATAAGTTTAGTTAGCTACAAAAATGATGCTGGTCCATTATGTACATTCTATTCTATGTTGTTACCAGGGGTTGGTACTTTAAAAGTGACTCATGGAGAAAAAGGGTGGGGACGAATGACGACTTTTATTTTATCTACTGGAATGGGGATCTTATTTAATTCATTGGCTAATAATGAGTATAATCAATACAAAAAAGCGGTTGATAAATCGAGTTCGGACACACATTATAAAGCAGCTAATCTTTATACTAATACTTCCTTAGGGATGTTAAGCTTTTCAGCATCTATTTATGTTTACGATATCATATACGTGTTTTCTAAAGGATGTAAAAATGTATACGAATCAAAAGGTTTGAGAAAATCATTAAGAAATGCTCCAATTCTTGTGAAATCAGAAGAAATCACTACTAAATAACACTTTCGTTTTTTAGATTGATATGTAAGATCTTTTCTAAATCTTATGTTGTTTGATCATGATTAAAAGAAAAAAACACCCTTGTAAGGTGGTTTGGAATTGTTAGTCTTTAATACATCGAATAGAAAGACCATCATTTATAAAATAATCATCTTTAAATAGCTTTGTTTCTCCAATAGATCTACCCCAAGGAGAATTTCCATTTCTAGTTGTGCTACTCCACCAGTGACCTTCATCTCCTAAATTTTTAAAAAGTGGACTACCTTTTATGTTAATATATCCTCCAGGTAGTGCGGTAAATAAAGATTTGTTTGTTGCTAAAACATTCGAATTATTCCAGTGAGCAAAACCATTTTCTTTTAATTGTAATCCTGCAATACTATCATGAATGTAAATACTTGTCGTAATCGTGTCACCACTTAAAAAATTAGATAATTTAGTCCATTCTAAATCTGAAGGTACGTGCCAGCCTACCGGACAAACTTTCTTAGTGTTTACGGTGTACCAATTATATAATTTACCATAAATCATACCTAAGGAATCATTGTTGTTATAATAACACCAAGCAGGAGTTGTTAATTTAGACCATTCCAATTCATCTGTTACATTCGTAATCGTTTCTCCATAATTATACTTAGTCACTTTTAAATTTTCAGCCATCCATTCTTGGGTACCAATAATAACCGTCTTGTATTTGTTTCCATCAATATCTGTAACTCCAGCACCGTATTTTGCAATGGAGGTTTGAGTGGTATCTTTACTCGTAGTCGTTGTATTGCTAGGTGTTGTTTCAGCCTTTTTACATGCTACTAAACATGCTGATGCAGAAAATACAAGTAGGATTTTTTTTAACATATCTTTTTAATTTAATCTTTTAAACAACGGACTGAAAAGCCGAACTTTTTATCGAAATTACTCCTGTCAAATTTACTGTTTTTATATTCTAGATAAAAATACCAAGCATAACCCAAATAACCCTCATCTGGCGATGAACTCCACCAGTTTCCCACTTCTCCAAAGTATCCACTAGTTCCAGATGCAGATATTTGTCCTCCAGGAAGTCCTGAAAATAACGCACTATTTGTTGCGTCTTTATTTGGACTCTTCCAATTTAAGGTGTCTACTTCTTTCATTTTGCCACCTGCTATAAATACACCACCTAAATTTTCTTTTAATTTATTCCATTCAATTTGTGTTGGTACATGAAAACCTGTTGGGCAAACGTTCTTATTTCCATTTGTTGATTGATCTACTGTATACCAATTATAAAGTTTACCATATTTGACATTATTAGAAGAATTATCATTGTAATATCGCCATGCACCTGACGTAAGGTTCCACCATTCTTGATCATCTTTAACATTAGGTATTGCAGAACCATCATTGTATTTGGAAACGTTTAAATTCTCACCCATCCATTCTTGGGTACCAATAATAACCGTCTTGTATTTGTTACCATCAATATCTGTAACTCCAGCACCGTATTTTGCAATGGAGGTTTGGGTGGTATCTTTACTCGTAGTCGTTGTATTGCTAGGTGTTGTTTCAGCCTTTTTACATGCTACTAAACATACTGATGCAGAAAATACAAGTAGGATTTTTTTTAACATATCTTTTTAATTTAATCTTTTAAACAACAGACAGAAAAGCCGAACTTTTTATCGAAATTACTCCTGTCAAATTTACTGTTTTTATATTCTAGCTAAAAATACCAAGCATAACCCAAATAACCCTCATCTGGCGATGAACTCTACCAGTTAGTTGCCGTATATTCGTTTACACTTTAAAATACAAATCGCCTTCCGCTTTTCTTCTTCGCACTAATCCTTGTAATACTTTTCCTCCTGCGTGTATCCATTTATTAAACTCATCGCGGATGGTTACATCAGCAGGATTATGATTGACTTTTTTTAAAAGTGTCGAAGATTTTAGGTTATTTATTCCAAGATTGTAGGCAAAAGACACAAGTGCATCGTATTGGTTTTGATTAACTTTACTAGTTACCATGATTGTAAATTTCTTTTCAATCATTGCTAATTCTTTACGTAACAAACCTTCTGCTTGATCTTTCGAAATTGTTTCAGTAAGTAATTGTTTTTCTTCTTCACTGTCTATTAGTGTTCCAAAACCAATTGTTGGTAAACCAACCGCATCTTTATACGCGTTTGCTCTAAATCCTTCGAATTCTTCAATTAATAGAATTCCATTTTTCCCTGTTGTCATCGTTTATTTTTAGGTATAACTTTTTATTATTCAGTTGTTTTAGATGGATAATCGGCAAATTTAGCAAATGAAAATGTTTTTATTAAATCAGAACCATTTTTTTATTTGTTTAATTGAGTACCATTCAATTGTTTCTGAAGAATTAATCAGTTATAAAACAGCATTATACACCTTTTAAAACACGTATTAATACATATAATATATACAAGAACAATGCAAAACTAATAATTGATCATTCAACATTTATTTTTACTGTAAATCGAAAATCGTTTCTCTTTTCTTATATTTAAAAACATATCTACAGTTAATAAATCCTTGAATTATGTTTGTCATCAATGTCTTTGGCTTAGGTGTTCTTTATCGTGTATTGGAGTTACCAACATCGTTAGTTACTCGTATTGAACAAGTTGCGCATGATGCTAAAATGACATTTTCGGATGTTTTCTTTGATTTTGAGTTAATGGAGAGATGTGGTTTTTTTAGTTTTATGGATTTACCGGTTCAAACGGAAGGAATCGGATGTATGATTCATAAAGATAACTTATTTGAAATCAGAAAAGAACGTAAAAAACTAAACCGTTTTTCGTTGGATGATTTAGTGAGTGAGAACTATTTATTTCCCATGTATCACACAAAATCTGATGAATTAGAGGTAAGACGCTCAGAAGGTTTTCACTATTTTTTTTTATATCAAGTGATTAAAGGGAGAGTTTTGAAGTATCTGTTGGATTCATTTCAAGGAATTGACACATTAGAATTTGTAAGTACAAAATTTTCAATCGAAAATCAATCTTTTGAATTACTAACAGGGGTCAATCTAGACGGTGAATGTTTAGTTACCGAAGCTGATGACTCAGTTGTGGTGGAGCAACGCGTATTAAAATTATAAGCTAAAATTACATTTAACTATCTATTATAATGGGTTGACAATGCTTTTAACCGTTGTTGATACGAAAGGCGTTAGGTAGAGGCGAAAATTTGATGCACAACAAAGAAAATCAATCAAATAAACTGTTCTACAAACAAATTTCAGAAGAATTGATCAACTTCGATAATGTACTTCTTTTCGGACCAACCGATGCAAAATTGGAACTTAAAAACTTCCTAAAAAAAGACCTTCATTTTAAGGATAAAAAAATTGAAGTCCACGGGTCAGATAAAATGACTGACAATGAAAAATATGCTTTCGCTAAAAGTTATTTTAAGAATTAATTCTTTGGATTTTTTTTAAAATATGTAAGGTACAAAAGTAGTTTATTAAATAATTCCACCTTTTTGAGTGTTCAAAAAGGTGGATCTTTATCACACCCTTTTTTATAACTAAATTAATGCTATGTGCTTTTCTGCTAACGCTAGTTTATCCGCAGGTGTTGTGCTAACCGTTATTGGATTAGCAACCTTACACAAAAGTACACTCAAAAGTCAACGTCTATTCGCAGCAATCCCATTTATATTTGGAATTCAACAAGCTGCAGAAGGTGTTCTATGGGTGTCTTTGCCTAACGCTGACCTTTTACTTTTACAGCAATATGCAACCAAAACTTTTTTAATTTTTGCTCAAATTATTTGGCCGATACTTGTCCCAATAGCGATATTAAATCTCGAAAAAAACAAGAAAAGAAGCATCGCACTAAAAGTATTTGTAGGAATAGGACTAACTGTAGCGAGCTATCTAACCTATTGTTTGTTGCATTTTCATATTTCAGCGGTCATCGAACAAAACCATATTTTATACATCCAAAACTACCCATCTTCTCTCAAGAATGTAAGCGTCGTATTATATGCACTTGCAACCATCGCACCTCCTTTATTCTCTAGCATCAAAGGTATATGGATACTCGGACTAACTATACTTATTTCTTATATATTAAGTGCACTATTTTACGAACACTATGTCTTATCTGTTTGGTGCTTTTTCGCTTCAATCATAAGTATTGGAGTATATGTGGTAATCCTAGAGATCGAAAAAAAAAGGAAGATATTAACCTACAATCCTATAAGGTAATAAGTTAAATGATTCGGCATCGAATCTCACTTACAAAAAATTGTACTCCTCAGTATTAAAAAGTTTTTTTAGTTAAATTTAACTAATTTTTAATCCTTTAAAATGATCGATTTCAGAAGCGATACTGTTACAAAACCAACAAAAGAAATGTTGGAATTTATGTTTAATGCTCCTCTTGGAGATGATGTTTTTCAAGAAGATCCAACAGTAAATGAATTACAACGTTTTGTAGCAGCATATTTTGGAAAAGAAGAAGCACTATTTTGTAGCTCTGGTACGCAAACGAACCAAATCGCAATCAATGTACATGTGAAGCCAGGTGGTGAAGTTATTTGCCACGAAGAAAGTCATATCTATAAATACGAAGGAGGGGGAATCGCTAAAAATTCTGGAGCATCTGTACGTTTACTGCCTGGGAGCAGAGGTCGATTAACTGTAACTGAAATCCAAAAAGCTGTCAATACTGATGACATTCATTTCCCGGTGACGGAATTAGTAAGCTTAGAAGATACTGCAAATCGCGGTGGGGGAGCTGTATATGATTTTGAAGAAATCAAGAAAATTTCTATTTTTTGCAAAGAAAAAGGGATTCCCTTACACTTAGATGGCGCACGTATGATGAATGCACTGGAGGTAAATAAAGTTAATCCGAAAGTCTACGCAGCCCAATTCGACTCAATTTCAATCTGTTTATCCAAAGGGTTAGGAGCACCTGTTGGTTCACTATTACTAGGAACTAAAGAATTTATTCGTAAAGCTAGACGTGTTAGAAAAGTAATGGGCGGTGGAATGCGTCAAGCTGGTATCATTGCGGCAGGTGGATTATACGCCATGCAAAATCACATCGAACGCCTTAAAGAGGATCGTATAAGAGCAGCTAAAATTGGCGAATTATTACTACAACAAAATTGGGTTTCAGATGTTTTTCCTGTGGAAACAAATATTATAGTCTTTAGTTTAACGAATGAGTCTCATAAAATGGAAATCATACAAAAATTCAAAGAGCATGGAATATTAGTTTCGTCTTTTGGTGAAAATATGATCCGAATAGTGATTCATTTAGATATTACAGATCATTGTATTGATGAAACCTGCAAAGTGATATCTTCTTTTAAAAACTGATAGATTGTTCAGATAAGTAGTAAACTATATTTTAACAAGCTGTTAAAACTACTGTTTAATAATTTCTATTTTTCGAGTAATGATTTGATCATTAATCTTAAAAACAAATAGATAGCTACCAGTTAAATAACTGCTTACATCTAATGAGAAAACTTCAGGCTGTGAGTGAACGTAGGTAGTTATTTTTTTACCTTCTAATGTAACAATATCAACCTCAAACGGACCTGATGAAGCTATATGAACGATATTATTGCTCGGATTAGGGTACAAATTTAAAGTCAAAACTGGTTGTTCGTCCAACTTAACACTCTTTTCTTTCACAATTATTTGTTGCTGTGTAGCATAATTTTGAAGAGTAGCAGTAACCAAAAAAGTATCCGAAATCTCTGAAGGAGGTAAAGAAAAAGTGTAATTGTTATTAATGATTGTACCTGAGGTGATATATGTATTATTCTTACTTATACCTATATTCAGCCCATTTATTTCTGAATGAACGACATAATCATTTAATGAATCCCCACTATTTTTAACCACTGTAAATGCAATAGGCTTAGTTATTTGTGTGCGAATAACAGTTGACGGATCTCCAAAAAATACCCACGTTTGTACAACACCATTTCCAACAATTCCATATTTTTCTAACATGCTAAATTGACCGTTATTAAATAAGCCTCCCAAGGAAGTTTTACGAACAGTTGGATTTGGATCGATTAACAAACGGACTATCTCATCTTGAGTTTTCATAGGTGGAGCCCAATCCATTAATATGGATGATCCACACATAGCTATAGCTCCCGTAATTTGATTGTTATGTGTTGCACTCAACCAAGTTTCTGAAAGACAAGTACTATTCACAAATTTACCGTTATTACACGCAACGGAAACCACAAAAGGATATTTACCATAATTCTCTGCAGTTAACACATCTGAAGCATGGAAATTTCCACTAATAAAATTATCAGTATCACCATGACCTGTATAATTTAATAAACCTACTCCAGAATTTATTGCTTTAACGATTGCTGTACTTGATGGATTACCAGGTTCATCACTTCCTCCTTGATCTCCATCATAAAATTCATAAACAGAACTATAACCACTTGCCAGTAATGAAGTTCGTATCAATCGTTCATGCTGCCAATCTGACTCCCCATTATCTCCAATTGTTAAGCCTTGAGATGATGCAATTCCAATAGCTTTATTCATCCAGTCTCCTGCGGCAGGATTTTTTTCATATTCTAAGGTTCGTTGAACCATAATCTTTACTTCGTCTACAGTTCCGGAAAATCTACCTACAAACAACTCACTATATAAATCATCTCCAGAAATTTGACCATAATATGAATCACTCCAATATACATCACTATCGTAAAAACCATAAGAATAAGGAGTGATGTCTTGATGATCACCTACGAGAAGTAAGTGTAGTAAAGAAGGATGTTTTTTATAGTAATCAATAATATATTTTTTGATTAAATGAGAGGAATCTCCAATATTTTCAATAAACTCAATGCGTGTTAAAATTCCTTTTTGATTTTTCCAATCTACCAATGGCTGAATCGTTTGTTTAAAACGCGCGGGGCAAATAACTAACATTTCACCTTGATCTGGTTTTTCAAAGTATTTTTCTTTTTTAGGAACTGGTGTTATAAATTGATGTTTAAAATGCTGTTTTCCCAAATGTGATGCGGATGGATCGAGTAATTCGTTAATTCCATGACCTTTTTCATTGAAAGTAATGATCACGCGTAATTTTTTATAAAATCGAAGCGTTTTACGAATCGGATTATATTGATAAGGGTATAGGTGTATCGTTTGTCCTCTCAACTCCCTCAATAAAAATGGGGGAGTAGTAGTCGCTAATTTTCCTGGATAAAATGAATCTTCAGAATAAATTTTACCAAATACATAATCATTCGTAATTGACTTCCGTTTTTGCAAACCTAAAGATGGTAATATTTCTTGACCTGAATATTCAATTACATCATCATAAAAAACTTCTAAAGAGCTATTTCCTCTAGATGGTAGTAGAATCGATTTAGAATAAAATGGCAATGATGGTGCTCCTTTTTCAAAGAGTGTTAAATCAGAAGATTGTGTAAAATCAATATAATCTTTGTGGTTAAATTGTTTAACCATTAACTGACTAGGTTCAAATTGAAACAAAAGTTCTAAAGATGTCTCTGAAGATTTAACAATCGAAACGGACTGAGCTTTGAAAATACTTATTGTAGAAATAGCTAATAATAGGAATAAGTATCTCATAAAAATCGAATTAAATTATTTTCGAGTAATCATTCCTTTATATTCGTTTTTCTCGTTTTTTTCAGGATTCATTAAAATTACTTTCCAAATATATTCACTATCCTCAGCCACTAATTGATCTGTTTTTTGATTCCTTCCATCCCATGGATTATTTTTGTCCGTGGTTTCAAATATCACATTACCATCTTTAGGATCAATAATCAACATTCTAAATGGTGTATCTCGTTCATACAAAGAAAGTGGTAAAAAGGTGTTGCGCTTTGAATTAGACGATGTTGGGTCAAATCCAGTTGGAGCCTTTAAATTGTAATGAAAACTTGGGTCCGGATAAAACGTCTTTGTTAATTGATTTTCACAACCATTAACACCCGTTATTTGCAACGTTACAGCATATTTTTCTTTCGTGAAAATGTTTAATTTTAAAAAATCATTAGTCGAAACAACCTTTTGATCATAATACCATTTTTGATTTTTTGCATTTAAATCAGAAGTTATCGTAATCGTTGGTATGCCATTTTCATAAATAATATCAGAAGGAAATGTAAAGTTAACTGCTGGTTTTTCTTTCACTTCAAAAGCGAATTTCTCTCCTGAATTCCAGCTATAAGAACCTTCTTGTTTGAGTGAAATCAGTAAAGATTCTTGTGCGTCAATTTTTAGCTGCTTACCACTTGAATGCGTCAAGTAAATATCAGAAGTGTTTGCATTAAAAACTTCTATCTTCTCACCAACACAATAGACTTTAGTTGTTTTAGGATAAATGTAACTCTTCAATGGTCGTTCATTACTTTTTAGAACTGGCGTATTTTTTTGAACTGAAACATCTGAATGAACACTTTGCGCAGAATTTTGTTGGATAAGTTGATTTTGAGAATTCGAGGTAGTGTGTTCTTTAGATGCCGTTTTAACCTCACGTAAAGGCTTATTTCCGTTACTTTCTTGTGCAGGTGAAGTGTCTGTTAAAACAACCTTTTCAGAGTTGAATTCAGTGGTGTTTTTCAATTGTACTCGATTCACTAAAATCGGTTGCTCAACGGGAGTAGAAAATTTATAAATTCCTAGCGAAGCACCAATTATAGTAATAGATATTACAATCCAAGTTTTTGGATAGGACGTAAAACTATTTCCACTCGTTGATTTGGCATCTAATCGTTGAGATAATTGATCCCAAGCACTAGCATCATACGGAGCCTCAAAATTTTCTAAACTCGACTTAATTTTATGTGAGATGTCGTTATTCATTAGTTATCTTAGTGTATTTTTTTTCTATTATTTTTTGTAAATTCATTTTCGCCTTTGATAGATTTGACTTAGATGTACCCTCCGAAATCCCTAACATCTCAGCAATCTCCTTGTGAGAATATTCTTCCATAACATACAAGTTGAAAACAGTCTGATAGGCAGGAGAAAGCTGTTGTATCGCTTCTAAGGCAACTTCTGCTTTAAGTTGAATGGTACTCTCTCTTTCAAGTTCTTCTCCAGGTTCAATAAATTCCTCTTTTGTATTAATTTCGTTCTCTTCCACCCAATTGTACTTCTTGGTTTTTCGAAGGTAATCTAGTGCGGTATTTGTTACTATACGTCGCAACCAACCTTCAATTGAACCATTATTTTCAAATGTTGAAATTTTATCAAATATCTTTATAAAGCCCTCCTGTAAAATATCTTGAGCAGAATCGCGATCATTTGTATATCGTTGACATACAACCATCAATTTTCCATAAAAAAGTTTAAATAACTTTTCCTGGGAAACACGGCTGTTTTTAACACAACCTGCTATAATGATATCCAACTGCTCTTTCTTTTCCACGTTCGTGCTATATTATATGGACGAAACTCTTTTTTAATAGTTGCTTAAAATTAAAATATTTTCTACTAAGTAGGAAAAATAAATGTCGAAAAATAGATTCTGTCAGTCAATTGTTTTAATTTTGCAATGTAAAATTTAAATTTTAACACTATTTAATATGAAAGTAACTGTTGTAGGTGCTGGAAACGTAGGTGCTACGTGTGCAGACGTGCTAGCACAAAGAGAGATCGCTAATGAAATTGTTTTGTTAGATATTAAAGAAGGTTTTGCTGAAGGTAAAGCTTTAGATATTTGGCAAAAAGCTCCAATTAATTTGTATGATTCAAGAACAATCGGTTCTACAAACGATTATTCTAAAACTGCAAATTCAGATGTTGTTGTAATTACTTCTGGACTTCCAAGAAAACCTGGAATGTCTCGTGATGATCTTATCGCTACTAATGCTGGTATCGTAAAAACAGTTACAGAAAATATCATCCAACATTCTCCTAACGCAATCATCGTAATCGTTTCTAATCCGTTAGATGTAATGACGTATTGTGCTTACTTGCATGCGAAAGTTGATTCTTCAAAAGTATTCGGAATGGCAGGTGTATTAGACACTGCTAGATACCGTGCTTTCTTAGCAGAAGAGCTAAATGTATCTCCAAAAGATATTCAAGCGGTATTAATGGGTGGACATGGTGATACTATGGTGCCACTTCCACGCTATACTACTGTAGCTGGTATTCCTGTTACTGAACTAATCTCTCCTGAGAAATTAGACGAAATCATCGAAAGAACGAAATTCGGTGGTGGCGAAATTGTAAAATTATTAGGTACTTCTGCTTGGTATGCTCCAGGTGCTGCTGCTGCTCAAATGGTTGAAGCAATTGTTCGTGACCAAAAACGTATTTTCCCAGTATGCGCATGGTTGAATGGTGAATATGGTTTAAAAGATATTTATCTAGGTGTACCTGTTGTTCTAGGTAAAAATGGTATCGAAAAAATTATCGAATTACAACTAAACACAGAAGAGAAAGCGTTGTTAGACGAGTCTGCTAAAGCTGTAAAATCTGTCATGGATGTATTAGATAACATGAATGTGAACGCATAATTCGTTTCAATAATATCACAAAAAGGCCGCTCAATTTAGTTGAGACGGCCTTTTTTAGTTGGTAGAAGTTTTAAAACGAATAAACGGACTTCAATTCATTTCACCACCTATAGTTTCCACATTGATTTCTGAAAATAAGAGGTGAGAATACGATCCAAAAAATTAGGGTGTCCGAAAATTCGAAACACCCTAATCTGATTAAATTATAAAATAAAGATTCAAAGATTAACTCTTTGAAAAACTGTTATTTAAAGCAGTTCGTTTAAAGAACTTTTACTTGTATAATAACTAACAATCTCTTTTCGTTCCCCGTCAAAATAATATTTTAATAAATAGTCAGCCATATATTCCCGGTATTGCTCACGCGTAACCTTCGGAATGTAAATATGACCTCGACCTACTGCTTTGTGACGTATGAACTTTTTCTTTTCTAAAATACGAACAATGGTGGAAGTTGTATTATAGGCTGGACGTGGTTCGTCATAAAGCGCTACTATTTCTTTAACTGTCGATTTCTCAAGCTTCCATAGTCTTAACATGACTTGTTCTTCCGCAGGTGTTAATCTTTCCATGAGTTTTCTCTATTCGATGATTAGATACCTAATTTTTTGCGAATGTCTTTCGGAATTCCATCTTTATGTAAATAGTAATTCATGGTTTTGTAACGGAAAAAATTCTCTGAAGCATAGAAATATCCTTTAGGAAAGTTTCTATCTGTACCCCATGAATTTTTCACTAAAAAGAATTTTTTACCCGTCTGATCTTTATATAAACCAACAATGTGCATTCCATGATCATCAGTCGTTAATTTTTTATCATAAGCTTCCTGACGCATTTCAGGTGTTATCGTTAATTCTTTTACTGGATTCAAAAAACCATTTGCATGCTTCTCTGCACCCGCATCAGAAAACATTTTAGAATCTCTTCCTCGCACATCAATTGAACTTTCATCCTCTGGACAAATAGCAATTCCATTACGGAAACTAAAACCTTTCTCTGAAACATCAGAACCCCAAGCTATTGTGTAACCATTTTTCAAAGAATACTCAGCTATCGAATATAAATCATCTAAAGTAACATTGTATGAACCTTCCCATAACCAATTGTCAGGAATGGCTAAATGTGCAGGTTTGTATAGATCATGACCAATATAGGATGTAATAGAAACATAATCGTCCATATTTAACTTTAAAGACTCTGCATACGATTTAGGAGAATATTTTTTTCCATCAAGCGTAAATTCCAAAGGCTCTTTCCCTAAATAAGCATCCAAAACACCTCCAATGGCATTTTTCCATGCTTTAGTTGTAATACCTTTGGAATCATCTTTTTCCATTTCTTCCTTAGAATATTTTAACATTCCTTGAACTGCACCATCAAGTACACTAAACATCTCACCATGAGAATGCTTATCAGAACCATAATTTAATCCCTTGTAGATTTCTTCTGGTACAATACCATACTTTTTAATGATAAATGGAATATCAACAAATCCTCCACCTTGACTAAAATTCAACTTGCCATCGATACGAATGTATTTATCAGCTTTTTCCTCATAGGCTTTACGTACAACGTACATTTCAGATAATACCTTTGGATTCTTAACGCCCAAACGCATCAACTCAGACTCAAAAAAGGATAAACCTGAAAAACTCCAACAAGTTCCTGCAAACCCTTGACTTTGAACAGGAGTCGCATCTAAATGGTAAATTTTAGTGAATTTGTAATGACTATTCTCTGCATTGGTTACAGTATCTTGACCGAACGCTAATACAGAAAAACAATACATACCAACTGAAAGTATCAATCTTTTCATAAGGTTTTATGTGTTAGTTTAGATTTTTAGTATTAAAAAATTAGTTGTAAATATATAAAATTTTAAATACTCCCTAACCAACACGCAAAGAAAGAATGAAAACTTTCAGATTTCGTGGATAAATCACAAATTATCAAGCCTACCAATCATACAACTAGCATAACTCTTAAGCTTCAAAAGTAAACCATTTTCTTCGGTCGCTTCAGGGTACCCCAAATGATGGAGTTTCGCTGTAATTTCTTTTCTGTCTAACTCTTCATCATAACTAACAACTACACTATCAGTATCATTATTCACTTGAACATGTTGAACTCCTTGGATAGCACTTAATTCTTTAGTAATTGTAGTAGCGCATCCTCCGCATTTTAAATTCGCAATATAGATTGTTTCTGTTTTCATAATTCACATTTTTGTTTATTGAAAAGTATCATTCATCTTACGTCACCATTCATCACCCGTCACTCGTCACCCGTCACTCGTCACCCGTCACTCCTCTAGCAGAGCACCAATAACGGTACTTTACTTTCCAATGCAATTTCTTTGGTTTTACTTTTATGAACTAAATTTTGAAAGAAATTATAAGAATGTGGTATCATAGCGATAATAGATGCGTTATTTTCATCTGCAAAATCAATGATTCCTTGGGTAACGTCTTCACACGTTGCAATACTGTTGGTATGCTTGACATGATGAAAATTCTTCTCCGTTTTCCAAACCTGTAATTCTTCTATATACGCAGCAATGGGTTCTTTGGCTTCTATCGCATGAAACATCAATACCTTTGAATCAAATGAATTGGCGATATCGAATAAAGGTGCTAACACATGTTTATTGGAAATACCTTCATAATCCGTTGCAAATACAATCTTATCGATTTCTTTATATTGATATCCGGTTGGTATAGCCAATACTGGAATCTCGGTTTTTTTAATCACTGAATAGGTGATACTTCCTAAAAATAATTTCTCGAGGCCTGTAGCACCTTGTGTACCCATAATGATTAAATCACAATTTAACTGCTTGGCGGATTCAACAATTTCATCTGCTGCAAATCCAACACGAAGTTCTATACGATAGTTTAATTGATCAAGATCCATTTTTTCTTCCTCAAATATGAATTTTAGATGGTTACCTACATAACTTAATTGTTCCTTCTCATCTTGAAATACGATAGGATCATAAAACTCCAAAGATGTATCTGGTAAATCCAACATTGGATGGGTTGCATGCAAGAAAACTAATTCGACATTAATATTCTTGCAAAAGTTTAATGCGTATCGAATCGCATTCCCTGCATTCGGTGATAAATCGGTGGGAATAAGTATCTTTTTCATAATCTAATCTTTTCTACAAATTTCTGAAATTTCCGTAGTAGAGTATGTGATGCCAATCAGAAGGATTAATGATTTTAGTCAGTTATAAAGCAATTTATCACTCAACTTTTTGTTTTAATATAAATAAACACCTGCATACAAAACATTTAAAAACTTAAGTCTTTAAGTCTCAAGTCTTGTGTCTCATGTCTAATGTCTTTTGTCTAATGTCTTTTGTCTAATGTCTAATGTCTTTTGTCTAATGTCTTTTGTCTTTTGTCTTTTGTCTTTTGTCTAATGTCTTTCTTCATCAAAAAATAACCTAAGTCATAGTTTTATCCAAAATGACTAACTATATTTGTCTTACTTATAATCATTCTAAATAATGAAGGTAATAATTGCAGATAGTAACGAGTTAATTCGAGTTGGAATCCGAACGATTTTAAACACAGATAAAACACTTGAAATTGTTAGTGAAGCTAGAAATAGCGAAGAATTATTAAGTGAAATCCAAAACTTTGGAGCAGATATTGTCTTGATTGATTATACTTCCCCTGGATTTACCATCGACATTATTCCAAACGTACTGCAAAAATTTCCTTCGGTCAAATTTGTTGCCATTACTCCGGAACAAAGTGCACAAACCTTAGTGGATGCCTTGCGTTGTGGTGTTCAAAGTTATGTCAAGAAAGATTGTGATATTTCTGAAATTATTAATTCTATCAAAGAGACAGAACGCGGAAATAAGTTCTTTTGCGGACAAATCTTAGAGACAATTCAACGAGCTCACATTAATGTAGAAGATATTGATTTTGAGTCTTTTTCCTGCGAACCAGTATTGTTATCTGAACGTGAAAATGAAATTATCAAGTACATCGCTGAAGGACAAACGAATACACAAATCGCAGATATCTTATTTTTAAGTACGCATACAATCAATACCCACCGTAAAAATATCATGGCAAAATTAGGGGTAAAAAATACAGCTGGAATTGTGATGTATGCTGTAAAAACAGGATTAGTAAGTCCAAATAAATTCTTATTTGCTGGAGAAGCGTAAAGGGTTATTTCTTAAAAGCTTTCTGGATATAAATGATAATTCATGGATTAAATTAGTATTTATAATCAGTGATTTACATATTAAATTATCAAAACTTGCAAATTTCACAAGTTTTGATAATTTATTAATATCTTTGCTTTATGCGTGATTATACACTTCGTAAAGAATACCTAACTAAATTGTTTGCGTACAAGGATCAGGACCTAATTAAAGTCGTGAGTGGTTTACGTCGTTCGGGTAAAAGTACCTTGTTAGAAATTTTTCGAGAACAATTAAAAGTACAGGGTATATCTGATGAGCAAATTCAATTTTATAATTTTGAATTACCTGAAAATTATTTGGATAAATCTTGGTCTGATATCTATTTTGAAATTAAAGAGAAACTTATTAAAGATCAACCAAATTATATTTTTTTGGACGAGGTACAAAACATACCTCAGTTTGAGAAATTAGTGGATGGACTTTTTGTGAGTGATTTTACGGATGTATACATTACAGGTTCGAATGCTTTTTTATTAAGTAGTGAATTAGCAACGCTTTTGAGTGGTAGGTATATTGAAATTTCAATATTACCGTTTTCATTCAAAGAATATTTAACGGCAAGAAAAATCGATACAGAAAATAAATACCTAAACTTTGAAGTCTTATTTTTTGACTACGTTAATGAAACTTCTTTGCCAAAAGGGGTGGAATTACGAGAAGGTGGTTTTGATAAAATTATCGAATACCTCGATGCGATTTATACAACCATTGTTGAAAAAGATATTACCCAACGACATCAAATAAATGATAAACGTGCATTTGCGAACATGGCTAAATTTGTAGCAAACAATATCGGAAGTCCACTTTCTCCAAGCAATATTTCTTCAGTCTTAAAATTAGATGGACAAACAATACATCATGCTACAGTCGAAAAATATTTAGAGTATCTAGTAGCAAGTTTTGTACTTTACAAAGTGAATCGTTTCGATTTAAAAGGAAAAAAACAATTAGCTACGCAAGAAAAGTACTATTTAGTAGATACTGGTTTGATGAATTTGTTGGTTGGAAAAGAAAGAACCACCGATCGAGGGCATATTCTTGAAAATATTGTTTTTTTAGAACTTTTACGCAGAGGTAATAAAATTTGGACCGGAACTTCTAGGAATTCTGAAGTTGACTTTGTGTGTAAAACACCTACTGGGGAAATTGAATACTACCAAGTTGCATGGCAATTATCTTCGGAATCTACTATGAATAGAGAATTTAGTGCTTTAGAGAAAATAAACGATAACTACCCCAAGTTCTTATTGACAACCGATTCCTTTACACAAGATAGAAACGGAATTATACATAAAAATGTTTTTATTTGGTTGTTGGAAAACAGTATTTTATGATTTAAATTATCAAAACTTGCAAATTTTACAAGTTTTGATAAAAAATAAACAATAAAAATGAAACCATAAATTGGCCATTTATGAAGTTTATGTAGAAAATAACTGTAATGAAACGTAGTCAAACCCTTGTTTGAACTCAGCCTTCTGATTTTCAATATGAAAATTAGCTAAAGGCGTTTGTGAGTTTGGGTGAAGACAGTGAAATGAAACGTAATTTTCAAGTAAATTTCATACAGGCCTAGACTTTTTTGGCTCCACCTTTTTTTGGCAATGAAAAAAAGGTGGAATTAATTAAAAGAATAAATAATATAAATAAAAAGCAATTTTTATTTCACTTATATCCTTCTAACCAATACCTTACGGTATACAACCGTGACTAAAATCGAATACACCGTCGACAACATCATTAATGCCAATAAAGAAATCAATGCAGTTGAACTAGCTTTGTAAAAGTTTTCAGGACCTTTCACCAATTCTTTATACATTTTTTCTTTAGTCATTACTTCAAATGCTTCGTTTTGCGTTTTGATTTTTGCTAACTCCACAGGATTATTCAGTGAAAGTTCAATCGTTTTCTTCGCTGCAGAAATTTGAAGTTTATTGAAGTCTGGATTGATATTGTTGTAATACAAGTAGATAAAAATAGAAACCAAAATGGTGTAGGGGATACCAGAAGTCAAGGCAGCTTTGATGTCACTCAAGGTATTTCCTTCGGTGAATCCTTCTTCTTTTTTATGGTAAAACAATCCTACAGCAATTGCGGTCAATAAAAGTAAAATATTAATGAATACCGATACTTTTAGTGTAGATTCTGTTGGAAGCGTTGCATGAAATGCTAATTTAATTAGCATCCAAATCGCCGCAAATAATAACCCGATTTTAATTGTCTTTTTCATACAATTATCTATTCATGGATGCTAAAAACTCTTCGTTAGACAACGTATGATCCATTTGTCCTTTTAAGAATTCCATTGCTTCAACAGGATTCATATCTGCTATATGTCTTCGCAATACATGCACGCGTTGTAACACTTCTTTCTTAACCAATAGGTCGTCACGACGTGTACTGGAAGAAATAATATCAATCGCTGGGAAGATACGACGGTTCGCAATTTTACGATCCAATTGTAACTCCATGTTACCAGTACCTTTAAATTCTTCAAAGATAACTTCGTCCATTTTAGAACCTGTCTCAGTTAATGCAGTTGCTAAGATGGAAAGTGAACCTCCATTCTCAATTTTCCGTGCAGCTCCGAAGAAACGTTTAGGTTTGTGTAAAGCATTCGCATCCACACCTCCAGAAAGAACTTTTCCAGATGCAGGTGAAACGGTATTGTAAGCACGCGCTAAACGTGTAATGGAATCTAATAATATCACTACATCGTGACCACATTCCACCATACGTTTTGCTTTTTCCAATACGATGTTCGCAACTTTTACATGTCGCTCAGCTGGTTCATCAAATGTTGAAGCAATTACTTCAGCTTTTACACTACGTGCCATGTCGGTAACTTCTTCCGGACGCTCATCAATAAGTAATACAATTAAGTATACTTCTGGATGATTCGCAGCTATCGCATTTGCAACGTCTTTCAACAACATGGTTTTACCCGTTTTTGGTTGCGCGACAATCATACCACGTTGCCCTTTACCAATTGGTGCAAATAAGTCCATAATGCGTGTCGACATGCTTTCGTCTTTATGTCCTGTAAGAATAAATTTCTCGTTTGGAAATAAAGGTGTTAAATATTGAAAAGGTACACGATCACGTATATACGATGGGTGTCTACCATTAATGGAGTCTACTTTGACTAACGGGAAGAATTTTTCGCCTTCTTTAGGAGGACGAATAGTTCCCAATACGGTATCTCCTGTCTTTAATCCATAATGTTTAATCTGACTTTGAGATACATAAACATCATCCGGAGATGGTAAATAATTGTAATCCGAGGAACGTAAAAATCCGAATCCTTCCTGTATTACCTCTAATACTCCTTCAGCACTAACAATACCTGCTAAATCATAACGAATTTCTTCTTCTTTTGTGATAGCTGGTTCTGCAGGAAGTTGATTTGGATTCGGACGGTTGCGATTTGGGTTGTTATTATTATCACTTTGATTCGATCCGTCACCCTGAGCTTGTCGAACGGGTTGATTTGGATTTGGACGGTTACGATTTGGATTATTGTTTTCTCCTGAATTAGGTCTTTCTCCTTGTGGTTGACGATTTTGTTGGTTTTTATGTTGTGGACGCGGTGCGTTATTATTTTCAGTTCTTAGTTCTGTTGTTTGTGAATCACCATCATTAGTTGGTTTAACACGATCTCTATGAGGGTTTGGTTTATTTCGAATAGGTTGAACAACTTCTGGCGCGGTATTATCTACTGGATTAACAGTTTGTTCTACGTTGTTTACTTCCGAAACAACTTCTTGTGTGCGAGGTTTTTCTTTTAAATATGTTTTTTTACGAAGGATTGGTTTTGCTTCTTCATTCGTAATTACTGTAGGAACAGCTGTAACTTCTGGAGTAAATAAATCTTCAACAGTAGGTGTAGAAACTTTCTTTATTGGAGTCTTTGCTTTAGGTGTTGGTTTAACCTTTTCAACGACTGAAGTTTCTTCACCTCCAGTAAGTTTTGTTAATTGACCAATAATTTCTGATTTTTTTAATGTCTCTGCTTTGTCTAGACCTGCAGCAATTGCAATAACGCGTAAGTCAGAAAGTTTTTTACCTTCTAAATCTTTAATATCCATAGATTGAATGTGTGAATAAGATAATGGTGATTTTTAATTGTTTGGAATGAAAAAGAAACATCGAATTCTGTTTCTGTGATGCAATATTAATAATAATCTTTTATTGAGCAAGGTTTGTCAAAAAAAATATAAATAGATGTAGTTGATTTAGTAACTTTACATCTCAAAAAAACATATTCATGAACACTTTTCTTCGTAGACTTAAATTTTTTTCATTTGGATTTATTCCTAGTTTAATCATCGTAATTTTCTTCTTTGGAGCAAGAGGTTGTAGTTGGTTACCTTCAAATCGAGTAAAAGGCTCAGTGATTGATAGAGTAGTTGTTGTTTCCGAAAAAAATGAAAAATCCATTGAAAAATTAGGATTGAATGCAAGTAATCTTGCCCAATTTATTTCTGACGCCAAAGTAAATTTTGATAAAAGCAGCACAAAATCAAATCCAAAGATCTACCATTTTTCAAAAGACGGGAAGTCAGTATATTTCGCTTTACCAAAAGATAGTTATGTAGTAGAAATCGTAAAAGCTTCCCAAAATGTAATGAAAGTGAATCTTTCTAATGAAGGCTTAGGAAAGCTATTATTATTTCCAAAAGAACAAGATTTGGTATACTTAGATACGAACGAACGCTTGACTTGTCAACAAGGTGCATTAGGAATGATTCAAAATAAACAGTTTTTTCAAGCAATTAAAAAGAATGGAAAACTTGATTTTGAAAAATCTCGATTGTTATCGAATCCAAAAACACATTATTTACGCTTTGTAAATCAGCAAGGTATAGTAATTGGAGCTAATTCATTATGGTATAAAGATCGTATTGATATCATTCGTTTAGATTTGTCTGAAAAAATCGATTGTAAGTAGATTAATGAATATTGACATGTTGATAATTCATTAATCGTAATTTAATACCCTCTTTATCTTTTTTTAAATTTGTAGTATGGAATTTTCTGCAGAACAAATTGCTGGAATAATACTTGGCGAAATCATAGGTGATGCGCAAGTAAAAGTAAACGGCTTAGCAAAAATAGAAGAAGGATCGGAAGGTAAACTTTCGTTTTTAGCAAACTCAAAGTATGAAGAGCACATCTATTCTACGTGTTCGTCCATTTGTATTGTAAACACAACGTTTACGCCAACTAAACCTTTACCAGATAGTTTAACATTGATAAAAGTAGAAGATGCTTATGCATGTTTTGCCCAGTTGTTAGAGTTTTACGATCAAATGAGAAATAAAGAGCCAGAAATCGAACAGCCAAGCTATATTTCTGAAAGCGCTAAAATTGGAAATGAAATTTACATCGGTGCATTTGCATATATTGGTAAAAATGCAGTGATAGGTAATAATGTTCAGATTTATCCAAATGCATATGTCGGAGATAATGTTTCAATTGGTGATAATACCGTATTACATGCTGGTGCTAAAATATATATTGATTGCGTTATAGGTAAAGATTGTATCATACATGCAGGTGCAGTAATTGGTTCTGATGGATTTGGTTTTGCTCCAGATGAAAATGGAGTGTTCAAAAAAGTACCGCAAATCGGAAATGTAATCATTGAAGATAACGTTGAAATTGGAGCAAATACAACGATTGATAGAGCGACAATGGGATCTACTGTTTTACGTAAAGGTGTGAAGTTGGATAATTTGGTTCAGGTAGCACATAACGTAGAATTAGGCGAAAACACTGCGTTAGCTGCGCAAGTAGGTGTAGCTGGTTCTGCAAAAATTGGTAAAAATGTAATGGTAGGTGGTCAAGCTGGTATTTCTGGTCACTTAACAATCGCAGATGGGACAAAAATAGTATCTCAATCAGGCGTTCCAAATACGGTGAGAAAAGAAAGTATATTAATGGGGACTCCCGCAATTCCAATTGAAGATTTTAAAAAATCTTATTTTGGCTTCCGTAAATTGCCTTTCATTTTACAGAAAATACAAGAGTTTGATCAGAAATTAAAAAATATAAGTAAAGATTAGTCGAATGGCTGAAAAACAAAGAACCTTAAAAAGTGCTATTCAATTTAAAGGAATAGGTTTACACACAGGAAATTTGGTTACACTTGAAGTGTGTCCTGCTCCAGCAAATCACGGTTATAAATTTCAACGTGTAGATATAGAGGGGCAACCGATTATTAAAGCAGATGCTGATTTAGTGGTTGCTACAGATAGAGGAACTACACTTGAAGCGAATGGCGCACGTGTGTATACAACTGAACATATACTAGCTGCATTATATGGTATGCAAGTAGATAATGCATTGATCAAAGTAGATGGGCCTGAAATACCTATTATGGATGGGAGTTCTCTTTTGTTTGTGGAAGCAATTGAAATGACGGGTTACGAAGAACAAGATGCAGTTCGTGATTATTTTGTATTAACAGAAAATATTCCGTGGGAAGATCTTGAAAAAGGGATCGAATTTTTAGCGATTCCAGATAAAGAGTATCGTTTAACGGTAATGGTTGACTATAAATCTCCTTTGTTAGGAACTCAACATGCAAATATTTACAATCTTAGTCAGTTTAGAACCGAAATTGCTCATTGTAGAACGTTTGTGTTTTTACGTGAATTAGAAGTTTTAGCACAAAATAACCTTATAAAAGGAGGAGATTTAGACAATGCTATTGTTTTAGTGGACAAAGAAGATGTTACACAAGAAGATTTAGATCGATTAGCAAAATTATTAGGGAAAGAAAGTTTGAAAATTCAATACAATGGTATTGGAGTGTTGAATAGTTCTAAACTACGCGTTGAAAATGAACCAGCACGTCATAAATTATTAGATATAGTTGGAGATTTAGCTTTAGTAGGAAAACCGATTAAAGCTCACATATTAGCAGCTAGACCAGGTCATTATGGAAATGTCCGTTTTGCGAAAGTGTTAAAAGATCAAATCAAAAAACAAGCAACTGAAGGTCGTAAGTTTGATTTATCGAAAGAACCGCTTTTTGATATCAATGCAATTGAAAAAATGTTACCTCATAGATATCCATTCTTATTGGTAGATAAGGTAATCGAAATGGGACCAGAAAATGTGGTTGGTGTGAAAAATGTAACAATGAACGAACCATTTTTCCAAGGACATTTTCCAGGAAATCCAGTAATGCCAGGTGTTCTTCAAATTGAAGCAATGGCACAAGTAGGAGGGATATTCGCACTAAATCAAGTAGATGAGCCAGAAAAATATTCAACATACTTCTTGAAGATTGATGAATGTAAATTCAAACGTAAAGTAATGCCTGGAGACACACTTGTGATAGAAATGGTATTAACTTCTCCAATTCGTCGTGGTCTGGTAAATATGAAAGGTACAGCGTATGTCAACGGACAAGTCGCTTCAGAGGCAACGATGTTGGCACAAGTTATTAAAGAAAAAGAATAAATATGATTAGTCCATTATCCAACGTATCAACGGAATCTAAATTGGGAGAAAATGTAGTTGTTGATTCATTTTCAACAATTTTTGAAGATGTGATTATAGGCGATGGTACACATATTCATCCTAATGTTACTATATATCCTGGAACGCGCATCGGTAAAAATTGTGAGATTTTTCCTGGTGCAGTCATCGGTGTAATTCCTCAAGACTTAAAATTTGAAGGTGAATATACTACAGTAGAAATTGGTGATAATACAAAAATCAGAGAGTGCGTAACGATTCATCGAGGTACAAAAGATAAATTAGCAACTAGAATCGGATCCAATTGTTTATTAATGACCTATGTTCACGTTGCACATGATTGTCAAATTGGTAATCATGTGATTTTAGCTTCTTATGTAGGAGTTTCTGGCCATGTTCTAATAGATGATTGGGCTATCTTGGAAGGAAAAGTAGCTGTTCAACAATTTGTTCATATTGGAGCACATACATTTATAGGTGGCGCTTCGTTAGTACGTAAAAATATTCCACCTTTTATTAAGGCTGCAAGAGAACCATTGACATTCGCAGGAGTAAATTCAGTTGGTCTTCGTAGAAGAGGATTAACCGATGCTGAAGTTCGCGAAATTGAAGATGTTTATCGTATCATTTATGTACAAAACAATAATATCTCTAAAGGGATTGAATGTGTAAAGGAAACAATGCCTGCATCTAAATACCGTGATCAAATCATTGACTTTATTTTAGCTTCTGATAAAGGAGTGATACGAGGAATGATTTAATAAATAGACAAATGTACGGTAGAGGACAAGTAATAGAATTAGAAATTTCTGCTTTTGCGTTTGGTGGAAAAGGTATTGCTAAAGTTGCGACTGACAATGGTGATTTGGTGTTTTTTGTGGAAAATACTTTCCCAGGTCAAATTGTAGAGGCAAGAATTGAAAAGAAACGTAAGAAATATGTAGAATGTAAATTATTACAGATTCTAAAACGTTCTCCGCAAGAAATTCAACTACCTTATCAGGAAATTTCTGGAGCACCTTACGTATTTGTTCCGATAGAAATTCAACAAGAATATAAACAAACTTCTACCCTAGACTTGTTTCGTAAAATTGCGAATGTAAAAAATGTAGAAGAAATTTTTGATGAATATATTGCTTCTCCATTAACGTTCAATTACCGAAATAAAATGGAATATAGTTTTTCTTCAATCGAACACGACTTGGAGTTAAACGAAGAAAAAGACGATGCTTTTGCTTTAGGTTTTAAAAGAAGAGGGACGTGGTGGAAAGTAGAAAGTTTAAATAAAGAAAGTGGTTTATTTGATGCTGAACTAGAAAATAAATTAGCCGAGATTCGTACCTACCTTCAAAGAACAGGATTGGAAGCTTGGCATCCACCAAAAAAGACAGGTTTCTTTAGACATATTGTCGTCCGCAAATCATTTCATCAAGATAAGTTATTGATTAATCTAGTAACTTCTTCTGAAAAAATAGAGCAATTTAATGCGACAGCATTTACAACGTTCCTACAAGAATTACTAGGAAATCGTCTTGCAGGATTACAACATACTGTAAATGATAATGTGGCAGATCGTGCTAAAATTGAAAATGGAACAAATTCGCTTTTAATTGGCGACTGGAAAGTAGTTGAAAAGTTAAGCGATTTGTACTTTGAAATTAGTATGGAAAGTTTCTTTCAAACGAATCCTAAAAGTGCTGAATTACTATATAACAAAGCCTTGGATTATGTATTTGAAGGAAATGAATTAGAAAACAAAGTAGTGATGGATTTGTTTTGCGGTACTGGTACCATTGGACAAATTCTAGCTAGAAGAGCCAATAACTCAGAAATTATTGGTGTTGATATCGTAGCAGAAGCAATAGAAGATGCGAAGAAAAATGCTGCACGGAATTCTGTGGAAGGAATTCAATTTTTTGCAGCGGATGTTGGTAAATTTTTATCGGAATATCCGCAATACAAAGGGAAAATTGGTACAATTGTATTAGATCCACCTCGTGCTGGTATTGCTCCTAAAACCTTACGTAAAGTGATCGATTTAGGTGCTGATCGTATTGTATATATTTCATGTAACCCATCAACTCAAGCTCGAGATACTGAAACGTTACAAAGCATGGGGTATATCTTAGAAAAACTAAGTCTAGTGGATCAATTCCCGCATACAAGCCATATCGAATCTATCACAAAATTCATCAAAGACCCAAATTTTATTCCGATTGAGGAATAATTTTAGTTCTACTATTTTATTATCATATTTCGTCACTCGTCACTCATAACTCGTCACTCACTATGTCTTACATATTTCTCGTTGGTTTCATGGGGGCTGGTAAAACGACACTTGCAAAGAAACTAGCTTCTAAATTGAGTTACTCGTGGCTAGATACCGATCAAGAAATTGAAAAAAAAGAAGGAATAAAAATTTCGGAAATTTTTAAGGTTAGGGGAGAAGCGTACTTTAGAACTTTGGAAAAACAATTGGTGGATGATCTTATACCAAATCAAAACATAATCATTGCTTCAGGTGGAGGTTTACCTTGTTTTAATGATAATATGTCTAAACTTAATAAACTTGGAATAACCATTTATTTAGAACGTACTCCTAAAGAATTATTTCAACGTGTCAAACAAGCAACAAATTCTAGACCTTTAATTGCTGATAAATCAGACGAAGAATTATTGGAATACATCAAAAACACCATGGAGAAAAGACGCGAAATATATTTAAAATCAACTATTATTGCAGATCGTTTTTCACAAACTTCAGAGAAAATTATAGAATTAATTGATTCTTTAAAATTATAGTAAATGTTCTTGATTACTCTATCCGATTTCACAAAAATTCTTATAAATTTGTAAATAATTAATAAACAATTTTTATTAAACGCCCACGTGGTGAAATTGGTAGACATGCCATCTTGAGGGGGTGGTGCCAATAGGTGTGCTGGTTCGAATCCAGTCGTGGGCACTGATTAAAATAAGAAAGGCTGTCAATTTTGACAGCCTTTCTTATTTTATAGAATATGTAAATTAATTACTTACCATGACATTGTTTGAATTTTTTGCCACTACCACAAGGACAAAGATCATTTCTTCCAATTTTTGGCTCTGCCACAATGGGTTGTTTTTTGATTACTTCTTCTTCTAAAACTTCAGCATCTTCAATACCGGAACCTAATTGAGCTTTTTCATAATGATTTTGAATTTCTGCAGCACGGTTTGTACTTTGAATAGATTCTTGCTCATATGCAATATCCATTTTCACCAATGACTCAACTGTTTGTAAGTTCAATCGACTCAGCATCGATTTAAATAATTCAAAAGACTCTAGTTTATAGACAATCAATGGATCTTTTTGCTCATACACAGCTTGTTGAACTGAAGTACGAAGTTCATCCATTTCACGTAAATGTTCTTTCCACTCGTCATCAATCAATGCAAGTGTAACATTACGCTCAAAAGCAGTTATCAACGCATTACCATTTGTCTCATAAGCTTCTTTCAAACTCACAATCATTTGCATTTCCTTTACACCATCAGATAAAGGGAAAAGAATGTTCTCAAAAGTATTATTATGATTTTCATAAACACTCTTAACTTGACCGTAAGCTCTAGAAATAATACGATCATTTTTTTGTTTGTAATGGACCATCACAGCGTTATAAACCATGTCAGAAATTACATTTTTGTTTAGCGTAGAGAATTCTTCCTCACTTACTGGTGATTCAATACCTAATACCCTAAATAATTCAAATGTAAATTCTTCAAATTCTGTAGTATGAGGAAAGTTGTAAACAATTGAATCTGCAACATCATACAACATATTTGCAATATCCAAACTTAAACGATCCCCAAATAAAGCATTGTGACGTTTTTTGTAAATCGCTTTACGTTGTGCACTCATTACGTCGTCATATTCCAACAATCGTTTACGCATTCCAAAGTTATTTTCTTCCACTTTTTTCTGTGCGCGTTCAATCGATTTAGAAACCATACTATGCGTAATAACTTCTCCTTCTTTCAATCCCATACGGTCCATAATTTTAGCGATACGCTCAGAACCGAACTTACGCATTAAATCATCCTCCAACGAAACGAAAAATTGAGAGGATCCTGGATCTCCCTGACGACCAGCACGACCACGTAACTGTCTATCTACACGACGAGAATCATGACGCTCAGTACCAATAATTGCCAAACCTCCAGCTTCCTTTACTCCTTCTCCTAATTTGATATCGGTACCACGACCAGCCATATTTGTTGCAATAGTTACAGCTCCAGCCTTACCTGCCTCAGCAACAATTTCTGCCTCTTTTTGGTGGTGTTTTGCATTCAAAACTTGGTGGGGAATTCCACGCATTTTAAACGAACGACTCAAGAATTCAGAAATTTCAACAGTAGTAGTACCTACCAATACTGGTCGACCTTCTTTCACTAAGCGTTCAGTTTCATCTATAACTGCAGAGAATTTTTCTCTTGCAGAACGATATACCAAATCATTTAAATCTTTACGAGAAATTGGGCGGTGTGGCGGAATAACAACAACATCTAGTTTGTAAATATCCCAAAATTCTTTCGCTTCTGTTTCAGCCGTTCCAGTCATACCAGCCAACTTGTGGTACATACGGAAGTAATTTTGTAGTGTAATAGTAGCATACGTTTGAGTTGCTGCTTCAATGGTCACGTTTTCTTTTGCCTCGATAGCTTGGTGTAGTCCATCCGAATAACGACGACCTTCCATGATACGACCCGTTTGCTCATCCACAATCTTAACCTTACCATCCATAATTACATACTCCACTTCTTTTTCGAATAGGGTATAGGCTTTTAATAATTGATTCACGGAATGAATACGCTCTGATTTTATACTAAAATCACGAATCAACATATCTTTTTGTAATTGAACTTCTTCTAATGAAAGACTTTCTTTTTGAAGTTTTGCAATTTCACCGCCAATATCAGGTATCACATAAAAATCAGAATTTTCACCATCTGAAATTAAATTAATTCCCTTTTCTGTTAATTCGATCGTATTATTTTTCTCATCTATCACAAAAAACAATTCAGCATCAATTTTCTTCATGTGCTTTCCTTGTTCTGCCATATAGGTATTTTCCACTTTTTGTAAGTGTGCTCTAATACCTGGTTCAGATAAAAACTTGATTAATGGTTTGTTTTTAGGTAAACCTCTGTAAGCACGTAACAAGGCTATTCCTCCTTCCTCCAACGCTGTTTTTACATCTTTTTTATCATCACCAGGAGCATTGATAACAGCTAATATTTTTTTAGCCTCAACTAATACTTGATTAACGTATGCTCTTTGTGCATCTACTAATTTTACTACGCGTGGTTTTAATTCGTGAAATTCATGTTCGTCTCCTTTTGGAGTAGGACCAGAAATAATTAATGGTGTTCTAGCATCATCAATCAATACAGAATCGACTTCGTCGACAATCGCAAAATGGTGTTCACGTTGCACCAAATCTTCGCGATTACTTGCCATATTGTCACGTAGGTAATCGAATCCAAATTCATTGTTCGTTCCAAAAGTAATGTCTGCTAAATAGGCATTTCTTCGTTCCGGAGAATTAGGTCTGTGTTTATCAATACAATCGACACGTAAACCATGGAATTGGTACAATGGACCCATCCATTCCGAGTCACGTTTCGCTAAATAATCATTCACAGTAACTAAGTGAACTCCTTTACCAGAAAGTGCATTCAAATAAACAGGTAAGGTAGCTACTAATGTTTTACCTTCACCTGTTTGCATCTCTGCAATATTTCCTTTATGAAGTACAGCACCACCCATTAACTGTACATCGTAATGTACCATAGACCAACTAACTGTGGCTCCAGCAGCAGTCCATGAATTATGCCAAATAGCTTTTTCACCTTCTAAAGTAATACCATCTTTTTGTGCAGCTAATTCACGATCAAAATCTTGTGCAGTAACTTCCAATTTGCCGTTTTCTGCCCAACGTTTGGATGTTTCTTTTACAACAGCAAATGCTTCAGGTAAAATTTCTAAAAGAACCTCTTCAATTTTTTGATTCACTTCTTTGGAAAGTGCATCCATTTTCTCAAACATTGGTTCTTTATCATCTACCGAGGTTTCAGGATTATTAGCTTTTACACGTAATTCTTCAATCTGATCCTCTAATTCTTTTGTTCGTTCTTGAATCAGCTTTTGAAATCCAGCAGTTTTACCTCTTAATTCATTATCAGTTAAACTGTTGAATTCAATAAAAAACTCATTTGACTTATCAATAATTGGTTGATATTCTTTTTGTTCTTTGTTTGCTTTATCTCCAAAAATCTTTTTTAAAATGCTTGTTATCATTTTGTTTATGTTTATTCGAAAATAGAAGTTTCTATTTTAGGATTAATATCAATCGTTTTAACTGTTCCAATTAGGCTCATCCCATCCATTTCAATAGAAATTGTTTGAGGAAATAAGATGCCATTTACATTTTTAAAATTGCTATAATTAAATGTTTGTTCACGTCCATTCTCAGAAGAAACTGACCTTATTTTATGAAAGGTTTTAGAATCAAAATAATCATAGGTATTTTTAATTCCATCATTATACTTAACTAAGTATGCATCTAAACCATTGATAGATTCAATACCCAACACTTCAAATGTTAAATCATTACTAAAAAAATTAACTTCAGGAAAAACACCATAAACTTTCTTCTTAGCAATTAAAGCTTCTGAACTTAATGGTGTTTTACCTCGTTGATCTTCCTCGTATCCAGTTACTCCATTATAAGCACTTTTTTGAAGAATATTAGCTCCCATAGTTAATAACATTGTTTCTTTACCTTTAGAATCTATATATTCTGTTTGTAAAATTGGAGCAGGAATTTGGGTAGAAATTAGTTCAGTTTCTCTTTTTAATCCTTTTACCTTATTTAATTTTTTTAATGCTTTTTTGATATTTTCAGTACCTGTTATATTCATTAAATACTTTTCAAGTATTGTCTCTTTGGAAATAGTCGTTTTATTAAGTTCTTTCACTTCCTGACCAAGAGCATCTAATTTTTCAATTGTACCATCAGAATCAAACTTTTTTAATTTATCAAGTATGTCAGGATTTCCAACTACAACAATATTACTATTAGTAGCAGTCAAATATCCTTTTGCTGTTGCCAATATTTCTTCCTTTGTAATAGCATCTAAACGCTTTAAATAAGTCTGATAATAATCCTTAGGTAAATTATATTTAATAATATTTAACGCAAATTGAGCAACAGTCATTGGTCTTTCCAAAGATCTAGCAAAATTACCCGCCATCAAAGCTTTGATACTTACTAACTCGTCATCTGTAACTTCTGTTTGCTGTATACGATCAAGCTCAATTAAAATTTGGGCAATTGCACTATCCGTTACTTCTGTTCTGAAATTACCTGATATCGAAAAATAACTGCCATCCTCTGTAACATTAGCTCTAGAATAACATCCATATGTATATGCTCTCTTTTCTCTTAAATTTTGAGTCATTCTAGCTCCAAAACCTCCACCACCTAAAATTCCATTTAAAGTCGAAAGTAAAAGTTGATTTTTATCTCCAGATTTAATTTTTAAAGGAAAATTCACATTTATAACAGATTGTGGTGCGCCTGGTTTAGAGACAAATATAACTCTGTTTCCTTTGTGAAAATATGCATCTTCATAAATAGAAGTGATTTTGTCATTTCCTTGCCATGCACCAAAATAATTGTCAGCCCAAAGTTTAGCTTGTTCTTTGGTAACATCACCTATTATTACTAAATAACTACCTTTTGGTGTGAAAATATTTTTATAATAATCTTTAACATCATTTAACGTGATGTTTTTCAAGGTTGATTCTGTTTCAATTTCTCCATACGGATGTCCAGATGGAAAATTTGCTCTTGCTTCGGCATTAGATGCCATACTACCAGGATTCGACTTAGATGAAATAATAGATGATTCCGATCGCTTTTTTAAACGTATAAATTCATCTTCAGGAAAAGTAGGGTGAAATAAAACATCTGTCATTAAATCAAGACCTTTTACAACATGTTTTGTTAAACACTGAAGTGATACATTTTGTGAAGATGTATTTATGTTAGCTCCAATAAAATCTATTTCTTGATCTAATTGATCTTTTGTTCTATTTACGGTACCAGACATCAATAACTCTCCTGCTATTGAACTCAATCCTGTTTTTGTTCCTTCCAATATTGGATTTGAACCTAAAACTAAATTAATGGAAATACGAGGAATTTTATGATTTTCAGATAATATAACAGTTATACCATTAGACAATGTAAAAACATCAGATTCCTTAATATTAATAATCGGTGCAACACCTCCTGTAGGTCGTATTGATCGATCCAATTGAGCAAATAGATTTAAGTTTGCACAAATAGCCAAACATAGAAATAATAACTTTTTCATAATTTTACTTAATTGGATGATTTTGGTAAATAAATTAAAATAACTCGTGAATCTTGTGTTAAATATTTTTTAGCAACACGCTGAATATCTTCAGGAGTAATAGTTAAATAACTTGATAGTTGTTTATTAATTAAAGAAGTATTCTTTCTATACATGTAATTATTTGCTAAATTCTCAGCAATTCCAGCAACTCCACTATTAGCAGAAACAATAGTGTTTTCATATTGATTGATGACTTTTTGTAACTCTTCTTTACTCACTAATTCTTTTTGAATACGTGTAATCTCTTCATCCATAGCCGACTGTAATGTTTTCAAATCAGTATTCTCACCTGCAATAGTTGCAACAATACCTAATCCAGGATCTTCAGAATTCATAGCAAATGAAAAAGCCTCAACAGCTAATTGTTTTTTTTCAACGATGGACTTAATCATCCTTGAACTTGTACCTTCTGATAAAATCGAGTTTAAAACTTCAACTACAGGATAATCTTTATGATTTTGTTCTGGAAATCGATACCCCATAAAAATACCAGGTAATTGAATATTATCATAGATAGTATCAACTATTTGACCTTTTATTGGTTCTTCAATAACTGTTGGTTTTGGTATTGTTGTAAGAGTAGCAAGTTGTTTTTGAAGTACTTTTTTAGCATTTGAATCTACTGGTTTTAAAAAATTATTTAATGAAAACTTTAATTTTTCAACCCCATACTTATTTTTAAAAGCATCATCTGATAAATTTTCAATATCACGATACATATTTATTGCCTGACCCTTAGGTATTGAACCAAAGTATTTTTCAATCATTTTTTTTGTTTCAACAACATTTATGTCACCAGCAATTGATAATACCGCATTCGAAGGAACATAGAAAGTTCTATAAAAATTAACATAATCTTCTTCCTGAGCTGCATCTAAATGCTCCATGCTTCCAATTGGCACCCATCCATAAGGATGTTTTTTAAATACCCTACTACTCATGTTAGCTAAAAAAGTAGCATAAGGTTGATTATCTACACTTTGTCTTTTTTCTTCTTTCACTACCTGACGTTGGGTTTCAATACCAACTTTATCAACTCGAGCATGTAATAATCGTTCACTTTCCAGCCAAATACCTAACTCTACCTGATTGGAAGGTAATATCTGATAGTAATATGTTCTATCCTGTGAGGTATTTGCATTTAATGTACCTCCATTTTTTTCAACAATTTGAGCATATTCACCTCGTTTGATATTTGTAGATCCTTCAAACAATAAGTGCTCAAAGAAATGAGCAAAACCTGTTCTGTCAGCTTTTTCATTTTTTGAACCAACATGATACATAATGGAGACAGCTACAATTGGAACAGTATGTTCCTCATGTAAAATAACGTGTAATCCATTGGATAAATCGTATTCTAAATAATCGATTTGTTTTTGTTGAGACCACAGACTACCAATTGAAAGTAGTGCTGATATGGCAACAATGTGTTTTTTCATAGGTGTGATAATAATATAATTTGGAAATTTTTCCGTGACACCAAATATACATATTATGATTAAGTTGTATTTAATTCAATCGTTTAAGTTTGTTAAAATCAACAAATAAAATATTAAGCTATATACCAATATATTAATCTAAAAAAACTGATTAATTGTTAGAAAGATGTTAATTACTTTTTTTTTCATGTTCATAAGAACGAACATAATTCAAAATCTTTTTTTAAAAGGAGAGACTAATTTAGCCAACTTAATATTTATTGTATAATTATCATGAATTTCATATCAACTAAAAATAAATTAATAACTGGTTTAACTTTCTGTCTTTTAATATTATGTTCGTTTCTTCCCGAAGAGGATTGTTATTTAGCATCTGGTAATGCATCTTACTACGCAAACAAATTTCATGGTAGACAAACTTCTTCAGGTGAAATTTTTAACCAAAACAAATACACAGCAGCTCATAAAACTTTACGTTTTGGGTCAATTGTTCGAGTGCAAAACCTTGACAATGATTCAATTGTATATGTAAAAATAAACGACCGATTGCCTAAAAATTCCAGAAGATTAATCGATTTATCTAAGAAAGCAGCTAAAGAATTAAACTTCATAAGAAAAGGAACTGTTGCAGTTTCGGTTGAACGAATTCAATAATGTTTACCCAACTTAAAGTAATTGATATTTCAACTGTTCTTGCAGGTCCTTCAGTAGGTATGTTTTTTGCTGAATTGGGAGCTGAAGTTATTAAAATTGAACATCCAAATCATCCAGACGTTACACGCTCTTGGAAAGGAAGCGAAGAATTAGGTAATTCTACAATATCCTCCTATTTTTCTAGTGTAAATTATAAAAAAAAATATATTTCTTTAGATCTAAATAGTGAATATGATAAGATTTCATTTTTTGAATTACTAAAAAATGCTGATATTTTAATTTCAAATTTTAAATCTAGTGACTATGTTAAATTTGGATTAGAATGTAAAGTTCTAAAATCATTAAATCCTAAATTAATACATGGTCGTATTAGCGGGTTTGGTTCCAACTCAGATAGAGTTGCTTATGACTTGATTTTACAAGCAGAAAGTGGCTTCATGTCCATTAATGGTTTAAACGAAACAGATCCGATTAAAATGCCCGTTGCTCTTATAGATGTACTAACCGCTCATCAATTAAAAGAAGGTTTATTAATAGCATTATTAGAACGTGAAAAAACAAATATTGGAAGAGATATTCATGTGTCATTATATAAAACGGCTGTTTGTAGTCTTGTAAATCAAGCCTCAAGTTATCTAATGACAAATCGTATACCCAATAGAATTGGTAGTTTGCATCCCTCAATAGCTCCCTATGGAGAAATATTCAAAACCAAAGAAGGAGAATTGATAACTTTTGCGATTGGAAGTAATTTACAATTTGAAAAATTGATTCGAAAATTAGGGTTAATTAAATTAATAAATAATCCATTATTTTTAACAAATCAACTTCGAGTAATTAATCGGTCAGAACTTGCTAATTTAATTCAACAAGCAGTAGAATTATTATCTGTTAAAGAATTATTAAACTGGTCTTTAGATAATCATATACCGTGTGGTCATATAAAAAACATTAAAGAAGTTTTTCAAAATCAATCAGCCCAAGAGTTAATAAGAACAGAAGTTATTGATGGTATACAAACAAAACGTGTTACTAGTATATCTTTTGAGATAGAATAATTAAATATTATTGTTTTGTTTTAAATATTCTTCTATACGTTTGATTACTAAATTAAATAACAACTTAGTATCTTTCTCATTTAATTTCTTACCAAAACGAATTGTTTTTCCAATATAATCAAACTCAATACGTTCTCCATTTTGAATCCAAGGAGAATTCTCCCAAACTGCCTGAAATGAATTTTCTTTCGGGTGTATCGTTCTTACTTTTTGAATGTTCTCTAAAAAATAATTTGTCGACTTACCATAACCACGAATGGAACGTTTGATAGTTAGACCATCTTTTTCTATTTTAATTAACTCTTTTCCCCAAAGAATCCAAAATAACGATCTTCCAACTTTAAATGCATAATACACCCAAAAAACTAAAAAGATTATGATGATTAATTTTTCTTGTTGGTTCAATATTAAATTGTTAAAAGTCCAAATCATCGTAAATCCGATTACCATCCACATAGAAAACCAAGCACTCATCAATCCTTTATGCCAAAAAATATTTTCAGGCGTGATGATAATGGTTGTCTTTTTATTTGAATCATTAAAACTTGTTCGTGTTCCTATAAATTTCATAATCGATTAATTTATCATTAGTAGTTGGGTTTTGCTACCATTAAATTCAACTGATTCTCCGACTTTCTTTCCCAATAATAATCGAACCAATGGCGCATCTATTCCCAAGGCAAAGATAGAATTGTTTTCGTTTTCAACTTTTCCTAATCCTACTGCTACATAAAAATATCCCTTATCAGTTAGCAATAAGCTTCCTAATTGAACCTTTGTATGAACAGTATCTGCTTGTATGCGAAAAAATTGCTGTTGTAATGAAAGTAAGTTATTGATTTGGTGCGTTAATTTTTCTTGTTCTAGTTGCGCCATCGAAACGGCTGTTTCGTGCTTATCACCTGCAGAACTTTTAGTATCTTCACTAGCTACAGCTGAAAAACTATCAGCTAATATGGTTTTTAATGCAGCTATTCGTTCCTCCAATGCTTCTTTCACCAAAAAATGTGCTTGTTGTTTCATCATTCCTTTAGGGGATTAATAATTTACGAGACATTGGGCCTAAGTTGAAAATTGCATCCAACAAACTCAAATCTCCCACAAATGGAATTTTATCTTGAAAGACCTGAAAATAGTAATAGTCCATATTAAAAGAATGCGCAGTATATCCTAAACGAAAATCTATTTCTTTAGATTCTATACTATTAAATGTTGTTGAACATGAAAAAGAATAGGGGATGTCTAACCAGGTTTTTAAACGTTCCATAATAGATAAATCAAATCCCACCAAATCAGGTGTCGTTTGATAGATCAATGCTTGTACTTCTTCTCCATAATGATCAAAATAGGCAGCATGTTTATAAGCACTTTCAATGGCACGCCAATGATCTTTTCTCCAACCAAGAGCACTTGACACTAAAACATCTTTAGTCAACGTTTTTGAACCATTCTGTTTAATTACGGGAATACTTAATTCCATAACACCGTTCGAAGTCATTATACGCGCACGATTTCGTATACTTTGTTTCACAAAATGTTCTTCAAGTTCAAAAACAATATCCTTGCATGAAATTAAATCCTTGTAATACGAAATGCTTCCAAAATAGGCTATTGGAAAAACAACGGGCATTACTTGATGAATTTTAAAATACGATCATAACGGATATTCGTAAAGAAATTTAAATTACTAAGGGGGGATTTTGACAACCAAACTACAGATGCTTTACCTACTATGTGATCTTCAGGTACAAATCCCCAAAATCTTGAATCTGCAGAATTGTAACGATTATCTCCCATCAACCAATAATAATTCATGCCAAATTTATAAGTTGTTGTGGCTTTTCCGTCAATAATAAATTTACCGTTTTTTTCTAAAAATGTATGTCCTTCATAGGCTGTAATAATACGTTTATAGAGAGCTATATTTTTAGTAGATAAAGTAACTACTGAACCCTTTACAGGAATCGTAATTTTCTCAAAATTAGAAACTGAGTTTCCATGATTAACATCTCGTGGGAAATAACGAAGATTCTCCAATTTTTCAACAGGTGTAAATCCAAATTTTAACGCTTGTTTTCGTTGATTAAAATCTACATAGGATGGTACGTTTAATTTGAATTTAGCATTTGGGAAATCATGTTTCAATCGACTTAACTCATTATTTGTAAGATTCATTTCCAATTCCATTGTATTACCATTATCACTGATAATAGAATAGTCTCCCCTCCATCCTCTAACAGGATCATTCTGTGTATCTGTTGGCTCTAACCCATATTGTTCATACATCATATTTGTAAAAGAAGACGAAGAACCCGTATTTTGAAAATTTGAAACTTTATATTGTAAATTCTGATTTTCTGCAACAAATGCTTTTCTTCCATTGATGTAAAGTACAGAATTTATTATTTCTAACTTATCTCCAGGAATTCCAACACAACGCTTGATATAATTTTCACGCTTATCTACAGGTCTATAAATTAAACCGTAATGCTTGATCATTCTACCTTCTCTATGATCAATGGCTACTTTATCAACAGATAACATTTTACGTGCTTTAGCTTTCCAAACATCTAAATGATTGATAAATTCATCTCCTTTGCTCGACATTATTCGAGAAGTAGCAACTTTATACGCTTTTTCATAAACTTGATTTGGATTATTACGAAGCGTAGGATTAGCAGTCAACATACTATCAGCAATACCACGCATAAAGTCATCCCGACCATACTTTAGAAAAAACATACGTTCTGCTTCATCAATCAAAATCCCATGGTAATCATGCCCCATTAATCCATAAGGCATTCGTGGGTCAAAAACAGCAGTATCACCTGATGGATAATTAAAAACCACAACATCATTGCGTTTTACTTTTCCTAATCCTGGCAATCGAGTATAATTGATTGATTCAATATCAGAATAGGATTTGATATTGATAAATGGAATATTATTGTGTACCAATGGAAATGAAACTGGAGTAACAGGAACTTTACTTCCATATGCCAATTTGTTTACGAATAAAAAATCACCCACCAGCAATGTTTTTTCCATTGAACCTGTAGGGATTTGAAATGGTTCGAATACATATGTACGAATAATACTTGCAGCTATTAATGCAAATAAAATAGTATCACCCCATTCTTTATATGTAGATTTTTGACCCGTTTTATCTTTACTGAAAAAACCAAAAATAAAAGCAATTAGATGTCCAAGAAATGGAACTGTCAAAAACAAAACAATATGGTCACCTATACGCCTTTGCTCAACATCTTTAGGATTTGCCCAATTAGTTGGTGAAACAACTTCATCATTTTTCAATTTAGACATCAATAGGTAAGGAAAGAAAATACCTTGTAATGTATCCTTCCAAGAATATTTACCAAACTTTCGAATATAACTAAGATTCACTGTAGCCCACATCCAAATATGAATCCCTGGAAAAATCATCAACAATGACCACCATGGTTTATTAATTCCAATTTTAAATGCAACATAATAATTATATCCAGGTATTAATGCTTCCCAAGATTTACGCCCTGCTTTTTCAAAACTAGTCCACCACATCGCTAAATATGGGTGTACAAGTAAAAACAAATAAAAATATAGTACGTTCATATATAGTTAGTTAATTATATTTCTTTTAACATATCTGAAATTGTAAAAATTCCTTTTTTATTGACAATCCACTCAGCGGATAATACCGCACCTAATGCAAAGCCTCTTCGGTTATGTGCTTGATGTGTAATTGAAATAGTATCTATAGGAGAGGAGTAAGCTACTGTATGTGTGCCTGGTACATCTGGAATACGATGTGCAACAACACCTAATTGACCATTTGCTATATGAGGTACTTCCCCTTCAGCACATACCCATGAATAATAGGACTCATTAATATCAATAATATCGTTTGCCAATGAAATAGCAGTACCACTAGGTGCATCCACTTTTTGAGTATGATGAATCTCATCTATTGACGGTTTATAATCTGAATATGAACTTAATAGTTGTGCTAATTTACGATTTAATTCAAAGAATAAATTGACACCTACACTGAAGTTACTTGCATAAAGTAAACCTCCCTTTGAATTTTGAACCATTTGTTCAACTTCATTAAGCTGTTCATTCCAACCTGTAGTTCCTACAACTATAGGAGTGTGATTTTCTAATGTCAATTGTATATGAGCTAATGCTAGGTCTGGCTTTGTAAATTCTATAATTACATCAACAGAATCAACATCTTTGACAGTCAAAGGGAACACACTGTTGGACTTAAATAAAATCTCATGTCCACGTTCTAATGCAATTTCTTCAATTGCTCTTCCCATTTTCCCATAACCAACCAATCCAATCTTCATAGTTCTAATTTTATAAGTGTTACTCGTATAAGTTTTTTTCGATCTAAATATAATGTTTTCTTCTCAATCTATCTTTTAGTAAAATCGAAAAAATAACAAGGCAAGTTAGATTTTTGAATAAAAAACGATTATTTTAAATCAAAATTTAATTGTATACCTGCTGTTTGAAAATAATAAATGGGGAGGATATGCATAGAAATTGAAGGACTTATGTCAAAATGTAAAAAATGTGCATCAACTGATGCTTCAATAACTTGAATTAAATAAATACCTCCAAATAATAATCCATACATCGTTCGCTTTCTTACAGCGCTTTCATGTAATGTAATCAAATCGGATTGTGTATAATTAGACCATTTTAGATTCAATGCATTTCCAATATCGCGATTATTATATTCTGTTCTTATTTCGTTTTCTGACTGAATTGAATTCAAAAATAAATTCCCTGTCAGAACTAAAGACGCATAAATAATTGGCACTTTAAAATAAGCACCATATCGTGCTGTTGGACTATAGTATTGATTATATATTTGCCCAGCACCTGGAATAATTAAAGACCAAAAAGCAGCCTTATGAGGTGTGTGTGAACTTAATTTTATTGAATCTTGAACGATTTTATGAGCAAAAACGTTTGTACTAGAAAAAAAAAGAATGAAAAAAAGAATTTTCATTTATTTAATATTTCAATAATTCGATTTAAATCAACCTCGGAGTTAAAAGGTATAGTAATTTTTCCTGAACCATTATTGTTCTTTTTAATTTCTATTCGTGTTGATGTTTTATCTGAAAACAAATGACAGAAATCACGTTGTTTTTCATTTAATGGTTTTATTGAAGTTATTGGTTTAACAACGTGAGGTTTTGAGATCGAAATTCCATCACGAATAAGTAATTCAAGTTCGCGTACTGAAAGCTGTTGATTCAATACAAGCTCATGTAATTCAAGTTGTAATTCTTCATCACCAGCGGAAACCAAAGCGCGTGCATGCCCCATCGATATTTTCCCATCACGTACAGATTTTTGAATTTCAACAGGTAACTTCAATAAACGTAAATGATTGGTAATACTTGATCGACTCTTAGCAATTTTTTGACTCATTTGTTCTTGTGTCAAAGCACATTCTTCAATCAATCTTTGGTAAGAAAGGGCTACTTCTATAGCATTTAAATCCTCACGTTGAATATTTTCAACCAAAGCCATCTCAAGCATTTCTTGATCGTTAGCTACACGAACATAGGCAGGTACTTCAGTCAATCCAGCTAATTGTGAAGCTCTAAATCTTCTTTCACCAGAAATTAATTGATACCTACCTCTACCTGTACTTCGTAATGTTAAAGGTTGAATAATTCCATGTACTTGTATACTCTTACTTAATTCTTCTAAGGACTCTTGTTCAAAATGTGTTCGAGGATTAAAAGGATTTGCTTCTATATATTTTATATCAATAAAAGATATAGAAGCAACAAATTTAGATTCATCTATAGAAGATTTATGTGAAGATAAATCAGGTGCATTATCCAAAAGGGCTCCCAATCCTCTACCAAGTCCTCCTTTTTTTTTGTTTTCAGCTCCCATATTAGATTGAAATTGATTTATCGTTATTGGAAATATTTGTCAAATCATTTTTTTGTAAAATTTCACGAGCAAAATTCAAATAATTAATAGCTCCCTTACTAGCTGCATCATGCATTACGATAGTTTCTCCAAAACTTGGTGCCTCAGCTAATTTAGTCGTACGATGAATAACTGTCTCAAATACCAATTCTTGAAAGTGTGTTTTCACTTCATCTACAACTTGATTTGCTAGACGTAAACGAGTATCATACATAGTTAATAAAATACCTTCAATCTCAAGTTTCTCATTAAGCCTTCCTTGAACAATTTTTATAGTATTTAATAATTTACTTAATCCTTCCAATGCATAATACTCACATTGAACAGGTATAATTACCGAATCAGCAGCAGTTAATGCATTGAGTGTTATTAGACCAAGAGATGGGGAACAATCGATAATGATAAAGTCATAATCATCACGAAGCTTAGTAAGGGCATTTCTCAGCATAAATTCGCGATTTGGAAGATTAATCATTTCTAATTCAGCTCCAACCAAATCCATGTGAGAAGGTAAAATATCTAAATGGGGATTTTCAGTGTGTATAATTAAATCACGAGGATCTACGTCGTTTATTAAACATTCATATAAATTTCGAGTGTTTTTAGGATCTAAACCAACACCAGAAGTTGCATTTGCTTGCGGATCCGCATCTACCAATAAGGTTTTTTTTTCCAACACTCCTAAACTACCACTTAAATTTATAGAAGTCGTTGTTTTTCCTACACCACCTTTTTGATTTGCTATAGCAATAATCTTACCCATTTCTTAGAATTTAGACTATAAAGATAAACTATTCATACACGAATAGTAAGAATTTTAAACAAAATAGTTATTAACTTTTATTGTTAAAAATCTTAATTATAGGCTGTCAAATGTAAATGAGTCGTCTGATTTTTCATTTCTCACATAAGAGTCTGTTCTAAAATCACCAGTTTCATTTAATTCATTTAATTTTTCCATAATCTCATCCAATCCATCTTTGAATTTTACAAAATCTTCCTTATATAAAAAAATCTTATGCTTTTGGAAAAATTCACGTCCATCTTCAAACACCTTCTTACTCTCTGTCAGCGTCAAATACAACTCGTTTCCTTTAGTAGTTTTAATATCAAAAAAATATGTTCTTTTACCAGCCTTTACTGATTTGCTATACACTTCATCATTACGATCATTTCTTTTTTCATATTCCATAACCTACACAATTAAATTTTGAACCAATCTTTTTTTATTAAACTTAATCAACTCATTTCAAAAGTAAATATACAGCATAATTTCATTAGTTACCATCTTAATCTTCATGTTTTTAAGGTATTTAACAAAAGTAACATTCAATTTACATCAACATAACGTTAAATTACCAAAAAAAATAATTTTTACCTTCTTTTTGAACGAGGTAGCACAGGAGTATGTTTCCCACCACCTCCAGGAGCATTCCTATCTGATGGATCTACCCATTGATTAGGTACTTCTACCTCTATAATTCGACCTGATTCTGGATCTATTGTTGATTGATTTACGATTTGTTTATCCGGGGAATTTACACCTATAACATCTTCTTTCAATACCCATTTATCGTCTTCAAAAATATATGCATCGTTTGACATATCAGGTATGTAATACTCATAAAAACCAGTCATCGAAGGAGTTTCAGGCGACAAATGATCAAATATAATTCGCTCATAAGTTGGCTCATACTTTAGACTCATCACGGATTTCTTTGAATATTCAAAACAAACTCTTCGCTTAACCTCTGTTTTATTTTTAAATATTAAGTCGCCAAATTTAACATGGGTTCCATGAATACTTATGACATCAATTAATTTAGAATGACTTAGTGTACCATTGCTTCTCCACCCTAATAAAGTATATAATTTTTTTGACCCTTTTTTAATAGGTATGATTTTGTAATACAATGCACCATACCAATTATTTTCGGTTAATACGTCTTGATTCATTGGCGACACAGAATTTTTTTCTAAAAATTCAATCACTTTGTTTTTGTTTTTTCGTTTTCCTTTTCGAACCAAAAAACAATTAAATAAATTAGACTCATTACCCATTTCAACATTCCAACAAAACAGCCTAAATTCATTATCCGGACTAACTATGGAACCTATAGAAATTAATTTGCTAAAAGGGTAGTAATATGCATCGTTAATCTGAATAGTTTCTAATAAGTAATCACGAAAAAGTTGATTTGCATTTTTTTTAGCTAAATCTGAACTTACAGACCGAAGAGAATCCAAAAAAATAGCCAAACGCTTTTCACGATTGGCCATTAAAGTATCTTTTTGACTAAGAATTGAAGATGTTACCAGACATAAAAGTAAGATAGTTACTGCTTTCATATCGATAAAACGTATTATTTATAAAAATAGTATTATAAATGCATGAAATCTTTTTTGGCTAATAATTCATCTTCTGATTCTCTATGTTCAGGATCATCTACACAACAGTCAACAGGACAAACTGCAGCACATTGCGGTTCATCATGAAAACCTACACATTCTGTACATTTATCTGTAGCTATGTAATATACATCCATATCCACTGGTTCAAATGCATGTTGAGAATCTATATCATCACCATTCAAAGTGGTAATCATTCCTTTTAACGATGTACCGTCTGAATATCTCCATTCCGCACCTCCTTCATAGATTGCATTGTTTGGACATTCTGGCTCACAAGCTCCACAGTTTATACATTCGTCAGTAATTATTATCGCCATAGTAGGTCATTTTAATTTGTTACAAATATAGTTTCTTCGAAGAAATTAAAAAACTAACAAAGTTCTTTTATTTCATTTATAATTTTCAATGCAAATTTTGTCGCGTTTTCTTCTGTATTACTCTCAGAATAAATACGAATTATAGGTTCTGTATTACTTTTACGTAAATGTACCCATTCATCGCCAATATAAATTTTCACACCATCCAATGTGTCAACTTCTTCATTCTTATATTTTTCTGCCATTTGGGTTAAAATAGCATCTACATTGATGGAAGGAGTTAATTCAATTTTATTTTTTGAAATGGTATAAGTTGGGTAAGAATCACGTAATGCCGAACATTTCATTGATTTTTTCGCTAAATGTGTTAAAAACAAAGCAATACCAACTAATGCATCGCGACCATAATGAGAAGCAGGGTAAATTATTCCGCCATTTCCTTCTCCTCCAATAACTGCACCTTGTTCCTTCATTTTAGAAACAACATTTACCTCACCAACAGCAGCGGCAAAATAATTCAATCCGCGTTGTTCGGTAATATCTCTTAATGCTTTTGTAGATGACATATTGGATACAGTAGTTCCTGGAGTGTGAGTCAATACATAATCTGCAACAGCTACCAAAGTGTATTCTTCTCCAAACATTGAACCGTCCTCACAAACCATCGCCAAACGATCAACATCTGGATCAACTGTAATCCCTAAATCAGCATCTACCTCAATAATTTTACCTGATAAATCAGTCAAATGTTCTGGTAACGGTTCTGGATTATGTGGAAAATGCCCTGTAGGATCACAGTACATTTCGGTTACTTTAGAAACACCTAAAGCTTTTAATAATGCTGGAACAAAAATCCCTCCTGAAGAATTAACTGCGTCTACTACTATTGAAAAATCAGCTTTTTTGATAGCGTTAACATCTACTAAGTCTAACCTTAATATTGAATCAATGTGTTTTTTTAAATAGGTATCATCGTGTGTAATAATTCCAAGATCATCCACTTGTGCAAAATCAAAAGCTTCTTTCTCTGCAATTTCTAATAATAATTCTCCTTCGGCTCCAGAAATAAATTCTCCTTTTGAGTTAAGTAATTTTAAAGCATTCCACTGTTTTGGGTTATGACTAGCGGTCAAAATAATTCCACCGTGTGCATGCTCCATAGGTACAGCAATCTCAACAGTTGGAGTCGTTGACAAACCTAAGTTTATAACATCAATACCTAAACCAATTAAAGTACTACAAACTAAGTCTGAAATCATTTGTCCTGATAAACGAGCATCACGACCAATAACTACTCTTATTTTTTTTGAAGTATATTGATTTTTTAACCAAGAACCATAAGCAGCAGCAAATTTTACGGTGTCAATAGGGGTAAGTCCATTATCTACTTTTCCTCCTATCGTTCCTCGTATACCTGAAATAGATTTAATTAATGTCATACTAATTATTTTTCAAAAGACTTTTTTAATGCAATCATTTTTATACAAGCTATCGCACATTCAATTCCTTTATTACCATGTTTTCCACCTGAACGGTCTATTGATTGTTGGATGTTGTTGTCTGTCAATACACAAAAAGAAACAGGAGAATTGTATTCCAACATCACTTTCATCAATCCATCGGTGGTGCCTTGACAAACAAAGTCAAAATGTTTTGTTTCACCCTGTATTACAACGCCAATAGCAATTACACCATCCACATCTGTTTCGTCCAACATCCATTGTGCGGCTAAAGGTAACTCAAACGCACCTGGTACATAACGAAGCAATATATTACTTTCAGGTACATTGTTATCTGCTAATGCTTGTTTAGCACCTGCTAACAAGTTATTTGTGATAGAATCGTTCCACTCAGAAACAACGATGCCGATTTTAAAATCGGCAGCGTTTGGTAGAGTATCTTTGGAATAATCCGATAAATTCTTTAAGGATGTAGCCACAATTAGTTTCTGTTTTTTGCTCTCGCAATATATTTATCAATAGATTTAGCGTTAGAGAAATTCAAGAAATTACTTTTAATTCTTGTGTATAACTCTGTAGCTTCTTCATACTTTTTTAATTCTTCAGCAACCAATGCTGCTTTAAACAAATAAGTTGGAGTTGTTAATTCATTTTCGTTTAATTCAGCAGCTTCTAAATATAAATACAAAGCTTCTTGATATTTACCCAATTCAGATTGACAATCTGCTTGTAAACCAAGTTTGTAAACAGAAACATACGTATCTTTTACATCTACACCTTCTAACGCTTCACTTGCTTTTTTGAAGTCGCCTTTTGCCATGTACTGACGTGCTAAAACAAATTGAGCAATTTCTCCTCCTTGTTTACCATCGTATTTTTTTACAACTGGTTCTAATTCATTAATTGCAGCGTCTGTAGAATCTTTTACAGCTAAGTTCAACCCTCTGTAATAAGCTTCTTTTGATTTTTCATTGCTTGGTGACCAAATAAATTGACGATATGCAAAATACAAAACCATTAATCCAAGTACGGAACCAATTCCATAAGTTGCAAAACGAAGATTTTTATTCGTTTGTAATTGACCTTTAAAGTCTTTAAAAGAAATATTTTCTAGCATAATAGCGATATTTTGGATACAAAAATAATATTTTTTTGAAAGCATACGTTTATTTTGGTCAATAATCCAAATAAGATACTAACAATGAAGGTGTGTATTTCATACATTTGCAATCCTAAAGGAAAAAAGATCCCCTTAAATAAAATAACTATATAAGCTATGAAATTGGTTGAATTCATTCTGACAAGCTGTAAATTTCCTGAGAAATCCATCTCAAATACCATCCATTTGTTGCAGGAAGGTGCTACGATACCTTTTATTGCTCGGTACCGTAAAGAAATGACTGGAAATTTAGATGAAGTTCAAATTACAGACATTCGCGATGCTTTAAAAAAATACGAAGAATGTATTCAACGACAAAAAACAATTTATAAAACTATTGAAGAACAAGGGAAATTGACTACAGAACTTCAACAAGTCATTGAAACAACTTTTGACCTAACTTTATTAGAAGATATTTATTTACCATACAAACAAAAGCGTCTAACACGTGGTGAAAAAGCACGAAAATTAGGTTTAGAACCACTAGCAAAAAACATCATGAGTCAACGTGGTGGTGATCCATATAGAATGGCGACTAGTTTTGTGAAAGAGGAGGTGGAAAACGAAGATCAAGCAATACAAGGTGCAAAAGATATAATTGCGGAATGGATGAACGAAAACTTTCAGCTACGCGCTAGACTTAGAACTATTTTTCAGCGTAAGTCTTTAGTGACAACCAAGGTTATGAAAGGTAAAACGGAAGAAGGGGAGAAATACAAAGATTATTTTGAATTTGCTGAATCACTTTATAAAATTCCATCACATCGTTTTTTAGCAATTTACCGTGGTGAACGTGAAGGAATTTTAAGTTTGAAGGTTCAACCAAATAAAGAGGAAGCAATTGAATTACTCGAGCGTTTTTTTGTTAAGTCAAACGATGATTGCGGCCAATTAGTAAAAGAAACTTGTAAAGAAGCTTATACTCGTTTACTCTCAACTTCCTTGGAAAATGAAATTATTAATGAGGCAAAAGCCAAAGCGGATAAAGAAGCAATTCGTGTTTTCGCAACTAACTTAAAGCAATTATTACTCGCACCTCCTGTTGGGGCGAAACGAATATTAGCAATTGACCCGGGATTTAGAACTGGTTGTAAAGTAGTGTGTTTAGATGAAAAAGGGGAATTGTTATTTAACACCACGATTTTCCCTCATGCACCACAAAATGAACGCGATAAAGCATCTGCTAAACTTTCTCAATTGGTTCAAATGTATAAAATTGAAGCGATTGCGATTGGAGACGGGACAGCAGGAAGGGAATCAGAAAATTTAGTACGCAAAGTTAAATTCGACCGTGATTTAGAAGTTTATATAGTACGTGAAGATGGTGCATCTATATATTCTGCAAGTGCTATAGCACGAAAGGAGTTTCCTGATTTTGATGTTACGGTACGAGGAGCAGTTTCTATTGGTAGAAGATTAATGGATCCGTTGTCGGAACTCGTGAAGATCGACCCGAAATCAATAGGAGTGGGGCAGTACCAGCATGAAGTAGATCAAAAAACACTAAAAACTTCTTTAGATGATGTTGTAGTTTCTGCTGTAAACAAGGTTGGAGTTGATTTGAATCTTGCTTCACCTTATCTATTACAATATGTTTCAGGTTTAGGTCCTGGATTAGCAGAAAACATTGTAAAATACAGACAAGAAGTGGGTGCTTTTAAAAGTAGGGAAGAACTAAAAAAAGTAAAATTGCTAGGTAACAAAGCGTTTGAACAATGTGCTGGATTTTTAAGAGTTCGAGATGGAGATAATCCATTGGATAATTCAGCAGTTCACCCAGAATCTTATTCATTAGTAAAGGAAATTTCAAAAAAGACAAACACAGAAATTGAAAATTTAATTGGTAATGATACGTTGTTAAACTCGTTAGTTGCAGCAGATTTCACTACTGCTGATACATTTACGTTTAAAGATGTTGTCAATGAATTAAAAAAACCAGGTCGTGACCCACGTAAAAAAGCAAGTGTTTTTGAATTTAATGCTTCGTTAAAAACGATTGCAGATGTTCATTTAGGAATGAAAGTTCCGGGTATCGTAACCAACGTAACTGATTTCGGAGCATTTGTGAATATTGGAATAAAAGAAAATGGTTTGATTCACAAATCTCAATTGGCTGACACCTTCGTGATAGACCCATCCCAATTTATTGCCATCCATGAACATGTATTGGTGGAAGTACTGGAAGTGGATATTACTAGAAAGAGAATTGGCTTAAAAAAAGTAAAATAACACCAAAAAAAAGAGGCTGGATAAATCCAGCCTCAAAAGACAATAAATTAAATAACTTAAAAACTATGCTTGTTTTACGTTAACTGCATTTAAACCTTTTTTTCCTTCTTGAAGTTCGAAAGTTACCTCGTCATTTTCTCTGATTTCATCAACCAATCCTGAAACGTGAACAAAATACTCTTTGTTCGAATCTTCCTCTCTAATGAAACCAAAACCTTTAGTTTCGTTAAAGAATTTTACTATACCTTTACTCATAGGACAATATTACGAATAAAGATGATAGGTTGTACACTTTTTCTTTTTAATTTTGAAAAAAAATATCTTTAATGTCCAAAATAACAGAATTAATTAGAAATATTGCACCGTATTTCGTCGATGTATGGCAATATTTGGTCATTATATTATTATTTATCCTTGCTGTAATTTTTTATTTGTAAATAGAAAGAAATTTATAAAATGTATATTTGTATTTCAAAATGAAAAATAAGCTTTTGAACTATACTACTGATATATCTATCGTAATCCCTCTATTTAATGAGGAAGAATCATTAAAAGAACTACATTCTTGGATACAGAACGTAGTTTTAAATCACAATTTTTCATACGAAATTATATTTATTGACGATGGTAGTAAAGATCGTTCTTGGAAGATTGTTGAAGAACTAAAATCGCTTGATCCGAATGTAAGGGGTATTAAATTTCAACGCAATTATGGAAAATCTGCAGCATTACAAAAAGGATTTGAAGCAGTAAATGGAAGAGTAGTAATCACTATGGATGCTGACTTACAAGACAGTCCTGATGAAATTCCTGAATTATACCGGATGATTACTGAGGATGATTATGATGTAGTCTCTGGATGGAAAAAAAGAAGACACGACCCAATATCTAAAACAATTCCAACAAAACTTTATAATTGGGCCGCAAGAAAACTTACAGGAATCTATTTACATGACTTTAATTGTGGTTTAAAAGCCTATAAATTTGAAGTAGTTAAGAGTATAGAAGTATACGGTGACATGCATCGATATATCCCACCATTAGCAAAGTTTGCAGGATTCAATAAAATAGGAGAAAAAGTAGTAGAACACCAAGCACGTAAGTATGGTGTTACTAAATTTGGTTTAAATCGTTTTGTTAATGGACCACTTGATTTACTGTCTGTTGTTTTTATGGGCCGTTTTGGTAAAAAACCAATGCACTTATTTGGTGCTATTGGAATGATCCTTTTTATTATTGGATTTGCTTTCTCGTTCTATATGATTTTAGACAAACTTTTTTGGCATACTTCTGCTAAACACTTAGTTGAACGAACTGAATTCTTTTTAACATTAGTTTGTATGATACTTGGTGTTCAATTTTTCTTAGCAGGTTTTTTAGCAGAATTGGTTGGTAGAAACTCTTCTACTCGTAATGTATATTTGATAGAAAAAGAATTATAAATCAATGTGGCTGCACGAAATTGATTCAAGTTGGACACTTTTTTTAGACCGTGATGGGGTAATAAATAAACGTAATTTTGATGGCTACATCACCAAAACAGAAGATTTTATTTTCACCCCTTATTTTCTCACTTCTATTCCTATGCTATCGAATCTTTTTGGCAAAATTATTGTTATTACAAATCAACAAGGAATTGGAAAAGGAGTAATGACAGACGAATGTCTAAATGAAATACATCAGTATATGACCACTGAAATTCAAAAAGTTGGTGGAAGAATTGATGAAATTTTTTTTGCTAGTAATTTAAAAAATGCACTAAACGACCGCAGAAAACCGTTACCCATCATGGGAATAGAGGCAAAGAATAAATTTCCAAGCATAATTTTTTCAAAATCAGTCATGATTGGAGATACAAATTCTGATTTGCTTTTTGGTGAAAATTTAGGAATGAAAACGATTTTATTGAAAAGTTCTGAACAAATTGACGTAAAAGCAGATATTGAAATTAATAATTTTAATGAATTGGAATTAAAACTAAAAAGATGAAACAACAATTAATATTACTTTTTATATTGTTAGTAAATTGTTTATTTGCTCAAAATCATATAGATATAAAAGGAAGAAAACAAGGAGTATGGATAAAAAAACTTCCTCAAAGTAATGCTTTAGATTACACAGGTCAATTTATCGATGATAAACCGGTTGGAAAGTTTATATACTATTTTCCTTCAGGAAAAAAGAAAGCTGAAGTAAATTATCGATCAGGAAATTCTACATACTCAATTATGTATTACGATAATGAGATGATTTTAGCACAGGGGAAATTTATAAAACAACAAAAAGATAGCACTTGGACAATGTATTCAAAATCCGGCAGAATAAGTATAGTTGAAAACTATATAACAGGTCAACTAAATGGTGAAAGATTAGTATACTATCCTTTGGGTAATTCAGAAACAAAAAAAGATCAATTAACCCAAAAACAAAATTACTCTAACGGAAAATTAAACGGTAAACAAATTGATTATTTCGAAAATGGGAAGACATGGAGAGAATCAATTTATGAAAACGGAATAAAAAACTCAGAAGAAATTACTTACAGTCCATATGGAACAATTGAATTAAAAGACTTATACTTTAGAGGTGTTAAAAATGGTTGGTGCCTAGCATACGACAGTACTGGTTATAAAGTAGTTGGAAAAGTTTATTATAAATTAGGCGAAAGATTAGATAGTTTAGCAACAGTAAGATATCTAGCAAAAATTAAATTAGCTGAACAAAAAAAAATACAACCAAAACAAACAACAACAAAAAAGCACTAACAAAATGAGATTCATTTTTCTGTTTTATATTAGTGTTTTTCTAATTTCTTGTAAAAAAACACTTAGTATTCCTGTGCAAGAGGAAGTTTCATCTGATATTGATTATTTTGGGCTTAAGAAGGGAAATTATATTGAATATAATGTAGTGCACATTATTCATGATGATGAAGTAGATGTACACGATACGCTTAAATTTAAAATTAAAACCTTAATAGGGGATACATTTACAGATAATCAAGGTGAAAAATCTTCTAAATTCTATCGTTTTACTTGGAATGATATAAATGATACCTGGAAAATAAAAGATGTTTGGTCAACAAGAATAGAAGGAAAAAACGCTGAACTTGTCGAAGAAAATCAACGCATCATTAAACTTACTTTTCCTATAAAGTTATCAACATCTTGGAATGCTACAGTATTATCAATAATTAATCCTGAAAATTATGTATACTCAATGATAAATAAACCATTAAATATCAGTACATACCATTTTGATTCGACACTAACAGTAATGCAAAATAAGTATTACACATTGGTCGATTATAAGCATCAAACTGAGACTTATGCTAGAAAAATTGGTATGGTTTCAAAGTATTACAAAAATCTTAAAATCAAAAATTTTGACACACTCCAAGTAAAGAAAGGGGAGGAATGGTTTTATACTCTTACAAAATTTGGACAAGAATAAGTTCACATAAAATATTCTACTTAACCTTTTTTTGAACATTCATTGACTTTGATAAATGTAAATTCTATATTTGCGTCCAAATAATTATTTATAACGAATTTACGAATATGCGTAACAAAGGATTTTTTTGGTTTTTGACAATAGTGTTGTCAGCCGTTTGTGTTTACCAATTATCATTTACTTGGGTTTCTAGTTCAGTTGAGGAAAAAGCTGAAAAAGAAGCGGTAATTAGAGTTTCAGAATTAGAAATTGAAGCTAAAAAGAATAATGGAGAAGCCGTACTACCTAACGGTACTACAATAAACTTTTCCGATCCAGAGAGTTTTGAACTAGCAAAAGCTGCTTACATCAATTTAATCTTAAAAGAGAAAGCAGATGATAAAGTATATCCTGTTTTGGGTTCAAATTTCCAGGAGGTTAAAAATAAATCATTGGCTTTTGGTTTAGACTTAGTAGGGGGGATGAGTGTGACACTTGAAGTTTCAGTACCTGAACTAGTGAAAAGTTTAGCAAGAAATCCACGTGACCTACGCTTCAAAAAACCTTACGAATCTGCATTGCGCTTACACATGTCTAAAGGAGGGGACTTTATTTCTTTATTCGTAAATGAATTCAAAAGATTTAATGGTTCTGAAGCATTAATTGTACGTGAATTAGCAATAACTGAAATTGAAGAATTAAACAAAAACACATCAAATTCAGAAGTGATTTCATATTTAAGAAATAAAATTACTTCCTCTATAGACGGTGTTGAGCAAATTATGACAAAACGAATTAATCAATTTGGTGTAGCTCAACCTAATATTACTAAAGATTCTAGAACTAATCGTATCTACATTGAACTACCAGGTGTACAAGACGAAACGACAGTTGCTAAAAAATTACAATCAACAGCGAACTTACAATTCTACGAAACTTATGAGAAAAATCAAATTCAACCTTTCTTAACTCAAGCAAATGTTCTTTCTACCCAAAAAGAAATGGTAATTGAACAAGCAGATTCAACTATTCAAGATTCTACAGCACTTGCTAAGAAAGATTCAGTAAAAAAATCCAACGCTAAACCTATTACTTTTGGCTCTAAAGAAAATAGTTTAGAAAACTATTTATCAGGAGGTGAAGGTGCTGTTGTTGGAATATGTAAAGTTGAAGATAAAGAAAAAGTAGATAAAATTTTACGTAGAAATGATATTAAAGCTGTTTTCCCAATGGATATGGCTTTTATGTGGTCAGCAAAACCTGAAAAATACGGAAGTGAAAATGAAGAGAAATACGTATTGTATGCTGTTAAAATTCCAGAAGGTGGAAAAGCTTTAGTAGGAGGTAAAGATGTAAGCAACGCAAACAAAGGTTTGGATCAAGCTTCAGGTGCTGTTACGGTAGATTTAAGAATGACAGTAGAAGGCGGTGATAAATGGGCGCAAATGACACAAAACAATGTTGGCCGTTGTGTAGCAATAACTATGGATTCTGTTGTATATTCTGCTCCTAGAGTAAATGAAGCGATTACACAAGGTAATACACAAATTTCCGGAAGTTTCTCTATTCAAGATGCAGAAGATTTAGCAGGACTTTTGAATGGTGGTGCTTTACCTACACCATGTGTAATCAAAGAACTAACAAAAGTAGGTCCTTCAATAGGTTCTGAAAACTCTCAAGCAGGACTTATCTCTTTTGCATTTGCATTTTTAGCTGTACTAATTTACATGTGGATGTACTACGGTAAAGGTGGAATGGTTGCAAATATTGCTTTAGCAGTAAACGTTGTGTTTATATTGGGATGCCTTGCTTCTTTTGGTGCTGTTTTAACATTAGCTGGTATAGCAGGTATCGTATTAACAATAGGAACTGCCGTCGATGCGAATATCTTGATATTTGAACGTATACGGGAAGAAATAAAAGCAGGGGTAGGAAATACAGAAGCTATTAACATCGGTTTCAAAAAAGCATTACCATCTATTATTGATGCGAACGTAACTCACTTATTGGTTGGTATCATTTTGAAAGTTTTCGGTAAAGGAGAAATGGAGTCTTTTGCTACAACTTTAATTATTGGTATTTTCACTTCATTATTTACAGCAATTGTTATCTCAAGATTAGTGATTACCTATATGTTGGAAAAAGGAAAATCGATTTCTTTTAGTACTAATTTCTTAAAAAATGCTTTTCAAAACTTTAATATCAATTGGGTTAGTAAAAGAAAATATTACTATATTTTTTCTATAACCGTTACACTTTTAGGAATCGGTTCATTATTTACTAGAGGATTAAAACAAAGTGTTGAATTTACTGGTGGTAGAACTTACTCTGTGAAATTTGAACAACGTGCAGATATAGAATTAATTAGAAAAAACTTAGAAAAGGTATTTGTAGAAAATGGTGAAATTTCTTCCATCGATTTAAAAACTAAATCTAGTGACTATTATGTGGAAATAAACACAAACTATAAATTAACAAATGACAATGCAAATAAAGAGGTAACAGCTAAATTAGTAGAAGGGTTAAATGCTTGTAAAGACAAACTTGGTAAATTTGAAATTAAAGAACAAAGAAGTGTTTCTGCTTCGATTTCTAATGAACTATGGACATCTTCAGCAATTGCAATTTTAATATCTTTGATTGTTATTTTTGCATACATTAGATTACGTTTTGAAAACTGGCAATATTCATTAGGAGCTATTATCGGTCTAGCACATGATGCTTTCTTTGTAGTGTCTGTGTTCTCTTTATTACATGGTTATTTACCATTCAGTTTAGATGTTAACCAAGCATTTATTGCTGCAATTTTAACAGTTATGAGTTATTCAATGAATGATACCGTTATTGTTTTTGACCGTATTCGTGAAAACTTAAAAGCTAAAAAGGATGGTGAAAATAGAGAAGATATTATTAACAAATCTTTAAATACTACATTAAGTAGAACTTTTAACACATCGATGATCTTATTCATGGTAATTTTGATCATGTTTATTTTCGGAGGACCAGCAATAAAAGGATTCTTATTTGCAATGTTAATTGGTGTGGTGATCGGAACATATTCTTCAATTTGTATAGCTACACCATTATTAATTGATTTAAATAAAAAAAATAATTAAAAGATAATTATTGGAGTTTATTATTTTTTTAGTAAATTTGTTCTCCATTAAAGTAGAATTAAATAAATATAATATATGAAAGTAGGAATTCACCCAGAAGATTATAGATTGGTAGTATTTAAAGATATGACAAATGAGTATGCATTTTTATGTCATTCATCTGCTTCTTCTAATGAAAACATTAAATGGGAAGATGGTAATGATTATCCATTAGTAAAACTAGATATTTCTCACAAATCACATCCATTCTTTACAGGTGTTGTTAAGTTTGTAGATACGGCTGGTAGAATTGATAAATTTAAATCTAGATACGGAAAACATATTAAATAACATTTTGATTTTGTTAATAAAAAAGCCCTCTATGAGGGCTTTTTTTTTGTATTATTGTAACACGTTTAAACAGTATATTCTCTTGATATTATATACTTTTTTCATTATATGCATTACAGAATTTTAATATCATTTTTAATAATCCACTGTTCATATTCTGTTCATGCAGGAAAAATTGACCGTGCTTTTGAAAGTTTAAAAGAACTAAATTATTTTGATGCTAAAAAATGCTTTGAACAAGAACTTAAAAAACACCTAGTACCTTCATCTTATGGATTGGCTATCATTTATTATCGTTCTGATAATCCATTTCATAACTTAGATTCTGCTTATAGATACATAGTTTTATCTGAACAAAATTATTTTAATCAAACCGCAAAAGATTCTTTGAAATTTTCTAAATACGGGGTTATTTATGAATCAATTTTAAATTTAAGAACAAAAATTGTTTCTTTTTTTTATGAAAAAGTTGAACAAGAAAACACCCAAATAGGTTATGAAGCTTTTACTGAAAAATTTCCTTGGTATTCCAAAAACACAGATGCAATTCACAAAAGAGATTCTATATTATTAGCAAAATCATTATGGATTAACAAAAGTTATTTTTACGATTCGATAATAAAAAACATTCCAAACTTTGAATTTTTACAAACAATAAAAGATCGTTTCGAGCTTACTTATTTTGCAGAACAAACTAATTCTGGTAGAACATTAGATTATGTAAATTTCATTCAAAACAATCCAACAAGTAAATACATTACAGAAGCTCAAGACAATGTATTTGAAAATGAAACAAGATCAAATACAGTTGAAGCATTTTCAAATTATATTGCACATTTCCCTACCTATTATAATGTAAACACAGCTTGGAAAAAACTGTATAAAGTATATATGCATGAATATACTGATGAAAGAATAAAAAAATTCAAAAAAGAATTTCCTGACTATCCCTTCAAAGATGAATTACGTCGAGATATGGATTTAATTAAATTATTTTTATTTCCTTTTAAACGTGGCAATTTATATGGTTTTATGAACCATAAAGGGATCGAAATATATTCACCTCAATACGAATCATTAAGTCTATTTAATGAGGGATTATCCTTAGCGATGAAAAACGGACAATATGGTTATGTTGATAAACTAAATAATGTTGTCATTCCATTTCAATTCGATTTTGCTACTGATTTTGTCTCTGGTCGTGCAATAGTTGAAGTAGGTGGCAAATCTGGTGTTATTAACCGTTCTGGAAAATTTTTATTACCATTAGAATTTATAGATTTAGGACAATTTTCTGAAGGATTAATTTATGGTAGTAAAGATTCTTTATATGCTTTTTACGATATTCATGGACGAAAAATAATAACTGAAAAATTTACAGATGTATTCCCTTTCAATAAAGGTAGAGCTAAAGTTATTGTAAATTCAAAACAAGCATTTATAGATACTTTAGGTAATTTTATTGTTGAACCAAAACACAAGGAAGTATATTATTATTCTGATTCTTTATTAGTTTTTAGAGATAGTATTCTATTTGGAATTAAAACTATCAATAATAAAATTATTGTAAAACCGATTTATGAAAACATTTCACCTCTCCAGAATGGAAGAGCGATAGTTATCTATAACAACAAACTTGGTTATCTCAATGAATCTGGCATGAAAGTTATAAAACCAGTTTATGATGCTTTACCAAATTATTTACAAGTTTGTGTTTATCATGAACATTATGCAAAAGTGCGTATTAAGGGGAAATATGCAATAATTGATAAAAATGGAAAATTTATTTTGAATCCTGAATATGCAGGTTTGGGAGAAGTTTCTAAAATTATTGCATTTAATAGAGGAAAACAATGGGGATATATGAATATTGAAGATAAAAATATTACCATACTTCCCTTATTTGATTTCGCATCTAGTTTTCATTTTGGTTTAGCTGTTGTTGATGTAAATGGACTTCAAGGTGTAATAAATGAAAAGGCGAAGTGGATCATCCCAACTATTTTTACCAGTGTTAAATTGATAGCAGAAAATTACTATATGGTCTATAATGGTGCGAATTACGGGTTGTATTCTTTATCCGGTGATCAGTTAATTCCTCTGGCATATGATCAAATACGAGTTATTTCAAACGATTTATTAGTGTTAAATAAAGGTGATAAAATATATTATTATCACTTATTAGAACATAAATTAATTAGTCAAGCAACAGAAAATGAATAATTTTTTGAATTTAATTGACCGCTATAAATTTGGTATACTTGCAGTATTCATATTGTATATTAGTATATTTATATATCTACAAATTTCATCTTTTGAAAAATCATATTTTATTGATCGATGGTTTAGCGAGGACATGATCGATAAAAATGAAGTGATGATCGAATTAAAACCTGAAAATCTTGAAATTTTAACTAACACAACAAGTTCAGTTAAAAACATTACACGAAATCAAAACGATAAGCGTGAAAAATCTTCAAAAGAATGGAGTGAAACTAAACCATACACTCAAAGTGTTAAAGAGGTTCCACGTTCAGATAAAGAAATTGAACGATCTATAAAAGAGTTAGAGAAACAATTTTTTAGTGAGACTGGAGGTGATGAAAGAAGAAAAAAAATTATAGAAGAAAAAAACATCAAATTAGCACAAAAAAACGAAAATAGAACTAATACTAAAAATATAGCTACAAAAACGGGAGGTGATAAAGTATTTGGAGGTAATGTGATGGTAGATTGGGTATTAACAAGTCGTGACCCTCATCAAAATGATCCTTATTTTGTTAGAAATCCAGGTTATACCTGTGGTGATCATATTACTGGATTAGTAACAATAAAAATTAAAGTTGACCAATCCGGTAGAGTGATTGATGCTAAGTTTTTGGCTGGGTCTAGTAAATCTGTAAGCCCTTGCATGATTGAACAGGCTAGAAAATATGCCCTAATGTCAAGATTTAATTATTCAAATACTGCACCAACACAACAAGACGGCATGATTCGTTATACTTTTGTTTCACAATAACTTTAGAAAAAAAATAATTTATCAAAATATAATAAAATGAGTAAATATCCTTGGAAAAAAATTAAAGATTATACGGATATCCGTTTTGAATTTTTAGATGGAATTGCTAAGATTACAATCAACCGTCCAAAAGTATATAATGCATTTAGACCAGAAACAAATTTAGAAATGATTGATGCAATGAATATTGCACAAGAACGTCAAGATATTGGAGTAATTGTACTTACTGGTGAAGGCGATAAAGCGTTTTGTTCTGGAGGAGATCAAAATGTAAAAGGTGTTGGAGGTTACATTGGAACAGACGGAGTTCCACGTTTGAATGTGTTAGATTTACATAAATTAATTCGTTCAATACCTAAACCAGTAATTGCAATGGTAAATGGTTACGCAATTGGGGGAGGTCATGTACTTCATGTAGTATGTGACTTAACAATTGCTTCTGATAATGCGCGTTTTGGTCAAACTGGACCTAAGGTAGGAAGTTTTGATGCTGGGTTTGGTTCAAGTTATTTAGCGCGTCACGTTGGTCAGAAAAAAGCGCGTGAAATTTGGTTTTTATGTGAGCAATATACAGCTGATGAAGCAGAGAAAATGGGAATGGTAAATAAAGTTGTACCATTCGAAGATTTAGAAGATATAACTGTACAATGGTGTAAAACAATTTTATCTAGAAGTCCAATGGCAATTCGTATGATTAAACGAGGATTAAATGCTGAGTTAGATGGTCAACGTGGATTGATGGAATTTGCTGGTGATGCCACTTTAATGTATTATTTAATGGAAGAAGCTCAAGAAGGTAAACATGCATTTTTAGAGAAAAGACAGCCAAATTTCCAACAGTTTCCAAAATTCCCTTGATTATTATGCGTATCGTTTCAATTAATACAATTTTTATTTGTTTATTTTTTGTCTCTTGCGAAGTAAAAAGTGATCCAAAAGCAGAATTATTATTTAAAATAGGAACCGAATATTTAACTGATAACGCATCTAAATCAGCATTGTTTGAGTTTAGAAAAGCATTAAATTTGGAAACAAGTGAATCCTTACAAGCGACTATTTTTCGGAATATGTCAATCGCATTTCAAAATTTAGAGATATCAGATTCGGCAAGTTTTTACTCGCAAAAAGGTTACGAAATAGCGCCTAGTAATTCGTATATATTTTATATTAATCGTGCAGAATATAATTTATTAAATAACAATATTCATAATGCGATTCAAGATTTAAAAAGTGCAAAAGCACTTGATCCAAATCAAATGGAAGTATATCATACTTTATGTTTGATATATTCAGGAGAATATGGAGACGCATATTTTGAACCGAAATTATCTGAATTTTGTGCTAAAAGATCAGTTAAACTTAAATCTTCTAATGAAACAAAGGAACAGCTTGGTTCAATCTTTTTTCAAAATGAAAAATATGTAGAAGCTGTAAAAATATTTACGGAATTATATTCCAAAGAGCCGAGTAATAAAAGATATGAATTTTTTCTTGGTCAATCTCTTTATTTTGCTGGAGATGAACGTGGTGGAGAAAATCATATGAAGAAAGCAGCAGAACGTGATGCAGAATGTAAAACCATGTATCACGAAATATTTGAAATTGGCCAACACCTAGAATAGAATTTAATCTTGATGATTATGACACTTAATAAAACAATTATTGGTCGCAAAGATAAAATAGATATTCCTATATTATTTATTGAAAATATACAAGTCAAAATTGATAGTGGTGCTTATTCAAGTTCAATTCATTGTAATTCAATTGAATTGATTGAAAGTTCTGAAGGAAGAAAACTAGAAGTAATTTTTTTGGATGAAAATAACACCAATTTTTCAGGTAAAAAATATTTTTTTACTGATTTTAGAAAAAAAAAGGTAAAAAGTTCAACTGGTGATGAACAAGAACGTTTTTTTATAAAGTTACCTATTATAATTTTTGATCAAGAATATCTAACTGATTTTTCATTAACTCGAAGAAATGGCTTGAGAAATCCTATATTATTAGGAAGAAAGTTAACAAGTAATCATTTTATAATAGACACAAGTCTTACTAATTTATCTTATAAACTTAAGAAAAAAATACATAAATAAAAATAATTTGAATTAATATCAACACCTATGAAAATTGCCATTTTATCTCGTAATTCCAATTTATATTCAACAAGACGTTTAGTTGAAGCAGCTTTGGAAAGAGGTCACGAAGCTCATGTGATAGATCACTTAAAATGTAACTTAGAAATCGAACAAAAAGGACCCTCTATTTTTTATTTAGATAAATATTTAGAAGGTTATGATGCTGTTATCCCTAGAATTGGTGCATCAGTAACTTTTTACGGAACAGCAGTAATTCGTCAGTTTGAGATGATGGATGTGTTTTCTGCGGTTAGTTCAAGAGGAATTGTTCATTCTCGCGATAAATTGAGATGTTTACAAGTTTTGTCCAAAGAGGGGATAGGTTTGCCTAAAACAGTTTTTACTAATTATTCTCGTAACGTAGAACATGTTGTAGAATCAGCAGGCGGTGCACCCGTAGTATTAAAACTTTTAGAAGGTACACAAGGTTTAGGAGTAGTTTTAGCAGAAAATCAAAATGCAGCACAATCTGTATTGGAAGCGTTCAATGGTTTAAAGGCTCGAGTAATTGTACAAGAATTTATCAAAGAAGCTAAAGGTGCAGATATTCGAGCATTTGTTGTAGATGGAGAAGTTATTGGTGCAATGAAACGTCAGGGAAAAGATGGAGAGTTTCGATCTAATTTACATCGCGGAGGTTCTTCTAGAATTATAGATTTAACAGATGAAGAACGTGATGTAGCAATTAGAGCAGCCAAAGCAGTTGGTTTAGGAATTGCTGGTGTTGATATGTTACAATCTGAACGAGGTCCATTGGTACTTGAAGTAAATTCATCTCCAGGACTCGAAGGAATTGAAAAAACAACCGGTGAAAATATTGCTGGTAAGATTATACAGTTCTTAGAGAAAAATATAAATAATTCTAACACGTGAAAAAAATCGTCATTCTTGGTAAAGAGATTTTACCAGGGAATTCGGAAGAATTAAATTTAGACGTTGCACGTTTGCATACAAGCACGCCAATACAAGTACCTGTTATTGTTAGTCGTGGTTTCGAAGAAGGGCCTGTATTATTATTGATGGCAGGAATGCATGGTGATGAAATTAATGGAATGGAAATCATTCGACGTATGATTCATAAAGGATGGCATAAGCCAATAAAAGGAACTGTTATTTGTATTCCGATTTTTAATATTTTTGGTTTTCTGAATGTTTCAAGGGAATTACCCGATGGTCGTGATTTGAATCGTAGTTTTCCCGGATCTAAAAGTGGGTCATTAGCAAGTCAGTTTGCATACCATTTTATGAAAGAAATAGCACCTCATACGGATTATATTATTGACTTTCATACAGGTGCTTCACAAAGAAGTAATTTCCCGCAAATTAGGTGTGTATTTAGAGATGACGAAAGTGTACGATTAGCTAAAATTTTTAATCCTCCATTTATAATTCATTCCTCACACATTCCTAAAACGATACGAGAAGCCATGCACCGTAGAGGGAAGCATATCTTATTATTTGAAGGAGGTAAAACAAATTCAATCGATGAATTTATCATTCTTGAAGGCCTCGAAGGGATTAAAAGAATGATGCATACACTAGAATTACGTTCATTTAAATTAGATAAAAATGATCATCAATCAATTATGATAAAAGCAACTAAATGGTTGAGAGCTAGTCATTCAGGGATGTTTTTACCTGTCATAAAAAATGGATCTCGTGTCAGTGAAGGAACAGTTCTAGGATTAATTACCGATCCTTTTGGTAAAATAGAGAGAAAAGTAAAATCAACTATCGATGGATATGTTTTCTGCATAAATGAAGCTCCAATTGTCAACAAAGGAGATGCAATCTTTAATATAGGTTCTCCAAAAGAAATTCGACAAGATGGAGTAATTCATCAATCAATTATCGATTAATTTTATATTAGTTCACAACTAAATCAAACAATTTTCGTTGTATAAAAAAGTGTAAAATATTACAAAACGATAAGAAAACCGTTCATTTAATTTAAAATTGCAAAATTAAATTTGGTAATGCTGGTTTTTTCGTTGTACCTTTGCACTCAATTTTTCGGGTTCATTCTAAAAAAGAAAGTTAGTAAACATGAGACAACTTAAAATTACCAAGTCGATTACAAATCGCGAAAGTCAATCTTTAGACAAATATTTACAAGATATTGGTAAAGAG